>PEQN01000006.1 GCA_002786225.1 Leptospira sp. | reverse complement strand
ATTGATTATTTATCCATTAAGGAAAGTTTTATTTTCATTATGTTTAAAAATCTACATCTCAAAAATCTAAATTTTTTCAATATTTTAACGATTCGTTTTTTAAGCTGTGTTATTTTCTTTTTATCTTGCTCATCTATTTTTAATAAAGATTTAATTCATAGCGATTCAAGTTCAATGAAATCAAATTCTTCTGAGTTGAATTCTCAAAAGGAAGCAGATTTATTTGAATTAGATTTTCCAGGTCAATATGTAATTTACCACGATCAACGCGGTGGCAGAAACAATCTCGTTGGCATTCTTAAATTCAATAAAACAGAATACATTGCCCGTCAATTCAATATAGATACCCAACAAGAACTGATTCTAGATTTTAAGGCTTTATCTTATCCAAATGGTAGGGTCGATTATCGTGGTGGGAAAATTTACAAAGGAAATGATAATGAAGCATTGTTTCTATTAACAGATTTGGCTAATATGATTTCTCAATATGGCGAATATAGAAAACAATCTCAGAAGGATGTTGATATTATTGATAAATGGCCTGAGTTTGGTTACACTCTGGTTCATAGTTACAAGTTTTGGATTCCTCTTTTTCATTTGTATGAAACTAAAAAAGAAAATGAATCTCAGAACTTTTTAAAAATACTTTTTGTTGGAAGAATGCTTTCTGAGAATGATACAACCTTCTTTAGTATGAGGAGTATACCACTTGTATACAAAACAGCAGAGTTTGATATAGAATCCTTTCCCAAGACTAATTTATTCAAAGCTGGGATCTTCACCATTCATCTTGATCAAAATTGGATAAGATACAAAGATCCTAACAACCCAAATCCTGACTTCCAAGGTTTTTTAATTAGTAAAAAATCAAAAAGAGATGCCCAAGTTTCCGTTGAAATCATTCCTAAGAAACATTTTCCATACAATATTGAGGTCTTAGCAAAAATTGGTATCAGCTTCAATTCTTTAGTAGAACCTGAATCGGTAAGTATTAATAAGATAGGAGATACTTATAAGGTTTCTTTTATGACCTTAGATCCTAAATCATTAAATGAAACGTATATGTATTTGTATTATAAGCCAGATGGGGAAGGCAATATAAACATATTCCATTTAAGTGCGTACCGTGATACATATGAGTCGAATAAAAATTATTTTGATACCATCATAGAATCAGTTCAATGATACATATTCACCTGAGTCTAAGTCTTTAATTTTTTCTTGAACAAGAACCAAAGAAGGACACCATCTCTCGAATTGAGATCACTTTTGGAGAGCCTCAAGGGTTTGATTTCTAGATGCTACTTCAAAGTTAGATTTAAGAAAAAACAAGTGGAGTTCTTGCTCCCAATGGAAAGATCTATGGAATGCCAGGAGAAAATGATAATGTTCTCGTGATTGATACAGGTGCAAGAGGAAAAATCTGTGAATCTATCCTGATGAGTGGATATTTTAATAAGTATTAAACAGCTCACTAGTGTAAATTTATTTCCAATCTATCAAAAAACATCTTTAAAATTTTCAGACTTTCTTCTTCTAATGTGCTATGAGTATATTTGATAGTTTAAAAGCAGTCGCTGCACAAGCAGTAGAAATGATAGAAAAGAACCCACAAATCATTGAGGGAATCCAGAAGATAGTCGCTGACAATGGTGGAGTGTCTGGTCTTGTTCAAAAGTTCAAAGACAAAGGTTTCTCGGATGTAGCATCTTCCTGGATAGGAAAGGGTGAAAATGCTTCCATAGGAGCTGATGATTTGATTCAGGTTCTTGGAAAAGATTCCATTTCCGAACTCGCTGAAAAAGTTGGGATGGATCCAAAAACTACGGCTGGAATCATGAGTGGTTTATTGCCAGTGGTAATTGATCAACTTTCTCCAGATGGAAATGAGCCCAAGTCAGATGTCACTAGCCAATTGACAAGTCTCGCTTCTATGTTCTTGAAATAAAAAATTTCTTTTTGATCCTGAGGTTCTTCTTGGTAACTAATACAGCTTTGCCAAAATACGAACCTTAGGGTTTCTTTCTTCTTACATTTAGTATTTTACTTCTAGTTTTTCCTACTTGCTCTATCCGTATTTCTGAAACAATCTGGATCAGTGAAACAGAATTCTAAGTCTTCTTTCGATTATGATACCTTGGTAATTGGTGGAGGTATCACTGGCGCCTGTGTTCTTTGGGATTCAAGTCTCCGTGGAATCAAAACATTACTGGTTGAGAAAAATGATTTTGCCTCAGGAACAAGCCAAGCAACATCTAAGTTGATCCATGGTGGACTAAGGTATTTAAAAAATTTTGAAATAGGACTGGTTCGTGAATCCCTTCGCGAACGAAGAACCCTTGCACAGATCTCTCCTCATGCTATGAAGACCTTAGGTTTCGTAATTCCTCTTTATTCAACTTTGGAATCACTTATGCTTAGAGCAGGCATGGAGATGTATGATAAATTGTCTTGGGACCGTAACCATGAAATCAATGAAGATGTTTTTATACCAAAATACTCCCGTTGGAATTATGAACAAACTGTTCATCAATTTCCCAAAATCCCACGCGATAAACTAAGGGGAGCATTTCTATATTATGATTATGCAAATGTAAATCCAGAAAGACATACAACAGAATTTATTTTTTCAGCGCTTGCAAATGGTGCTAAGGCTAGAAATTATACCCAAGCTGGCAAGATCGAGATTCTACCTGGAAAAGTTGGTTATAAAGTTGAATTAATCGATCAGCTAACTCAGAAAATTTCCAATATCCAAGTTCGGACTATTGTCAACGCTTCTGGGCCTTGGGCTGATATCATTGAAACTCAGTTAGGTGTGACAAGTGAAAAACATTTAGTGCGTTCTAAAGGAATCCATGTGGTTGTCAGAAAGTTATCAACTGAGGATTGCGTGGTGCTTAAGAAAAGAGATAAGTCTCATCTTTTTGTTATTCCTTGGCGTGGCAAAACTATAATTGGAACTACAGATACAGTTTATGAAGAGCATCCAGATAAGTTTCGGGTTACGAAGTTAGAAATCCAGAATCTTTTGGACGAAGTGAACCATACTTTTGGCTACACCAAATTAGAATTGCAAGATGTTGATTTTTATTATGGGGGTATGCGTCCTCTTATAGAAGATCCAACTGAAAAATCTTCCACATACAATGCATCTCGTAAGTCAGAAGTTTTGGATTATGCAGAACACGGCTTTCCTGGATTTTATTCAGCATTAGGTGGTAAGTATACAACTTCAAGAGCAGTTGCAGAATTGGTTGTAGATCAAATCGCGGCATACCTTCCAGGTAATTTTTCAATTTGTAAGACAAGCCATGAACCTTTATTAGGTGGCAAATATTCTGACCAAGCCTCGCTTTGTAAAGATCTCCAGAAGAAATTTCCTAAAATATCTGGGGAGAAAATCGAAGTTCTAGCCCAAAGATACGGATCGTACGCTTTTGTTATTTTGCAAGAAGCAGTAAACAACGAGACATATTTCACGCTTTCTGGTGGAGAGAAATTCTATCCTGAAGAAGTCTTAGCTATTGCTAAAAAGGAAGCTATTCAATCTGCAAGTGATTTCTTCTTTCGGAGATCAGGAGTCGGAGTTCCAGGCTTACCAGAGCCAAAAAGTCTAGATGGAATGCTAAGCCTAATTGCCAAGGTAAAGAAGTGGTCACAAGCTAGACTCAGACAAGAAAGAACTCAAATACTCAATCGTTATAAAATTCAGTAAAAAATCCTTTCCCTGCGCCTTTATTGTAAATTTCCTGTAATTATAAAAACGAAAATGGAAGATTTGTAATGAGAGAGATAAAAACTGTAACTGTTCTCGGTGCAAACGGTGCTATGGGCGCCGGATCTGCGGGAGTCATCGCCGCATTTGGAAATGCAAAAGTCTATATGCTTGCTAGAGATTTAGAAAAGGCTAAAGACGGAGTTGAAAAAGCATACAACTCAGTAAAAGCAGAAGTAATTCGTAAGAATTTAATTCCAGGAACTTATGAAGCGGATTTGGAAAGATGTGTTTCTGAATCGGATTGGGTTTTTGAATTAGTAGCTGAAAGCTATGAAGTGAAAGAGCCAATTAACGCACGTATTGCGAAATCAAGAAAACCTGGAACCATAGTTTCTACTGTTTCATCTGGTCTTTCCATTGAAAGACTTGCTAAGGCTTTTGATGAAGATGGGCAGAAACATTATTATGGAACCCACTTCTTTAACCCTCCTTATAAAATGATTCTATGTGAATTGGTAACTCATCCAGGTAACGACAAGAAATTGACTAAGGATTTGGGAGATTATCTCTCCAATAAATTAGGAAGAGCTGTTGTGTATACCAATGATACTCCAGCATTTGCAGGTAACCGAGTTGGTTTTCAGTTGATGAATGAGGTTGCTATTTTTGCTGAAAAGCACGCTGACAAAGGTGGAATTGCTCTCATGGATGAAATCATGGGTGGCTATACTGGTAGAGCCATGGGACCACTCGCTACAGTTGATTTCGTTGGACTCGATGTTCATAAAGCTATTGTTGATAATATTTACGATAACACGAAAGATGCAGCTCATTCAACTTTCAAGTTACCAGCTTACATGCAAAAGATGATTGATGAAGGCAAGCTTGGTATGAAAGCAAAAGGTGGTCTTACAAAAATCACCAAGACTGCTGATGGCAAAAAAGAAAAGTTTGTATATAATATCCAAACTGGTGCGTACGATCCGTATCCAAAATTTGACATAGCCTACATTCCAAAAGTGAAAAAGCTCATCCAAGAATCTAATTATAAAGCAGCCATGGATATAGTAAAAACTGCTAAAGGAATGGAAGCAGATATCGCAAGGTATTTCATTGCAAGATACATCAGCTATTCACTTTCCATAGTGGGAGAAGTGGTTGAGACCAAAGAAATGGTCGATATGGCTATGGGATTTGGTTTCAATTGGGTTCCAGCTTCTGCCTTTGTAGACTTCTTAGGTGGACCTAAGGATACAATAGCGATTATGGAGAAAAGTAAGATTCCTGTTCCTGCAATATTATCAAAAGCGAAACCAGGAAAGAAATTCTACGAATTAGGGAATATACTCGATCCAAGGTCTTTATTCAAAGGTTAAGATAGGATCAGCGACAAAAGGAAAATGTTCAAGGAATAGGAGCAAAAGTATGAGCGATAAAGTATACGTTTTAGGCGGAGAACAAACTGACTTCCAGAGAAACTGGAGTAAAGAAGGGAAAACATTCATGTCCATGATGAGAGAAATCATGACAGATGCTTTGGAAAAGGTAGGAATCGAACCTTCTGAAATCAAGAAATTAAACAAAGATAACAGAGTGGCTGTCTTTGTTGGAAATTTTGATGCTGAGCAGTACACAAACCAAGGACATTTAGGTGCCTTTTTAACAGAAGTAGATCCAGCATTTTATGGCGTACCAAGTGCACGCTATGAAGCGGCTTGTGCTTCTGGATCAGTTGCTATTGATGCAGCTGCAACTCACATTCGTGCTAAAGACTATGATGTTGCTATCGTTCTTGGAATTGAAGTTATGAAGACTGTAAGCTCTTCAATAGGTGGAGATTTTCTTGGAACTGCAGCATACTATGAGAAAGAAGCAAAAGGGCTGTCCTTTCCTTTCCCAAAACTTTTTGGCAAGCTTGCGGATGTAATCCTAGAAAGATACAAACTAAAAGAAGAAGTCTTCATGGATGCTCTTGCTGAAATTTCTAGAATCAATTATGATAATGCCAAGAGAAATCCAAAGTCTCAAACACGTACATGGTTTATGAACAAAGAGCACGCAATGAACCGAGGATCAGACACCAACATGGCTGTAGGTGGAAGACTTTGCATTTCAGATTGTTCGCAAGTAACTGATGGTGCTGCTGTTGTTGTCCTTGCATCTAAGAAGTATACAGAAGAATATGCTAAGAAAAAAGGCATCAAAACATCTGATATTCCAAGAATCAAAGGATGGGGACATAGAGTTGCTCCTATAACTTTTGATGCAAAAGTTGCAGAATCTCTAGGTAATAAATACATCCTTCCTTGGACTCGCCAAACCGTTAAAGATGCTTACGATAGAGCAGATATGGGAGTCAAAGACATTGATGTTTTTGAAACACATGATTGTTTCACTTCTAGCGAATATGCAGCAATTTCAGCATTTGGAATTACGGAACCAGGCAAGGAACATATAGCTATCCAAGATGGAGTTATTGATTTTAACGGAAAGAAACCTATCAATCCTTCCGGTGGTCTCATTGGAGTAGGTCATCCAGTGGGTGCATCCGGTGCTCGAATGATGCTAGATCTTTACAAACAAGTGACGGGTAATGCAGGTGATTACCAAGTTCCAAAAGTGAAGAACGGACTCATGTTGAATATTGGTGGCTCTGCTACAACCAATATGGTGTTCATAGTAGGAAAGTAATTTCTCAAAGAATCAAGTCGTTGTTTAATGAGCAATCATGGAACAACGGCTTTTACATTTATTAGCTGAAGCCTAGTTTTCTAAATTCCAACAAAACTCATCTACCAAAGAAATAATTACTTTTCAAAATTCTAAGAGAATAGAGATTAATGTAAGTTTACAGAAGAAACGAGGGTATAGATGAGTTTAAAGACATCCAATGATTGGAACCAATTTTTAGTAAGATTTCTCTTAGCATTTGGGTTTTGGGAAGTTGTAGCTTTTCCACTTAGGATGCTTTTCTTTTCTAAATTTTACTTTGATCCTAGTTTATCTAATATTTTCGTTCCAATAGCAAATATCTATTGGTTAGGTCCAATAGCCGCCGACTTTGTTACAATTTTTACTCTTGGTGCACTTTACTTTCTTTGCAAAGGTGGATTACCAGAAGGACTTGTAGGTGGACTTTTGTTTGGGATCTTGTTCTCAATATCAGCTTACCTTGGACCAGTTCTTATTCTAAGTACCTTTCTTAAAATAGGAAGCCTTCCCATTTGGTGGGTTTGGGTGGTATTTCAATCTCTACAAGCCATTACTGTTTCAGCTATCTATTCCCTTCTAGTCCGCGAATAATCAAAAAGCGAAATTGCAAAACCTTTGCCAGGTTCTAGGATCCTGGCTCAAGGTTTCTCAAATATCCCTAAGTAAAGACAGGATTGATTGTTTTTAATATGGAAACTTATTTCGTTAAATTTCCTTAGGTGGTAGTGTTACCTTTGCTTGTGATTTCGAATGCAATTAGGTGGAAGCCTGATGAGGCTTTCTTTGAGTACATTAAAATAGGAACATACAGTTGATACATTGGATCAATGTATATTTGACAATATATTAAAGAATTGCAACACAGGAGTAAGGAAGTTCCATCAAAAAATTTATGCAGACTAATTCTATGAACCTTCAAAATTCTATCAAACAACATTTACTTCAAACTGGGATCTCTCTTTGTATTGCTGGTATCTTTTTTCTTTTAGCATTCAATTGGAATGAAATCCATCGATATATAAAATTAGGTGGACTCGGATTTCTTTATGTTTCGACTTTCTTAGTTTGGGTAAATTTTCATAAGAAAGTATGGATTTCTGAATCCTTGTTGGTTCTATTTTTCTTTTTAACAGGAGCTGGTTTACTTTTGTTTGGAAGCATTTACCAAACGGGAGCGGATGCGTATGATTTATTTTTTGGTTGGTTGGTATTTACGATAGTCCTAAACTTTCAAAGTAGCTCAGGGATCATTTTAGGACTTTGGACTATTTTATGTTATACTACAATTCATTTGTATGTAAACCAAGTTTATCCTGGTGAAAATGCAAAAATAATTTATTTAACTTCAGCAGTATTCTTTTATATGTTTTTGTATTTCTATGAATATAAATTAAAATACTTTTTCCAAGAACATTCTAGAAATGTATATTCTTCCTTACTCTTATTTTTGACATTTACCTTAGTTTTTATTTTGTCTTTCGATTATTTTTTTGAAAAAGACTCTGGATTTCAAAATGCTTTAGAATTTCTTTTCAAATGGTTAATTCCAGGAATTTTTCTTGGACTAAGTTATTCTATTTTTAGATTTCAATTTTTTCATTTAGCAAATATTACTATAACTCTTTTATTCTTTTTATTTTACTTGATGATTCGTTTCTTAAAAGTTGTTTCTTTTGATGAAGCAGGAATTTTTCTTTTGGCATTTTTGTTTGTTATAGTATATACAATGTTAAGTATAAAACATCTAAGAGCCTTGAAAAGTAAAATGGAGAGTTCTAATAATGAATAGAACAAAAAGAAATAATGTAAATCATAATCCATGGTACATCCAAGTACTCAGTTTCTTTGGTTCTGCTCTAGCTGGTGGATTTTTTATTTCATTTTTAGCTATTTTAGATTTATTAGAATCAGGATGGATAAATATGCTTTTGGGTCTTGTTGGAATTCTTACAACGAGCTACCTTTCTTTTACATTGAAAACGGAAACACGAGAGTCAAGAGATCCCATTCTGTTGTCTTTTTTTCTCCAATCTTATGCAATTTTTTTGTTGGGCTTAGACGATGTCTTAGATCCTAGCTTCACTACTTTTCTAAGTATAAATATATTATTGCAGTTTGTATTTTATTTTATCTTTCTTAATTCACTGAATAAATTCTTTGTCATCATAAATGGATTTATATCTCTTTTGTTTTTACTCAATGAATTCCACTTGTACTTAATCTATCCATTCCTTGGTGGGATATTGGCTTTATTCGTTGTATACTTTTCTAAGTCCGAAAATAAGATTCAGGATGATCCTTACTTATTTTATTCAATAGTAAATTGTTTCTTAGGTTTATATCTATTTCCTCATATTCTATCCTTGCAAATCAAGACAGAGATCTACCTTTCCTATTTTTTACTTTTACCTGCAATCTATTATTTATCTATTGAATTATTTCCAAAACTCACCAGAGAAAAAGCATTTTTAATCTTAGCATTGGTCTTTGTTCTTTTCCTTCCTTTAGTCGAAGCACCTGGAATCCTCGCATCGAGTATTGTATTTGTTATAGGATTGAGTAATAAATCTTTCTTCCTTACAAATTTAGCAAGATTAGCATTGATTGGATATTTCTGCACCTTATATTATCAAATGGAAACAACATTATTGTACAAATCGTACTTTATGTTAGGCTCAGGATCTTTATTTGTACTAACTTATATAGGATGGAATATTTATGATAAACAAAATCAATCTTAGAATGCTAGGACTCATAAGTATCAGCTTGAATTCTTTTATCTTTCTTTCTTTTGTATTCTATTCAATACTAAGCAAAGAGCATATACGAAGCGTAGGAGAACTTGGACTTATGCCACTGAGACCGCAAGATCCTAGATCACTATTACAAGGTGATTATATGATTCTTAGATATGATTGGTCTATCTTTGAATCTTCTAAGGATGGAAATCAATTGAGAAGAGGCTACTTGATTTTCGATCTAAAGGACGGAATTATCCGTCCCATGAGGCTTTCTAAGCGACCTGCTGTAATAGCAAGTGGATTGTATTCAATAAAATTTTATCGTTCTGATTATGAAATTAAGATAGGTGCTGAATCTTTTTTCTTTCAGGAGGGAACATCTGAAGTTTATTCTTTAGCTCGTTATGCAGGCATTAAATTTATACCCAACTCGCAAAATGGTGATAAGCTTTTAGTTGGGCTTTATGATGAAAATAAAGAATTGCTTGTACCTAACAAAGATTAAGTTTTAATATTTAAGGAGCTGGCACTGTTTTTATTGGTGGCTTCTCTTTATTTTTTATAAGTAAGGAACGATTCGTTGTTTTTGCTTGGAGCAACTTAACAATGTTCATATGTTTCTTGTGATCTGCTAAGCCCAAGGCGTTCCATCCATTGAGTTCTATGGAAACATCAGCCTTGTATTTTAATAAAGAAATAACTATCTCTTCATAACCAAAGTAGGAAGCATACATCAAAGCGGTCCAACCTTGGTGAGAAAAATTCGGATCTGCTCCCTTATTCAAAGCTTCTAAAACTTTCTTATTGTTGCCTTCGTATGCACTACTAAGCAAAGAAGAGCTCACTTCTTTATTGTAATCTGCTGTATTTGTTTCGCTTGAATCTGAATTGGAAATTGTGGAAGTTGAATTGTTTATAATATTGTTGTCTTGTGAAGTTGTATTTGTATTTATAGTTGTATTTGAAGCAGATAATTCTTCTAAATCAGGATTGATAAAAATTACTGTATATTTTATATTTTGAACTTTACCTTCAATCAACAGATTGGAAATCTCAACATCAACAGATACATCTTGAGTCAATTTATTATAATCGTTTTCTTTATTTGGTTTAGGTAGACCTCTTGGATACCAAACCAAAATCCCAGAATCTCCTGATTCTTGATCCAGTGCAATAGATCTGCCGTTAATCAACATTTTGACTTTTGCTTCTTTGTGATTCGTTCCAGATCCAAAGGCTTGGTAGGACCAAGGGTAGTCAGGTCTATATCCAAACTTGTATGGTACAAAACCTTTCGGTGGCCAACTAACATTCTTAATCTGAGAAGATTCTTCCGATTTTCTCCATTCCCCAAATACATAAAGGGCATGAGCTCTTTTGGTACTTCCAGTTCCAAATGCTTTTTGATTGGGATGCAGTGCCCAAATCCTATGTCCAACACCAATTACGCCACTATCAGTTATATATGCATCGATAGCATCGGGACCGACACAACCCAAGCAGAGATTGGATGAGCCTGCACCTTCTCTTCCTTCTTTGCTGTAACATTGCCAACTAACAGGTGGATTGTGACTTAATCCATTTTGGGCTTCCATCATTAAGGCTGCAGCTCGTGCGAACTTGTTGTATTTTTCCTCAAAGCGAATATCGCTTGGAACTCCTGCCATAGAGCGGTAGTATTTCAAATTTTGTAGGGTTGCCTCATCATATTCTTTTGAATTGGATCCTATCTTACAAGATTTCGTACTTCCTGTCCAAGAATTCTTTACTTTACCGTACGGAATGTAATTTGATTTGTAAAATTGCACCACTGCATTTCGGTTTAGGATATCAATTTGTGTAGATCGTGACTTTGTTTCCTCTTTGGTTATTGTAATAGGTTTTTTAGATATGGGAGCAGAACCCAATTGATTGGATTCAGCAGAAATAGAAAAACTAAAAATGCAAAACAAAGCAATAAAAGTTAAAGTAAATTTTGAATTCATCATATTTTCTATATGACTTTAGCCAGGAATAGAATGATAGAAAAAATTTCAGGAAATTCTGAGATTCTTCTCCATAAAAAACTGTTCGTTAAGTCGATTAGGTAAAAGAAAGTTCACTTGATTTTCGATTTTTTAGAAAATAAGTGAATAGATTCCCTCTGCCTTTGATTTCAATTTCACCCCGTTCTTCTAGTTCATACTTACCACCAAGCAACTTAGCGGTTCGTTCGGATATTTGAATCTTACCAGGCATCCCATGAGATTCTAAACGACTAGCAACGTTTACAGCATCTCCCCAAATATCGTAAATAAATTTCTTTTCTCCAATCACTCCTGCAACTACTGGGCCACTGTTAATTCCCATTCTCATTTGCAAGGGTTCTCCTGATTTCCATTTGAAATTCTTGATTTGATTCTGGATATCTAAAGCAAAACCAGCGATTGCCTCAGCATGGTGTGGCAATGGATTAGGAACTCCGCCTACTACCATATAAGCATCGCCTATTGTTTTAATTTTCTCTAATTCATATTTGTCTGTTAAACGATCGAATACAGATATAATTTTATTGAGCATCTCAACTACTTTCTGCGGAGACATGGTTTCTGCAATTCTTGTAAAACCAACTATATCAGCGAAAAGAATAGTGACTTCTTGGAAACTTTTAGCTATGACCTTATTGTCTTTGCCTTTCAATTCCTCAGCCACAGAGGAAGGCAGTATATTTAATAGAAGTTTCTCTGCTCGATTCTGTTCAAAGGCTATATTTTCAAATGCTTCTTCAATTTGCTTACGTGCTGCTTCATTTTCTGCTAAGGTTTCTCTTACTTTTGCAAGAACTTTATTGTATTGAATTGCAATTTGTCCAACTTCCGTAAATGGCTCAACGGGCACATCTTCGGTTAGGTCCCCCGTTTTCTTTTGTTTCTCCATTATGATTAATAAATCGATTAAATCAGTTCTAGCTTTATGCTCACTGATATTGAGACCTACCTTTTCTTCTTCGATACTGACTCTTAATTTATAGAATTTGTTGGTGATAAATAGTATAATATAAGTTAAACCAAATGAAAAAATACCTACTACTGTAACTCCCATCAATTGAACAAGAAAATCACCCTTGCCAAAAATTCCCACAGCTAAAGTTCCCCAAATCCCACCTACAAGATGTACGGGAATGGCACCTACAGCATCATCAATCTGAAAATGATTGAGCAAGGCTTCCGCAGGTTTAATTAAGGCTCCACCGATTGCACCAATAAGAATTGCTTCCCTTGCAGTAAAAGCATCACAACCAGCAGTAATTGCTACTAGTCCAGCAAGTGATCCATTGAGTGGTGCTATTGGTTCTGGGAATCCTTCAAATTTCCAGCCCACAAACAAGGCTATCACTAATCCAGCTCCAGCAGCAAGTAAAGTATTCATTATAATGCTTGTTATTTGAACGTGAAAATTCAAAGCACTTCCACCATTGAAGCCTATCCAACCAAACCAAAGTATAATACCACCTAACATTGCCATAGGTAGATTGCTTGGATTTATTTGAACAGGTTGTCCATTTTCATCATACTTACCAAGTCTAGGTCCAATTACAAGCAAAGCAGCTAGAGAGACCCAACCTCCAACACTATGTACAACAGTAGACCCAGCGAAATCTAAAAAACCTAATGAATGTAACCAACCCTCTCCTGTCTTGGCTAGGAGTCCCTTCCAGATCCAATGACCCACCAAGGGATAGATTACAACAGAAACCAAAACAGTAATCAAAAGATATCCTTGGAATTTTAATCTTTCTGCTACAGCTCCTGAAACAATAGTAGCAGCTGTTCCACAGAAAACCAATTCAAAGACAAAAAATCCTGATAAGAATTCAGAAGATTCTCCCTCCCAAGTCGGTGCAAAATAGTCTAGACCTATCCAACCATAGTAGGAAGTTCCAAACATAATTCCAAAACCAACCAACCAATAAAAAATCGTAGCGATACCAAAATCAGTGATATTTTTGATAGCGACATTGATTGAATTTTTGGAACGAGTGAGTCCAGATTCCACACAAAGGAATCCAGCCTGCATAAAAAGTACAAGGGCTGTTGATAAAATGATCATAAGGCTACTTAAAGAATCGGAATTGTTCATATTTTAACTTTAATATTATTATGCAAAATCAATGCCTATTTTATGAACATATATATAATTTATCTTATGCGATGCTGATTTAGCGTACAATTCGTTAATTAAGATTAGATAGTAATTCAACATTAGAAGAAAGTATTTTATTTTGTAAAATAAATATTAACTAAACTTAAAAAATTATTGACTTTTTACCTAAGTGCTTCTACTGAAATATTTTCCTTATGAGAACATGGATGGTTCAAATCTGTTCTCATTCCAAGAAAAGGTGACGAGAAAGGTTCCAAGGTAAGTCTGGCAAGTCCCAAAAAACCAAAATTCTACTAAAAAAGTGAATGTTTTTCGGAATATTTGTCTGTTATATGGTGTATTGTTGCAATTACTTGGAGAAGTAAGGATACAAATCGTTTAGGAAAAAGTCATTCTAATTTATCTATCGTTAGGCATTCGCCACTTTATTCCATTCTGGAAAATTTTCGAAACTCTGCCCATTCAGAAAGGGAGAAGGGGACTTATTTCGAAGAGTTGATTCGAATTTATTTTCAGAATGAGCCCTATTGTAAGGATTATTACGAGAATTTATGGATCTATACGGACTGGGCCAAAGCAGAGGGGAAGGATGGACGGGACCTAGGAATTGATCTCGTTGCAAGAACTCGTGCGACTCAAGAGTTCCATGCCATCCAATGTAAATTTTATGATTCTGAATACAAAATTCAGAAGTCTGATATTGATAGTTTCTTTACTGCCTCAGGACAGAAGCCTTTCGTTCATAGAATCATTGTTTCTACTACGACGAATTGGTCAGAGCATGCAGAAAATGCTCTTCTCAACCAAAATCCACCTGTAACCAAAATAGATTTAACTAAATTAGAAGAAAGTGCTATTGATTGGGCTCAGTACAAGCCTAAGCAAAAGGTTTCTCTTCGAGAACCAAAACAACTCAGAGAGCACCAAACAGAGGCTTTGCGTGCTGTTGAATTAGGATTTCAGAGTGTGGATCGTGGTAAATTGATTATGGCTTGTGGGACGTGATCCCGTAAAAGTTGACACCAAAAATTCCATAAAAGGAGAAGAGGTGGACAATGAAGAAAAAAGGAAAATACTCACTAGAGTTTAAAGATCAAGCTATCAAGCGAGCCTTAAGTGGTTCATTTACAATCTAAGAAGTAGCTGAATCCTTGAGAATCAGTTACTATGTCCTTCGAGATTGGAAGAAGGAGTATATGAAGAAATTGGAAGAATCTGAAATTCCCAAAAATCCCAAACAGCTAATAGAATCAGAAGAATTGAAACAGCTTCGAAAAGAGGTACTTAAACTTCGGGAGCAGAATCTAATCCTAAAAAAATTCGCAGCCATGCTTTCCCAGGAAAACGATCTCGATTAGATTTCATGAAGAAGTATTATAAAGATTTTTCCATAAAGAGCATGGCAGAAGCACTAGAAGTATCTAGAGAAGCCTATTATAAAAGTTTAAGAATAAAAGAACAGTTGAAGCTAGAAAAAGATACCATATTGAAAAATGCAATTTATAGAATTTGGGAAGATTCTTTTAAGAGCTATGGTCTTCGTAGGATTCTTAATGAACTTAAGAAAGAATTTTCAGAAGTAGGTAAAAGAAAATTTAGGCGATTCATGAAAGAGCTGAAAATAAAGGGAAAAGTTGATACGAAATTTAAAATCGCAACAACGGATTCTAATCATAATATGAGTGTAGCTCCGAATGTATTAGAGCACGAATTTTATACATCAGAACCAAATAAAGTCTGGGTATCAGATGTAACTTTTATAAAAAGTAAATATGGTAGCTTGCACCTTTGTGTAATTATTGATTTGTTCTCACGCAAAGTTGTGGGTCGTGCATTAAGCACTACAAATGATTCAGAACTAATATTAAAGACTCTTCAAAGAGAAGTAAATAAAAGAAATCCCAAATCGGGTTTGATTTTTCATTCTGATCGAGGAAGTAATTATTGTTCTAAGAAAGTAATAGATTATTTAGTACTGAATCATTTTATCCGAAGCAACAGGTTAAAAGGAAACAGCTGCAATAATTCTGTAAGTGAATTATTCTTTTCTACTCTAAAAAGAGAAATGCCATATAATATTTTTCATGATCTAGAAAATGCGTCAGTTCATGTTTTTAGTTTTATCAATCAGTTTTATAATTTTAAAAGAATTCATTCTTATTTAGGTTATGTTAATCCTGTTAGATTTGAATATGAAAATAGTGTCAACTAATTCGGGATCAGGGCACCCCCTTAAGGGGGTGGCTGGGATTCACTCCAAACTCCAATATTTTATTAAGCAAAAATCAAGTTAAAACATTTTCAATTCTTGAATTATGTTTTTAGTAATTTTTAAATAAATGAACATAGTAATCGTATATTTTTGTATGAATTTGACACACAAGAAGTTAAATGAAATAACAAAAGTCAAGTTAAATATTATTTGTATTAAGAGGTAATGTTCAGATGCCTCTCATCTTGACTTTAGGCTTTAGTCTGAAGCAAGATAAAACTAATCTTCTATTTTGAACTAATGAAAACTTAGAAGTTCACCATTGCCATCTTTTGCAGAGATCCAGGAAGGGTCACGTCGGAACTTTGGACAGGGATGTCCAACTTTCGACAAAAGATAGTAAGGTGGACTTACCCCGCGCCCCGGACCCAGCACCATTTCTAACGCTCACCTTCGCCTCGCTAAATGGTGCTGGGCTTGTCGAGTGGGGTCAATAAATTTATAATTTATTGACCAGAAGGAGAGCCGGTGAAGGCGCCCAAAATATAAATAATTTATTACCTATTTTTGTCCGCAAAAAACACTTCTACCCAAGCATAGACTACTGGAACAAGATAAAGAGTAACTAAAGTAGATAGAAGCATACCGCCAAGAATCGTAAGTGCCATAGGTATTCGAGTCTCTTCTCCAGGTCCTATGGCTAATGCTGGTGGTATTGCTGCAGCAATAGAACTCAAACTTGTCATTAGGATAGGACGAATCCTAAGTGGGCATGCTTCAATGATACAATCGTGAATCAGATCCCTTTGTTTCGATGATGAAAATGATTTATTGTTTGTAGATTTAATTTTATTTAGATGCTTGGAAGTTTTTTCTTTTACTTGGTTTATAAATTCCACTAGAATGATAGAATTCTTTTTGACTAAGCCAAGAAGAAGTATCAATCCGATAAAGCTGTACACATTGATACTTTGATTGAAAATATACAAACAAAGCAAAGCCCCTGAAAAACTAAAGGGTAGAGAAAGCAAAATATAAATTGGATGACGAAGATGATTGAATTGGGATGCGAGTATCATATAAGAAATTAAAATTCCAACTGCTAAGACAGCTATTAGGCTATTCATTGATTCTGAAGATGCCTTGGCTGCTCCTGTTATCTTAGCGGAGTAAGTTTTAGGAAGAACATCTTTTGCTATTTCTAGAGAATGTAATATTGCTTCCTGTTGTGAATATGGATCTTTTGGATTTCCGAATATAGTAATTGCTCTTGATCTATCAACACGTGAAATATTTTTCTGAGATTCGGTTTCTTCAAATCGTAATAATCGATTTAATTGTACAATTTCGCCGTGAGTGTTTCTAACAATTGTTTCATAGAGAGACTTGGGGTCCTCTCCTTCTTTGCGTGCAATTCGTACTTTTACGTCATAAGTTCTTCCATTTTCCGTAAACTTCCCTGCACGACGACCTCCCATTAAAGTTCCTACTGTGTTTCCTATATTTGCTATACTGACACCCATTAAAGCAGCTGACCTTCTGTCTGGTACCAAGCGAAGTTCTGGCTGTCCCTTGTTGTAATCTGAATCAACATCAGTTAGATAGTCACTTTGTTCCAAGCGAACTTTCAACTTCTCAGCAGATTCTGATAATGTATCCCAATCGGCTCCTGTGATTTGCAATTCAACTGGATAGCCTCGACCTGCACTGAAGCCGCCCAGTGAATAATCTTGGATAGAGACTTTCAGACTTGGAGCAACTTTTGGAAGTTCAATTCGCAAAATTTCAAAAAATTCTTTTTGTGTAATAGGCTGATTTGTATTAGGATTGATTGGTCGATTCTTTTTGTCTTGCAATGTTGCATAAATCATTGCCGTATTTACATCTCCTCCACCTACACCACCTACTGCTATGAAATAGGAAAAAATTTCTTTCCTGTTAGTTATGAACTCTTCGATGGGTCTCACTTCTTGGTCGGTTCTAATGATTGAGTATCCGACAGGAGCTTTCATGCGAACCAAGAATCTACCTGTGTCTTGCGCTGGGACAAATTCTTTTTTGAGAGGAATAATAAATAATAATGATAAGATAAATAAAATAAAAGAGCCGATAATGATAGATTTTGGATGTAAGAGAGACCATTCTAAGGACAATTTGTACTTATTTTGTATGGAATTCATTGTTTTTTCCATCATGGAATCGAAGCGAGAGAGTTTTTCTTCGGATTTTTTAAACTGAGCAGCTCTCATGGGAGTAAAAGTTAGAGATTCGAAAAGAGAAAGCAAAACTGCTACTGAAACTGTGATTGCAAATTCTAAGAAATACCTTCCTATGATTCCTGAAATAAAAGCAACTGGAAGAAAAATGGCAACGATAGCAAGTGTGGCTGAGAGTGCAGCAAATTGAACTTCCTTAGTTCCTTTCCAGGCTGCTTCTTTCCAAGATTTACCCATTTCATGGTGGCGAACAATATTTTCCAATACCATAATAGCATCATCTACTACAATTCCAGTTGCTAGAGTTAAACCAAGTAAGGTGAAGGTATTTAGAGTGAAGCCTAAGATATCCAAAAAGAAAAAAGTTCCAAGTATGGAAGTTGGAATTGCAAGAAGTATATTCCATGTTGATTTCCAAGAACCTAAAAATAATCGAGTCACTAATCCAGTTAAAATTGCTGAGAGAAGCATCGTAAATTGTAACTCACCGATAGACTCTCGGATAAAAATCGTATTATCGGAAGCAACCTGTAATTTATAACCTTCTGGAAGAGAATCTTGAAGTTCTATTGTTACTTGTTTAATCTTGTCAGCAATATCTACAGCATTGTAACCTTTTAATTTTTTGATTCCTAATCCAATGGAAGGTGAACCATTGAAACGTGAAATTCTACGAATATCATCTAAGCCATCTTCAATTTGGGAAATATCACCTAACTTAATAAGACTATAAACGGGAACACCACTTCTCGAGTTCAAATAGATATCTTGGAATTTATCAACTGTTGGAACTTCGCCAATAGAACGGAGTCCATACTCTTCTAAGCGGTTCTCAACTCGTCCGCCAGGAATTTCAATATTTTGTTCTAAAAGTGTATTGGTAATATCATCAACAGTTATTTCTCTTTGAGAAAGTTTCTTAGGATCGAGATATACATTCACGGTTCGATCAACATATCCACCCAGATAAATTTCACCAACACCTGGAATCTTTTGGTATTTATCCTTTAGAACGTCTTTGACATAAAGAACCATATCCTTCTTAGAACGTATATCGGAAGTTAGAGCAACCCAAACGATAGGGTTATCTTCTGGATTCGATTTCATCAAAATGGGAGGATCTAAATCAACAGGAAGTTTATTCTGAACTTGCGCGATCTTAGTTTGGATTTCTTGGAGAGCGACATCTACATCTCTATTTAATTCCAATTCAACAGAAATATTTGCAGAGTAATCCTTGGAGTAGGATTTAATTTCCTTAACGCCTTCGACTGTGAGTATTACTTCTTCAATGATATCGACCACATCGGTTTCCATCACCTTTGCTGTTGCTCCATCTAGATTTACAATCACATTCACAAAAGGGAAATCTACATCCGGCATTTGGGAAATGTTCATTCTCGATAATGAAAATCCTCCTAGGAAAATAAGGGAGATCATCATCATCCAAGCAAAGATTGGGTTTCGTATAGAGATAAATGTAAGCAAATTATAATTCTGTAAAGTTTATGTTTTAGACATCTATTTTTCGCTTAAATATATAAAATCTGAATAGAAATTTAGAAACCTTCCAAATTAAGATCGAATGGATCTAAAATAGTTTATGCTTGAACTTAAAATTCTAAATCTTACAACTAGGTACAAATAGAATTTAAAAGAACACCAGAAGAAAGATTTGCTAACTTGCTAGGATACAATTTTAAGGAAAACTATCTTCAAGTAAATCCTGGGAATCTTAGGATGCACTCACTATTTAGATGAAAATGGCTCTTCTTATAAGATAGTTTTAATGTTATATGGTGAACCATCCTGGTCATTTCTTTATAAAAAAATGATTCCGTTATTTACAGAAGCAGATTATCAATCCATAGCTCCAGATTTAATAGGTTTTGGGAAAAGTGACTAACCCTTAAACCGAGAGGTTTTTAACTACGCCATTCATATTGAATGGTTGGTTCATTTTGTCCAAGAATTGCAATTAACTGGGATCAATTTGATCTGCCAAGATTGTGGAGGTTTACTCGGTCTCAGAATGGCTGCAGAAAATCAAAATCTCTTTCATCCCATTACCACAGCAAACACCTTCTTACCAACGGGAGATAATAAATTACCTGATGCTTTCTAATCTTAACTGCATTTAGCGATCAAGATCCAATTATGAATCGAGCAGATTTATTTTTTCGAAGAAAAATTCCTGCTGCCAAAGGACAACCTCATACTACAATAAAAGATGGGCGAAATTTTCTCCAAGAAGATTGTGGAGAAGATCTAGCAAAAGTGTGCATTAATTGGTTGAACACAATTTATAAATAATTTAATTCTAAATTAGTTCTTTAATATTCTCAAATGGAAGTTTGGCGATATATCCTCAAAGAATCTATAAATACATCAATAGAAATGCACCGCGTGGTGAATGATTGCAATTTGCATTGAGTTGAAAAAGCAAAGCAAGCCTTTTCTATAGGAATTGGTATTCATCAGGCTGAGATACTTTCAAGAGATTTTCAAGAATCTTCTAATCTTTTCGAAACAATGGTTTCCCAAATTGACCAAGATGAGGCAGCAAGATTGTATTCTGAAAGATCGCAGAAATATCTTATATACAGTGCACCACCGATTGGGAAACTTCAAGCTCCTTTGAAGATTAAAAGATTCTATTTATGAATATTTATTACATTCTAATCGTTGGTGGTGTTAGAGATGTGGGTCTGAATTCTTCTTTACACATATTATTATCCTTGGGTCTAACTCCAAAATAGAGTTTGCCATCTTTATCAAGTTTCACGAGATCATGGTCTATGGGACAATCCTTGACTGATTTCCAAAGAGAACATCCTTCTTTGGATATATCTTTTTCAATACCAATAGCTAAACTACAACTCATGAGTCCAAAAGCTTGGGCGAGTCCCTTATCTTGGGTCAGCAAAGTAACAAATTTCTTGTCTTCTTTGAAATTTGCTTCATAAGCCTGAGGTAGATTTGCAGAAGGTCTTAAGATTTCATAGGAACCCAATGTTCTAAATCGAAAGACCTTGGTATTCAATTTTGGATCTAATGCCAACACAAAATCTAAAGTCCAGCTTCCGTTCTTAAAAGTGAATTCTCTCTTTCCATAAACACCTTGTCCATACTCATATGGAATTGGATCTATATAAGTTCCATTCAATGCATTGAGTTGATTGATTTCCAACTGAGAGGTTTGGTTGGATTGGCAGGCTGCTGCACCAAAGGTAAGAATAAAAAGAAGCACTAGGTTGGTTAAGATTCTTTTCGTTTTCTTAAAATAGGTTGCAATTGTTGTTTTTATTTTCATAAAATTCTCCTAAATTCGTTTAGGTTTCCGACGAGTCAGGATCAAAAAATGGGCGAGATTGAATTTCGCTCGTATTTCTAGGCTCAATCGTCTGAAAGTTATAGCAAAATAATTGCCTAAGAAAATTTTACAAAGTAGGGAATAAAATAATGGATTCAACTTACCAAGAATTATTGGATCTCGCAATTGGCGGTGATGCAAATGCTTTCCAAAAGATATTTTTAGGATTTCATGACCAATTAAAATCGTATTTATATCGATTGCTGACAGATTTTGATGAAGCAGAAGATATAAGCCAGGAAAGCTATCTCAAAGCATATTCCAATCTTAAATCTTTCCAAAATAAATCTTCAATTAAGACTTGGGTATTTTCAATCGCTACAAACCTAGCATATGATTTGTTGAGACAACGCAAACGTTGGACGGTAGATATAAAATCCCAAGGCAAAGCTCTGGCTATGAGTGATCCAAGTGTTTGGGATAAAATTCAAAAAGTACGGCACGAATCTGAAGAAGAAGCCTTTGAAATACGAGATCATATCAATCATTGTTTCACTTGCATGTCCAAAACTCTTCCAATCGAAAGACAGATAGCTTTGATATTAAAGGATGTATATGATTTCTCAATTAAGGATATAGCTTTGATCTTGGAAAAATCAATTGATATCACAAAACATCTTCTGCAAGACGCAAGGAAAATGATGGTTCAAATCTTTGATGATCGTTGTGCCTTGATTCGAAAAGAAGGAGTCTGCAACCAATGTTCCGAACTAAATGGAGCTTTCAATCCTAAGCAAGATACACAAATTCAATTGAATCAAATCGATTTTGTTAAAGGTTCAAAGAAATACAATCGTGATGAGTTGTATGAGATGCGAGCAAAACTGATTAAAGCAATAGATCCATTGAAAGGAAAAGGTGCAAACCTCCAAGATATCTTAATGAAGACTGATAGATTTGCTTTTGGTGAAATTAAATCATTTTAATTTTAGAAAAGAATATCGATGTTAATATATATCTTCTTTAATCTATCTTGATGAAAGACTATAAATATTTTCTGGTTTTGTAAGACCTTTAAAGTTAACATTTTCTTCAATTAAGATTGTATGATTCTTCACGAGCTTTGCAAAAGAAGCTGATAGCAATAGATCTCTTTCGTATTTTCCGCAGTGCGAAGAGATTCTAGATGTCAAATTCACATCGCTACCAATGATAGTGAAATCTAAACGATCTTGTGATCCAATGTTACCATATTGAACTTTTCCGTGATGGAGGGCGATCCCATGTGCAAGAATTGGTTTCGATTCTTTCTTACGGATAAGATTTTGATTCTTTAAGAATTCCTTAGATTGTAAATATGCAATCACTGCTCTTCTAGCCATAGTTTTAATATTTCGACTTTCATCAGTAGGGAAGATCGCAAGCATACCATCGCCCATGATTTTTAATACTTCGCCACCAAATTTGTGTATGTTGGAAATTTGTTCTTGGTAGTAGTCATTCAGCCATTGTATGACTTCTTCCGTAGGATAATTACTAGAAATGGAAGTATAATCTCTAATATCGGAAAACCATATCACTGCTTCTTTTGTCTCAACATCGCCTCTGCGTATTTTTCCTGCGAGGACTTGAGGACCTGTCATAGGACCCAAATAAAGGGATAGCAAAGAACTGATCATTTCATTTTGGCGAAAGCGTAGCCATCCCATTGCAAATATTTCTAAAATTTGTTTAAGAGTTGCAACTGTTTCTTCATTGAATCCAGATGTTAGATTGGAAGATAAACTTATATATGACATCACACCTTGGTTGAGTAACAAGGGTTGTGCGTAGTATTCGGTAGCTCCCTTTTTTCTGAGATCTTCTATGATGGGATACTCGTTTGATTCCGTTTTATAAATTGGAATATGAATTGGTTCTTTTTTTTCCCAGAGAACTGGGATGGGACTATTCTTGAAGCCTTCTCCCATACGAATACCAGCTCTAAAGCGCATTTTTAAAATATTACCTTTAGGATAATTCACGTAAATACTACTTACCATCAGGGGATCTGTAAAAGGGACTGTTGACTCTCCAATGATTTCATCTGTAAATGTGAAACCGAAGGCTTCAATTTCAGGATGTAAGGCAGCACCACCTAAAGAGACTCTATTGATTTGCAATCCGTTTGAATTAAGGAACTGGATAAAATAATAGATATAGTCTTCTGGCTTATCGTATTTTGCACCATTCTCAGACATCCAATCAAAAAATAAAACTTTTAGCTGATTGCTCATATAGATAAACAATAACTAAATTGTATAAAAAAGAACCATACTAATTTTCATTCAAGATAGAATATTTTAATTTTGCAACTTAGCATTTATTGAAAAGATAAGTATATACAAAACATTATGCTTAATACTCTATGTTATAAGAATCAATATAGGTTCTTGCTTTTCTTATAAAATATATGTCCAATTCTAAATTACCTAGAAAGATTAAAGCCGGATTTGGTTTTGCGGAAATGGGAATTACTGCTACCCAAATTATTACACAGCTCTATCTACTCGAGCATTTCACCCAAGTCTTGGGACTGAATTCTAGCCTAGCTGGTATAGCCTTAGCAATCTCTGTAATTTGGGATGCCGTCTCGGATCCATTGATGGGATTGATTTCGGATCGCACAAGGAGTCGATGGGGGAGTCGTAGACCTTATATTTTTGCAGGCTCTATCTTTCTTGGTCTTTCGATAGGCTTTTTGTTCACAGCTCCGAATATCCAAGAGCAATATTTACTTTTTACTTATCTATTAGTTGTTTATGTTATTGTTAATACGGCTATGACTATTCTTTCTGTTCCCCACCTAGCACTAGGTGGAGAACTTTCCAATGAGAGTTCAGATCGAACGGAAATATTTGGTTGGAGATTGTTCTTCTCAAATATTGGTATACTATTCGGTATGATTCTTCCTGCTATCATACTGCAATCTTTGGGTGATGAATCCAATAAAGAAAATATAAAATATGCAAGATCTATTTCTGCTTGGGCCATAGGTGGAATGGTTTGCTTTTCGGGACTTGCTACTTTTTTCGTGACAGGTTCCAAAAGCATTCCGCAAAAAATCCATTCTAAGCAGCAAACTAATATTAGTTTATCAATTTTCTTAAAGAATTTCTCTCAAGTGTTTCGAAATAAAGTTTTTTTTCCTTTGATACTTGCTTTTATCATAGCTACCTTCGGGCGAACTTTTAACACATCAATTGCGCTTTTTTATTATAAATTTCGATTGGGATTAAAAGAATCAGATGTAGTCCTAAAGATATTATTTCCATTCTTTGTGGTAATTATAGTTTCTATTCCAATTTGGGTTTTACTATCCAATCGTTATGGGAAGAAAAGACCTGCTTTTTTTGGAATATTGATGCTTGGATTGATTACTATGATTGCCTATCCCTTGTATCCATATGGAAATTCTTACTATCCTTTAATCACTGCTATAGTAGGTGGTATTTGTGCTGGTTCCATTTTTCTATTGGATTCATTGGTTGCTGATATTGTTGATTATGATGAGCTTATGACTGGTGAAAGCAAGGAAGGTTTGTATTTTGGTTTCTGGAAAATGGGAACCAAATTTGCTCAAGCCATAGGACTTGCTGTCTCAGGATTCATTTTAGATATCATTGGCTTAGTGCAAGGTAGTACGGAACAGACTGCAGAAGTTGGATGGCGCTTGGCTGTAGTCTTTGGACCAGTGGTTGGATTCTTTTTTATCATAGGTGCAATTGTATTCTTATGGATGCCTCTCAATTCAGAGAACCACAAGAGGATACAATTATTGTTAGAGAAAAAGAACCAAAGAAAATTACGGAAAGAACAGTCTTCTTAATTCATTTCTTATTCATAATTTTATTGGATATAAGTAAACAAATCTTCTGCAAGTGGCTCAAAGCACAAACGGATTGTAGCTACTGCTTCTCTTTTGTTACGAGGACCGTAGCTGATAACTATATCATTAGGATCTAGAGAATAGGAATAGATATCTTCAACTGAAAAAGTAACCTTAGGTTCATTCAATTGAAACTTATATTTGAATTCATGAAATTCTACATCTACCTCTTCCACTCCATAGGGCACTCGGCATTTTAAGAAACCTATTCCTTCCAGTTTTCCTTCACTGGGACTATCCAGAATAATTTTGCTTTTTGCACCCTCAAGTCTATAGGTAAACCATTGTTTTGCTTTGAGAAAGGATCTTTTCGCTGTGTAGGATTTGTTTACCGATTCCTGTGAAAACTTTCGCTCTTCGGAGGATACCAAACCGAAGGTTGAACAGTATTGCAGAGAAATAATGCATATTGCAAGGATGATGGTTTTGTGAAAGTTACTAAAAAATTTCATAAGATATCGGATTTATTTTCTCCCTGAAAGACAGATTGAAAGAGCACCTTAATTTTTGAAGAACTAACTGGTAGTTTTTTAGGAAAAGGAATGAGTTTTCCATGACCATGATCCTTTTTTGGATTCGGCTCTGCTTCCTTATTTTCTGAGTTATGTCTGATTTCCATCTATCTTCCTTAATTCTTTTTTTATTTTAAATTTCGGAAATTATACCCCTCATTCTTCAATGGATCTGAATAGAATTTCTTTCTGAAAATAAAAATTAAGTTGATTCCCTATTCTCTTTGTAGCAAGGTTTTGATGGAGATATAGGAATAGTTATGGCGAATTACGATCGAATCGATTTAATGAATTTTGTACGATATGGCAATGATATCGATGACCAATGGGATGAAATAAGAACTTTTATAAAATCAAGTGCGAGCGCTCAGAGAGAAATAGAAGAAATCCGTAAAGCAATTCCCCAATCCTCCCAAGCAGCTAGAAGGAAAATGGAGCAATTTGAACAACAATCCTATTCTTCTAAGTCTCAATCTGCTGACTCATCCACTCCCAAATCAGGAGATTCTACTTCTTCTAAAGAGAAAAACCAAAAATGGTGGAATAAGATTTTAGGGGACGAATAAAGAATGGATGACTCAGCGAAAAAGACTGTAGGTCGAATTAAGAAATTTGTTACGCCATTTTTTCATATGGCTGTTCAAACAGATGTGTTAGGTTTTCATCATATCCAACCTTCTGGCAAATTAATTCTTACCTGCAACCATAGATCTGATATGGATCCTTTTGTGATTGGTGCAATTTTTCCAAGATACATTTCATGGATAGCAGCTGATTATACAATGCGAATTCCTTTGTTTAAAGATCTAGTTGAGAAGACTGGTTGTATTCCTATGGCGATTGATGGGAATATTTCCATGGCAAGTATCAAGAAGGTCCAACAGGTATTTAAGAAGGGAGATGTTCTTGGAATTTTCCCAGAAGGTCATGATTACATGGTTAAGAACGATTTCTCATCACCTATGGTCCCCTTCCATGATGGATTTGCTGCCTTCTCCTTACGAAACAAAGTGGATGTGATGCCAAGTGCAATAGTTCCCATAGAGGAAACTATATCTGATTATCCACTTCCTACCATCTTACGCGCGTTTATGGGTATGCCTAAGGAAGTGTGTGAGATAAAGAAGAGAGTTGTGTATAAGAAAGTCAGAGTTATGTTTGGTGAGGCAATCAATCATGAAGAATTCTTAGGAATGAATCTCGCAGATGGAATGAAGGCCTTATCAGCAAGAACTCATGAAGCAATGAATGCTCTTATGGAAAAAGGGAAGAATGAGGCACTCTGGAAATTAGCCTCTTAATTTCATCATTGCCTAAGACTGTTTCCTAATGAAATTACAATTTTATAAACGGATCTGCATGGAATTTCGAAAATTTTTCAAACAACCTTCTTTAAACATTCTGGCAATTGTACCATTGATCTTAGCTCTACAATCTTGTAGCCCTAAGGATAGACCTAGTAATTCTATTGCCATCGATGCAGTGTTAGAAGGGCAAGTTCGTAAATCTCCTGAGGTCGTCTACTCTCGTAAAATCAATTTGGATGCTATGCCAGACTTTGAGGTAGTGTATCTGATTCGAAACGGCTCAGAAGAAATTCTTTCTGTTTTTAAAAATGAACCCGAAAAAGGTTGGATTTGTATTTGGAAGAAGAGTTTTTCCCTTTTAAATGTTGGGCCAATTGACTATGACCAAACACAGAATAAATGGATTCCTTCTAAAGATTCCAATTCCAATGACGGTTATATAGTTAAGAATCTCTTGGCTGTTGAACTTGCAGGCGATAATTTTAATTCTCTTTTCTTTGAACTCATGAGTGAGGAACCACCTTTAGGCTTATTTTCTGTACCTATGGCTTATAGAGATGGCAAGAAGGTATTAGATGGTTTAAATATTTTTAAAGACCATCCCAAGGTTAAATCTTCCAAGCGGGTTGATTTTAATTATAAAAAAGAAGACAAGAGCATACAAGTCTTTCCCAAAGATAGAAGCTCTACTTTAGAATTTGTATTCAACGGTTACGAAATGATTTTGAATTTGAATTCCCAACCAATTCCATCTCTTATCTCAGGTAAGAGGGAAGGGAATCGAGTTCGTCTTGAGTTTAAGAATAGAGGTGGCTATACTTCTGTAACCTATCTTACTTTTTCCTTTCCTGGTGCCAAAAGAGTAAAAGCAATTTCTGAAACTGGACTAAGAGCCTACCAAAAATCAGATTCTATTTTCTCAATTACTAAAGGCAATCCTATTCCAGCGATTTATCCCTTAGTTGAAGCAACCAAAGAAGGTTGGGGTGCAAATGTACGTTATGCGATAGAGTTTGAACTAGAGTTAGATGAGAAGGATAGGCAATCTTCCGACGCTAAGGCTATTTCTAGTGAATCTCAAACTTCTGTACCCATAGAAGCATTATTTCGAGTATCCTACAAATGGAACCGCAATACAGAAACCATACCTAATTCATATTCAGTTGTTCCATATGAGATGGACCAACAAGGTTATCCAGCCTATAAGTTGCTAATCCCATGAGGCATTTTAGAAGACAGAAACGATTCAAGAGAAGAATCGAATCCCATGATAATCAGGAACGATGGCTTCTTACATATTCAGATATGATTACTCTGCTTCTAGGCTTATTTATCATTCTTTATTCAATTTCTAATGTCGATAAACAAAAGTTAGAGTCTGTCTCAAATGCAATTCGTAGTGGTTTTGGATTTAGCACAGGTGGAGTCACCATCTTAGATGGAGGTTCTGGTGTTCTAGAAGAAGATCTTTTTAAGCCTAAATCCCAAGTCTTTCGACTTTGGGAGAACCTCGGTTACTCTCTTAAGAAATGGAAGGAGGCAGCCAAGATTCAACTTGGATTAGCCGAGACAGAAGAACTGAAGATCATTCTCTATGCAGCCATTCCAGAGGATGAAGAGTGGATAGTAGATGAAACCCAAGATGAAACATATAAGTCGATAGCAAAAATTTCTGAAGCTATGGATATAGAGATCTTAGTCCGACTTGAAATACCTGCTATCCAAAATGGAACAAGAACCAATTGGGAGGATAGTGCAAGGCGAACAGCACGTCTTGCGGAACTGCTTGAATTCAAATATAAAATTCCTCGTGAGAAAATTGCAATTCTCGCACACACCAAATTTACTGCTCTTCCCAATTCACCCACGGATTCACCCGAACAACGTGCCAAACAAGAAAGAATTGAGTTACTCATACGCAAGAAGAAGTAGGCAGCGTTTTTTTGAAAGACGATTCCAATAGAAATCCGAATCTGGTCATAGAATGTCTCGTGGCTTAACTATTGTCTCATTATTAAGTATCTTCCTTAGTAGCAATGTATGTTCGCCCAAGAAGAAATCTGTAAACGATCCAGTTTGGCGAGAAGAGTCTTTGAAGATGGCTAGTGGAATTTGCAGGAAAATCTCGGAATGCATCCAAGCATCTCCAGTCTGGAAACAAGAAAATGAAATTCATTCCAAGCTTATTGAAGACAGATTCCAAGAAGCAAAATGCCAAGAATACCATAGAAATTCCAATGTATACCAACTCATTGGAAGGGATGTAGAATCTATAAAGTCTGTTACGCGATCTTGTTATAAGGAAGTGCTTTATTTAAATTGTGAAGCAATAATGAAGAATGCTCTCGCAAAAGTAGACTCTTGCAATCAAATGGAAGCCATTCAAAAGGGAAGCAATTAAGAGAAAATGCTTCGAGGACTGCGTCGACTCAATCGATATGAGAGAAGAATACTCAACATTCTCAAGTTAGGTGGAAAATATACTCGCATCAATCAA
The DNA here is from genome assembly GCA_002786225.1 of Leptospira sp. Lineage (GTDB taxonomy): Bacteria > Spirochaetota > Leptospiria > Leptospirales > Leptospiraceae. The sequence goes on along the minus strand of PEQN01000006.1, from coordinate 86,440 downwards.
TTTGGTTTCAGCAGAAAGACTAGTGATGGATTTCGCTTTCCTATTCATTCTTTAGAGATAGGCACTGAGAAAGCGATCAAAAGCAATCCTGTGGGCTTGGTCGCTGGTGTTCATGGTCTTGAAACTATAGGAATTCGCATTCTTTTAGATTTCTTAGAATATATATTAGATAAGAACAGTGAAGGTTTTCTACCAGAAATCAAGAAAGGGAAACTAGGAATTGTAGCTTTGCCAATTCTAAATCCTGGTGGAGTTGCCTTGAAATCAAGGTCCAATCCAGCAGGAGTTGATTTAATGAGAAACTCTGGAGTGGATGCCGAAGACCCCTTACCATTCTTTGGTGGACATAGAATTTCTCCCAAGCTTCCCTACTATCGTGGGAATGGAATGGAACCAGAATCCAGAGCCTTGTATCGTTTTGTTCATAAATATTTTTATAATGTCAATCATTCAATCATTCCTGTTATTGATTTGCATTCAGGTTTTGGTACTATAGATCATGTTTGGTGGCCCTTTGCCAAATCAAAGAAACCTTGCTTTGATACTCCAATTTATGAAAAAATGGCTTACTATCTACGTACTGTTAAAGGACATGATCGCTTTAAATATGGTGCTCAATCTGAGACTTATACTACCCATGGTGATTTATGGGATAGATTCTATGATCATTATGTAGAACAAATTATCAATACTACTAAGAATTGGACTGCAAGATTTCTACCTATCACCTTAGAAGTTGGGACTTGGTCTGATTTGAAACAAAACCCTGAGAAACTCTTTCGCAAGAGAGGAATCTTTAATCCAGGTAAGGAAAATAAAATCGAAACTATAACAGGGTATAGAGAATTCCTTAGAGATTTTGCACTACTTTCCCAGACTAAGTTAAACCAATGGAACCAGTAAATTTTTATGAAACAAAAAGCACTTGACTATCATTCATTATTTCCAAAAGGAAAAACAGAAGTTATTCCTACAAAAAGAACTATAGATTCCAATGACCTAACTCTTGCCTATTCACCAGGTGTTGCCTTCCCTTGTTTAGAAATTGCTGAAGATATTGATAAGGTCTATGAATACACCAATCGTGGAAATCTGGTTGGAATTGTTACCAATGGAACTGCAGTGCTTGGCTTAGGAAATATAGGTCCTGAAGCGGGTAAGCCCGTAATGGAAGGTAAGGCTGTCTTATTTAAGAAATTTGCGGGAATAGATGTCTTTGATATTGAACTCAAGACAACAGATCCTGATGAGCTTATAAAAACGGTTCAGCTTTTGGAACCGACTTTTGGTGGGATCAATCTAGAAGATATTCGTGCTCCAGAGTGTTTCTATATTGAAAAGACTTTGGATGAATCCATGGACATTCCAGTTTTTCATGATGACCAACATGGAACAGCTATTATAACAACCGCTGCCTTGTTAAATGCTCTCGGTTTAACCGATAAAAAACCTTCGGATTTGAAGGTTGTGATCAATGGAGCTGGAGCCGCTGCGGTTGCAATTGCAGATATGATCTGTGAGATAGGTGTTCACTTTAACAACATATTCATGTTAGATTCCAAGGGAATGCTGAATAAATCTAGAACAGATGTCAATGATTCTAAGAAACGGTTTGTTCGAGATGTTAAAGAAAATTCTCTTCGGGAAATGATGAAGGATGCAGATGTATTTATAGGTGTATCTGTAAATGATGTCGTTGACCAAGAAATGATTCAATCCATGGCAGAAAATCCAATAGTATTCGCACTCTCGAATCCAGATCCTGAAATTCGCTACGATTTAGCTAAGGCAGCAAGAAAAGATATCATCCTTGCAACCGGACGATCTGACCATCCTAACCAAGTAAATAATGTACTCGGATTTCCTTTTATATTTAGAGGCGCTTTGGATATTCGATCTAAAAGAGTCAATCTTGAAATGAAATTAGCAGCAGCCCATGCTCTTGCTGAATTAGCTAAGCTTCCTGTTCCTATGGACATAGCAAAATTGTATGGACTAACAAATTTAGAATTTGGCCCTGATTATATTATTCCAAAGCCTTTTGATCCTAGACTACTCTTTCATGTTTCCTCAGCGGTTGCAAAAGCTGCTTGTGCCTCAGGAGTCGCACAAATTCCTTATCCAGGTGATGAGGCGTACAAATTGTATTTAAAAGAAAGAATGCGTCAATAGAAATGGCGCAATTGAATAATAGAAGCAGAATTTAAAACAGAATCAAAAATTCATTTAGAATTAATAACTCGTTTAAAATTAATGATTAGTTTATAAATACTTTAAGTATTACTCAATTCAAAACTTAAAGATCAGTTACACAACGTACTCTGTTAAGTGTTGTTTTTAAATCCACAATAAAAGCTCCCGTTCCAAAACTTGCAGTGGCAGCTCTTGTATTATCCAATGCGGAAGTTGTAGCTGTCCAAAACTTATCATTAAAACTATTTGGAAAATTCACAACATCAATCATTGGATTTGTAGCAAGCCTATAATCAATTAAGGAAAAAAGCTCATTTCGATTCGGTAAGCGCCAATTTGATCGTTCACCAAGAATTAAATTATCACAATAATCTAAAGCTTGTGTCCATGTATAAGTTAAGGGAGTGCCTGAGCAATCCAAGGCATCTTGACCCGCATTGCACTTTTGCCATAAAGAACCAGACCTAAGTCCTTCCACAGTACCATTTGAATTGTCTTTGAATTGGTAACCTCGAAAATTTTGAATAGAACCTGATACACATCGTACGGCTGCAAGGGTAGTTTTTATAATTATTGGATAGCCACCAGTTGAAAAATCAACTGCAAAGGCAGAGGTTAGGTTTGTACTTTGTTCTGTTCTGGTCCATGAATTACCTCCAGGTGTTGCTGGAAAGATAGTGTCATTGATTCGTGGATTAGTTTCTTTTCCATAATTAACCAGGGAAGCAAGTTCTTCTAAAGTAGGAAGTCTCCAATCTTTAATCCCAGCGTAGCCTTGTCCTCCATTCAAAGAGTTCAAGGAATTACAACTATTGATTCCAGTAAAAGTATCTTGCCAATTCATTAAGACCATACCACCACCTGAACAATCTGATGTAGGTAAACCTTGGTAGCATCCTTTCCAAATCAATCCTGTTGAATTATCTTTTGTTGTGTAATCATTCGTAAATTGTGGATGTTGGATAAGTCCTGTATAGTTTTGTGAAATACCTTTTTGTAGAAATCCATCTTCTTTGTCAGATAGGGTGTAGCTTGTAAGTGGGCCAGCACCTGTTTTCAGTAAACTATACTTATAAATTCCACTGTCAGTAATTCTACCTGATATTACACCACCCCTAAATTCAACTGCACGAAGATTTCTTCCTGCAAGATTCCAAATAGAAATCTCAGATGAATAAATAGGAGAATCTATCGTTGGATCCGAACCATCGATGGTATAATGGATACTTACATTTTGTAAAGAGGAAGAAATCTTGATTTGTTGAAATGCGTTATAAAATCCACTGGGAGGATCAAATCGAATCGTCCTAACATTTTGCAATCTATACAAAAACACTAGATTGGATAGCAAACTATTAGAATCTAGACTTGTCTCCTTAAAAGGGATGCATCCCCAAAAAAGGTAAATGATATGGATCCAATAAAATCTTTTACTCAATTTAATCCCTACTCCAAATTTATAGAGAAAATTACTACCGAAATTTATCAATATTTAAATATTCGATTTATTAAATATTCTAAATTAAAAATTAAATCAGATTTTTATTTAACCTTTGAACTACTATTTGAAAAACTTCTGGACTCCAGATAACACCTAAATGTGTTGTGCTAACTTCAAAATGATCTTCTTCGCTAAGATGTGGATCTATAGATGACTTCCAATCAATGATAGAATCATTTTTTGTATAAATAGATGTGATAGGAACAGGAATGGGATTTAAGTTACGTTCTGTTACAGTAGCCTCTATCTGGTCTATATCAAAGCCATTTTTAATGTATTCTTTAGCAGCGATTGTATACTTAGGTCCTCCATGAATGGGAGTTGCAAGTGTTATTACTGATTGAACAGAATCTGGTAATTCCCTTGCAGCTTCTCTGGAAAGGTAACCACCCAAACTCCAACCAACTAAGTGGATCTTAGAATGGAATTTATCTTGGTAAAGAAGAATATCTGATTTCAACTTTTCTAACATGACTTCCACGTGACCATTATTGTAATCTTCACTCCAATGGATTGCGTTGAAATTGTTATGATTTAAAAATTTTTTAATTACCTCCATCGAAAAATTACCAGCTCTGTATCCTGGAACCAATAAAACAGGATTTGATTTCCCATCTACGATAGGCTTTCCCCAACCAAAGACATTTTTAGGCAGTTCAAGAAGTCCAGTAAGTTCCCGAAAAATTCCCCATCTAGGAGGCGCATTAAAATTAGGCAATGAAGGTATTTCCATAAGTCAATTTTAAAGGTTCAGTTTGTTTTTCCAGGATATATTTTGTTAAATTAAATAAAGAAGTCTCTATCCCAGTCTTTTAATTGAAAATAAATTTTTGATTGTAAATTTAAATGAAGCAGTAAGAGTTAGAATTTGCGTTTTTAGGGAGAAGCATTTGAAATTCCAACAAATCTTACCGGTTACTTATTTACTCTTAAACTACAAAGGTCGTATCAATCGAACTACGTATTGGCTTGCTTCCCTTTTTATGTGGTCCAATTTTTATGTATTTTTCCAAAGTTTAAATTACTTCTTTGGCCTAACTGCTACTTGGATTGTGTATCCTCTTATGCTTTGGGGCATATGTGCAGTATCTGCGAAAAGATTTCATGATACAAATCGTTCAGGTTATAATCTTTTGTATCTACTATTTCCAATTTTGGGTCCATTGTATGTCTTCTATCTTTTAGCAATGAAGAAAGGAGATAAAGAGCCGAATACATTTGGTTCAGTCCCTGGATCTGACATTGATTACTATAAGAATGATAATGGAACTACGATTCCTCATCTTAAATCGGGAGAAGTTATTATCAATGATGTAACAAGATTAAATCCAATAATCGTAGGTTCAGTTTTTAGACCTAAATCAATCGATGAACTTATCCATTTTGTAAAGAATACGCAAGGTTCCATTTCAGTTGGTGGTGGAAGATTTAGTATGGGTGGACAAACTGCAAGTGCAGGAACTTCTCACATTGATATGCGTGGACTCAACCAAGTATTGGATTACCAAGCTTCAAATAAAACAATTAAAGTCCAAGCAGGAATTCGTTGGTGTGACATCCAACACCATATTGATAAGGACAATCTTTCCGTTAAGATAATGCAGACTTATGCAAATTTTACTGTCGGTGGAGCACTTTCCGTAAATTGTCATGGAAGATACATGGGTCTTGGACCTGTTGTACTTTCTGTCCGAAGTATAGAAGTGATTTTAGCGGATGGAAGTCTCGTTAAGGCAGATAGAAACCAAAATTATGAAATATTTTGTGCGGCAATTGGTGGCTATAATTCGATTGGGATCATTGCTACGGTAGAATTTACTTTAGATGATAATATCAAAGTAAAGCAAGTAAGTAAGAAGATGAAAAGGGAAAATTATTTCCAATTCTTTAAGTATACAGTAAGAGAAGACAAGAAAGTTATCTTTCATAATGCAGATATATATCCACCTAAATATAAAAACATAAGAGCCGTTAACTGGGAATTTACCTTAGACAAACCAACCGTCAAATCTAGGTTCATGCCTCTGCAATCGTCTTATCCCTTTCATAGATATTTCTTTTGGGATTTCACAGAATCTCCTTGGGGAAAATGGAGGAGAGAGTATATTGTTGATCCATTGCTATTTTTATCAAAGAAAGTGCATTGGAGAAATTATGAAGCAGGTTATGATGTTTTAGAATTGGAACCAGCCGCTAGAGAAAAATCAACTTATGTTCTTCAAGAATATTTTATACCTTACGAAAAATTTGATCAATACACAGAAAGACTTAAGGATATTTTAATACGTCATAAAGTCAATATGGTAAATATTTCTGTAAGACATGCAAGTGCGGATACAGAAACCTATCTATCTTGGGCTCGCAAAGAATCTTTCGCTTTTGTATTGTATTATAAACAAAAGGTCAATGAAAGTGATAAGCTAATGGTTGCTGTCTGGACTAGGGAACTCATGAATGCAGCTATTGATTGTGGAGGTTGCTATTATTTACCGTACCAAACGCACGCTGACCAAGATATTTTTCAAAGAGCCTACCCAAATTATAATAAGCTTTTTGATCTAAAGAAAAGACTAGATCCGAATTTTAAATTTCGAAACGTCATCTGGGACACATACTATAAAGATAAATCACAAGTTAGTTTACCTAATTCAGATTTTCATAAAGTGTTTGCAGACGTGAAGTGGAGTGATGGGCTTTATAGATTTTTGCAAGTAATATTTCACCTATACCCAGAGGATCGTTTCTCCCAATTGATTTATGATATTACCAAAGAATTTCAGACGGATGAAGAAATTTATAAGCAAATCTTACTGAGGGTATCCAGTGTGAAACCTTTCCATGCAGATCTAACTCATTCTCTTCCAGCTTTGTTTAAGCAAAAGAAAGAACTGACAGCACAGATACTCGAGCTTCTTGAATCAAAAACAAAGATAGATGGGTATTTGGAAATAGGCTCAACGGGAAGATACATTAGCGAATTAAGAAAGCATGTGAAAGTTTCAGGTAAAATCTTTTTAGTGAATAACTTACAACCTAGCAATAGCCCAGCAGACATAATGGAAAGAGGGGGCATCGCCAAAATAGGCAAATTCTTTCCACTCAATGATTATGCACCTTTAAGTAAAGATATACCTGCAGAAAGTTTAGATTTAGTCACTTGCTTAATTGGGCTGCATCACATAACATTAGATAAATTAGATAATTTCATAGGATCTATTGCTGATGTAATTAAAGTCGGCGGTAGATTTATACTACGAGATCATGATGTCAAGGATCCTGAAATGTTTCGATTTGTATCTTTGATACACACTGTATTTAATGCAGGCTTAAGAGAAACTTGGGAGTATGAGAAAGCAGAGTTTAAAAAGTTCCGGTCTATCGATGAATGGGTTGATATCTTATCTAAGCACAATTTTATTGCTGGCAGCAAGCGATTGTTACAAAAGGATGATCCATCCGAAAATGTATTGATGATTTTTACTAAGGTGGCAAAATGATTCGACTAATTTTTGCTTGTTTAATATCTTTTTCCTTAAGTTTTATTATTTGGATCAATAAAGAGACTTCAACTCATTACATTGATAAGACACCGAATGAGTGGATGAAGAATAGTTCTGAAATTTTTACACCTAAAGAACATATTCGCCCTGGTGACCAAACCTTTCTTACTTTTCCAGAATGGTTCTTGGTTCATAGCCCAGCTGAAGAAGCGGAATACTTTAAGAATAGAACTTCGACTACTTTTCCGTTCTGGGGACATGTTGAGCAGTTATGGAAATCTTATGCCATTGTTTCGGATCAAATATTAGAAAATTATGAATTTAATACAGGCTACCATGTAATGATTCTCGTACTTGCAGTGAGTACCACTGTAGAGTATGGTGCCAAAGAAGTTTACGAAACAATGATAGGACGAATAACAGAAACTGATCCTTCCTTGAAGATGACAGAAGAAGATAAACTCAATGCAATAGTTACCCAAGACTATGTTGATTTTATAAGACAGATTCCTTGGTATGAATTTGATTTTGCTTTTGCATTGCAAAAGTTATGGTTAGATACCCCTTTATTTGGGGATCATATTCTCAGAAAATGGGAAAGAAGATATTTCCTAACAACGGATCTTGCCGTGAAAGCAGGGTATGGTTGGTTGATAAAAAAAGCAACCAAGGCTGCCTATGAAGATCCTATTCTGGGAACCGCAATTGTCCTTGACCAAGCAATCCAAGTAAATGATAAAGTATCCTTACTTCAAGAAAAGGATTGGAATCATTATGTTTATCTAATTCCACGTTATGCGGACTTTAATCCAACAATTAATTCCATTGTACTATCTGGAGAAGTAAACATCAAAGAAATTGCAGGGAATTCTTCTGCAACTTTACTTACGGTATTAATAAAGAAAGATCAAACTACTCCTACATTTCAGAAAGCCAAAACAATTTTTACTCAGGATATTCTTACTCGACCTGGTGAGAAACGAGTCGCACTTGTAACTCAGGTCGAAAATTTGCGGGAAACATTAAATCAATTACGTGAAAATGAGATAATTATTGAGCATATCTATGATTTTTAACATCTATACGATACGATAAAGGAGTGTTAAACTATGAAAAAATTTCTTAAAATAATTGTTCTAATAAAACTAATTTCATTATTCCTTCTTCTAAGCACTATTGCTTGCTATTCAATTGCAGCTTCTTTACGTGAAACGAAGATTGCTGATTCTATTGCACCGGCTTCAGGAAGATATATTAAAGCAGGTGATCTTCAGATCTTTGTTCAAGAAATGGGAGATCCAAAAAATCCTGCAGTGCTCATGATTCATGGTATGGGTTCTTGGAGTGAGCTTTGGAGAGAGACTATGCTTGCACTATCACAAAATGGTTATTATGCGGTAGCTGTAGATCTTCCTCCTTTTGGATTTTCTCAAAGACCTGATCCTAGTCAACTTAAGACAATGAATCAAGCAAATCGCTTAATTGATTTATTACAAAATTTAGGAATTAAAAAAGTTCACCTGGTAGGTCATTCTTTTGGTGGTGGAGCAACTCTTCACACAGCATTATTGATTCCTGACCGTGTCCTATCTTTGAATTTAGTCGATGTAGCTATTTCCATAGAGCAAGCTCTTGAAACTGAGCAATCTGAATCTACCTTATTAAATTCTTTCTTTGAAGCAAAATGGTTTCGAAATCGTATCTTGGAAGCTACAATAACTAATCCGCATTTGACAAAGAAACTTTTCTCCTTGTTTGTATATGATTCGAATTGTATCACACAAGATAAAGTGGATATCATTCAATCTCCTATGCGAATTGAAGGAACTACCAATTATTTGGGTGATTGGTTGGGAATTTTTATATCTAAGTCAGATGATCAACTATCCAAAGATTTTGTTTCAAATAAAAATAAATTATTGATGCCAGTCCATTTTATTTGGGGAGAAGAAGATACTGTCACTCCTTTGAGTAGAGCAGAGTTTCTTCAGAAAGAATTTCAAGGATCCAGTTTGGATATAATGAATTCTGTTGGTCATATACCTCAATTAGAGGCACCAGATACTTTTCATCAAATACTGATTTCGCTTTTGAAGGAATCCCAATAGATTTTTTCTTTTAATTCATCTATTGAATTGATAATATTAGGATTCCATTTCAAAGTCAATTCGAGCCAGTGATTTTTTAAAGCTAATAAAAAGTCATTCGACTCATGTAATATAATATCTTTATACTTTCCAATTAGGTGTAAAGTTTTTGTTTTAGGATGGAATGTTATAAAATTTTGTTCTGTATTTTTGTGGACGGAAGAAACTGGACCTTTTAAGATCGCTTGTTCTATCGAATGAAGACAAGATTTAATCATAAGTCCTTTGTTTTGATCGATCAATCGATTGTGAAGAGTGAGATTCAATTCATTCTTAAAAAGTAAATAGGATTCTTCCCAATTTCCAACATATGAAGATATAATATTGGTTAGTTGTTTTCTGAATTTTAATTTAATATTCTGCTCTGTTTCTGATTCGCTTTGTGAAATAAAATTTCCTTGAAAAATAGGCCAGAAGTAATGAATTATAATTTGTGCTATCTCTCTAAGTCCATATTCAGGTCTACTCAAATGAGGAATAGTTTCCATTGATGGATTGGGAAGCTTTGTCTTTTCCATTATTGTGAGCTCACAGAAAGCTCTAAGAATTGCTAATTGCAGAATAGAAAATTTTTGATTTTGGAAGATTCTGATTTCACTCATACATTTACTAGTTTTCACTTTCAGGAAATTGCATAGTGAAAAAATAGACCCAAGAATTGAAATTTTTTATTAACCTATTTGATGCACGTATATTGATTTTAGGAGCCTTATGAAAGATAAATTATTTTCCCTTAAAGAAATAGAACTTGAGATAAATTCGTATAAAAACTCAGAACAAGCTAAGTTAGCAGCTAGATATTTCAAAACGGCAAAGGGCGAATATGCAGAAGGGGATCGATTTTTAGGAATTTCCGTACCCGTTCAACGATCTATTGCAAGAAAATATGCAAACTTATCTTTAAGAGATATAATTTATCTATTGCAATCAAATTGGCATGAGATCAGATTGATAGCCCTCTTTCTTCTCGAACATAGATACAGCCATCCTCACAAAGATCCTAGCTTTCAAAATTCCGAACAAATTGTAACAATAAGAAAAGAAGTTTATGATTCTTATGTAGCTAATTTTTCTAAAATCAATAACTGGGATTTAGTTGATGCTTCTGCATATAAAATAATAGGAAGGCACCTTTATGATAAAGATAGAAGCATTCTTTATCTCTGGGCCAGATCCAAGATCCTTTGGGAGAGAAGAATAGCTATTATTGCAACGTTTTATTTTATCCAGAAAATGGATTTTGAAGACACATTTTCTTTATCAGAACTTTTATTGGATGATAAAGAAGATCTTATGCACAAGGCATGTGGTTGGATGCTTCGTGAGATTTATAAGAAGGATTCTCGAAGAGCACTTGCATGGATAGAAAAATTCAAATTAAAAATGCCAAGAACTATGTTGCGTTATGCGATTGAAAAAGTTCCAGAGAAAAAAAGAAAACAGATTCTTAATGCTAAGTGATTTTAAGTTTATCTGCTATATCTCTAGCTGCCAAAGTAGCTGTGGTCCAAGCATTTTGAAAATTAAAACCGCCTGTGATTCCATCTACATCAATAACTTCACCAGTAAAGTATAGATTTGGAATTATTTTACTTTGCATAGTTTTAAAATTAATATCTTTTCTGGATATTCCACCTGCTGTCACGAATTCTTCTTTGAAGACTCCTTTCGAATTCATTTTAAATTTACAATGGCATATGCAATTTGCAAGAGTGCGAAGATCATTTTTAGAAAGATCAATCCATTTCTTATCTTTATCAATTTGAGATTCTGACAGAAACCATTCCCACAGTCTAGTTGGGAAATCGGGAACCTTTTTATTTGAAATTTTAGAACTTCCAAAATCTTCTTTGTATTGATAAAAAGTTTCTTCTAAAATTTGTGAATTAATATCACCTAACCAATTTATTTCGAGATCAGCCTTGTAATTCATTTCAAAAAGGCTTCTTGCTTCCCAAGCTGAAAGTCGAAGAGCAGCGGGCCCACTGAATCCCCAATGAGTTATAAGTAAAGGGGATGTCTGCCATTTGCCTTTATGATAGATACGTATGCTTGCCTTAGGCATAGAAAGACCAGCAAGTGATGTTATACTGGAAGTCTCGATTCCCAATGTGAATAAGGAAGGAACAGGATCTATAATTTTATGGCCGAGTGCCTCCATCCATTTCCAAGATCTTCGATTGGACCCACTAGCAAGTATTACTATATCAAAAACATCATCAGTACCATCTTCGAAAGTCAGTTTAAAAACTGATGAATCCGCTTGTTCGTTTAGAAAAATGGATTGGATTCCCTTTTGAAGATAGAGATTGATTTTTCTTTTGTCAATTTCTTTCATGAAGCAATCAATGATAGTTTCAGATGAATCCGTTATTGGAAACATTCTTCCATCAGATTCAATCTTAAGGACTACTCCTTTACTTCTAAACCATTCTACTGTATCCTTCGGTTGGAAAGATTCAAATGCCCAACGAAGTTCTTTCTGTCCACGTGGATATTTCAAACTTAAAAGTTCTGGATCATCTAAGTTATGTGTGACATTACACCTGCCACCTCCAGATATTCTAAGTTTAGAGAGCGGCTCTTTGCTTTTTTCAAAAATCGAAATATCAAATGAGCTCTTAGATAATTCTTGAATCTGAATTCCCGCAAAACAACCACTAGCTCCTCCTCCAATAATTGCTATTCTTTGCATTTATTGAATTACCATTCACCAATATTCTTAGCCGATAACCAGGGTTCTTGGGGAGGAAGTGCTGCACCTTTTTGCAAGAGCTCTATAGAAATTAAATCAGGAGATCTTACAAAAGCCATATGTCCGTCTCTTGGTGGTCGATTAATAACTATTCCCATCTTTTGTAGGCGTTCACAGGTTTCATAAATGTTATCAACAAGATATGCCAAATGTCCAAAATTTCTTCCAACGGAATAAGCTTCTTCTTGGTTCCAATTATGTGTTAATTCTATTTCAGGAGCATCGGGTTCACCAGTAGATAAAAATACTAAGCTAAATTTTCCTTCCGGATTATCTTTCTTTCGGGATACTTTTAAACCTAAACCTTTCTCAAAAAAGTTAAGTGATGCATCAAGGTCGTAAACTCGAATCATAGTATGCAAATATTTTATAGACATAGTTATTTCATAAGATATTTGCCTAGATAAAAATTACAAATTGAATTTTACTATAGAATACTTTGACTTATTCCAAGAATAGACTTGGAGTATTCATTATTGTCACGAAGCATTAAGTCTAAAGCAAAATCGAAATCTTTATTAGATAGTTGTAATTCAGAAAATATATGATAGTCATGAAACTTTAGATTGGCTTGTATAGCGAGTTTTACTAGTTCTGAGATAAATGCTTGAGATGCACCTTCAATTTTTTTAGCAATACCTTCAATATCAAGATTCACTTAAAGATAATTTTTAATTTCATTTTTCAAATATTTTATTCTTAAATCAAGATTTGGTAAATCGAAATATACACATTGACTGATTCGTCCAGGTCTATCTTTAATTGCCTTCTCTACTCTCTCTATATGATTTGTAGTTAAGATGAATAACATATGTTCTTTTTTAGCATAACCATCAAGTTGATTCATAAGATCACCTAAAGTTGAATTAAAATTATTTAATTCTCGCGATGAAAATACCAAATCTACGTCTTCAAGTAAAATTATTGAAGGTTGTAGTGTTCTCCCTATAGAGCTAATCGTATTTATTTGTGTTAAAGATTGACCACTCGCAACAATAATAGTAACATTTTTTAATCTACCAAATAAATATTGACTAGTAAAAGATTTTCCTGTACCGGGAGGACCATAGAATAACAATCCACGATTTAAAGTAGGTAAATTATTAGATAGGATTTCATGATTATGGAAAAATTCAAATACATTAAAGTCTAAAATATTTTTAATCTTATCAGATAATATTATATCTTGTGATTTAATTCTATTAATCTTTTGAAATTGTATACCAACTTTCGAAGATTTTTCTCCGTAATCTATTCCTTCAATTACTTGACTTGTTATTGATAAAACTTTGCCTCTATAAATACTATTTTCAATAATGTCTTTTTTTAAATCTTTAATAAATGATTCGTAAAAATTTGAATCAGTTGTACTAACTTCTAAAATAGTATTGTTATTATAACTATCATATCTCAATCTAATTATTTTAGGATAATTATCTTTTACTATCCATAGGTTATCTACTTTCAAATAAATATCCTCATCTTCACTTACTTTCCAAGAAATATTATCTGACTCTTGTGGAGTTCTATTTAATTCTGAATGGAATCTATGATTTAAAATGTCATTTAATGATTCGGGATTGGAAATATTATTTTTCTTAAAAGTCTTAGTGCTTGATAAATATTTTTTAACTGAATTATGTATATCAACGAATTGATAATCTGGAAAATTTTCTAGGTAAAATAATCTCTCACTTGCAAAACCTAATTCTGTGCTTAAAATATTATCGATAAAGTTAGCTGCCTTTAATCGTCTTGAGATTATTTGAATGAATGCAACTATTGAAAAACCTAGTAGAATTGGACCTAGGTAGGGAAATGCTAAATATAAAATAAAAGCAACAGGAAAATACAAGAACGATCCATAATATCGGAAATTGATCCATTTGGGATTGTTATCTAGTGCATTAATATTCATTCATTTCTCCTTTTGTATTGTATTGAATTAAATTAAAATGATTCCATGGTAACTTTTATAACAAGTACGAATGATTGCAGATCATCCAAACTCAATGGTAATTTGGATAGTCCTTCTTTGTCCTACAAAGGAGCAATTCAAGGTTTGAATTTGCATTCTATACATTGCTTTTTTACTGATTACGAAAGGTGCAATGTTATAAAGTTAGGAGTCAAGATTCTATTATGTCGTATTATTTTTATTAGTAAAGTGAATCTTTTTTTAATTTTTCTATTGACAATATTTTGTGCGGTGCAACATTTGGATTGTGCATTGCACAAAATTCGAAATATTGGAGAAACCCAAAAATGGAAAAATTAGTAATTGATATCCTCAACGCTGGAATCGGATTGTTTCAATCTGGAAAAGATGGTCTTAGCAAAGCAACTGTAGATCTTGAAAAGACTTACAATGAATTGATTGCAAAAGGTTCACAAGACAATTCTGAAGCTGCCATCAAACTGAGAGAATCAGTAGATAAAGTGATCGGTGATATTAAAGAATTCACTAGCGTTGCTGGTAAGAATTATGATGAAACTAGATCAAAAATTGTTGAAAACTACAACAAGATCACTGAAGAAATCAAAAGCAAAATGCCAGAAGGTAAAATTGAAGAAGTAAAAGCAAAAATCAATGAAGTTGCTGAATCAATTAAAAAATCTGCAACACCAAAAGCTAACGCTTAATCACAATTTCTTTTGAAATAAATCAAAGCCTGCCTTCATCGGTGGGCTTTTTTTTATTCAGATCTATAAGGCTATAGGTAGATGAGCAAATATTAATTTCATTTTTAAATTTATTTCCTCGTATAAAAACAAACACAGTAGAACAGATAATCTTTATCTCTTCAATCCGTCTCCAAAAACAACTTGACTTTGGTTTCAATTCATAATTATCTCAATAGTATGACCTTTAAGAGAATACTATTTCTAATACTTGGAATATTTATTTCCTGCCAAATGGCGGATCTTAGAAACGGGAAATTTGAAAATGGTGAAATCCCCAGTAGTTTAATAGATAAAGGTAATTCAATGTTAAATGAGCCATTGGATCCAGCTCTCAGCCCTGAGAAATGGAAGAAGGTTGATACCTTAGAAATATTTCTTATCGACTATTGGAATTCTTCTTTCGTAAGATTTTTTACTCCTGTCCCTGAGCCTGTCCAAGCGATGAAGGCAACAATTTCATTAAATTCAACAAATATCAAAGTAGAATTTACCGATGGCAAGTCTCGTGGTAAAATTCTTGGCATAGAAAATGGCGAGGGCTATATTATTGATAAAGAATTAGGAAAGGTATATAGTAAAGAATCTGATTTAAAGTTGTATTTAGAGTCTCTTCGTCTTTATATTTTGCTTCCCTTTATCGCTCATAAATTTGAAAAAATTTATTTCATGGGGGAAATGGGAATAGGAGAGAGAAACTATTCTGAAATTTTTGCAACTAACGGTTCTTGGACTCCTAGTAAAGAATTTGATCAATATAAATTTTTAATAAGAAATGATTCTGGTTCAATAGAATTTGTACAATTTACATATAGAGAAGTTTTTGATTCTTACAAAGGTGTCTTACACTATGAAGATTATACGAATTTGAGTGGCAGATTGGTCCCATTAAAGATCTCAATCAAAGATGGCCTCGTTGATGAATCATTTATCCATCAATTGCAAATCGGTACAATTAAATTTTTTGATTCAAATTTAATTCCCATACAGTAATGGAAAAAATTTGTCCTCTTTGTAATTCTGGGGACATAGAATTATTTACAGCTAATTTAAGAGAAAGAGATTATTATAAATGCAATCATTGCTATTTGGTATTTATGGATGCAAAATTTCATCTCGATTTAAGCCAACAAAAGCTTCGGTATGATCTTCATGAAAATACAATATTGAACCAAGGGTATGTTTCATTTCTAAAAAAATGCATCAATCCAAGTTTACCTTATCTTCAAAAATTAAAAAATCAAAAAGAAGTTCGCGGTTTGGATTATGGCTCTGGACCCAATCCGACTTTATCTAAAATCCTAAGTGAATTAGATTATCAAGTTGATGATTACGATCCCATCTATCAAAAGAATTTACGATTCCAAAAGTATGATTTTATTTATTCAACAGAAGTTTGGGAGCATTTTAGAGAACCTGCCCATGATGTACAAAAAGTAAAAAATCTCTTAAAGCCTGAAGGTATCTTATCTGTAATGACTTACACTTGGGATGAAACAATAGATTTTACGAGTTGGCATTATGCGAAGGACGAGACTCATACAAGTTTTTTTCATAAAAAAACCTTTAATAAAGTTCAAGAACTGTTTCATTTCAAACTCTTAGAAAATCCTCTTAGTTCGGTTTGGATATTTGAAAATCAAACTGAATCTTTTACTTGATTATAAATTTCATTTTTGGATCATGTAATTTCCCATGAGCCTATACTCCAAGATTAGCCGGAATATTTTACAACCTTACGAAAGTTTAGATTATCTTAGCAAAGCAAGGGCAAAGTATCTTTTTATCATTCAATTTATTTTTGGAATGGTAATGATCGTTGGCAACTCCTTGATCTTCCTTGTGGTTCCCAAATTAGGTCTGAATACTTTAATTATCATCATCCCATCCTTCACAGGTGTATTGATCTCAGTTTACTATTTAAAAACAAATCGTTATAAGATAGCTAGTACTATTTTCATTTTTATCATCATGATGGGTGTTATGGGAGGAATGGTAAGTAAAATATTTATAGCTCCAGTTCAAGCACTATCAACTTATATTTTTTTTGGATTCTCAGCCTTAGTGCTTTGTACACTTTTTTCTGGAGTTACTGTTCTAACAATCATTACAACTGCTTTTGTAGGCTTGACGACTTTTCTATTCATCACTGTTTCTCCAACTTTAGAGAATACTCAGAAAGAACTTTTTAGGTTGAACTACTTTGATAGTTTGCTCGGAATTATTATGACCTATTCGGTTGGAGTCTTAACCATACGGATCTTTCGAAAGAACTATAAGATAATTCAAACAGAAGTATCCAATTATTTAGAGTTAAATGATTATATAAAGAAGAACCTGAAAGATAATTCGAAAAATGTTTTAGAAGTTTCCAATATGCTGATATACCAAATGAAACAGTTGAATGACAAATCTAAAACTCAATCCACTTCAGTAAATGAAGTCGTAACTTCTCTGGATTCTTTGGAAGAGAGATTGGACTCAATATCCGAACGAGCCAAAAAGCAAGAAGCTCGATTGCATACTTCCAAGGAAAAAGCAAGTTTTCTTTCTACTACAATGAGAAATGTTTCTTCTGAGACTTCTAGTTTGCTTACTAAAATAGAAGAAATGATTATTCGCTATAAAAATGCTGAAAATAACATCTTAGTTATGAAAGAAAGTATGGACTCTATTCGAGAGAGTTCTCTAGAGATGAGTAAGATTTTGAAAATCATCAATGATATTTCTGGTAAGGTAAATATGCTTGCTCTGAATGCAGCTATAGAAGCTGCTCGTGCTGGGGAGGCGGGAAGAGGATTTTCTGTTGTATCTGATGAAATAGCCAAGCTAGCGGAGAGAACTAGCAGCAGTGTAAAAGGAATAGACCATCTTATCAATAAAAACAATGAAGATGTGCTTTCTGGAAGTAAGCAAATTGACTTTGCTATTGAGGATTATTCGAAAGTAGCAGATGGAATAAATTCCATTCGAGATTTATTGATGTATTTAAAGAACCAAACCGAAAAGCAAGCTGCAGCAAACGATGAATTAGAAAATGATTCTAACTCGGTTGCCTTACTTTCCTTAGAAATTGCAGATGCAACCCACAACTCAAGAAACCAAACTAAAATCATTTCGGATTCTGCTGGTTCTATCAAAGTGTTTAACGATGAATTGATACAAACCATACAAGTAGTATCCGAATCCTCTGAGAAACTCTCAAATTTGATTGAGGGATTAAATGAAAAAATCGAAAGACATGAACAAGAAATAGAAACTTAAGCGTATAGTATTTTACTTTTGTTTTGATTCTATTGGGTTTTTAATTTTCTGAACGCAACTCATTGCGAAACCTTCCATCACATAGCATATTGCATCATTGGTTTCACACCTTAAAGTTTTATCATATTCTTGACCGTTTACTACTGTTGGAATAGATACACAGTAGAATTTGTCTTGAGAAAGATTTGGATTCGGGTTTTCTTGGCTAGCTTCTTGAGAAGAAATTGATGTGGTAAGTGCTAGGATTGTGACTAAAAATAATCCAAGGAATTTTTCTTTCTTGTTCATGATAAAAAATTAAGGAACTCTGGTGATTTGTCAATCTTAAGAATTAGGTCTTTCCAAAATTTTAACCAAGGTATCTAGATTGGAATTCATTTGCATTTTCATAATGGGTCCCAGAAGAATCTCACTAAAGGCAAGTAAGCCTTTTAACTTTGTTCTATCTGTAATCTCAAAATATGTTTTATTGTTTTCTTCTCGAAAAATATAAGTATCCTCAAAACTTAAATCAGAAGTTTCGCAAGAAGCAACTATCTTCTGATTTGGAATAATTTCTTGGATTGTATAGATTCCTTCAATTTTTTTGATACCCATGTCTACATTAATCTTAAAGGAAGGAAACTTACTAGTTCCTTCCTGAACTAAAGTGGAGCTCTGGACAGATGAATTGTATTCTACCATATTCTCAAAGTTGACAATATGATTGAATACGGATGCTACAGGTAATGAAATTCTTGCTGTAACTTGAGTTGTAACCATAAATAGATTTTATAGATTACAAGTTCACATGTCAAGCGGACATTTCTACCATTTCAATTTGCTTGTAAAATGGATCTTCCCATTGTCTCCATTCATCTTCTCCCATTTTCATTTCGGAATCAGTTAATAGACAATCATCCAAAGATTTACAAATTTTATCTTGGTTCATCTTCCTTCCGATGATAACCAATTCTTGTCTTCTATCTCCAAATGGTTCTTCCCAAGAGTCTTCTATAGATTCAAGAGTATCTTCATCTTGCAACCACTGGTCTTTTGGAACTGCTGCCCACCAATTTCCCGCCGCATCAAAGTTGCACAATTGCCCTGCTTGGGAAAGCATAAAGGCATGATCAAAGGCAGAAGCTATCCAGAAAAATCCTTTGGAACGTATCATCCAAGTTTTTTCTAAGAGCAACCAATTGTAAAATCTTTCTGGATGAAAAGGTCTTCTAGCGGAGTAAACAAAGCTTGAGATCCCATATTCTTCCGTTTCTGGAATATGCTCTCCTCTTAGTTCTTTAAGCCAACCTGAGGATTGGGATGCCTTTGCAAAATCGAATTTTCCTGTATTCAATACTTTATCTAGTTCCACAACACTCTTGTTCGTAAAAATTAATTCTGCTTCAGGGTTTAAACTTTTGATAATTCCTGTTAGCTTTTTCTTATCAGCTTCAGAAATTAAATCAATCTTGTTAATGAGTATGGTATCAGCAAATTCAACTTGATCCACTAACAAATCAACGATAGTTCTTTCATCTTCTTCACCCGCTTCCAGTTTCCTATCCTTCAAGTTATCAATTGATTGAAAGTCATTCAAGAAATTCAAGGCATCAACTACAGTTACCATAGTATCTAGTTTTGCAAACTGAGAGAGGCTCTCTCCATTTTCGTCTTCAAAAGTAAATGTTTCTGCTACAGGAAGAGGCTCAGATACACCAGTGGACTCAATTAGTAAATAATCAAACTTTCCTTCTTTGGCTAAATTTTTGATTTCAATCAAGAGGTCTTCTCTAAGTGTGCAGCAGATACAACCGTTAGACATTTCTACTAGTTTTTCTTCTGTGCGAGAAAGGGTTGCACCACCATTTTTTACCAAAGAAGCATCAATGTTTACCTCACTCATATCATTAACAATGACAGCGACTTTCTTTCCTTCACGATTGTGTAGGATGTGATTTAATAGTGTGGTTTTTCCAGCGCCAAGGAAACCGCTGAGTACTGTTACGGGTAATTTATTTTTAGTCATGATGCTACCTCTGTTGAAAAAAAAATATCTTTTAGACAATTAAAAAAGTCCTATAAATATATGCAACATAGTTGCATATATTGGATTGAAAAAAAAGTATGTCCTAAGGGTGAAAACAGTGACAAACACAAAGAGAAAAGTTTTTCTAGGAGATTGTTCTATTTTTCTTGAGGGCTCCCAACCAAAATATGGTCAAAAACTTGCCAATAATATAACTGCAAAACCTGCTCGCAAAACAAAAGAAGCCTTAGGGAGTACTCAATTGTCCCAAGGATTGGTTTTTGTATCAACCTTGCCCAATATCAGGTCTTTTGCCTGTTCCCAACAAGTCTTAGATTTAGAAGTAGAATCTAAGAAAAAATTTCCAAAAAGTAAAATCTTCCATATAGCATCTGATCCAAAATCAGGGTGGAAGGAGGTTGATTTACTTCATCCATTCCTAAGTTCTCCTGGTTTTACTCTTTGCGGATTAAGTAAAGATGAAAAGGAAAGATTTAAATCTAGTTTTGGTGTTGGTGTGGAAAATGAAAATCGCATCGCCCATGGTCTCTTTGCTTTATTAGATGGCAAGTTTATAGCCTCTTATATACCCAGGCAGCAATACGGAGTTCCTAACATTAAATTATTTCTTAACAAAGTAGAGAAAAATTTAAAACTAAATGCTTCCTCTAAAGTATAGAAGAAGCAAGAAGTGTTCATCAAGAGATTAGGCTTTATCTCTTACTTTAATATTTATCGTTTCAACCAATAAAGAGAATGCCATAGCAAAGTAAATATAGCCTTTAGGTATATGCAATTCCCATCCTTCACCTACTAAGGAAAATCCAATTAAAATCAGAAAGCTCAGAGCTAAGACTTTAATAGTTGGATGAGTATCTACAAACTTCGAAATAGATTCAGCAAAGACCAACATTACCGCTACAGAAAAAACAACTGCTATAACCATAATACTGATGTGATCAGCCATACCAACAGCTGTAATCACTGAGTCCAGAGAGAACACAATGTCCAATATTGCAATTTGAATTAATACTGAAACAAAGCTTGGTCTCTTTTTAGATTCTTTGGTTTCGGAGTGGTGGCCTTCCATTTTTTCATGAATTTCGAATGTTGCCTTTCCAATAAGAAATAATCCACCAATCAGAAGAATGAGATCTCTGCCTGATATATCTTTAGATAAAAATGTGAAAAGAGTTTGTGTTAAAGACATCACCCAAGACAGAGAAAAAAGTAAAAGAATCCGAGTGCCCATAGCAAGAAGAAGTCCAATTCTCCTCGCCTTTACTTGTTTTTCTTTAGCGAGTTTGGATGAGAGAATGGATATAAAAATTATATTATCAATGCCTAAAACAATTTCCAATAGTGTAAGAGTAGCCAAGGCCATATAAGATGAAGGCAGCAACCAAATTTCCAAATTAAAATCCTCCTGGTAAGATCTAGTGTGTTCTTTAGATCGATTTATTGAACGAGCTAAGCAAGAATCAAGTCAATTTCCAAAATCATGAAGATTAAATCCATTGTTCTTGCATACATCCGAATACCAATAAGCAGAGGATTTGGGTGTTCGAGTTAAATTTTTACTCTTGCGATCTACATAAACTAATCCAAAGGATTTTTCATAACCTGCCTGCCATTCAAAATTATCCATGAATGACCAAACAAAATATCCTCTGACATCTGAGCCCTCTTGGATTGCATGGTGGATTTCAGTTAAGTAATTCTGCAAAAATTTAACTCTATTATTGTCTTTGATGAAGCCTGACTCATCCGCCTTTTCATGAAAAGCCACTCCATTTTCTGTAATCAGAACAGGTGGATTATTGTAATTCGTTCGTATCCAATCTAAGAGATCTTTAATTCCTTTGGGGTAGATTTCCCAACCCATACTTGTGAATCCAACATCTTTGTACTTTGGCCTAACAGGAAGATAACGAAAGAGTGGCACTGGTGCCATTCGAACCAAGGTTCTTGTGTAATGATTCACACCAAGAAAATCAGTTGCTTGGCTAATCACTCGAAAATCTTCAGGTCGAATATTTCCTTTGTTTTGGGAAAAAATTTCATCTTCTATTTCACTTGGATATCTTCCATGATAAATTGGATCCATCCACATAGTATTTTGAATAGCATTTGCTCTTGCGACAGTTCGTCTTCCTGCATTCCATTTATAATACTGAACTGGAGATAAAGCGTTTGTGATGCCTACTTTTACTTTTGGAGCTACTTTTCGGATTCGTTGTAAAGCTAGACCATGAGCAAGCAATAAATTATGTACAACAGGAAGTGAGCTATAAGGTTGAATTTTGCCAGGTGGATGAATTCCAAGCATGTAGCCAGTAACATAAATAATCCAAGGCTCATTGATAGTAATCCAATTGCTTACTCTATCTTTGAGTCTCTTTACAACAAGCTCTGAATATTGGGCAAAATACTCTGCGGTATTTCGATTCATCCACCCTCCTTCTTTTTGAAGTTCATAAGGTAGATCCCAGTGGTAGAGAGTAACTAAGGGATTGATTTTGTTTTTCAATAATGTATCTACAAGTCTATCATAATAATCTAATCCAGTATGATTGATTGCACCCTTTCCATTCGGGACAATTCTAGGCCATGATATGGAAAATCTATAATTTTTATAATTCAGCTTTTTCATTAGCTGAAAGTCTTCTGTGTATTTGTGGTAATGATCGCAGGCTATATTTCCATGATCTTTATTTTTAATTTTACCTTTTCGCGATACAAATTCATCCCAAATGGAAAGACCCTTACCATCTTCATTCGGTGCACCTTCGATTTGATAGGCGGAAGTTGCTGTTCCCCATAGAAAATTTTTTGGAAATTTTAAATTCATTTCTGATTAACCAATCTACCTTTTGTTATATTAAAAGACCTTACCAAGTTGAAATCCCAACCATTGGTGCTGTTGCGGCAGACCTTTAGCTGATTGAAAATCAATAGTAGAATAACTATAATTCAATGAAAATAAAGTTCCGCCATCCGTCACCAAAACAAAACCAGCTCGAATAAATCCAACTGCACGTTTGACACCTGCCACATATGTTCTACCTTCTGTTTCTGCAAAGTTTTGTCTAAGAAGTTCCAAGAAAAGAATTCTTTGGTTAGGATCTAAAATATACGAAGATAGCAATTCATAAGAAAGATATTTTACCACAGGATTTAACTTAGTTGCTTCCGGTCTGAATAAGGAATAGAGGGCAATAATTTTTTGTTGATCACCTAATGTATTCCAGTCATCTAAAAGATTTTGAATTAAAAAGATTCGAAAACCTGATTCAATTTGTTCCGAAGAATTAAAGATATTATTAAATAATAAATAATTTATTGCAAAATCATTAGGATTGTTAGAACCTTGCCCTAAAAATAAATTAAAGAGTGCAAATCGTTCTAGGGTATTATTTCCATTATCTTTACTTAGATTTTCAAGAACAATATTTCCTAAAAAGGTATTCGGATCGTTATCGAGTTGGTATAGGTTAGCATTAGAAGAAAAAAGTGAACCACTTTGTGTTGAACTAAATCTTCTCTTATCGCCAATATTTCCTTCCAAGGTTGCATTGTAGGCTTGGAAGGTTCCACCTGGATTTAGATAAAAATACCAAAAACCGTTGCTCTCTTCTTTCAGTATAGGCGGACCCGGTTGTAAAGCGGAGAATCCAGGGCCTGGGGTTCTTCCCACATTTCCTAATCGAAAGATGAATCCAAAGGAAGCGTCTGTGTTTGCAGAGCCCAGATTTACATTGTAATGAGTTCCGAAGTACGGATGATAATATGTCCTGACATCTGTTTTTAAAGCGAATGTTCCAGAGTTGGGAACTTGACTGTCCCAACCTTCTGGGATAGGGGAGCCTATGTAGTTATGAAATTTTTTCTGAGCTGTCTTTCCTCCTACAGAAGGACCAATCATACCAAATTCTAATTCAGTTGTAACGGAACGGTTGTCTGTCCAAGAAGTTAATGAATTGCCAAAGTAGGCTCTACTTGAATAAGGTCTATCTCCGTATGAAATATCTGCCTTGGTAATATTGGTAGGCGTATAGAATTCTTGTCCTACAGAAAGCCCCATCCAATGTTTGGTATTATCATTAGAACCTACATAAAGGTCGTTGTAGCCTGAAAGAAGGTAACGAGTTAAGTTTGATTCCCTAGCGACAGTATGAAATTCTAATCTGCCACCATTGGTATAATAACGATCCGAAAAGCTTCCATAGCCATCGTTTTCAGAAATAAATCGAACTTGACTCTGAGTAAAAATTGGAATGCTCACCAGTAAGGAAAGGAAAGATGCTATACTTATGAATTTTTTCATTTTATAAATTTTCTCCAAATATGAGAATGAATATTGCACCTAACAAATAAAAAGTGCAAAACCAAAATTTCAAATAATTTGCTATATTTTGCAAAATATCCTTGAGTCTGGTAGAATGAAAGAATTTAATAATTGACAAAAGATTTTGTATCATTAGAAAGTATAAGACGGTAGGTTAGGTACACTATGACGGATTTTAGAGAGCCATATAAACATAACGATCATGAAGGAAAGTATTTTCCAGATCAGAAAACTTTTGAACATGGCGGAAGCACAGCTGGAAATATTGGCAGTGCTTTGAAGAATCTAATGTTCCTAGTTGTAATAGCAGGAGCCATTTATGCTTATTTCAATTTTTCAAATTATGATACCACAACTGAGACCGATCCTGGTGTTAATGTTACTGCAACTGGAAATTCCAACCTAAACATCACTGAAAGTCTTGGAATATGGTTGGAAGATAAGAAAAATCTCTTCAATAGCATTATGGAAGAAATAGAAGTTGCTTTGAACTCATCCTCTAGCTCTGATACGGATGCCACTGAACCAAATGCAAATACGGTTTCAACCGAAGAAGTAGAAACTACTGGTGAGACGATAGGAAACATAAATGAGTTTTCAATTCTTAATTCAGGAAATGATGTCAAGATTTTTGGCATCGTTGAAAATGTTACTTCTAAAACTCTAGGTCCAATCCGGGTTTCCGTAACTTTAGAAAAGGATTCTACGAAATATTATGATGGAAGTTCTTATAATGCGTTCACTTTGCCAGGTGAAAAAGTACCTTTTGAAATTTATGTAAAAGGATGGGATGGAAAAGGAGAGTTGTTTTTCTATGCCGACAGTGAACCTTTTTACCAAAATAAAATCCAGGATGTTCAAGTTTCATTTGGACCAGGACGCTGGACAAAATCAAATTATACTATGACTTACAAAACAAATTTCATCAATAAAACAAATTCTATTATTGGCTTTCCGCAAATTATAATTGTTATGCGAAACAAAGATGGATCGATTATAGGTTTGGAGAGAAAATATCTTGCCACGGATAAGGAAGATTATAAAATTCCAGCATTAAAAAGCTTTCCAGTAGAAGTTAATGTCTATTTTTCTAAAGAGATTCCATTTAGTACAGATGTGTATTTTTCTTATCTACCAAGTCAATAGATGGAATTGGTAAATAAAACAATTCCATCAAAACCAGATTTTTTTTAAATTAGCATAGTATATTTTTCTTGAATTATCTTCCAGATCGAATCATTCGGAAGTTGTCTTCCAATTGATTTAGATTTTCTGAGATGTCTACAAACAGTTTATCATTGTAGAGAAACAATACAGCACAGTTTATTGAGAATAAAATAATATTTTTCTTTTCACTAATAGTAAAAACTAAGGCGGAGTTATAAGTCGGCAAACAGTTATTAGGTGGCTTTTCTAAATAAGTCTGTTCCTTGGAAGTAACCAAGGTCTTAAACCTATCAATATAAGTTGAATTTTTTACTGGTTGAGAGAAAGTTAAATAGTCTTCAGGATTTTGTGTTATCGATGTTTCAGGAAGTTCATAATATACAACTCTATCAGAAAGTAGAATAGAATCACGAGTCTCTTTGCTCAATTGTTCTCTGATTGATTTCTTAGGTGGTTCTTCTATCGGTATCTGTGTTTTGCTAGCGCAAGATATGATATTAAAGCAAGAAATAAGAAGAACCCAAGGATAGTATTTTTTATTTTTTGAAAGCATCATACTAGATCTATCGGTTGTTTCTTCAAAATTATAATTGCAAAGAAAAACAAAAAATTATGATTCATCTGATAATTGCAGTATGACTCTGGAGATATGGAATTTGAAATTTTGGATGGAATTTCTCAATCCTTCATAGAGTAGTATGGATTTTTTTGCGATTCCTAGCCTTTCATTTTCTCTTTCTTGGACGCTGAGGTTGGCCTCATACCCTTCTGTAACTGAGAAAATTACTCTTTGTAAACTAGTAGAAAGTATTTGATTTAAATTTTTTCGAGTAGACACTGCTTCATCAACTTGATTCATTTCTTGGATTTTCTTGGAAAGATATTCAGCATTTTCAGAACCTGATTCTATGTTTTTATATATCAATGAACTTAGCTTGACTCCCTTTTCAACTTCAGGTAAAAATTCCTTCAGCTGAATCTGCAATTCTGTTAAACTCTTGAGTAAGGCTTTAGGTTGCAGCCAGGCTTTTTTTTCTAAGCAGAGGGATTGAATTCGTTCTTGTGTATTTCGAATGAGATCCATTTTTTCTTTGAATTTGCTTGATTGCTTGGCAATAATTTCTTTCTTAGAATCTTCTTCTAAAATGGTTCTTTGAGAATTCTCAAATTCATCTTGAAAATGGGACGTACGCAATCCCTCTATGCTTAATCCTGAATTTGTTAGATTGATGACTTCTTTTGCATTTTCTTGAAACCAATTTCGGAAGATAACTAACTTTTCATTTGTGTGAATCTTCTTGCCATCTAAACTCTTTTCCCATAATTTTGGTAATGCACTCAATTGAAATTGGTTGTGCTTTTCTCTTCTGAATTTTCTGGATTCAAGATGATTTAATCTTTCTTCCAAGATCGCACCTTTGGCATGGGCGAGTTTGTGGGAAAAAGCAAGATCTTGACCAGTAATATAAATTTTATCTGCATCCATGAGTTTAGCAAGAGCTATAGCATTGGTAGATACAGAACCTCCATATGGAATCTCACCAATTTCTTCTTGAGAAACTTCATCCAGGATTTTAATGAAAGGAAAAGGAGAAGATGAAAAGAATCCTTCCTTGGGACCAATATTCAATCGTAGACTTAAGTAAGTTGATGTTGGATCAAAAATTAATTTCCCTTTTCCCTTGTATCCTTCCAGATAATAACTGTTTAATGATTGAGGATCTACAGAATAAATTAAATCAGGTTCAATTCCTGAGGCATCTAAAATTGCAAGTGCTGTATCAACCACAATAAGTATAAATTGATCTCTATACTTTATAATTTCAGGTATACTTTCTGTTAAAGAAGGACCAGCACAAACAACAAGTATATTACAGTCCTTTGCAATTCCAAATAATCTTGAGACAGGTTGCAGATCTATGAGACTTGGTAGATTCAAGATCATATTTTTAGTCCAGATTTTCTCAAATCGAACTAAGGTTGCTAGATTTACATCTTTCTTATGAAAAAACTTTTCGCAGATAAATTTAATCGAAATGTATTCTTTTTCCTTCCATTGGAAGCTTGCTCTATGAGGCACTAGTGTTACTGGAACTGTGGACTTACCTTTAAAGGCTTCATATAAATCATCTTCTGTGAAAGGATGAATTAGAATTTGTAATTTTTGATTTATAAGATAAGATGAATAATCATAAAGACTTAAAGCCAATTTGAGAATCCTTGGATCGGATTCTATCCAACAATGACTTAGATTCTCTTTAGCAAGTGACTCTTGAATGATATAACCTAGACCCGCACCTATGTATAAATAAATTCTTTCTTTTCCATCATAAGGAAGTTCGGTTGCAAATCTTGATGCTTCTTTAATGGGATCATGCTTGCTATGAAGGTAGTGATTTTCAATTCTAAGTATAGGAACTTTAGTCTTAGCTTCCTCCAATACAAAATCCAACATTTCAATCTCTTGGATCTTAGATAAAATATTTCGTATTTTTTCATTTAAGGATTGAATATTTTTCTGATAGATAGAATTCATTTTTCAAGAGTTAGGCGAATAACTGATTTATCATTGATTGGTTCTCCAGGCTTAGGAGTTTGATCTAGGACAAAGCCACTTCCAGAGACTGTGAATCGAATCTTAGCATCATTCAAGGCAGCAATAGCTTCTATTAAGCTCAGTCCTATTAAATTTGGAGCGAGGTTTGGGTTGACTAGAAACTTTTTAGGTTGGATGTGTTTTAATTTATAACTTAAAAGTGGTTCATTGCGATCCAGTAAGGGAAGAATTCCTTCTACAACTTCTCGAAACACTGGTGCCGCAAGACCTCCTCCAGAATACACATTGCCCGCTGGTTCATCAAAAAGAATTAAACCTACTATTTTAGGATTTTCAGCAGGGAAAAAGCCAAGAAAAGACGCTGACCAAAGTCCTTCTTGGTATCCTTTTCCTGGTGTTGCCTTTTGACCGGTTCCAGTTTTGCCAGCTATACTAATGTCTGCTAAGTAAGCATTCTTTCCTGTTCCCGATTTTACAACCTTAGTCATTGCTTTAAGGATGGAATCACGAGATGACTTCTTGATTCCTATATCTGTAGATTTAACACTAAATTGGTGAACTAGCTCGCCATAAGAGTTGGTAATTTTTGTTACGGGTCTAGGATTGATAAATCTTCCACCGTTCACTACACTTGCAGCGGATGCTACAAGTTGTATGGGGGTTACAGAAAGTCCTTGGCCTATAGATAAAAAATAAGGAGTAGATTGCTTCCATTTATTTAAAGGGGGTAGATAGCCCTTGTTCTCGTTGCTAAGAAAGCCTGTCCTTTTGCCAAAATGAAATTTTTCTAAATAGGAATGGAATATTTTATCTGAGACCTTTTGCGAAGCCTTGATAATACCCACATTGCAGGAATATTGTAATATTTCTTCCAAGTTTACAGATCCATGTTTATCTGTGCAACGAATCAAGGAATTGCCAAATTCTATATAACCAGGACAATAGAAACGTTCATTATCACCTAGCACACCTTCGTTGGCAAGCATTAGAGCAATAAAAATTTTCATCGTACTTCCTGGTTCATACACATGTCGTATCGCCCAGTTGGTATGGTTGTTTGAAGGATAATTATTGTATTGATTGGGATCAAAATTTGGATAACTAGCCATAGCTAGGATATCACCTGTATCAATATCCATAAAGATTCCTATCGCTCTTGTAGATTCAGTGGATTTATATACTTTCGCCAAAGCTTTTTCAAGATTGTATTGTATTAAACTATCCAGAGAGAGATGGATATCATTGCCACGTTCCGAGGAGCTATTTGGTGGAGACATCAATTCTAGATTGTATTCATTTTCAAGTCCAGCCAAAGCCTTATCATCATCCAGACCAGTAAAGCCAAGTAAATTTGAAGCGAGTTTTCCTTGGGGGTAGATTCTTTTGAATTCTTTTTCTACGCGAACTCCAGGCAAGGCTAGGTTAGCAATTTTATTTCCTATATCTTTATCTATTTCTCTCTTCAGCAAAAAGTAATTTGATTTTTCCTTAATTGTTGATTCTAATTTATCTTGAGGAATATTTAAAGGTTCTGAAAGGTATTGGGCTGTAAAATAAGGATCATATACGTTTGCTGGATTGATACCTATGGTTGCAGATTCTGTAGAGACCGATAGCTCAATGCCTCTCTTGTCTAGAATCATTCCTCGTTTTACATTTTTATTGATTTGATAATTCTTGATTTTATCATTGAAGAAAACTAAATAAACTACACGAACAAGAAGTAGATTAAAGAGTATAAATATAAAGCCAATGAAGTACGTTAGTCTAGTTTTCTGAAGTTGCATCATTGGAATGTATAGAAAACCTTGCCACGCATTTTCTCTAATGGAACTAAGCCGAAACTTCTTGAATCTGTGCTGTATTCTCTATTATCGCCTAACAACAAATAATAGTTATCTGGTATCCTGCCAGATTTTTGCATTTCTAAAAATGGACTATTAGGAAATTGGTAGAACATACTATTGGAAGGTTCAGAGGTCAATGAGCCGTCTGGAAGATATTCTTCTTGCAAGACATTTGATTCAATCATTACCTTGCCATAATTAATTTCGTAGTATTCAGAAGGTTCCCCAACCAATCTTTTGATGCTTGTTTCAGAATTTTGGTCTTCGAAGATAACAATATCAAGTCGATTCAGAGATGGATTTCCATAGATAAAATCAAAAGGGAAAAATTCTCCAAAAACAGGAAATCCAAGCTTGCTAACAAAAACTATGTCTCCATTTCGTAGGGTTGGTGCCATGGAATTACCACTAACTACATAGATTTGAAAGATAAAGGTTCTTATGAGAATAGCAACCAAAGCTAAAATCAGAAAATACCGAAATCGTCTAAGTAGTTTAGAATAGGGTTTTTGGTTCAATTTCTCTATGTTCTCTCGCTTCCCCATAAAAAATCGTGGAATTTCTTCTACAATATAAAAACATTAGAATCTGCATGTCTTTATCAACACCAAAATTTAACGCTGAATTCCAATGTATCAAAGAAGGTTGTGGTCGCAAGTATCCTTTAAATGAAATCATCTATACTTGCAAGGATGATGGTGAGCTCTTAGAAGTTTCACATGATATCAATGAACTTTCTAAACTTTCCGGAAAGCAATGGAGAGAAAAGTTTGATTCCAGGCTAGGCTCTATTCATAAACCAAACAATTCTGGAGTCTGGTCCAAGAAGGAATGGGTTCTTCCCAGTATCGATGATGAAAATATTGTAAGTTCGGGAGAAGGGAATTCTCATTTATACGATACTGGTCGTCTTGCAAAAGAACTTGGTCTCTCTGGACTCTTTGTCAAGCAGTGTGGAATTTCCCACACAGGTAGCTTTAAGGATCTTGGTATGACAGTTTTGGTTTCCCAGGTGAACCAAATGAGAGCTGAGGGCCAAGACATCCAAGCGGTGGCATGTGCCTCAACGGGTGATACTTCTGCGGCTCTAGCATCCTATGCGGCAAAGGCTGGGATTCCTTCTATCATTTTTCTACCAGCCAATAAGGTCTCAGCTGCACAGTTGATTCAACCCGTCTCGAATGGAGCACTTGTATTAGCACTTGAAACAGATTTTGATGGTTGTATGAATATTGTGAAGCAAGTCACCCAAAGAAAAAATATCTACCTTGCTAATTCTATGAATTCACTTCGAATTGAAGGCCAGAAAACAATTTCTATAGAGATAGCACAGCAATTGGCTTGGCAGGTTCCTGATTGGGTTGTGATTCCCGGTGGGAATTTGGGAAATGTTTCTGCTCTTGGCAAAGGGTTTGAAATGATGAAGGATCTTGGATTGATCGATAAACTCCCTAGAATATGTCTAGCTCAGGCAGCGAATGCAAGCCCACTGTATGCATCCTTTAAATCAGGTTATAAAGAATTCTCTCCTATCACAGCAAAGAAAACTTTAGCATCAGCGATTCAAATTGGGGATCCTGTTTCAGTAAAAAAAGCAGTAAAAATTTTGCAGAAGTTTCAAGGAGTTGTGGAAATCGCTACTGAAGAAGAACTCTCGGACGCCGCACACAGAGCAGATCGCTATGGTTTGTACAATTGCCCTCATACGGGAGTTGCATTGGCAGCTACTTTCAAGCTAGTCGAATCGGGAAATATCCAAAAGAATGATAAAGTTGTTGTAATTTCAACTGCTCATGGATTAAAATTTACAGAATTTAAAGTTCAGTACCATAAGGGCGAGATTCCGAACACAGATTCTCGTCTAATCAACCGTATTGTCGAATGCGAAGCTAATATTGAAAAGGTAATGAAAGTTTTAGAATCAAGGATTTAAACTTGTCGATAGTTGACTTAGAAATTCCTAAAGCAGAACGCGATCTGATTGATCGTGCTATTAAAGAAGGCACTAAGCTTTCTCTAATTACTTATGTCTTAGGCAATTTAGGCGAAGCTAAGTTGAAATATATTTTAGAGAAAACCCTTACAAATTATGGAAGGCAAGATCTCATGGAATTGTTTTATACCGCAGCCAAAGAGCTCATAGCCAATTCCACTAAGGCAGCAATTAAACGGATGATCTTTGAAGAAATGGGACTGAATATCAAAGAAGAGCATGATTATCGCAAGGGAATGGAAAGATTCAAAAGCTATCTAAACGAAAGAAAGTTTCCAGCATATCGAAGCAAAATGAAGGAAAATAATTATTTCATAAAAATCACATTTATTCATTCTGAAGACAGTGTTGCATTACTCGTTATGAATAATTTTTCTCTTATACCAGTGGAAGAAGATAGGGTTCGTGAAAAATTTGAGCATGCAAAGAAATTTGATAATCTATTTGAATTTTTCATGGCTCATGGTGATAACACTGAAGGTGCTGGTATGGGCATTACAATGGTAGAAATTTTATTATCACAAAGTGGATTTGATAGAAAGAATTTTATAGTTATTTCTTCTGATCTCGCAAATATAACTATAGCAAAAGTAGAGATTCCTCTGAAACCAAACTCTGTTCTTCCAGTGATTTACAATGGTCAACAAGTTATTTCTGACTCTCTTAGCTTAAAGCAAATAAAGGAAGTATTATCTTAATGACTGATCAACAGAACCAACCTAAAGATCAATTAAAAGTACAAGCTGAACAAATAAATATTGCCTTAGAGTCTGTAAACAACGAAGACCAAGCTAAAGAACTGATCAATGGTCGAATCCAAGATGCTTTTTTATTAAAAATTAAAGTCGATGTTGAGAACAGAGCGGGTATGCTGATGGTCCTCATATCTATGTACAAGAAAAGAATTCTTGAAGTTTACTCCTTAATTGGTAATTCTCCCTTACTTCGAAAGATTCATACTTTCGAAGATTACCAACAACTATCTCGTGATTTTGTTGCAGTAGCCAATGCGGGAGGAGTTGATAACAGTGTATCAGATATGGTAGGTAGAGCAGTTTATAAATCTATTGTAACGTCTGTTATTGAAGTTTCAATTCCTGCTTGGGAGAAGCGAGATGCTACGAATACTATTAACCTTTTACAGCAAAGTTTTATTAAACATGTGAAAGTGAATCGTGTAAAGATTACGGCTGAGGTTGAAAGAATATCTTCGGTCAAATTTCGATATAAAAATCCTATGCAAGGTATCGTTTCACCTATCAATCCACCACTTAATGAAGAGGAAGAAGCTGCACTCAAAGAAGATGAACGTGAATTACTACCTTTTGAAAAACTCATAGATGCAACTGTTAAAAGCTACTCCCGTGAGTTAAAATGTGAATCAATACTTTCCCCTGTTTCAGGTGTTGAATTCGATGATTTAATAGAAGGGCAAGAAATTTTATTCAAACTTCCTTATTCAAGTCCGGAAGATAAAACAACAGCGAAGGCTTTAGATGTAGTAGACAAAGATGGAAATTTGCTACCTATAGTTGGTAAATTTATAACAATAGTCAATGGTAAAAATGAATATCATATACTTGCAGAAGGACCAGCAAATACGGTTCTTCATGCAATTGAAGAAAGACCAGTGAGAATCGCTACGCCAAAGAGAGCTGTAAAGAACAAGATAGATAGAAGTAATGCACCTGCAAACAATATGGGGCTCTTAGTGATAGCTGGTGCCGCAATTATGATTTTGTTAGTTTTGATACTTCTATTAATATAGAATTTATTTCTGAACTTTAAACGTAAGTTTTAAAGTTAAAAGTGGAAACGTATGTGTTTATAAAAATGAAAAAATATATAGCTCATACATTCATTCTTCTATTCCCATTACTTCTTAATTTAAAATGTAACATTTCTACTGAGTTAAAATTCTATGCCAAGGCAGAGAAGGGAATTCTAGATTTAAGAACTTGGAATACCAAAAAAATCCAAACAGTCAATCTAGATGGGGAATGGTTATTCAATCCTGAATTTCAAGATTACAAATCCACAATAAATAATCCCAGTATCATAAAAGTTCCAAGTACCTGGAACAACCACAATCATTATGGTAAGGTTCAATCAGGTGAGGGAATAGGAACTTATGTATTAAAAGTTTTACTTCCCAAAGATTCAAAGAATCTAATTTTTTAATTTAACGATACTTCAACGGCATTTAAATTCTATATCAATGGGGTATTGGTTAAAGAAAATGGAAGAATAGGAAAATCTCGAACCGAAATGGTTCCATCCTATAAGCATCCAAGCCTTATTTTAGATAATTCCTTTGGAGATGAACTCGAGTTATGTTTACAAATATCTAATTTCTATCATCCAACTGGGGGATTAAGAAAATCCATTAATCTGTCCGATATCCAATATTTCAATGAAAGCAAGAAAAATGAAAATGCAATTGGTTGGTTGGTTTTTGGAGCTACATTCATGATGGGCCTTTATCATTTAATTATTTATATTATGCGCAAAAGTGATAAATCAGCTTTAATGTTTTCTATTTTTTGTTTGGATGTTAGTTTTAGAACTTTCTTTACTGGATCAGTTTTTCTCTATGAAGTATTTCCCGATGAATATTGGGTTTATATTCATAAATTAGATTTATTAACTTTTGTCATATCCTTACCATTCTTTATCTATTTTCTCCAATCAATCTTCCCAAATGAAGTTCATAAGATTCCAATAAAAATTATTTCTTTCGCAGGAATAATATTTGTACTAATTGTTCTATTGAGCTATTCCAATTTCTATATGAAGTTAATTGCAGTTTATCAATTGTTGATGGTTGTTGGAATAATTTATTGTATTTATATTTTAATTCGTGCCTTACTTCAGAAGAGAGAAGGAAGTGTAATATTTTTTAATGGCTCGATTTTTCTATTTATCATAGCAATCAATGATATATTGAACCAAATGTTAATAATTAGAACGGGTTATTATGCAAATTGGGGTTTATTGATTTTTCTTTTTTCACAAACTATAATGCTATCAAGACGATTTTCTATGGCGTATTATAGATTAGAAGAATTGCAGAAATCCTTAGATTTGAAAGTAAAAGAAAGGACTATTGAGTTAGAAAATGCCAAAGTCTTGGCTGAAAATGCGAATAAGCTAAAAGATAAATTTATTTCTTTAGTCTCTCATGATCTTAAATCACCGATTGCCTCTGTTATTGGAATATTAAGCATCTTGAAAAGTGAAATAAATGAAATGTCGAATGAGGAGAAACTATTATTCATTCAAAGAGCTGAAATGAGCTCTAGAAATTCTTTAAATTTAATTGGGACATTATTAGATATCAACCGATTGCAATCGGGTGAATTTGAGTTGGAACTTCTACCTTATAGTGCTTTTTCTGAGGTTGAAAAAGTAATCAATAAACTTTGGACACAAATTCAAGAGAAGAAAATTAAAATAGAAAATGCAGTT
Source organism: Leptospira sp. (assembly GCA_002786225.1). Taxonomy (GTDB): domain Bacteria; phylum Spirochaetota; class Leptospiria; order Leptospirales; family Leptospiraceae. Next base: position 51,010 of record PEQN01000006.1, on the reverse strand, counting down.
GATAAGGATTTAGTCATTGAGGCAGATAAGAATCTTTTGAACGAAGTCTTTATGAATCTTTTAACTAACTCCGTCAAATTTTCAAATAAAGAAGGTAGAATAAGTATTGAATGTACAAAACTAATGGATGGAGTTGAATTTTCTATTCAAGATTATGGAACAGGAATTGATCCTAGCTTGTTACCAAATATTTTTGAAAAAGAAATCCGAACCACAACCCTAGGAACTTTTGGAGAACCTGGAACAGGCTTAGGCTTACCTCTCGTTTATGATATCATAACATCATTTCACGGAATGATTCAAATCAACTCAACAAAAGATTCAGGAACTAAAATTACATTTACAATTCCAACGAAAATTCTATAACACATGTTTAATAAAAGGTTTATAATCCATATCTTTGATCATAATATGATTTGTTAACCATGTTCCTAAGAACTTCAAAATATGATCTAGATTTTCTTCTATGTCTGATTCTTGTAGATTATTTTTAACTTTTAAAATTTCCTTAAATTCATGAATCTTGTCCGTAAATTTATCATGTTGGAGTTTATGGTTCTCTAGGTCTGGGTAGTTATTTTCTTCCATGATCCTTTCTTCGATTAAAAAATGACTGATCGTATATTGTTCTAAATCGCTAATTGCTTTTTGGATAGTATTTTGATTTCCAACCAAAGAACCTTTATGTGAATTATAAAGAGTTTCTAATTCTTTCATTAGAGTGAATAATCTTTTGTGTTGAGTATCAACCTCTATAATATTTGTTTTGTATTTATCATTCCATTCTATGGACATAAGTTACTCCTTTAATCTACAATTCCTATCCAAACACTTTCTTGACGAATTAGCCGGATTCTAGTCTTGCCATTCATTAGACCATTTGTAGATTTTAATACATTTTCCATATTATCATAAAGATTGACCATAATAAAACTTTCATTTTCTAATTTAGCTAGGGCAAGGACATAAGGTGTTTTCTTATCTGCACCAGGATTGAATTGAATGAGTGTATTTGAAAATAAAATAGCATCTAAGGAATTTATACTAGAATCATTATAAAATTTGTTTATAGGGTTGAGGGATAATTTTCTATGCACTCTAGGCTTTTGAACTTCGGCATTGTGGGATGTATTTGTTCCAAATAACACAACAGTATTGATAGAATCAATTCCTCCATTACCTCCTAAGAGACTAACTTGTGGAAATTTCTCCAAGCAATGATTTATTCTAAATTTGGACAAGTTGTACTGACTTAGTATATCAACAAGACCGCATGCTCCGGACATTGACATTGCTGCTTGGTAATTTAAAATTCCAGCTCCCATATTAATCGGAATTTCTTTATCTCCAATCGGAATATTTCCATTTTTTAATGACTCAGCTACTTTTTTTGGATTCTCTCCAAAATACTGTGAGGCTTGGGAAATGATCATTCCTATAAAGCAATCATAGATCCAAGCATATTCAACTTGAGATCTTTTTAAATTAGCAGAACAAAATGCACGCTCAGCGGCAAGTCCAGATGGGCTCTCTAATTTACCTTTTAAAGTAAAAAATTCAGAGTGAATAGAATGTCCTGACCCAAGAATTGCAAGTTTTGCTAGATTGTTTCTAATCCCTGTTTCTTTAACAAAAGAATCATAAGCCTTTGCACCAACAACTAAAGTTGCAAAACCATGATCTGTAACAATAGCTATCATTGGTGTAGAATATGGATTCGCAAGGGGCTTTGTTAATTGTTTGTCTGATACTTCCTTATTATAATAAAATGCCCTAGGATTATCGATAGCGTAGGATCTGAATTTTTTGGTGATAGAAATATAATCATCAAGAGTTATATCATTTGATTCCATCTGAAGATTTGCCATGAGAGCGTACATTCCAATCAAGGTCGCTCCATAAGGAATCTCGTATTCAGGATGAGCTACAGTTTTGGTTAAGCGTTTCAAATCTGAGACTTGCTTGAAAGCTGATTTAGGAACATCAGCACCAGCTATTAATACCACTGCATAAGGATTGCTCATTGCAATTCTATGAGCTTCGCCTATGGCTCCTGCAACAGAAGCTCCTCCTAAGTCTACTATATGCGATTGGATACCAGTGAAACCTAATTCATTAGCATCTTTGACTGTTTGCCCATATCCTTCTCTTGCTAGAGAATTTGCATCTATACTAACATAATCTGTTAGGTGCTGACTTATTTGAGCCCGAGTAGTTCCTAAGAAATCACATAGTCCATCTACTGATTTACTAAGAAGGGCAAAATATTTTTCAACATTGCTTAGCTCTTGGTAATTAGCGATATCATTTTCTATAGTATCACAGATTCCAAGAATGTATGGATTCATAAATCAATTTCCAACTATTGCGGTCATGCGGAAATCTTCTAGTATGATTTCAATTTTTTGAATTATACTTTCAAGAGCAGTCTTGTGAGTTAACTTATTTAACTCCACTGTCTTTGGATAAGTTTTTTCATCAATACGCATAGGAAGATCTGGACTGATTCTTTTCTTCATGATACATTCTTTGCAATGATCCGCAATTTTTTTTAAGGCTAGGGATGTAGATTTAAGAACGTCCTGTGTATCTTTTTCCATTTGCATTTGATTTCCATTGGCATCTAACAATGCTTTGGTATGTTCAATTATGCGAGCAGAAGACATATTTCCTCTAGAAATTGCTATTCTTTCAATGGTATGTATTAGATCGTTAAACATACTATATTCAGGAGTTCCTCTAAAAATATGAATCAAGGCTTGCAATTCCATCTCTCCAAAATCTTTAAGTGCCCCATAAAAATATCGAATCTCTGGTTTAGCGATAGGATGGAAATCTATCTTAGGATATTTTTCTAACTTCGAGATTGCCTCATCCATAATTTTGTTTATGGTAGCTCCCTTTCCCGCTTCTTTCTTTGCTATCAGTTCCTTGTGTTTAGCTTTCAGTTGTTCTAGAAAACTAACCTCATCGTTCAAGAATCGAACTACATTTCCTTTCATTTGTAAGGTTTGTAGATAGCGCTTCTCGAATCCAGCTAGATCAAATGCTTTGGGATTTTCTTTAGAATAGTTCTTGTATTCAATTCTTAGTTTATCAAGGATTTCATTCACTTCTTGTATATTCAAACTCATAATTAGCCTTTATGTCGTTTTATATTTCCAATCTTCTAATTCACGAATCAGTCTCTCTACATCTTGTGAACAGTAGATTGCAGCATTTTTAGCATCCGTAAACATCAATTGATTTGGATATTGCAACTGCTTAATATGAGTATCGGATTTCATATTCAAAACATTCAATAAACTCAAAATTAGGACCTTTAATTTATCAAGGCAAAGTGTAAATCCTTCTTGCATCTCCCATCGAATTACTAAATCGAGCTTCTCTTTCTCAGATCTAGCTTCTCTTAAGTCATCCTTTCTACTGCGTTCGAATTTAGCAGTATAGTAATTAATCGCTCTTGGATAGGAAATAAGTTCTTTCAAATAATTAGAAAGCTTGTCTAGATTTTGAAATGCTTCTACATCAAAATCGCGCGTTAGGTTTCCGATGATATTTTGATTTTCAGATGGATCACCTGTTATTTCGAAGATTCGGGATGACTTTATATTGATCAAAACAGAATTAATTCTATTCTTTACAACTTCGAGTTCTTTCATCATTTCTTCAATTCGTGTAATTTCGTTGAGAGATTTTCGTTTAGCTTCTTTTTCTAAGTTTTTAGCTAATTCTGGTGAGCTTTGAATTTTACTAGATTCTGAATTGATATTCAAATCAGCTTCTGAATCTGCATTCAAATGTTGAGTTCGATTCAAGGAGGGCTCTTGGTTAAACTCTTCTTCCATAAAACTGTCATTCTGAGTTGAAGGCATTTTTGACGTATCGCCTAATTGGTTCTTGTTTTCAGCGCTTTTTCGAAAAGATGGTTCAATACCGACATCTAAGTCCAATCCAGATAGGTTCCAATCTTCATTTTGACTTCGCAAATTTCTCAATTCTTTCTTCTTTTCAGAAAGAATTAATTTTTCTTTAGGATTGGCTTGTGGGCTGGTTTCATTTTTATCCGCACTAGGTTTAGTGCTAACATTGAATCTAGCATCATCAATACTAATTGGCGTTTGGCTAGATTTCAATCTTTCCAATTTCTCTTTGTCTATAGAAGTTGATGCCTCCCAAGGCTTGAGTGCTGATTCTTCTTGGATCTTACCACCTGATCTTATAATTATTTTTACAATTTCCATCTTTCTCGATTCTCTATTGAATCGGATAGAAAAGCGATTGTTGTCTTTATCAATAAATTTCTTCCCTACGTAGGATAGGGTAAGCTTATTAGGATCAATATCAGTGATAGAATCAACCCTTATGTAATCAGAATTATTACTCATTAGTGTATATATTTTAGGAAGGCATGCAAAATATATTCTTCAGCCATCTCTCCGATGTATTTTCCATTATGGAAGGATTGTGTAAATAAAAAATCGAATTCTTCTGGCATACATTCTAGATGAATTCCTTTTAGAAAACGCTTCCTAGCTTTTAAAAAGCTATTTTCAGGTGAAGGAGGATCTAAGATCGCCATTTTGAATAAAATGTTAGGCGAAATATTCAATTCTCTCAAATATCTACTCAAGCCCAATTCTATCGTGCAATATATTTCCATACAATCTCCTTAGAAATATCTTTCCGAATTTGCTTAGTACAAACAAAGAATTTTGGGAAAAAACTATCGACTTATGATATACTCTCTAAAATCTAGTAAAAAAAGAGGAATACCGTGGCAAATTTACGCTCATCGAAAAAAGACATAAGAAGAACAGCTCGTAGAACTGAGCTCAATACCCAGAAAAAATCTAAAATTAGAACTTTTGCTAAAAATATTATTAAATCCATCAAAGATGGTGACGTAGATAAGGCTAAAACCTTGTATGTAAGTTACTCTTCTTTACTTGATAAGGCAGCTAAGGTAAATTTAATTCATCCTAAAAACGCAGATCGTAAGAAATCAAGAATGGCGATTGCTATTCACAAGAGCCAAGCACCAACAGCTACGGCTTAATCTACAATTTTCTTTCAAGTATTCCCCCTTTTCTAAAATAAGACTCCGTTTCGGGGTCTTTTTTATTTTTTCTTTGACAGTACAAGCACTTACAATTTCATAGCAAGAGTGAACCTGAGGGGCGATTAGCTCAGCTGGGAGAGCATCTGCCTTACAAGCAGAGGGTCGGCAGTTCAATCCTGTCATCGCCCAGGTTCCCATTTCCTCCTAGCAAGAAATCTTTTCCTATTTACTCCAGAGTCCTCGAAATTTTACCATCTACTGAAATGATAGATCTTTCTCAAATCATGGTATCTGTCTCCGGTGTTCGCGGAAAACTCCAAGATGGCTTTGATCCAAATACGATTTTTCAATTCTCTAGAGCATTTGCAGCCTCAATTGAAGGTGATTTAGTTGTAATTGGGCGGGATTCAAGACCCAGTGGACTTTTTATAGAAGCTCTGTTAACGGGTGCCATCCTTTCCATGGGTAAATCCGTTCTTTCTCTTGGAATAGTTCCCACTCCTACAGTAAAAGCAGTGGTCCAAGCGAAAAAAGCGGCAGCTGGAGTCATAGTTACCGCTTCTCATAATCCTCTAGAGTGGAATGCCTTCAAATTTGTTGGAAAGCATGGATTCTTTTTCTCCCAAGCAGAGATAGATAGAGTCTTGGAATTTTTAAAATCCGAACACTACCCTAAGGTAGATCCTCTAGCTAGTCCTAAAATGGAGAGATCTTATGAAGATAGCAAATTGCATATTGATTCTGTTCTCGCTCAGATTGATGTTCTAGCCATTCGAAATAAAAAATATAAGGTCCTTCTTGATGCTGTGAATGGGGCTGGGAGTACCTTAGTTCCAGAATTTTTAGAACTTCTAGGCTGCGAAGTCTTCAAAATCAATTGTACTCCCGATGGAATTTTCCCAAGACCAGCCGAGCCAACAGAAGAAGCCTTGGTTGAGACATCCAAAGATACCAAGAGGCTAGGTGTAGATATAGGTTTTGCTCTTGATCCGGATGCAGATCGCTTGGTGGTTCTCACTCCTGAAAAAGGTGCTATTTCAGAAGAATATACAGTTCCTCTGAGTCTTATGTCGGTTCTTCCTAATTTTGTCGGAAAGGCTAGAGTTGTTTTGAATGAATCCTCCAGCTTTCTCTCTGATAAGGTTGTACATGCCTATGGTGGAACAGTGCTTAGATCCAAAGTGGGTGAAGCCAATGTCGTTAGCATGATGATAGAGTCCAAGGCTATGTTTGGTGGAGAAGGAAATGGTGGAGTCATAGACCCAAAGATTAATTCTTTTGGTAGAGATTCTCTTTCTGGCATTGGACATATTTTGAATTTGATGGCAAGAGAGAATCTATCCATAGATACTTTGCATAATAAACTTCCTGCACTGCATATGAAGAAGACCAAGTTTTCTAGAGAGGGTGCTAAGGTGGAAGAAATGTTTGCAAAATTGCAATCTAAATTTACGGACGGAACTATCTCAAGCCAAGATGGATTGCGAATCTCTTGGGATTATGGATGGGTTCATGTAAGACCATCCAATACAGAACCCATCGTCCGAATCATAGCGGAAGCAGATTCGGAGGACAGATTGAACGAAATTTTACAAAATACGGAAAAAGCTCTATCTTAATCGAATAGAGAAGGAGATACTATGTGCGGAATTGTTGGATACATTGGTAAAAGAGAAGCTTACCCAATCATAATTAAAGGTCTTAAGAGATTGGAATACCGAGGCTATGATAGCGCTGGAATTGCTCTGTTAAATGGTGATCTTAAGATCATGAAGAAGAAAGGAAAAGTTTCTGATTTAGAAGCTTCTATTTCTGGAGTGAGTTTACATAGCACTTTAGGTATTGGACATACGCGTTGGGCTACTCATGGTGAACCGAACGATGTGAACGCTCACCCACATACTTCTTCGGATGGAAAGCTTGCTATCATCCACAATGGAATTATTGAGAACTACCAATCCTTAAAGACTGAGCTAGAACAAAAAGGTCATAAATTTAAAAGTGAAACTGATTCTGAAGTTATTATACATCTTGTTGAAGAAATAAAAAAGAGCAACAACTGTTCCTTAGAAGAGGCTGTTCGATTAAGCCTACAAGAAATTGTTGGAGCTTATGCAATTTGCATCCTTTCATCGGATGAAGACAAACAATTGATCGCTGCTCGAAAAGGTTCTCCTCTTGTAATCGGTGTTGGTGATGGAGAATTTTTTATAGCTTCTGATGCTACGCCTATCATCGAATATACGAATAATGTTGTTTATTTGGATGATTATGAAATAGCCGTCATTAAAAATGGGAAACTAACTTTGAAAAGTATTGAGGATGTTGTAAAAACTCCTTTCGTTCATACATTAGAAATGGAACTTGAGTCCATTGAAAAAGGTGGATTTGAACATTTTATGCTCAAAGAAATTCATGAGCAACCTAAATCTATTCGTGATTGCTTGCGTGGAAGATTAATCCCTAAGGATAATCATCTTTTTCTAAATGGCATGAGCCAGTACATGAATAAATTCTTAAACACAGATCGATTGATTTTTATTGCATGCGGAACTTCCTGGCATGCTGCCTTGGTTGCTGAATATTTATTTGAGGATATAGCAAGGATTAGTGTAGAAGTTGAATATGCATCAGAGTTTCGCTATCGAAATCCTGTGATTCGTGAAAGCGATGTAGTCATTCCAATATCTCAATCTGGTGAGACAGCAGATACCTTAGCCGCAATTGAATTAGCAAAATCCAAGGGAGCAACTATCTTTGGAGTTTGCAATGTAGTTGGAAGTTCTATAGCGCGTGCTTCTCATGCTGGAGCTTTCATACATGCTGGGCCAGAAATAGGAGTCGCTTCTACCAAAGCATTTACAGGACAAGTTACAGTTCTTGCAATGATGGCATTGATTCTAGGTTTAAAGAAGGGTACTCTTTCAGAAAGTAGATACCGTGAATTGCTTTTTGAATTGGATACTATTCCTGACAAAATCCAAAAAATTTTGGAAAATGCTGAACCAATTAAACGCATTGCTTCCACTTTTCAATCTGCTAAGAACTTTTTGTATTTAGGAAGAGGTTACAATTTTCCAGTAGCCTTAGAAGGTGCATTGAAATTGAAAGAAATTTCTTATATCCATGCGGAAGGATACCCTGCTGCCGAAATGAAACATGGACCTATAGCCTTGATAGATGAGGATATGCCTGTGGTTTTCATATCAACTAAGGATGCAACCTATGATAAAATCATTTCCAACATCCAAGAAGTAAAGGCGCGAAAAGGAAAGGTAATTGCAATTGTAACAGAAGGCGATAAGGACATTCAAAACATGTCAGAATACACTGTGCAAATTCCTAAGACGGAAGATTGCTTTATACCTTTACTCAGTGTTATACCCTTGCAATTGCTTTCTTATTATATTGCTATCTACCGAGGTTGCAATGTGGATCAACCTAGAAATCTTGCTAAATCAGTGACAGTTGAGTAGTTTAGATGTCAAATCAGAAGATCAAGAGAATATTAATTCATGATGAAACGGGGATTCCTGGAATTGAAGTATTAACTAGATTTAAATCTTTCATTGAGCTTCGAATTGGGTATTTCAATTCTCTTCAAAAATTAAAAAAGCTCTATCCATCTGCAAAACTCTATTATAAAAATTCAGATTCAGAGTTTAATCAATTTTTCTTAAAACAGCATCCTTTTATTCTCCCTGATGATGGAATGGATTATGATTTTGAATTAAAGTCCTCGAATTTTCAACCTTGGGATTTGATTCAAAATATACCTAGATTCATAGATGAAGATATTTCCTTATCAAAAGATATTTCCAAATGGAAGAATAAGTTCAAACCGAAGTCATCTAATTTTGATTTGGTGGGTAAAGATAAATACCTCTTCCTTCATCCTGATGCGAAAATCTATCCTGGAGTTGTTCTAGATACTACATCTGGTCCAATTGTTATAGATAAAAATGTTAAGATAAGCCCATTTTCTTTTCTTGAAGGTCCACTCTACATAGGAGCGGACTCTCAAATTGATAATGCAAAAATTGGTGGTGGTTCCATTATCGGCAGAAATTGCCGTATAGGTGGTGAGATCGAAAATTCTATCATACAAGATTATTCGAATAAACACCATGAGGGATTCTTAGGTCATTCCTTTTTAGGCTCCTGGGTGAATATGGGAGCCTTATCAACCACAAGTGATTTGAAGAATAATTATGGAATGATAGAAATAACATCCCAATCTGGAAAAGTTCAAACAGGAACAATTAAATTTGGATCTATCATAGCAGACTTTTCCAAGGTTGGAATTGGGGTGATGTTAAATACAGGAACAGTTGTTGATATAGCTTGTAATTTAGTATCCAATCGTATAACAGGTTATAAATATCCATTTACTTGGATAGATGATGGGCAAAATTATAGATTAGATCGATTTCTCCAAGACACTAAGAAAATCATGGCAAGAAGATCTATAGTATTAAATATGGAAGAGGAAGCTCTCATAACTTCTCTTTATAATCGTTGCATAAAATAGGAATATTATGATAGAACAAAGTTGGGAATTAAAGAACCACTACCAATCTGGACAGTTTATAAATGTTTTTGATTCTAAAATATTTTTCATTTCCAAGGGAAAAGGGGATAAAGTAATTCTCCTACCGGGACTAATGGCGAGTTCTTATTCTTATAGAAAGGTCATTGAAATCCTTTCTGAAAATTATAATGCTATCTCACTTGATTGGCCAGGTATAGGATTCTCAGAGAAGCCAAATCAACCATATTCACATAGATTGCTTGCTAAGATGCTTTCTGATTTCTTGGAGCAGATTGCAGGGGATGAAAAAGTTCATATCGTAAGTCACGATTATGCAGGACCAATTTCTTTCTTAATGGTAAATGAATTTCCAGAAAAAGTAAAGTCTATTTCAATTCTGTCTTCGTATCTAAAGATTAAGAAAATCAAATTTCCCCTACCTGTTAAAGTATTTAGAATTCCATTTATTGGAAAGTATTTCACCTATTGCATGCATCCTATTGTCTTAAGATTTGTTTACAATTTGTTCTTTCATTCTTCTTCCCGTCCTATGAGTCAAGAAGTAGCAAATGATTATTATACATTATTATTTCAGGGAACAGCAAAATTGAATCTTGCCGCCTTCTGTTCTAATATAGATACAACTATTTATGCTCAAAGAGACATGGAATCAGGACTTAAGAAAATGGTAGGGCCTAGGCAAATTATCCAAGGCTCTGAAGACAGGCTAGAAAACGAAAAGCAGACAGAATATCTAATGGAAGTTATGCGATTATCTTATATTCATAGAATTGAAGCTGGTCATATGGCTATGGAAGAAGCACCTTTATCTTTTGCCAAAAAAATTGAACCTCTTCTGGAAGCTATGAACCGACATACAAATAAAAAAATTCCGGGGAAAAAGCCATGGATATCCTCTCAACAAAAGTAAGTAAAACTTCCCCAGATTACCTACAAAATAAAGAATTCTTAATCAATAAATCTAAAGACGTACAAAATGTACTTCACTCTATCAAAGAAATGGGTGGAGAGCAATCTATTCAAAAGCACAAGGCTCGTGGTAAGCTTACTGCGCGAGAAAGAATTAGAAGTCTTGTCGATCGAAATACAGCATTTTTAGAGATAGGAGCTTTTGCAGCCCAAGATGTATACAAAGATAGTGTACCTTCAGCTGGGATCATCACAGGCATAGGCATCATTGAGGGCATCGAATGTATGATTGTCGCAAATGATGCAACTGTCAAAGGCGGTACCTATTATCCTATGACTGTAAAGAAGCATCTTCGTGCCCAGGAAATTGCCATGCAGAACAATCTTCCTTGTATCTATCTTGTTGATTCTGGAGGTGCTTTTCTTCCTATGCAGGATGAAGTTTTTCCTGATAGAGATCACTTTGGAAGAATTTTCTACAACCAAGCTCAAATGTCAGCCAAAGGAATTTCACAGATAGCAGTTGTTATGGGAAGTTGTACAGCCGGTGGAGCTTATATCCCTGCGATGTCAGATGAATCAGTTATTGTCAAAGGAAATGGAACAATTTTTCTAGGTGGTCCACCATTGGTAAAGGCAGCAACTGGAGAAGTTGTTACGCCTGAGGAATTGGGTGGAGCCGATGTACATTGTCGTATATCAGGTGTTACGGATCATTATGCAGAAGATGATGCACATGCTTTAGAGATAACGAGAAGTATAGTTAGAAATTTAAATATTAAGAAACAATCTAAGCAAAATCAGATTGAATACCGAGACCCCTTGTATCCCGAAGAAGAAATATATGGGATTCTTCAGAAAGATAGTCGGAAGAATACGGATATTAGAGAAATTATAGCAAGGTTGGTTGATGGATCTGAATTTCAAGAATTTAAGAAATTATACGGAACGACCATAGTCTGTGGTTTTGCAAAAATTTTCGGTTATCCCGTTGGAATCATAGCAAACAATGGTATTCTTTTTTCTGAATCAGCACTCAAAGCAGCACATTTCATTCAACTTTGTGATAAGCGCGATATTCCTTTGCTCTTCTTACAAAATATTACTGGTTTTATGGTCGGTAAGAAATATGAAAATGCAGGAATAGCAAGAGATGGTGCCAAGATGGTAACTGCCGTTTCGACTACAAGGGTTCCTAAGCTAACAGTTATTATCGGAGGATCTTATGGAGCTGGAAATTATGGGATGTGTGGCCGTGCTTTTCAACCGAATTTCCTTTGGATGTGGCCAAATGCTAAAATTTCAGTCATGGGCGGTGAACAGGCATCTAGTGTATTAGCAACTGTTAAGCGAGATCAATTTGAAAAAGAAGGTAAATCCTGGTCCACGGAAGAAGAAGCGGAATTTAAGCGTCCCATCCTTGAAGATTATGAATCCAAATCCTCTGCAATTTACAGCAGTGCAAGGTTGTGGGATGATGGAATTATTGATCCTATAAATACTAGAAGTGTTCTCGGACTTTCCTTGGCAGTTGTTCAAGGTCAGAAGAGAGAAGATTCTGGATTTGGAATTTTTAGAATGTGAAATGGTTAAAATGAGAATGAAGTACGAATCAGCGATATGCGTACATTCTAAACTTTCTTATTTTCTCATCTCTAAAATGCAAATAATTTGAGCAAGCTTACATGTAAAATGATCGCAAATTCATTAAAATTTAGAGCCCTTTTCGCAAATATTTTTTTCATGCCAAAATTAGTATTTAGGTACTTTTTTTGCAAGAGTAACTCTATCCATGAGGTAAGGAGTTAAAATGAAATTAATCGTTGCGATTATCCAACCACACAAGGTTGAAGAGGTGAAAGCCGAACTGACTAAAAATGAGATTTATAGACTTACGGTAAGTGATGTTCAAGGATATGGCCAACAAAAAGGCAAAACTGAAGTTTTCAGAGGCCACGAATACCAAGTAAATCTTTTAAGAAAAGTTCGAATTGAAATTGCAGTTAATGATGAGTTCGTAAAACCAACAATAGACGCAATTTTAAAAGGTGCGAAGACAGGAGAAGGCAAGATTGGTGACGGAAAAATTTTCGTTATGCCACTTGAAGAAGCCATTCGTATCCGAACAGGAGAAAAAGGTAGCTCTGCCATTTAAGGATTGATTGGAGGTTGCAACCAACCTCCAATTCATTTTTCAACATTCTAATTTTTTTTTCTTTGCAAAATGCTTCTACTCTCAAATACTCAGATTGTATGGAGATATTGCCCAGAGTTGTTGATTCTATTCCAGTTCTAGACATAATAGGCGAGGTAGATCTATACAATGCCAAAGAGCTGAAAGAGGCAATAGACGAAATAGTCAAGAATCAGCACTATGAGATTGTGATCAACCTAGAGAAAGTTCCATTTATGGATTCTTCAGGGATAGGAACTCTAGTTACTAGCATGTACAAATTAAAGAAATACCATGGCAATTTGAAGGTCTCTGGAATATCTGGTTCCGTGGCCAAGGTATTTAAATTGACTGGTATGGAAAGTCACTTAGAGGTTTTTTCTTCAGTGCAAGAGGCAGTAGCATCTTTCAAGCAAACCTAAGCCATTTTTCCTCCTAGCCTTGCTATTTTATTTAATCTGAATTTAAATCATTTTAATTTTAAAGGTTTTTCAGGACAAAGAATCTATGAACATAGAATTAAATTTCACTTCAAGGTTTTAGAACTGACCTCTGCTATGTCGATAATGAAATATTGGAATTGTGTATTCATAAAATTCTTATATGGCAACTGAAACTAAAATAAAATTAAAAAACATAAAGCTCGGAGAACTTGGGCCAATTTTTATTAACCGCATTCGGTTTAGTTTGGCTGCATTTTACATAGTAGCAGTTCTTGCTTCTTTGAAAACAACATCTGATTTTCAAACTATGGTTTACTTCATTGGGATTTTTCTTATGTTTTTATATGGTGGAATCCAAACCTATCTTATTAAAATCAAAAACTTAAGAATACTCTATGCTAAAATATTTATTATTTTTGATATTACAATCGCATTTGCAGTGACTATTGCTGGATTTCAATCTATAAATGAAACCTCCTTTATAATGAAAAATCCCATACTCTATGTTTTGTATTATTTTTATATTATCTATTCTTCCTTTTTATTTTCAGCAGGTTTTGTTTTAATCTGCACCTACTATTCTGCATTCCTTATTCTTATTATGAATGTTGCTGCTTTTCAAATAGGAGTTCAATTTGTTGATTCTCCCGAAGCATTAGAAACTTCAGGCTTAGTTCCTCCTTCCAATGAGATATTGAAAATACTATTTTTACTTGCCGCGGGTTACTTAGTCAGAACAGTAATCAAATTACTGATTGCAATGAAAGAAGAAGCTTCTGAGCAATTTAATAATGCGGAAAAAGATAAGATACGATTGCAAAATTCAAAAGATAAAATTCATTCAATCGGTGAATTACTCAATATGAGTATATCAGAACTCAATAAGGCAATCAATGAGTTCAATGATCAGCTTCAGAACCAAGCTTCGAATGTGGAAGAGATATCAGCGTCTATGGAAGAGTTTTCAAGTTCTATGGCTAATTCGACCAATTTTGTAAAAAGCCAAAACGAGAAAGTATCCAATGTATCTAAAGAAACGGATCGCCTTGATACTATTCTCCAAGATGTATCCAAGACAACAGATGGAATTTCATTGAATATGAAACACTCCAGAGAATCTGGAGAGTTGGTTTTCCAATCCATTCAAAATCTTGATGTTATACTTAAGGAGATCAATCAGTCTTTTCAGAAGGTATCTGAAGTGAACCAGATCATGTCCGAGATAGCAGATAGAACCAATCTTCTAGCCTTGAATGCTTCTATTGAAGCGGCTCGTGCTGGGGAACATGGAAGAGGGTTTGCTGTTGTAGCTCAAGAAGTTGGTAAGTTAGCTGATAACTCCGCAGAAAATGCAAGCACTATAGAGAAAATCATCAAACAGGCTGGTGGATTGATTCGAAAAGGATCAGAATCAGCTACTGATACAAACATTAGAATCGCTGAACAACAAAAGAATTTTAAAGAATTGTCATTTCAAATTTCTCATTTAACAGAAAGTCTACGTGACCAAAAAGCTATAAATATGGAAATTTTAAATTCTCTTAAAGACATTAATGAAATTTCTAATGAGATAGAAATAAATTCTAGAGAACAAACCGCAACGACCGAGCAGGTTGCAACTGCAATAGGTCATCTTGATGGTGCAGTTAGCGAACTTGCACAGAATTCTCAACTTTTGCAAGAAACTATCAATCATTTAGAAAACCAAGCATCTTCTCTTACTGTCTAATAATCAAAAACTAGCCGGTAATATCTATGAAAAAATTTAATAAGTCCAGTATGCTCGCAGTTGCGGCAATTTCTTTATGGATAGGAACCTTTTTATCCCCCATCTTGACATGTGGATTTAATAATTCTGGTTCTCTATTCCTTAACGCAGACCCTAATTCTAAATCCTCTCCAGCTCAGACACAAGCAATAATACTACAGAATGCTTTTGAAGAAGTATTCGATAAAGTAAGTCCCAGTGTAGTATCAATTGCTACAGAACGTACGGTTAATGTGAACGTAAATCCATTTATGAACGGGCCATTTTTCGAAAGATTTTATGGAAATGATCCTCGTAGCGGAAGACAAATGCAACAGAAACAAACAGGTCTTGGATCTGGAGTGATTCTGAATACAGAAGGTTATATCCTGACAAATCATCATGTTATCAAAGACATGGATAAACTTACTGTTAAATTAAAAAATCAAAAGACTTTTGAAGCCAAGCTAATAGGTTCCGATGAATTAATGGATATAGCCCTCTTAAAAATCGATGCACCAAAAGATTCCATTAAACCTGCAACCTTAGGAAATTCTGAACAAGTAAAAGTAGGGAATTGGGCTATTGCTATAGGAGCTCCTTTGGGATTCGAACAGTCATTCACAGTGGGAGTAGTTAGCGCAATACAAAGAGGTGGTTTAAATAGTTCAGGCTTGAGTTATATCCAAACCGACGCTGCTATCAACCAAGGAAATAGCGGAGGACCCTTACTCAATATCAACGGGGAAGTCATAGGAGTTAATAGCATGATTGCTTCTCAGAGTGGTGGTTCTGTTGGTATTGGTTTTGCAATACCTATCAATGAAGCAAAACGAATTACTGAAGAAATCAAAGTAAACGGAAGAGTAATCCGACCTTGGATAGGGGTAGAAATTTACTCTTTAAATGACCAAATCAAGGAAGAACTCAAATTAAAAATCGACCAAGGAGCTTTGGTGAACCAAATCCAAAGAGGCTCCCCTGCTGACCAAGCGGGAATTCAAATCATGGATGTGATTACACATTTTGATGGGAAGGAAGTGAAAGATAGCAATGATCTGGTTTCTATGGTTCGTGCTGGTAAAGTTGGAAAAAGGGTAGAACTTAAACTCATTCGAAGGAATAATGAAATTATTACTTCTATAGTTCTAAGAGCGAGACCCAACTGAGTGCCCAAGAATCTGAAAGTCTAAAATCAGCAAATCTCCTTGCAGAATCCCAGGATGACGATCCTGGGTTGAGACCTTTAAGGCTTTCTGAGTTTATAGGACAGAAATCAATTCTTTCCAATCTTGGAGTATACATTCAATCAGCTGTTAAACGAAATGTTGTTTTGGATCATGTCTTGATTTCTGGCCCACCAGGTCTAGGTAAGACAACACTTGCTAATATAATCGCTAATGAGATGGGAGTAGCTTTCACCCCGACTTCTGCACCTGCTATTTCACGGGGAGCCGATCTTGGAAAATTTTTAACACAATTAAATCACAAAGAAGTTCTCTTCATAGATGAGATTCATGGATTTCAGAAAAAACTGGAAGAGCTTCTTTATCCTGCTATGGAAAACTTCATCTTAGACTTTGTAGCTGGTGAGGCAATGACAGCCCAGGCTATTCAGATTCCACTTCGTCCTTTTACCTTAGTCGGAGCAACAACTAGATCTGGAATCATTAGCGAACCACTAAGAAACCGATTTGGAATTCAACTCAAATTAGATTATTATACGGATGAGGAAATGGCGACTATAGTTTCTAGATCCTCTAAGATTTTGGGAATAGAATTAGGCAAGGGAATTGACTTTGAAATAGGGAAGAGATCTCGCAAGACTCCGCGTATTGCAAATCATTTGTTGAAGAGAGTTCGAGATTTTGCAGAAGTAGCAGGAGAGAAAGAAATTTCTGAAAAAACTTGCAAGCTAGCTTTTTCTAGAATGGGAATTGATTCCCTGGGACTTGACGACGTGGATAGGCAAATTCTTCGTATCATAATACAAAGATTCAACGGAGGACCAGTTGGATTGAAACCGATTTCTGCAATTTTGGGTGAGGAAGAGAGAACTATAGAGGATAATTATGAATCCTATTTAGTCAGAATAGGCTTGATCGATCGAACACCACAAGGAAGAGTAGTAAGTACAAAAGCATATGAGCACCTTGGACTGGACCAGCCTAAAAAAGAACCTACTCTCTTTTGATTACCAAGAATCAGAAGAAGGAGAGAAGAGGCTACTTGTCTCTGCAGCTATTGTTTTTTTAATAGTATCCTTACTCGTTGGACATTTAATTACAAGAAATCTACTTTGGAAGGTTCTCGGTTCAGAATCTGAAATCGCGCAAAGTCTTCCTCAAGAAAAAGAGAAAATTTATGAAGTGTTAGTTGAACAACAATTCATAAAGCCTGAGAAAAAAGATGAATATAAAGCACTTTCAGACCAAGAAAGTGCAGGATCTGGGGGAATAACCAAAGAAAAAGGATTTCACACACTTTCTTCTTTTAGAGAATTTATCTTTGGATCCAACTCCCAAGCAAGTAATCCTAACCAAGCAAATCCAGAAGAGCAGAAGAAAGAGGATGATCTTTATGAAGTTGGATTATTTAAGGCAGATCCATTGACAACAGCTATATTAAACCCTAATTCTTCCAATCCATCCAATGCCAGTCAAATGATGAAAATCCCATTCAATTATAGATTTCAGCAAGATTTTCTCTTTCGTTGGGATGGAAATAGAGCCATGTCTGTTGCAACCAAGCAACTTGCTGGATACCATTATTTCAAAAATATGCTTAAATTGATAGAGGGATCTTTTGCACCCCCAGGTGGTGGAAATTTTGCCTATAGAGATATAGCAGGAACGGTTGTTAGAGAAGGAATAAAACCTGGGATGACTAAGGTTTTGTTTTTGCTCAATGATGACGGTAAAGTGATTGATGTAAATCTTGTTAGCTCCCAAGGTCAAACTCTGGTTGATAGAGCATGTTTAGATAGTTTACGAGGTCAAAATTTTGGTAGAGTCCCAGACGAAGTAAAAGCAAAAGGTATGATCTTTGGAATAAATTTTATCTTTCCAGGTGTATATCGCTGATCAAGGATTTCGATCTGGTCGTTTCAACTTTTGAACTAACTCTTTGAATTCATCTAAGGTCAACTCGTTAGGTGGCTTTCTAAAATGATATCTTGATGCGAAGTAAATTCCATTGAAGCCTTTTCCCCAATAGACGGTATTGAGATAGTATTCTAAGATTTCTTTTTTTGTTAAGGATCTTTCTAGGGCGACAGCAATTCGGATTTCTTGTAATTTTCTTTTAATTGTTTTTTCACGATTGAGGAAAAGCGTTCTAGCGAGTTGTTGGGTTATTGTGCTAGCTCCTCGCAATTTTTTACCTAAAATTAAATTCTGAATCATTGCAGAATGAATATCGAATAAAGAAAATCCTTTATGATTGTAAAATCGAGAATCTTCCACAGAAACCAAAGCTTGAACCGCTCCTTGTGGTAGTTCTTCTAAATTAACCCAGTCTTGGTTCAATTCAATTGAATAGGATTGATCAATTAAAAACTTGATGGAATTTTCTTTAAATAAGAAATATCTTCCTTCCAGGAACTCAAGACTGATAAGGAGTAAAGAAAAAAATGGTGCTAAACAAATAGAAAAAATAAGAATATAATTATTCGATATTTTCATAAGTAAGAAAGACTTCATTCTCTTCTTGGATAGAAGAAGTTAGTTTCCACTTTTTCTTATCAAAGTCTGGAAGATCAGAATCTCCATCAGCGATGGCTGGTAAAGTTTTCATTCCAATCAAAAAAGGAACAAGTGTTATGTGAATTCTGTTCACTAGCCCTTGTTTTAGAAAAGCATAATTCAGTTTGGGACCACCTTCTAATAAAATTCTTTCATAACCTAGTCTCGAAAGAATTCCCAAAACTTTCTTCGGATCAATATCATCACTATCCAAGGCATGTATCTCAACTCTGTTCTTGAGATTTTCTTCAATTTCTTTTTTGTTTGCTTTGCAACAAATAACTAAAGGGATATGATCAGATTCTTCAAAAATTTTCTTATCTGGAGTGAGAGTACCTCTGCGAATAAGAATTATAGGTCTTGGATTAATTGCATTTTCAACAAATTTCAATTTAACTCTAGGATTATCATTGAGAATAGAATTTTTACCTACAATAATTGCATCAGATTTGGATCTGTAATTGTCCATTTGTCGTTTATCTGCTTCCGATGTAAGACCATACCATCGACCATCTGGTCTTGCAACTTTACCGTCTATACTCATTGCCATATTGATTGATAGAGTTTGTTTCATTAATTTATTTTGCCTACTTTAAGTTCACGATCTAGGATATTTTGAATAGATCTTCGACAAGTTCCACATCCTGTGGATGCTAGAGTTATTTTAGAGATTTCTTCTATTGAATTGGCACCATTCTGTATGGATGCAATTATTTCGGATTCACTGACTTGCTTGCATACACAGACCTTCCTTGGTCTCATTAGAGAATATAGATCAATTTCTTCCAAATACAATCCTTAGTAAAAAAATATGTGGTATGTATATTCTAGCTATCATTTTTTATGAGAATCAATTGACATTTTCAATCTTATTCAGATACTTCCATCATACTATTTCTATTAGGAACAAATTAACTTATGTCTCAACTTTCTAAGACAACACAGAAGAAACAAATTTTTGGCTGGTGTATGTTTGATTTCGCCAATTCATCCTATACTACAGTAATTATTACAGTTATTTTCTGTAATATATTTACTAAGTTAATTGTTCCATCTGAGCCAGGAACTGAGAATCCTTATTCATTGGGGAATTTGCTCTGGTCTATAGCCCAAGCTGTGGGTTATTTATTAGTAGTGATTTCTGCACCAATTATTGGAGCAATCACAGATTTCTCACCAACTAAGAAGAAAGCTTTGATTCTCACTTCTTTTATGTGCATAGTACCAACTGCACTTTTGTATTTTATAGAGCCAGGAATGGTTGCTCTTGCAATGATTTTGGTCATATTGTCCTTTTTTAGTTTTACCTCCACAGAGAATATCGTTTCATCCTTTCTTCCTTTTCTAGGAGATAAGAATGAACTTGGTAAGATTTCAGGTTATGCTTGGGGTATAGGATATTTCGGTGGATTAGGTTCTGTTGCCTTGGTACAGACTCTTGGAGATATAGATATTACAAATTATGAAAATTTAAAATGGGTTGGACCGTATACTGCAATATTTTTCTTAATAGCTGCTATTCCTACATTTCTTTTTCTCAAAGAACCTGAAGTAAAATCAGTACTTCCACCGGGAGTAACTTATATTAAACATGCAACCTTTGTTGTAATTCGAACTTTGAAAGATGCAGCAAAATTTAAAGATCTTATGATCTATTTATTTTCTTTGTTTTTTGCTATGGCTTCTCATGGAATTGTGATTGGATTCGCATTCATTTATGGTGAGCAAGAAATAGGATTGAGTCCTTCCCAGGTTGCTTTCATGTTTATCTTTCTTCAGATATCAGCAGCCTTGGGAGCATTTGCATTTGGATTACTGCAAGATTCGTATGGAGCTAAGAAAACTTTTAATCTAACATTGTATCTTTGGATTTTTACTTGCTCTTTAATCTATTTTGTGAAAGATATTTCGGTGATTGCTATTGATAACTTAGGATTGAATTGGACCCCTCAGTGGATATTCATAGTAATAGCAGTTCTTGCGGGACTTGGAATTGGATCAACACAGTCTGCATCAAGAGCAATCGTTGGACTTTTTTCACCTGCAACCAAGACAGGGGAATTCTATGGCTTATGGGGCTTGTCTGGTAAGGTTGCAGCTGCAGTTGGTCTTTTAGCCTTAGGTGGATTGCAGACAATTTTTACCCTTCGCAATTCCTTCCTTATCGTTGCTCTTTTTTATTTCTTATCGCTCGTAGTGAATTTTTTCGTTGATGAAAAGCGAGGAATCGCGCAAGCCAATAATCATGTAGATTGATAGTGGTAAGCTAAAAAAAATTATGAATTTAGAATTGGATGACGAATTCGAGACTCACCAAAGCCAAAGAATATTGGCTTTGAATACCATTGATGAGTTAACTGTAATTAAGTTGGATTTGCTAGATGCTGGCAAATCCATTCCAAGATTTATCAATAATGCTATTTCTTATCTAAAGAAGAAATATGTTACTGAAGAAAAAACTATATCTCAATATTTAATTAAACGGTAAAAAGGAAGGACCTTTTTTCCAATTATTATAAAGCAGGAAACAACTCCCAACTAAAGCAGTAAGTGCTAATCCAAATAGTAAGCCATCATCATTTTGGATCTCTATTCCCAGAAAGAGAAAATGACTTAGAATTGCGCCAAACATAATTCCGAAGGTTAATGCAGCTCCGTAAAATACAGTCTTTGGATAGAACAAAAGTATGATCGCTATAAGTTCACTCATACCAGTGAGGTATCTTCCCCAAGGTTCAATACCTATTGTTGCAAAAATATAAATAGATTCCTCAGCACCAGAGAACTTGAAGAAAAGAGTTTGACCCATAATAAAAGCAACGATCATTTTAATAACTAATTCCAAATAATTCTTCACTTGTTCTTCTCCAGGTTTTTCCAATTTTTATCAGAAGAAAATCTCCATTTGGCATCTTCCCAAATGAATTCGAACTCAGAACTTCCTTTGACAGGTCTTCCTTCAGTAAAGTATGCAACAGGATCATAACCTTCAATTGCAAGATTTCCAAAGAAAGATTTATTGATGTCTTCAGAAAAGAGGGAACCCGAAACTAAAAAACCAATTACAAAACAAAATGAATAAGCCTTACTCATAACAACCTCTGCTATCCCAAATGAATTCGAGAAATATGGAAAGAGGTTACTTCGTCTGTAGATTATTTTATTTTTTCTTTGATTCGATTCCAGCCTTAACAAAATTTCTAGAATGAGAGCCAAAAGATTGGAATAAGTCAATTAGAGATGGGCTCAATAGCTCAAGAGATTTTGGATCTTCTCGTATAAGGTAATCATAAACATTTTCATTTCCATTGTGACTGTCATAGGAATGAGTAGGGTCATCTACAAATTTTTCAGGAACAGCTTCCACTATCGCCTTGTCTAGTATCTTTGCCTTAGAATTCGATTCTCTAGCAACAACCGAGACTACATAGCTTGCATCGAATTTGGGATAAGCTGAATCGTTTTTCGTATTTTGGAAGGCAAGAATGTAAGGATGAGTAATCTCTTTTTTCTTAGTAAGATATGTTAAAGAATGTCTTTGTATATCTTCAATTACTAAATGTCTATTAGAAAGCAGGGTAATTGTTTGCTTCATTGAAGTCTCAAAACCAAGTCCAGATTTTAGATTTACCCACATCAAACTTGCTGTTGATGCATTGGGTGAGACCGTTGAATGGTAAGGTTGAGTTAGATCCTGTACATAATGTAAACCCCAACCTAGGAAGCGATATCCCCAGTAGTCATGACCTTTAGAAAATGCAAATTTGGCTAAGTCTAGAAATTGCTGTGCACGAAAGTGTGGATAATTTTTCTTTAAATAACCCGCTAGCCCAAACATTACAAAATTCTCATAATAGTATCCAATGTGAAAAGGTGTCTGACTTGAGAACTCTAATGCAGGATTTCCATAAGATTGTTGTCCAAATCCATAGATTTTTCCATAATCTGATTCATTGTCTTCGAATAAACCTATATCTATGCCATAATCAGGTTCATCGGAGGCTGTAGCGATAATATCTATTGGATGTACACTTTGTCTAAGACTCAGCTCACAAAAATGCACTCCGTCCCAGAATGAATTATCTTTAAAAATTGTAACTTTTTCAGCCTTTAGTTTTCTACAATTTGGAAAATTCTCTCCAGGCAAGGTTTGTATGTAGGATAAGGTCTTAAAGTTAGGATTGATTCTTATTGCCATTAAGAATTTTTTCTTAATCTCTGCTTTGGAGTTTCCTTTCTTTAGTTTTAATTCATTTGGAAGTAAAGGATAAGATGGAAATTGAGCAGAATAGAGTTTATCTTTTTCATCTAGAAAAGAAACCAGAGTGTCTTCTTCGGCAAGTAAAAAGGATTCTAAGCTTTCGACTTTAACTTTCTTTGCTTGGGAAAGTTCAAAATCAATTCTCAGTGCTGGGTAGGTGCCGAGGGAATGTTCTCCCCAGGCATAAAGGAAAGTTTGATGAGGGATAATTAAGGCAAGAGTTAATGCAATAAATTGCTTCATGGAATGAGTTTATTTGAACTCAAGCATTTTTGTCACCATTCTTCTTTGATCCAGTTGCAATCCTCTTAGCTTTTTTGCTACTGTCTTATCAATGTTTCTAAGAATTTTTTTGTATTGTTGCATGATCATTTTTTGTTTTTCATATGGAAGTGGAGAATCAGTTTTATTCAATTCCATGGTTACGTTTGGTTCCATAGCTTGTATAGGTTCATTTGGCCAAATCGTATTAGATATGTTAGACTGATAATATTCTAAAATTATATCAGAATTGGAATCTGTTTCAACTGTGTTATCTTCTTTGAAAACGATAGATTTGGGAGTTGGATTGATGAGTCTTCTCATTTCTTTTACATAGACATCACCTTCAGCATTCACTCTACGAAACATTAAGACGATCTTTGAAATATCCTGGAAATTTTCAGAAGGATAGATATATGCATAACCATCGTATAAATAAATTTTCGGCCAATCAACATAAGATTGCCCCTGAGGTAAAGAAAATTCCAAAAATGTTTTATTCTCTTTATCTAGTTTAAAAATATCAGAATTAGTTGCTGGAATATCTGTCAGATAGACAGAAGCCTGTTTGTCTACACCTAGCACATTTAACTTTTTAATTTCGCCGATATTCTTTGCAATCGACTCATGAAGCGTATCTATCTCCACATCAGAGAATCCTGCTTTTCGTTGGGCTTCAATCTGCTTTATGGTTTCACGTTCTTTAAAAGTAAGGCTTTTGGCGCGTTCAGCAAATACTGAATTTAATGTGCTTAGTAAGAGTAGTATCGAAAAAAGGATTTTGGCTTGGTTCATTATAATTGTCCCTATTCATTAGTATCGTGATCTGGAGACTCAGTCTTTAAGTGACCTGACCATTCTGTCTTTAAATATTTAATAAAATCTTGTACTGCATCCCAAGCGGCAGGAACGATATCAGCAAAACTTGCATAGCCATGTACAAAACCAGGAAAGTTAGTATGGACAACATGAACTTTATCCTTCTGGAGTTTCGCCACCAGCACTTCAGCCTCATCTAAGAGTGGATCAAATCCTGCTGTTGCTACATAGCAATTTGGAAAATCTTTAAAACTAGGATAGAGTAAAGGGCTTGCTTCAGGATTGGACCTATCCTTTGTGTTTGGAGAGTAGTGATTTTTAAACCAACGTAACTGAGATCGTGAAAGTAGAAATCCTTCATGGTAGGTCTCATAGGAAGCATTTTCTTGGGATAGATCTAAATACGGATAGAGTAAACCAATAAAATTAGGTAAATCTTCCTTTGAATCTTTCAAACGAATTGTTGTTGCCAGTGCAAGATTTCCACCTGCACTATCACCTGCTAAAGCTATTTTGTCAGGATTCCCTCCTAAACGTATCGCATTTGATTTAATCCATTTATAAGCTCTATATGTGTCATTGATAGCATTTGGAAAAGGAAATTCAGGTGCTAGTCTGTAATCTACTGAAAACACCAAACAAGGAGTAAAGTATGCAAGGTATCTACAAAGGTTGTCATGTGTATTAATGTTACCAACTACATGTCCTCCACCGTGAAAATAAAGAAGAATAGGATGACCATCTCTAGTTGGATCTGGATTGTAGATCCTTATTTTGATTGAGTCATTGATTCCGCCTATAATAGTTGTTTCTACTTTTGGAAGGGAAATAGATTTATTGGAAATAATTTTAATCTTAGATTCAAATACTTTTCTAGCTTTGGTAGGTTTATAGGTATGAAATTTGGATATAAATCGATCAATCCAGGCTATTAATTGAAAATCAGGATGAAGAGTTTTGCCATTGATTTCAATTGGTCTACCACCCGTTAGTTTAATTTTCCAAGAATCTGGAAAGCTTAAGAGGATTTTTAAGAAGAATCTTTGTATGGATGTCATAATTAATTTACTATCTCTAATAATTTTCTATGAATTAAATAGAGTGCTAATGTATCCATTTTACAATATTCCCGAAGTTGTTCGAGTACTTTTCCATCAGGAATGGTATTTCCAGAAAAAGACTGAATCCATTTCAAATAGATTAGATTAGCCGAATGTCCGTTTTGGATATCAAGATGGCTATGGGAAGCTCCTGTCAGGGCTGGCAAAATATCTTTAAGTGAGGCAGATCCATTTTGTTTATAGCTGTAGTAATCTAAAGATTTAAAAGGTATAGCAGCGTCTAAAAAATTTCCCCGAATAGTTTCAAACCAAGCTTGGTATTCTTGTACAAAATGTACGGATTCTTGAATGCATCGTTTTTCAAAAAAATCATTAAAGCAAAGTATGGTTCCTTGAGGTTGAATCAGCTGAGATAAATTCTCTAAAATCTTGTGCCTTGGATCATTTGTGTTATCTTGTATGTAATCAAAATGCTCAGGTTCATTAGTAAATGGATCTCTCCAAATGTGCAAAGAATAAAGAAATGGAACATGCTGAAATGCCTTTGTTTTATTATAAAAAGGTATTTGAGGATTGATAGTTTCAAAATCTAAATAATAAACAGGGAATTTAATTCTTGTTAGAAATGAAAGAATATTGGATTTATCAACTTGGGCTAACTGATTTTTATTTGAAATGATTTGAATTATTTGCTTTTTCGTAAGATCTTCTGTATATTCTTCAATCGGAATATCAGAAATATTGAAAATATTAGCTTCATACAATTGATTTATAATATTAGAAGATTCTCTTAAGGTTATTAAATCCCCATCTTGCAAATTTGGAAAACAGGTTGCTTGGAAGGAGCAACTCTTTAAATTAGAACAAATTTTATGACTGAATGAATCTGAATCATAACGGCAATCGCGTATTTTTCGAATACTTTCTATCGTATTTCGAACTAGATTCGATGAATTTTCTATTTTACCAGTGTAATCTACAATTTTGAAAAAGCTATTAATATCGAACTCATTATCTAAAATATAATTTGAATTTATTTTTATGACTGTCAATTTTTTAACTGGAAGATTAAGTTCAAGGGCAACTAAAAGATAAAAACTAAGAATTATTTCTATATCTTTTTTAGCATTGATAGATGTAACAATTTCTATAATTTCTAAAGAGTCATCATCATGAACAATTAAAAGATCTGGTGAAGCTATTAAATCTTTTGAAATTAGAACAGCATGGGAGATTGATTGTTTTGCTTCAAGTTTAAGTAAAGTTTGTTGAAAGGCTTCTTGAACATCATTGAATTTGGGAAGTATTTGTAAATTACCATAGAGACTTCTAGCTAATTCTTTTACTTTTTCATTTTCCAGATTATATAGAATAGGTGACTTTCTTTTACTTCCTTCTTGGTTTTGTAGAAGATTCAACTTAAAGAAGTTTTCACATTTATTGAAATTAAGTAATTTCGATTTTGTTATATACTTTAGTAAATTAGGTGGAATGGTTATGTTCATGCAAGTGCATGGGATGATTCTATTTTATCAAGAAATTCTAAATATGTTTTCGAAATACTAGAGGGTTGTAGAGAAATAAAATAAGAGCCATGTTTCAATAAATAGGTATAAAAAGATTCTAAGTTACGGATAGTTAGGACATAGTTATTTCTATCTTTCTCATAAGTAAGTCCAGATATAAAATTTTCCCAATTATCCATATGGTTTATTTGGATAGTAACTTCAATTTTCGTATCAGGATTTTTAGGAATCATGAGAGGGTGAAGATTCTCAAAAGATAAACTGGGTTTGTGGTCTTTGATGAAAGAAGATTCTAATTTATAAATCTTTTGGATACAAGGAATTAGATAATTTCGATAATCTTTTTTAGTTCTGTCATAAGCATAGAGGTAAAAATCACTCGAGTTCTTTTTGATTAATTGTATCACATCTAAATCTTTCGACTCAGGTAGACCAATTCGACGCTCATAAGATATTCTAACAGGAATTTTATTTTTTATACAAAATAATAGAGTTTCGATAATAGTTTCTGAGTCTTTTTGTTCAAAATCTTTTAGCGTTTTAGTGAAATTAAGATTCCATTCTGGGTATAGATTCCATTCTGAACCAAAGATTTTCTGCGCTAGTGAATAGACATCTGGTGTAATTTTATCTTCCGGTATTTGGTGGATTAAAGATTGAGAGATAGCTTGAAGTTCTTCTTTGGAGAATTTAAATTTTGTTTCATTGATTTGGAATTTCACATGATACGTGTTATCTTCTTTTCGAACGTAAGCAGGAAACCCAAGCTTCCCTAGCTCTTCCATATCTCTGTGTAATTTCTTCTGATCAGAATCTATTTTATCATTGTTATAGTGCTCCTTCATATAGAGACGTATGCTGTCATAGGTCAATCCTGATGGATATTTAAGTAGATTGAATAGAAGTGTGATTAATCTAGATTCAGTTTCATTCAGAGGGTAGGGATCAATACCAAGTTCAATGTCCTCTGTCATGATTATATTTTTTTCTTGCACAGTCTAGGAATCAAGCATTTTTAGAATAGATATGCAAAGGTTCTGTCTTTATTTAATCATCTTTTCTAGCTTTCTTTTGAATTGTGCTACATATTGGGAAAATCGCCGCAAGGATGCCCAGGATATTTTTCATGTAGGAGTTGAAACTCCAGTATACGGAGCTGGATTTCGAATAGGGCCCTTGCCCCTAGGTCTCTATTTCGCAGGTGGAGAATCTGAACTTGGAAAGAAAGATTTAGGTTCTGGTATAGGGTTAAGAGGAGGAGAGTTCGGAAGCTATCATAGCCAAGCTTTGGTTTACGGATTCTTGGGAGGCGAGGACTTTTATTCAGGAGAACCTTTACGCACGGAAGAAGGTAAAGTAATTATTGACAAACATGGTATAGGACTTACATCGAATGAAAGAGCAAATTTAAAAAGTTATAAGATGAAATACTTCTCTTATTTTGATGATCCTATATCAGAAAGAAAGAAAAGAAAGAAAGCCGAATTTCGTAAAAAATTTATAGAAGAACTCATCCAAGATGGACTCAGTCCTGAATTGCAAGCATATATTCCCGAAGAAGATAAGAAGCCTTTTGGATACCCAAGTCAATTTTTATGGCAAGTTGATCTTTTTTTAGGCATATATGGAGGAGCTAGAGCAGGATTTAATCTAGCTGAGTGTGCAGATTTCTTGGTAGGCTTTACGACCTTGGATATGTTAGATGATGATATTGCTTCAGATGATACATCTGCTGAATGAAATAAAAATTATATAGACATAGACCAAGACCCATTCTAAAAAGAACTCAAGTAAAGAGTAAAATACTCTAGAGGTTTTTTATGAATGAAAATATTCCAGCCGCAATTTCCTTAGCAAAGGAAGTAAATATTCTTTGGTTAATTATTTCAGCTGCTCTAGTTTTCTTTATGCAAGCAGGATTTTTATTACTTGAGACTGGATTGGTTCGATCCAAAAATTCTATTAATGTCGCTATAAAGAATATCATAGACTATGTAATTGGATCAATTTGCTTTTTTGCTCTTGGATATGGCTTAATGTTCGGTTCATCCTATAATGGATACTTTGGGCAAAATATTTTTTTATTAGATGGAATTTCTACTGGTCAAGAATTTGCATTTTTTCTTTTTCAAGTTACTTTTATGGGAACTGCTGCTACCATAGTTTCAGGAGCTGTGGCGGAGAGAATTAAATTCAATGCTTACATAATTTGCTCAGCTTTTGTGACCTTACTTATCTATCCAATATTTGGTCATTGGACTTGGGGAGGCGGATGGTTATCCCAGCTAGGTTTCATAGATTTTGCAGGAAGTACAGTAGTTCATTCCGTTGGTGGATGGGTTGCCTTAGCGGGTGTTATAGTTCTTGGCCCACGAACAAATCGTTTTGATGAAACAGGAAAAGCCCAAGACCTTAATGGTCATAATCTTCCGATTGCTGTTTTAGGAGCATTCATACTTTGGTTTGGTTGGTTTGGCTTCAATGGTGGAAGTACCTTAAGTCTATCAGATAATGTTCCTAAGATAATAGTAAATACAAGTATAGCAGCTTGTGGTGGAGGATTTACTGCAATCATTTTCTCTTATTTACGCAAGGGAATTCCTTCTGTAGAAGGGACAATCAATGGTGTATTAGGTGGACTTGTTGCTATTACTGCCTGTTGTGATGCTGTCAGTCCTGGTATGGCTATTGTGATCGGTGGAGTAGCTGGTATACTAGTAGATTTAGTTAGCATACTTATGATCGATTTATTGAAGTTAGATGATGTTGTTGGTGCATTTCCTGTCCATGGCTTATGCGGTATATGGGGAACTTTAAGTGTGAGTATTTTTAATTTGAATGCAAGTCTTAGAACTTGGGAACAATTTCAAATTCAATTGATAGGGATTACCACCTGTGCTGCTTGGGCCTTTGGATTAGGATTAATTCTTTTTTATACTTTACATTTAATCATGAAGATACGTGTTTCTCTGGAAGATGAAGAGAAGGGCTTAAATGAATCTGAGCATGGATCCAAAACTGTATGGGTGGATCTTATGAACATGATGTCCTATATCGAAAAGTCAAAAGATTTAAGATCTAAAATTCAAATTGATAGGGGATCTGAAACGGGAGTGGTTGCGGAATTATTCAATCGTTTGATCCAAAGTCTTGCAAGTATAATTGGTATAGTTAAGATGAACTCTCACCATATTCAGTCTGAATCAAAGAGATTAGATTCAGCAACTGCTAACATCTATTCTATGGTAAAAGATCAAAAATCTCACAATGAAATCATTCTAGAAAAGATTCTAAACACCGAAAATTCTTTAAAATCTGTGATCGATCTTGTAAACCAACAGGAGATTTCTCATAAATTGACTCTTGACATGAGTGACTCTATGAGTATGGGGATCAGAAAAATATCTAAAGATGTAGTAATTTCTAACCAACTCACCCAAGAGATTAATGATTTAGCTAGCGAAGGAAAGGAAACTCTTTTGAAAACCACTAAGAGTATGCAGGAGATGAATGAATCGGCTCATAAAGTCGAACAGATTGTACAGGTTTTACAAAAAATTTCAGATCAGTTAAGTATGCTTTCCATCAATGCCTCCATAGAAGCTGGAAGAGACTCAAACAATTCTACTTCAGGATTTTCGGTTGTGGCAGATAATATCTCGAAACTTTCTATAAAGACAGGGACAAATTCTAAGGAAGCATCGAATTATCTTAAAGAAATATGGCAGACAATTCATAATTCTATTCTTTCCATAGAAGAGACTTCAGCATCCTTTCAAAGTATACTAGATCGTATTCCAAAGTTATTGAATTATATGAAGGAGGTAGTTGAATCAACTAACTCTTATGCGAGCATGACTCAGAATGTTCACAAAGCAATTAGCAAAAATTCAGAGCTTAGTCAAAAGATCTCAACAGAAGTTGCAACAAGATTTAAAGAAATAAGCCAGATTCATAGTTTGTTTGATCTCATTCATGAGAACTCAAACGAAATTCTTTCTCAATTGGATAATTTAGAAACAATGAGTGTCAAACTCAGTGGACAAACTGTAAAAATGTCTCGAGCAGTTGATGTCTTTCAGATAGAACCGAATTTGATGTAATATCTTTCAATTCATTTGACACTAAATAATAATTCGTAACCTACAAACCTTCTTCGTATTTCCGAAGTAAGGCTGCATTTACTAATTCAGGAACTTGATTGGAGACAGCTCGTCCATGTCTTGCAACTTCTTTGACTATGGTTGATGAGATGAAAGAATGTTCATTATTTGCCATTAGGAAGACTGTCTCAACCTCAGGAGCTAACTTACTATTCATTAGAGAAATAGCATATTCATAATCAAAATCAGTAACAGCTCGTAAGCCTCGTATGATGATTCTTGCTTTTCGCTTCCTAGCATAGTCAACAGTAAGCCCATCAAAGGTATCAATCTCAATTCTATCCCACTCTTTTGTTACATTTCGTATCAAGTCAATACGTTCATTTACAGAGAAAAGTGTATTTTTCCTTGAATTTGTTGCAACAGCTATAATGATTTTATCATACAATTGCAAGGCACGTTTTATTAAATCCAAGTGGCCATTCGTTAATGGATCAAAAGAGCCTGGATAGATAGCTAGGCTATTCATCGTCTTACTTAATGCCTCTTAGCTTAGATGTTTCTTTAAGTTGTAGTCCATATAAGTTGATAAATCCTTCTGCATCGAATTGGTTATAGAGTTCCTCTTTCTCAAATGTTGCCATCTTTGGATTGTAAAGTGAGACAGTTGATTTTCTTCCGACTATGGAACAGTTGCCTTTATAAAGTTTAACTTTTACTGTGCCTGAAACATACTCTTGGGTATTGTCAATAAGAGCTCTCAAAGCATTCATTTGGCTAGAGAACCACATACCATTGTAAATTAATTTTGCAAAAGGAATAACCATTTCATCTTTCATGTGTTGGGTATCTCTATCAAGAGTAATAGATTCTAAATCTCTATGTGCATGAAAAAGAATAGTTCCACCTGGGGTTTCATAAACTCCACGAGATTTAATACCAACTAATCTGTTCTCGACGATGTCAACTCGACCAATCCCATTTTGACCACCGACAGTATTTAGATATTCCATCACTTCAAGAGGATTCATTTTCTTTCCATCGATAGCGATGCAATCGCCTTTTTCAAATTCTAATTCTAAGTATGTAGGCTTGTCGGGTGCTTTTTCTGGAGCGACAGTTAGAAGGAACATATCTTCTTTGGGTTCGCTGTAAGGATCTTCGAGTATACCTCCTTCAAAAGAAAGATGCATTAGATTTCTATCCATAGAATAAGGTTTAGCAGCTGTTACCGGAATTGGAATTCCTTTTGATTTTGCATATTCAATGAGTTCATTTCGCCCACCAAAAGACCAAGTTCTCCACGGTGCAATAATGACTGAATCTGGAGCAAGTGCTTTGAAGGTAAGCTCAAAGCGAACTTGGTCATTTCCTTTTCCAGTGGCACCATGAGAAAATGCATCAGCAGATTCTTGTTTTGCTACATCTACCATAGCCTTGGCAATCAAGGGTCTTGCCAGAGAGGTTCCAAGAAGATATCTCATCTCGTAAATAGCATTTCCACGAATTGCAGGAAAAATGTAATCTCTAGCAAATTCTAAGCGGAGGTCTTTAATGAAAACTTTCGAAGCTCCAGTTTTGAGACCTTTTTCCTCTAAGCCACTGAGCTCTTCTTTCTGGCCTACGTCAGCGCAAAAGGCGATCACTTCACAGTTATAAGTATCTTTAAGCCATGCTAAAATTACGGATGTATCCAATCCACCTGAGTATGCTAGTATGATTTTTTTAGGAGTATGTTTCATAGTATTAGGTCATTGTTTCTGATTTTAGGAAAGATTCAAGAGAGATTTCAAAAGGGAATTGACGATTTTATTTCGAATTTCAAAATCTACGTATGTTTAAATATACATTGGTAATTTTTAGCTTATTGCTTTTAGCAAATACTCAAGCTGTGTTCAGTGAAGAAAATGATCCTAAGAAGGACCCCACTTCTTTATCTCCCGATCGAGTTCCAGATTACTCTACAGATCCTAGTTCAAATGGACAGCCTATTCAGAAAGAGTCAACCAGTGTTGACGGAGCTTCTTCTGCCAATAACAAAGTCGAATCAGATTCCAAGGCTTCAAATTCTGCAAATATAAATCCAAATCCAAATTCCAAATCCAATGCTCCTATTTCTGGACCAGAACCGAAGAAAAATGGATTTGTTAAAGGTGCAAATTATCTCGAATTAAAAGGTGGAGCGAGTCTATTTATCCAAGGGCCTGGTGTAGATAATCTTTCCAAAACACTTAGGACAAATGGTTTTGATTCTTTCTTCACATACACTTATGGCTCAAATGCGCAGAAAGCTTTACTCTATTCTGGTATCCAAAATTACAAAGGAATTGAAGTTCAAAGCACAAAATTTGGTTTCTTGTATGAAAAGGCTTATACAGATCATTGGGGTTTCGGTGGTGGTCTTGATTACAGAGAATACCGTGTAAATAATGTTCCTAACAATGAATTATCAAGATCATCAATAGCGAGTCGCTATCGTCTTCCTGGCGCTGCTTCACCAAATCAGGAAGAAATTGCAAGATACATTGGATATGAATTTTCAGGTTTATCAAGTTATGCGAACTCCTTGGTGTCAAATCGTATCTTATTTTTAGAAATTAATGCAACCTACCATTTTTTTCCTGAATCCGTATTTGATCCTTATGTTAGGCCTATTATTGGATTGGGTTATGATACAACTACTAAGGGTTTTGCTGGAAAAGTTGGGGGAGCTGCTGGTTTCAGATATTTCTTTGATTATGGGATCTACCTAGCTTTAGAGTCATCAGCTGATATTGTTTATGCGGCACAGGATAAAATAATTTCGAGTAAGGCTAAGGATAGATTTTACGAAGTTTCGTATTCTTTTTCTCTTGGGAAAAAATTTAACTAGTTTATAAATAGAGACTTACTTGCTCAGTTCAAGTAAGTCTTTACTTTGCCTTTGTATTTCGAGAATATTATCCTCTAAATCTTTTGATGCTTGCGAAATCTCATTCACTACTTGTTCTAAGGCTTGGATACCTCTAATAATTTCAGCATTCCCTTGCATTTGTTCTTTTGTACTATGAGAAATATGGGTTGATAATTTATTTACACTTTCTAATTCATTGAGAAAATCATTTAAGATTTTTTTCTGATCAGCATATTTATCATCCATTTCGCGTATCATCTGCAAGGTGGAGATTAATTTTATCATTTGAGAGTTAGCTAAAGATCCAGCAGTTTCTGAGGTTTTTGATGCATCACTAATTGTCGCTCTAGATTGCTTTACTACAGTAGATATGAGTTTGGCATTTTCCGCTGTGAAGTCAGCAAGCTTACTTACTTCTTGTGCGACAACAGCAAATCCTCGACCAGCATCTCCTGCTCTTGCTGCTTCAATTGAAGCATTTAAGGCGAGTAAGTTGGTTTTATCTCCGATCTCACCCATTATTTTATTGATTTCATCTACTTTTTCAAATGAAGTTTGGATAGATTTTAAAAATTGATTAGTCTGTTGAGATTCCGCTGAAAGTTTCTCTGTTTCTATTTTGTTATCAGATGCAAGTTCAACGAGCATTTTACTATACTCTGTAATAGATTGGATGATCTTAGTTAATTCTTTCGATCCATTGAATAAAGTATTGATTTTATTATTCTGTTCATCAATAGATTGTGAATTAGATTCAAAGGAGCTAGTTGATTCTTCAATCACAGCTGTAATTTGTTCGATAGAAGCTGCTTGGGATTCTAGTCTATCGGATGTATCAGATGCAAAACTGGTAAACTTAGAAATAGATTGCTCTAAGCTTATAGCTGCATTTTTAATAATTTGACTATTAGCTTCATTTTTCTTGAGAAGTTCACTGGCTTCATTAGATTTTAAGACACCTATATTATTTAGTTGATTCTGCTTACGAATAACAGTAGAATAGATGATTCCACCAATGATAATGAAAAGAATCTTTAAAATTTCAAGAGAAAGACCTGCCTTATTTATTTTGATAGATTCTAAAGGAGCATCGGTAAGTTCTATTCCTGAAATAAAAACTGCTACAAGCAGAGCTAGTGCTGCTCCTAATCCAGATACTATGGAAATAAAAAATGTTACTCTAACATTGATTAATAATCCAGAGTATCCGATGATAAAAAAATAAATAAAATATAATACCATATTTGACAATGCTGATTTTGCATGTATGGCACCCAAAAAGCAATCACCTGCTAAAGTTATTGTTAAAAGAATAGAATCTAAGAATAAGAGAGTTATTATAAACCAATCTTTGATTTTTTGGGTGCGGTTTAAGTAATATTCAATGGCTATATAGATTGCCATAATTCCAGTAGCACTCGCATGAATTACTAACATTTCTGGAGTAAATGCATCCTTGGCTGTTATTATGGAAAAGCAATAAGTAAGAACAAGACCTATATGAATTCTGTTTATAATAATTCTAGATTTTCGATTAATATCTTCAATGGTCATGGGAATCAATCCTTGTTCTTTTTCCTTTCTAAAATAGCAACGCTTTCGATATGATTTGTTTGTGGAAATAAATCAACTGGATAAATATCCGTCAGATAAAAACTTTTTGATAAAATCCCTACATCTCTTTGCAAAGTGCTTGGATCACAAGAAACATAAACTACTTTGGCTGGAGGATTTTCATTTATAGCAAATAAACTTTTCTCATCTACTCCAATTCGTGGTGGATCTAAAATTAATACATCTATTTCACTCTCTGTTAAAAGCTGTGGCAGTAAGTCAGAAGTTCTTCCTTTTTTCATTTTAACATTTTTAACTTGGTTCATTTTTGTTGAATCAATACCAGCTCGAAAGGAATCAGGATTCTCTTCTATGCAGATCACATTTCTTGCCTGTTTAGAAATCCAAATTCCAATGGTTCCCATACCTGCATAGGTATCTATCACATTTGCATTAGGTGGAATTTGTTCTTTTACAAGGTTGTACAGAGTAGGGATTTGGTAAGGATTTACTTGGATAAAAGTATTGATGCCAACTTTGAATTGGTAATTTCCTATTTTTTCAAGA
Organism: Leptospira sp.; assembly: GCA_002786225.1. Lineage (GTDB taxonomy): Bacteria > Spirochaetota > Leptospiria > Leptospirales > Leptospiraceae. The sequence goes on along the minus strand of PEQN01000006.1, from coordinate 15,336 downwards.
AGATAAGGGCGTCCCCAGAGTAAATTTGTTTCCTTCCCAATTACCATATTTGTTTTTCTACTATTTGTATTTTGTACAATACCAACTAACTTACCGAAGTTGCCATTCTTTCCAAGGGCATCGCGAAGATGGGAAAATAAAGATTTAGATACATCTTTTTGCCTAGGCCAATTGCCTTCCGAGCTTACAATTCCAACCAAAATTTCTCCCGTTGAATGCGATTTTCTTAGTACTACATGGCGCAGTAAACCCCAACCGGTTTTCTCATTGTATGGATTTAAATTCTCCTTTCTTGCCCATAAACGAATAGCCTGAGCTGCTTTTGTTAGTCCAGGATCTTGTATCTTACATTCAGCCTGGTCTACAATAAATTTCTTATCTACATCATGAAGTCCTACTGTAACTAGAGTTTTGTGTCCAATCTTTCGTCTACCAAAAGGCATCTGAACCTTATGGCGGTAGAAGAATGGTTCTGGACTTGGTAGCATAGGATGAATTGTTAGTTTTCGATAAGATTGAAATAATTTATTTATTTCAGTTTCTTTTGATTTAATCTGGGAGGGATATTTTGTTTTGAGTAGAGTACATCCTCCGCAAATTCCGAAGTGTTGGCAATTAGTAGGATCACTCATATTTTTTCACCTATTATATCTGAGATAGATGGTTTATTGTTTGATTTTAAATAATCATCTATCGTCTTACAAATATCAAATGGTAAAAATGGACCTTTATAGATATATCCAGTATAAATTTGAACTAGGCTTGCGCCAGATTGAATCCTTTCAAGTGCATCTTTACCTGATTCGATTCCACCAACACCTATGATGGGAAGTTTTCCTTTCAAATGCTGGAAGGCAATCTTTGTAAAATGGTTTGCTTTTTCTTTAAGTGGTCTACCAGATAAACCACCTTCTTCAGGATTTTCTATCCCAAGAGAAGATTTATCCAAGGTTGTATTCGTTAAAATAACACCGGACAAATTTAAATTCATTGTTTCATCCAGGTTATCTATAAGTTCTTTTTCGCTGAGATCAGGTGCAAATTTCACTAGGATTGGAATTTTGAAATCTTCACCTAATTCTGATTTAATATCATTGATTAATTTTTTATAAGTTTCCCTAGTCTGAAGACTCCTTAGACCAGGAGTATTGGGAGAACTGATGTTTATTACACCATAATCTGAGTACTTTTGCAAGAGGCGAAAAGACTTAGCATAGTCTTTGGCTGAGTCTTCTATGTTTACAATTTTCGTCTTACCTGCGTTAATTCCTCGAATAATAGTTTTCTTTTGTGAATGTAGGGTCTTAGCCATTTGCTCGGCACCTGGATTATTAAAACCCATACGATTTATAAGTGCATTTACTTTAGGATAGCGAAACAATCTTGGTTGAGGATTTCCAGCTTGAGCCTCCCCTGTGACAGTACCGATTTCTACATGACCAAATCCCAGTCGGCTTAAAAATGGATAGAGTTCGCCTGTTTTATCAAAACCTGCCGCCATGCCGAGTGGATTTTTGAAACTAAGTCCTAAAACCTTGGATTCTAATCTAGAACTTTCATACGTAGTTAAAGCTTGCAAGGTAGGAAAGAAAAAAGGAATCTTATCTCCTAGTTCTAAAAGACCATGCGAAAGTTGATGGGCATTTTCTGGAGAAAGACGAAAGAAAAGCGGCTTTAAGAATAGATCATAAATAGTATTTCGATTCACTTGTGCTAATTTATAAAATTGCCGATCTTTTTCAATCTATTCCGTTTAAAACAACTTGCATTCTTGGAAATTTCAGATATATATGATCCATGGCTTCTTTTCGTACGCTATCAAACTCATATGAGGCCGAAATTTTACATGGTTTATACAATTATGTCCCTCTCTTTATAATAAGGCTCAATAGAGAAGGACTTATCTTAGAAACCCAAGGAACCAGTTTCTATTTAGAATCAACTTTGCTTGATACAAATGGACAGAATCTTTATAATTTATTTCCGAATATGAAAGATGACTTAGTTCCTATTTTCGAATTCAACCAACATACCAAATTCAAGTCCAGCTTAAATACAAATTCTCAAAAGATTTATTTTGAGAACTATGCGTTTCCTATTTCGCCTTCAGAAGAAGACGATAAGCAAGCAATCATCGTCTTTCTAGATCTTACTGAGGATGTAAGGTCAAGGGAAGATTTGAATGAAAAGAACAATGAGTTGAAGGCAATCTTTGATGCCATACCTGATATATATTTTAGGCTAAACGCGGAAGGTTTCGTACTAGATTATAAATCTGCTATATTATCTGATATGTATATTCCTAGAGAAGATTTTCTCAATAGAAAAATTGAAACTTTTCTTCCAACCAATCTAAATGTAAAAATCAAAGACTGCATCCATGAAACTATTATAAAAAAACATCTAGTTACAATGGAATATCAATTGGAGTTTAATAAAACTATTCGATACTTCGAAGCAAGATTCTTTCCATTATTTAATGATCAAATTATTTTAATTATAAGAGAAATTACTGAGAAGGTAGAAATTCAGAATAGAATCATCGAAAAAGAAAAAATGCTATTAGAAACCCAAAGGATAGCTATGGTTTATTCATTCTTTTGGGATTTAGTTAGCAATAAAGTAACTTATACAGACGAGTTCTTGAGTATTGCTGAGGTTACAGATTTGGAACATTATAGTGTTCCAAAATCTGTGTTAAAAATTATTCATCCAGATGATCAGAAAATGGTTCTTGCTGAAATTTTAAAATCTTTGGAGAGTTTAGATAATTTTTATCTGGAATACAGATTTTTAATGCCCGATAACAGGGTTAAATATATTTTAAGCAAAGGAAAGATTAAAAGAGATAAATTAGGCAAGCCTATTCAAATGCTGGGTCTCAACCAAGACATTACTTTACGAAAACAAACCGAATTAGAACTTATCACACAAAAGTCAGAGCTACAAAAGCTTCTCAATAATATTGAAGGAATTGTTGCAGCTCAAACCAATGAATTAAGAATCGCCAAAGAAAAAGCAGAAAAAGCAAACCAAGCTAAATCTTACTTTCTTGCCAATGTTTCTCATGAACTCAAGACACCAATTCATGCTATTATGAGCTTTGCAGAATTAGGGAAGGAAAGATTAGAGAAGAATGATACTATTAAAATTAGAGAATATTTTGAAATTATAATAGATTCCGTTGAAAGACTTTATAAACTTATGACGAATATTTTAGATCTGTCTAAATTAGAATCAGGAAATGAAAAATTCGAATTTTCTAATTCAAGTTTATTCTCAGTTTGTAAAGAAGTTGTTGAAGAAATGAATGCCTTACTAGATCAGAATAGCTTAGTCTTAGATTTCAAGGTTCCAAATTTTTCAACCGAATTATATTTCGACAGATGTAAGATAGCACAGGTTATACGTAATATTTTGTATAACTCTATACGCTTTAGTCAGAAGAATTCAAGAATAGAATTAGAATTTATAAATGGGGAATTTCATCGCTCTCAAAAAGATGCCTTCGCTGGAATTGGATTCATTGTACGTGATTTTGGACAAGGTATACTTCAGGATGAGGCAGAGTTGATTTTTGAAAAGTTTCGCCAAGGTAGCAAAGTCAAACTCGGAACTGGTGGTACGGGTTTGGGATTATCAATTAGTAGAGAAATTGTTAACAACCATCAGGGAATTATTTTTGCCAAAAACCATAGCCAAGGTGGTGCAGAGTTCTATGTCATTTTGCCTAAAGTGAATAGAAATTTGGTCTCATTAAAATTAAAAGAAGATGTAAAACACAATGATTAATCTACTCATAGTAGATGATGAAGAATTAAATTTACGAATCATTGAAGAATCCTTAGAGGGAAGTGGATATATTTTAACTAAGGCTACCAATGGTATGCAAGCATGGGAGATTTTGATTCAAAGGAAGATTGAATTTGCAGCTATTATATTAGATAGATTAATGCCTGAGTTGGATGGTATTGAAGTTCTTAAATTTATTAAATCGGATAGAACCCTTAGAGATATTCCTGTTATTCTACAAACTGCTTTAAATTCTCACACTGAAGTTATAGAAGGCATTGAATCTGGTGCTTTCTATTACCTAACCAAACCATATTCTAAAAAATTATTAATTTCTATTGTGAATTCAGCGGTTGATACTTATTTTCGTCTCAAAAAAGCTAAAGAAGAACTTGCTTTAAGTAAGAAGGTAATGCGTTATCTCTCTGAAGGTGTTTTTTTTATATCTGATTTCAGTGATGTTCTAGAACTCGCACCTGTTTTATCGAATACCTATCCTGAACCCAACAAAGTGCTAACAGGTATTATGGAATTAATGAATAATGCCATAGAACACGGTAAGCTTGAGATAGGTTTCGATCAAAAGAAGATATGGCAAGAAGAAGATAGATACAATGAAGAAATTCATAAAAGATTACTCTTACCTGAATATAACCAAAAAATTATTAAAGTTATTTATGAGAAGAAAGAAAATGAAATTCATCTTTGGATTGAAGATTTCGGAAAAGGTTTTGATTTTAGTATTATTCAAAAAAAGTCTTCACAAGAAGAAAATTTATTTCTTAGTTCAGGTCGAGGAATCCTTATTGCCACAACAATTAGCTTTGACAAGGTAATTTATCATGGCAATGGAAGTTTAGTTGAAGCTATTAGTTATATTTCACAAGCTAATATGAAGTCTTCAAATACTTGAGCAATAAATAATTTATTTTTGTAGGCTACAGCTGTACTTGCTGCAGAGATTTCTTTGCCTTCATTAGAGTAAATTAATTTAGTATTTGTTAATTTTTCAATTTTATAAATCATGGATGGTGCATAATTTTCTGCTGATTTTACATGATTCAAGAAAGCTAGATTCGATGGATGTGTAGCAACATAGAATCCATATTCATTTTTCATAATATTATCTGGACCACCATCGAAAGGAATTTTAAATTGAAGCGTTAACCTAGGTTGATAATTTTCTATCCATTTAACATCATAGACATAAATTGATTTGTCTAAATGAGAAGATCTATACAATCTTTTTTCAGATTCGATTTCTTCATAATAAATTCCATTTCCAAATGGAACTTTTTCATCAGCGATATAGTACTTTCCATTTTCATAATACGTTATTTCTGCGGTTGCTCTTTTAAATATGAAGTTAATAAAAAATAAAAAAGCATTTACAGAATCACCATCATTCGATATCAATAGTCTTTCTTCGGGAAGTGCATAAAGATCATTCGGATGAGTCAGTTTTTCATTAACCAATTCACCCATGTATTTCCAAGAAAAAGTTTTCTCATTTCCAAGTTCAAAAATCTCTATTGTATTCTTTTTTTCTTTAAGATTAGGATGAGATATCACATACAATCTAAGTTTACCATTTTTATAAGAACTCGAGATTCCATGAGGCTTGAAATTTTCTGGATATCGGTCTACATGTAAAGGTTCCACCAGATAACTAGAATTAAACTTAGATTTAGCTAAGCGATTGGATTCCAAATTAATTTTATATAATTTTCCATTGGAGTCAAAATTTCTTCTATCGTGAGAACTAATGATCATTTGAGTTTGATTTTTCAATCGAATCAATTCAAAATCTTCTGGGCCAGGAGTTCCAGAAATTTTTTGACAAGATTGTTTGCCTAAGGGTCGAATCTCAGCGATTGGCTGGGAACAAAATGCAAGAAACATGAAATTGCATAATAAAATGGGTATAATGAAAGGTCGAGATCTCATGTGTCTAGAGGATGGGTTTGGGGAAAACTCTTCAATTCTTTATTGCAAAATCCGTTTTCACAAGAAATAAATTTTCGATATCCAGCTTGACAAAAATTTGTGCACTGCAAAAATAGTTTTATGGCAAATGATGCGAACAAATTAGAAGATATAATTAATGTAGGAATTGGAGCAGTTAAAACCTCCCAAGAAGTTTGGGACAAACTTATGTCCAATCTTACGAATAAAAAGGACCAATTGGCTGGTTCATTTGAAAAATACAAAAATGAGGGCGAGCAAGATTACAGCGACAATGCTCTTAAAGTAAAAATCGGTGCAGCTTGGGGTATAGTAAAATTTGATGAGATAAAAGAAAACATCGAAGGATTGCTAAACAAAGAAAAAGATAAAAAAAAGTCTTAAAAAACTTACTTTCAAATAGGTGTGAGAAGACTCACACCTTTCCTGATACCTTCATCTTATAAATTCGAATTGTTTCCTTATTCCATTCCTGCAAAAACTCTATTCTTCTAAGTTTGATACCATTCTCAAGTAAATAGTTTCTGACTTCTTTATCTCTAAAAATAGATTCCGTAAAAACAATTTCTCTCGCATTTGCATCCTTTTGAAGTTTGGCGGCCAAGTTAACGGTATTTCCAAAATAATCAATATTTGAATTTAAATTCACAGCAAGACAAGGGCCAGTATGCAATGTAGTTCTAATTTTTAGTATACCTGGATCAGACTCATCTGTAAAATATTCTTGAAGGTTTTGAGAAGCTTGCAAGCCTTTCAAGGAAGAGGGGAAAGATGCCATCACGGCATCACCTATCGTTTTAATTACAGCTCCATCGCTTTCTTGGATAATTCTATACACTTGAATGAAATGATGCCTTACTTTATCAAAGGCTTTTGCATCACCTAACTTACTATATAATTTAGTCGAGCCAACAATATCAGTAAATAAAATTGTCTGCACACCAATATCTAAAGATAGCCCATGAGCCAAAGACTCTTCATTGAATAGGTCGCGAAATTCTTGTAGATTAAAAAGATCAGCAGGCCGTAAAACATTTTGATCTTCCTTTCTAGATTCAATAATAAATCCCAATTTTTGATTTGTTGGATTGATCATCTGAATTTTGGAGTGATTTTTGATTTTGAATTCATTGTGTAAACTATTGGGCGACCATTCTAAAATTTCTATTCCATCCTCGTCTGTGAGTTCAGCTATAGAAAAATTTTTCTCACCTATTGTTCGAAATCTATAAGTGCCTTCTCCTAATTCCAATACAGATTCTGCTTGTTTGTCGGGTGAAAGATATTTTTGCATGAAAATATGTTGCTTGGTTGCTGGCTCTGCTGCACAAAAAAATCTTTTCTGTACTTCTCGAACGGAAGGGTGAACATGAAATGCAACTTCTATAGAATTAGCCTGGGTTGCTTCAAAATCTATCTGGCATACATCGCAAGAATCCATATCTCTAAGATCACCTAAGTGCTTTGCCTCTGTTCGAACTCCTCGACAATGTGGGCATATAACATCCCAAGAAAGTGTAAATAGTCCAATTCGACAACCATGTAAGAAGACTAGTAAGATTTCGGTGAGATTGAAATTCCATTCTTTCGCAAGTTGTTTTACTCTAATTCTATAAAGATTATTGTCATCCTCTGTTAATACGTATTCAATCGTTTTTTGGATAATTTCAGGATTGCATTTTCTTTTTAATAATTCTTCCGAGATCTGAATTAATTTCGTAGGATGGGATTTTGTAACCAAATCAATATTTTCTTTCTCGAATGTATAATTATTTGATCCTACTTTGTTATACTCTCTTTTTTTTCTAACATCTCTTATAACATCCGTTAATCCTTTCTTATAATCTGAATACAATTTTTTCATACCAAATGGTAGTATGGATTTGCCAAGTAAACCTCGCGGTATCCATCCGAAATAGACTAAAAGTTTAGTTCCATTTTCCTTAGGATACAAAATGTATCTAGATCTAACATATTTTGCAAGACCCTTAGAGTAGATTCTCGCATTATTTAAGCCTTTTAAATATTCCCATTCCCAAGGAACCTCTTCCCATTCCATCAAAATACCCGCATTCACCGAGGTTCCGAAGAGTTTACCGTCTTTTTCTGTATAATGCATCTCTGGGACACCTATCCTTTTGTTGAATGAGGATGTATCTATCAACCAAGGCCAGAGATCTTCGGAAGGTTCCGGTAGATCAAAATCCCAGAGATAGTCCAAGGGCTTGCCTAAGGCTAGCCACTCAGGCTCCCACGGATATTGATGCAAAAAATCGGAAAGATTTTGTATCATTTAGTAACCTCGAAGTTTGGAATCTGAGAAATAAAAATTATTCCAATGCAAATTATATTTTTAACACATTTCATAGGTATCTACATAGTAATTTTATAGGAAATTTTTAAGGAAACGAAAAATTTGTTGAGAATTTCTGATTCTGGCGGATTGTAGGATTCAATCCTACGGCAATTAGCATCTTCCTAAGAACCAAATTTCCCTGCGTTCACTATTTTTACCAAATCCTCACAAACCTGTAACAATCCTGTAACAACTATTTGCTAGAGTTAAGAAGATTGCATCTTGGGAAACCAGGATATGCAATCTATACGATTCAAATTATGGATGTTCGAAAGACTTCCAAGGAGACATTTTGATGAAAGATTTTATAAATAAATCAATACGCATTGCACTCATCACTGCTTTGACTGTGGGCTTGTTTGCGAATTGTAATAAGAAGAAAGAAGATAATAACTTATTGCTACTCGGTTTGTTTTATCTTGCAAATCAACAGCCTGAGTGGACGGTTTCGATGACCGCAGTACTTCGGCAAGCGAATGGAACAGCAATTGCAGCTAACAATGTTGTGACTCTTACTGAAAATGCAGCTGCTGCCTCTGCTAGTAATCAATCCTCTAAGGCTTTGATTCTAGATGGGAATGAAAAAATTCGTGTTTTCGCAACTACTGCTGCTGGAGGTAGGTTCACGATTAGCTTTAGGACCAATACGCCTACGACAGGAATTCAATTAGCTTACACCACTCTGAGAGTAGGTGGGAACGCTGATTTGGCAGATGATTACACAGTTGCTGCTGGTAGTTCTACATTTACTTTTACAGTTAATGATAATGAACCAAATAGTTTAGCTCAAGTTGTAGGATTAACCAATTCAGGAGTGCAACTTACAGTTGAGCGAGTTCTTTCCGTAAGAAGAGGTGTGTATAATCTACAGAATCCAACCGTAGGGGAAAATGTTTGCGACGGTAGAAATGTAGGTTCACCTGTAACCAAAGAAGGTACAATCACAGGTGCAGAAACTTGGTCAGGAGCTATACTCCTTAGAGGAACTGTATTCGCAGATGCCCCCATTACCGTACAACCTGGAACTGTGATTTTTGGTTCTAGAGGTTCTTCTCTCTTTGTAAGAGGAGCAAACAAGCTTACGGCAATAGGAACAGCAACGAATCCAATTTGCTGGACTTCAGCAAACAGCCCAGGGTCTAGATTTCCGGGAGATTGGGGAGGTGTAGTTGTAATTGGGAATTCAGGTGGAACACGTACATCTACAACAGAAGGAACTACTCCACAAAACTATGGAACAGGTAGTTTACCTGGCACTTTAAATTTGGAGATGGAATACAATATCGTTGAATTTGGTGGAAACGAGGTGGCTCCTGGAGATGAATTGAATAATCTTTCCATCTATTCCTCCAATTCAAAATTGACTCATGTTCAAGCACATAGGGGATTGGACGACCAATTTGAAGCTTGGGGCGGCCAAGGAGATTGGAATAGGTTAGTAGCAACAGGTGGTTTGGATGATGACTATGACTTAGATGAGGGATTTAGAGGAACGGTAAATAATATCCTTTCATTTAAATATCCAGCAGAATGCGGAGGTACAGCATCTACAGATCCACATGGCTTTGAAATGGATGGTGTTCACAGCGGTGGTAGCTGTGCTGGTTATGGTTGTACTCAAACCTCTATACGTTACTTTACTTTAATCGGAGCAAGTATCACTTCAAGCCAAGGGATGAGATTGCGAGAAGGTTTAGCGGGAACCATTAGAGATGGTGTTGCATACGGATTTGGTGATGCTGCTTCCGTAGCGGGTGGTGACACAGGTGGATTTCCAGTCAATTCGTTCACTTTGCAGAATGTTGGAGTGGATAGGACGATCGCTGTTGGAAGTGGGACAAATACAGGATCTACAGCAAGCTTAACTGGATTCTCAATTGCATCAAATGGCAACAGGGCAGATTGTGGATTCAGTGCAGATAAACCTGATTTCACACTGACTGGTCAAACCTCATACCTTGGGGCGAACGGCAATGGAGTTGGCAAATATTGGGAAAACTGGACCGTTTACCGGGCTAGATAATTCACAAATGTGTTAAACATCAAAAAGGGAGATTTTGTTGTCTCCCTTTTTAAAATCTTCAAGATACTATGAAATATATAAATCTACTTATTTTATTGATCGCTTTTTTATTACATTGTAAAGGAGATTCAAGAGAAGAATTACAGAAAGAGCTTGATAGAATTCAAAAAGAAACAGACCTTACTCTTCAAAATGATCGCGACTTATTAAAATCTTTCCAAAAAGAAAGTTACCAATTTTCTTCATATTCCAAAACGAAAGAAGAAGCTATTCAAAATTACTTAAAATATCTTTCAAATAATACTAAGAATAGAGAAGAAAATCCTTTTGCATTCAACAGAATCGAATTACGCGAAATTTTGTACCCAAATACCCTCGGTTTCGGGACAAGCCTTGATAATACTCCTTTAAAAGATTACGAAGATTTGGTTTGGGAAAGAAGGAAAATAGGCGAACAGAAGATTTTAGAGCTCTTAGAATCGAGTAAATGGAAACTTATTAAAATCGACTGGATTACTAAACCTAGACAGTTTAAGGTTCTAAGAGGTTTTAAACCACAATCTGTAGAAGTTTCGATTTATGGGAAAACTCACGTAATATCTCAAATTAAACAGGTTATTGAACACAATGGAATGTTTAAGGTGGCAATAATAGCTCCTTAAGATTTTGAAATAAGAAATTTATGAATATGTAACGAAATTGAAACATTCTTACTTTGTTTTTTCTGTAAAGATTAGAGCCTATAGAGAACTTGACTTATAAATATAAAATGGTTAATAATATGAAACACTTTAAAATTTTTAGAAAGATTGTATTCTTATTTCTTATCTTATCCCTTCCTTTAGTTGCTCAATCTCAAGGAGGAATTAGAGGTACAGTTATAGACTCTGATACTGGGGAACCAGTTCTAGGAGCTACAGTGATCATACGAAGCCTTAACAAATTCGCCAAGACCGATTTTGACGGTAAATACAATCTTACTTTGCCAGACGGTACCCACGAAGTTGAGTTTCAAATGTATGGATTTTCCGCTCAAAAACGCCAGGTAAATGTTCAATCTGGAAAAGTTCAAAATGTAAATATAACCTTTGGAGCACAAAAGCTTCAAACTGTGGAAGTTACGGATAGAGCCCTAAATAATACAGATTCAGCCTTACTTGCTTTGCAAAGAAAATCAGCCTCGGTTTCAGATGGTATTTCAGCAGAATCAATTAAGAAATCTCCTGATTCATCAGCTGGTGAAGTTGTTAAACGAATTACGGGAATCACCCTTGTTGGTGGAAAGTTTGTTTTTGTTAGAGGACTTGGAGAGAGATATTCAAATACATATTTGAACGATGCATATATTCCGTCTACTGAACCTGACAAAAGAGTGGTTCCCCTCGACATATTTCCTTCCTCTCTAATAAAAAATATTCGAATCATTAAAACCTTTATTCCGGAGGAATCCGCAGAATTCTCTGGAGGTCTTGTGAAAATCGAAACCAAGGAATACCCAGATGAATTTACTTTAACATTTGGTCTTGGTGTTGGGATGAACGCCAACACAACGCGTAGAAAGTTTTTATCTACAGGTAAAGGTGATTTTTTTGGAAATCCCAATTCAGACCAATCACTTCCTGGGATAATTGATTCACTTCCATCTGCACTGCCTTTTGAGCCAGGGAATCGGTTTGGAGGTCTGCCATCTGCACTAGTGAACTTATCCGCACTGAGCTTTCCTCAGGAATGGACTCCTAAAGAAGGGAAAGCGCCATATGATAAGAACTTTAACTTCTCTATTGGAAATACAATAAAGACCACGGAAAGTGGGCAAAGACTTGGAATTTTATTTGGAACAACACATAATAAAGATTATCGTTTCAAAAGAGTTAAGGATGTTCGATATATACCAATTTTACCTTTAGGAACTCCTGGATCTGGAGCTGACTCTTTGAGTGAGATCCAAAAACAAGATGCAGATCTTTATATTGAAGAAACACTATGGGGAAATAACTTTAACCTCGCCTATGAATTAGCAAATGGTCAGCAAATCTATTGGAAGAATCTATATACTGTTCAATCAGAAAGTAGTGTTCGAGAATCTGTTGGATTAAACAACATAGATACTTTTCAATTTTTTGGGCTTACTTCACAATTTGTTAGCAAAAAATTATTCAATAGTACATTAGGAGGAACTCACGCATTGAATTGGGGTGGTGATAGACCCCATAAATTGGAATGGCAAACTAATTATGCCCAAGCAGATCGTGATGAACCAAACCTACAGCAACAAATTTGGAGAAGGGCGAACCCATCTGCACCTACTTTTGTTCCATTTAGATTAGGAAATAACCCCGACGGAACAAGATTCTATTCCAACTCAGAAGATATAATTCGTAGTGCGAGTTTGAAGTATGAGATTCCTTTCAATCAATGGGATGGACTGAAATCTAGTTTAAAAGTAGGTGGTTCAGTTCTTGAAAGAGAGAAGAATTTTCGATTTAGAGAATTTGGTATAAAATCAAATGTTGGTACAAATCAATTAGATTTTTATCCTGTTCCTGGTGAGGTAACTTACAATCCTTCTGAATTTTTTGTATCAGATAGAACCACAGGGCAATTCCGAAAAACATTTTCTGAAAGACAAGTTGAACCCAATGCCTATGATGCAATGCAAAGAATTCAGGCTTCTTTTGGTCAAGTTGATTTACCTATTGTCCCTGGACTACGTTTTATTGGTGGAGCTCGATATGAAGATTCATATCAAAAAGTTCGTACTTTTGTTCTGAAAGAACAATTTATTATAACAAAACCTAACTATGGTTGTAATTTTAATAGTGAATTCGAGCGAGTTGCTTTAATTAGAGCCAATGCCTGTGCTAATGACAACAACGGTATTGGAGAAATTCGCACTCAAGATGTTCTTCCTTCCACTAATATGGTTTATGAGGTTACAAAAGATCAAAATTTAAGATTAGGTTACTCACAAACTCTTACTCGACCAGACTTTAGGGAATTATCTCCTTTTGCATTCACACCTTTCTTTGGGGGAGATAGAATACGAGGTAACTCAGATTTAAAAAGAACGTTTATTCATAATTTTGATGCTCGATGGGAATATTATATGACATCTATTGATTATGTTGGAATTGGCTTATTTAACAAAGATTTATCAAATCCAATCGAAATTATTGGACAACCCGTAGCAGGACAAATTTCCCCTTTCTTTACTTATGCGAATTCGAGCAGAGCTAACATACGTGGGTTGGAAATAGATTATCGGAGAGATTTATTCTCATGGTTACGTTTTGAAACAAATGCTTATTTCATTAAGTCCGCTGTAGATGTACTTTCCTTTACACAATATAGTTTTGGGAGATTAGGATTGTTAGATATTAATGATCGAGGATTTGCTTACGATCCAACCAACCTGAAACGACCATTGCAAGGTCAATCAGAGTTTGTAGCTAACTTTAAATTGGATTTTTTCTTGGATAAGATGAGAAATAAATCAATTGGAGCCTATTATAACTATTTTGGAGATCGAATTTTTGTCGTTGGTGCAAATGGAACCCCCGATGCTTATGAAAGAGGAACTGGCGTTACAGATTTGGTTTATACACATAAAGCAGATGATCGCTTTGAGTTTAAATTTGCAGCTAGAAATATTTTCGATCAACGATTTAGAATATACGTAAAGGATGAACTCTTTAACGAAGAAAGATTGTTTCGTTCCTTTCGTGAAGGTGTAAGTTATTCATTTTCTGCTAATTATAAAATGTAAACAATAGGAACCTTTACTCAGGGATCTAACTACTGTTTCATCTAATTAAATCGAAATTCTCCCAGGTTCTTACCAAGAACATGGGAGATGCTTTTGGTCTTGCGGGTTATGATTTGAGTTGTTGAACTGATTGCTAAACTAGATTTATTCTGATTGTGAAATAGATTTATAGTTAATATTTTTACATTATTTTTTCTGCATTCGAATTCAAACAATGAATACTTTTTTATTTTGTAAAAATGGTTCTCATTTTTATTCCTTCTATCCATTGATAGATTCTTAATGGGACAAAAAGGAAGCGATCTAATACTTGCATAAGTGAGAATATCATTGATGGATAAACTCTATTCTTATTCCATTTGATTCCTGAAATTATTTTTCTAGCAACTGTTTCAGTGGATTGACTCGGAAAAGGAACTGGAACTTGGTTTCCTGCAGTATCAAAAAATTTAGTTCTCGTAGCAATAGGGTAAACAACCATTATGCGATTCTGTGGATTCATTTCGTATCTAAATGCCTCCATAAAAGAGTGAACGGATGCTTTGGTGGAAGAATACAAGGCATATCCTGGCAGTGGAAGATGGCTCATGGCTGAAGCTGTTGTTATAAATAATATAGGTTCGACTTGTTTGGCATTTAGAACAATAAGAGTATAGATCGGTGAGAATACATTTGTTTCAAAAATTTTGGAAATTCTTTCCCAATTGGGTGTAGAAATTTTCTCATAGTATGCAAATCCTGCATTTGCAAAGAATATATCAATACCACCCATCCAGTTTCTTGCAGCATCAATCATTATCTCAATGTTTTTAGGTTTAGAGATGTCCATTTCAAAAGGCATAATAGAAACTTCTTTAGGAATATGTTCTTTATTCAAGTCCACGGCAAAGATTTTTACATTTTTAAACTTTAGAAATTGTAAAACCGTTTCTCTTCCTATCCCCGATGAGGCACCCGTTACAATAATTCTTTTATTATTTATATCCATTTTTTATTTTTTACCTAGTAATTAACGTGACAAATCTTTCTTAAAGAGAAGATTTAAATTCATGAAACTAACTAAGCAAATATTAATTCAAGTGATTTTCTTTCTTTTGACTGTCCAAGCATTATCTGCTGCTGATTGGGAGCTTGCCAAGAATAAAAATGGAGTTGTTGTTCATACTCGAGAAGTAGAAAATTCTCCACTCAAAGAATTTCGTGGTAAAGTCCTTATCCAAGCAAGCACTGATGAAGCCTTGGCACTTATAACCAACCCTTCCACCTATACAACTTGGCTTCATGATTGCAAGAGTGCGGAAAAATTGAAAATTAATAATAAAAATGAATGGTATGTTTATCTGCTAAATGGTGCTCCTTGGCCAGTTAGCAATAGAGATGTTATCTTCAAAGCAAATCTTTCAAGTGATGATAAAGGGACTACAACGATTCAGA
>PEQN01000005.1 GCA_002786225.1 Leptospira sp. | reverse complement strand
GGTCTCATAGTTGCATCCTTAGCAAAATAAAATTTTCCTTTATTGCGAAGAACAATCTCATCTAGCTCGTAAGTTAAGGCCCATACTTTAGCACGAGTAGAATTCTTCACTGGAAAATCCATAGCCATTGAAAATCCATCCAACGAATGCGTCAAAAGAAAAGGATCAGGTCTGTGTTTCTTGAATACAGCGAGCCAGGATACGATCTTTCTCTTCTGGCAGTGTAAAAATATTTCCTCCATAGCTGATTTAGCCGTTTCCTTGGGTAAAAATACTTGGTATTGTATCATATAACCAGGTTTGTAAATATATTTCCAATTAGGAACATAGTCAAGTAGAAAGGCATATTCAGCATGACCTTGCAGATAAGGTTTGTTATTTGACAGAAACCCACTTAGATACTTTCCAAAATTCACAAATTTCATTCCAAGAGGAAAGCTAAATGGTTTCATAAATAACCACATCCAAGATTTCGGAATGATTCCAAGGAAACGAGTAGGCAGATTTTGATTTTCCAATTTGCAATTTTCTGGAAAATCTTTATCCTCTCCTTCTTGCAAATGAACTGATTTATGAATTAAACCTCTACCTAATGCTTTGCCAGATCCAAAGGCATCAACCCAACCAACTAGATAATCTGATTGTTTGTATTCCTGTTCAAAGTAATCAAACATTTCTTGGAAATTTCTAGTAACGACCGGCCAAACTTTCATTTTGCCAGCATGAATTGGTTTCATCTTGATTATCACTTCTAAGAAGCAACCAAGCATCCCTAAACCAGAAATCGCAGAGTAATATAGATCAGAATTTAATTTAGAGGTGCATTTGAGAATTTTGCCAGAAGCAGTAAGGAAGGTAAATTCGGACACATGTTCACCTATGGTTCCTACTGCAAAATTATTCTTGCCATGAATGTTCATGGAAAGTGCTCCACCTAATGTTGGATACATGGTTCCACTCACCACAGGGGGCCAGAATCCTCTTTCTATCCCATACTCCCATAATTGTTTAATCGTTACACCAGATTCTGCTTTCAGCTTACCACTGGAGGCATCGAACTCAAGGATTTTATTGTAATCAGATAAATCTAGGATAATTCCATCATTATTAATAGAAGCATCTCCATAACTGCATCCACCACCACGTAGTCCAATTTTTAAGGAGTGGGAATTCGCATATTGAAAAATTTCAACTATCTCGGCACTTGTTTTGGGTCGCAGAACAGAGCTTAGGGAATGAGAATTCATACCCCAGGCTTGAACTTTTTCTGGGTGAGGTAAGCTTAATTTGAATCCTTGGTTTTCACCTTTATTCAATTTATCTTTATTCTCTGGGAGTTTGTTTTTTGTTTGAATTGATTTCTTCTCCAAGGAGATCGATATATTCTTACTAGGGTTTACTTGTTTCTTTTTTGCTGCTCTTGCCATGGTAACTCCTAGATATTCAATTTACGAAAAATAAAGGATGGAATGTTACGAATGATCAGTCCGACCAAAGCCCATCTTCCTGGGACATAAAATTCTTCTGAACCTGAGGAAATTTTTTGTATAATAATTTTTGCAGCAGCTTCTGGAGTAATTGGTTTAAGAAATCCCTTGTCTGGAACCTTAGCATCCTTTAGCATATCTGTAGAAACAAAACCAGGTTTAATAGTTACAATTTGTACGCCTTTGACCGCTAAGCGATTTCTAAGTGCTTCAAGGTAGGTGTTTAAGGCTGACTTAGAGGTATTGTAGACAGGAGCTCCCCTTCGTCCACGGTCTCCTGCGATAGAAGAAATACCAGCTATCATGCCTTTGCCGATTGATTGAAAGTATTCTGCTGCTGGATTGAGTATTGCAATGGCACCTAGTAAATTCGTATTAAGCATAGCAAGATCTTTATCTGTTGAGAACTCATCTGGTGCCACAGCTGGCATAACTCCTGAGGCATAATAAATTCCGTCTATACTTCCGAATTCTTTTAGAATCTTCGCGAAAACTGTTTTCGCTGATGCAAAAAGTGTAGAGTCGTACTTAACGGTTAAGGCAAGACGATTTTTTGGATCGGTATTGAATTTGGTTGCAAATTCCTTGAGTATCTTATCTCTACGAGCAAGTAAGGCTACTTGGTTACCTTCAGAAAGAAGCTGTTCGGCTAATGCTTTTCCGATTCCGCTAGATGCACCGACGACAATGAATTTTTTTCCCATACTACCTTTTTTTTCCTGGAATCTTCTTTAGCAAGCTGTATTCTTCTGAATAAGAGATACAATGAAAGTTCTAATTGATGCTTTAAATTTAATCTATAAATTTCCTGACTTGGAACTTTGCATGTATGAGGATCGTTTGGATGAGGCAAAATCTGGGCTTCTGAAGATTTTACAAGATTGTTCTAGAAAGTGGAAGGATTATGAGTTTATAGTATTCATTGATGGCCAAAGAATCAAAGGGGATTATGAAACCTACCAAGAAAAAGCAAATGGTATGGATGTATTTTATAGCCATGAGAAAGAAGCCGATGATTTAATTCGAGAATATATTAAAGAAAATGCATTTCCAAATCGCTTAACGCTTATTACATCTGATAAAAAGATCTTACAGTATGCAAGGCAATTTAAAGTGAAATATTATACCTCAGAACAATTTTCTGAGATGATAAGACTTCTGTTAAATGAGGAAGCAACAGAAGATCCTGACTCTAAACCAATAGAAAGGGTTTCAGAAGATTTAGAACATTGGTATAAAGTATTTACTCAGCATCAATCACAAACCAAGTGATATCATCTGGATATCTTCTACCTTCAGAATGCGATAGAATTTCTGATTCCAATTTACTTGAAAATTCCTCTATAGAAAGATGTCCATTATTTGACACAAAATTTTGGATCCTTTCTTCTCCGTAAGGAACACTCGCTGGATTCATAACATCCATCAAACCATCTGTAAAAAGAAAAAACCTGGAATTAGAACTATAAGAAAGAGACACGATTTTTAAAAACTTATCTGCGTTAAGTGGTAATCCTAAAACTGGATTCAATTTATCAAAGATTTGCGTGTCCTTTTCCTTCTTTTTCTCTTGGTAGATAAGACCAGGATGTCCAGCATTTGCATAATCAATTCGTTTATCTTTTGTATTGAATACTATAAAGTGAAGGGGTACTATTGATTTGCCTGGAGGAAGGTTTTCTTTGATACTCACAGCTAACTTTTTTAAAATATCTAGGTAATCATTGCTAGTTGCAGTTATTTGAAGAAACAATACTTTCACAACTGTCATCATCATCGCTGCTTGTAAGCCATGACCAATGACATCTGCCATTACGAATAAATACCTATCATCATCTAGTTGAATGAAATCATAATAATCGCCACCTACTTGGTAGTAAGGTTTATAAAAAACTTTGAATTTAAGTCCATTAAAATCCGCCTTATCATTTGGCAAATATTCTTCCTGAATGGTTTTAGCCATTTCCATTTCTTGCTCAAACATAAGTTTTTTTGCAGTCAAATCTCTTAGTATGATAGAATACCCTTCGGGATCAGAACCTTCCCCGAACCAAGGAGAAAGAGTCACTTCCCATGTTTTATCTCTTTGGATTTCCCAAACATACTTCATGATATTTGTTTTGGATGAATTCATTCTGAATTGAGAATCTTTATTTATTTCATTATGAAGGTCAGGGTTTTCTTCGAAGATTTGATTTAAAATTTTATTAGCTGCTATAATCTTCAAATCCTTGGTGACTATTGCTGCACCAATTGGAAGATTATTCACGAAAGAAGATAATTTGTTTTTTTCTTTTTTCAATTCTGCCATATAACGGGCAATAAAATAAGAAACAGAAGTTACAAAAATGATGATTAGAATAAAACTTATTCCAATTCGAATTAATCCAAGGCGCACTTTTGAAATAATTTCATTTTTAGATTTAATAATAATTAAATGGAAGGGCAGGGTAGGCATTCTAGATGAAATTACAAAATGGGAATCTGATGATTTTCTAAATAGAGAGAGCAAGCTTAGATTTTTATTTCCCTCAATGATTTCTTTGGAAGCTTGGTTGATTTGAAAATTATCTTCAATAACACTAGAAATTCCTTTTTGGTCAATATTATTGAGTATAATAATGGTTTCTTGGGGACTTGTTAGATCAGAATCTAACATTTTATCGATAAGAAAATCAGCGCGGAATTTCCAAATTTCAATCTCAGAACCAATTCTTCTTTGGTAATGAAAACTTGGACTCTCAGACTCCCAAACAATTTTGAGTATGGGTTCTAGGCTGGTCTTCTGGTTGCTTGCAACTCTATAATTACTAAGCCATTCCTTAGAGTTTCTGGATGGATAGATTCTATCTTTGATTGAACTTTCAAGGCTTGCTGAAATTGCTTTAGATTTGACAAGAAGTTCATCCTCTTCTTTTTCTATGAGGGACGAATAAAAATTTTGAACAAGAAACAAAGAAAAAACCGTTAAGGGAAGGGTAAAAAAAAGTGAGAAAAGAATTAAATAATAAATAAAAAACTTCGATTGAAGTTTGATTTTAAATTGGTTTAGCTTTGACATTCTTTGATTCTAAATCGCTTCAATTTGGACATAAAATAATCCAATCTAATCAATGTATGAAAAAGGATAAGTTCTCATCTGCTCTTGGTTGCCAACCTTATCTACAGAATAGTATTGAATCTGAAATCCTGATTTGCAGAAGTTGATGCCGTCGTTGATATCAATTGGCTCAAGAAATTTACTAAATTCTGTTTCCTTACCATTACTACATACAAATCGATAATTTGTATAGTCAATTCCACTCACTTCATCCTTTGCATTCAATTTAAATTTAGTCATTCCTGAAATAAAACCTTCAGGAAATAATTTATTATCAGAATTGATAAATTCTAGCTCCGTTATAGGAGTACGAATATCAACGATGAAATTAACTGATTTAGTGGATTCTTTGTTTCCTATTCTATCAACAGAGTAATAATCCATTTGGTATTCACCATCTTTTATGAACCTTAATCCCTTCTCAGAATAAATGTTCCAATCTCCACCGTTCAGTCTGTAAAATGTTTTATCAATTCCAACTTCAGATTTGGAGATTTCAAAACCTACTTTGTCCCCATTTAGATAAAAAGTTTTCTCTCCATTCTTTTCTAAAACAATAAACACATCATCTGATTGAGTTGGTTTTTTCTCTTCCAATTTGATTTTAGAAATTGATTTAGATTTGTTGAAGTCGCTTACCTTAAGATTATCTGACCAAAAGCCTTTTGAATTGTATCTTCCAATTGCTCTGATTCTGAACATTTCGTACGGTATTGATTCTTTATTTTTGTAATGCTTTCCCTTAAATATCTCTGAGCGTGATTCCTTTCCACTTGTAAAAAACTCAATTTCATATTCATTGCCTTCCTCAGATTCAATGATAAATTCCATTTCAGCAAAGATGACTTGAAATGGAATTAATAGCATCAAACAAATAATAGTTATTAGGATTCTCTTCATTGTTTTCATACCAATTTCATTCTTTAGAAATTTTAGGCGGATCAGGAATTTTAAATGGTTCTAGGGGAGGTTTTCCTTTCTCTACAAAGGTTGCATATCCTTGTGGGACATCTACAGTTTTGTTTTCTGCTGAAACTTCAACTAGACCTTCAAAGCATGAAATTGTTGAGTTATCTTTAGGATCCAAATCAACTCGAAACTCTGTTCCCCTAACGCCTGCTATTGAAGAGGGAGTTATGATTCTTAATTTTTCTTCTTGATTTTGTTGGGATGACTTAAAGAGTTTTGAGACGAAAGCATCAATACTTCCCTTCCTTAAGAAAATGGAAGGAGGATCCTTATCTGATTTTAGTGCATTTATTTGTACTAAAGTATTTTCATGTATTCTTATTAATCCTGTCCCTTGGACTTGAAGATCAACTTTCGCATTAGAAAGCGTACGAACTGTATCTAAGGGAAACAAGCCTTGCTTTTGCTTTAGGCTATTCCATTCCTGGCTTCCTTCTCCTTCTTTATAATCAACCTGTCCTTTGATGAAATCAGCGGATGCAATCGGTTCTTTTCCTAAGTGGGCTGGGATCAATAATTCAAGTCCTGGACGAATGAGATTGGGATTGGGAATATTGTTGTATTTGAGAAGTTCTCTCCAACGACTCGGATTCGAGAGGTGGGTTTTAGCAATTACAGAAAGTGTTTCCCCCTTTTTTACAATTATTTTCTTAACGCCCAGTTTTTCTGTAGATGGTTCAGCATTAAGAGAAAGAATTAGAAAAAATGTTAAGCTCATCATTGGAATTATGGATTTGTATTTATGCATCTGGTTCCTTTTGTGAATGATTCTATAAGAGATTGACAGGATTTCGGTTTATTTCCAAAGTATTTTAAAAAGTTCAACCTACACAATGCTCTTTAATTCAATATCATTTCTTTTCTTTTTTTCCTTTGTTTATCTAGTATATTGGAGTATCCCTGAAAAAAACCGCAAAGCCTTTTTATTGCTTTCTGGGATTGTTTTTTACTCATTTTTCTCTTGGGCACTCTCATTTCACTTTTTAATCACTGTCGGAATAAACTATTTTCTCTATAGAGGTATCATTCAGTTTAAAGATGAAAAATGGCCTCTTAGAACTGCTGTAATTTTAAACATACTAAATTTAGGATTTTTTAAATACTTTTACTTCTTCAATAGAGTCCTTGCAGACGCTACAGGCTATCCTTTTTTTGAAGGTATTTCAAGTTTCGTACATATTGCACTTCCCATGGCAATTAGTTTTTACAGCTTCCAAATGATTGCAGCAGCTGTAGACACCAAACGAAATATCCCACCCAAACCTGTTTCTGCCTTTGATTATTATCTTTTCGTTGTTTTTTTTCCTGTTTTGATTGCAGGTCCCATTATGAGGATGGGTGATTTTTTCCCAAATCTATCTCAATTAAAACCAGAAAGAGATAAGGTCTATAGAGCAAGTTATCTAATGATGGCGGGTTTAATCAAAAAGGTCTTAGTTGCTGACCCAATCTCCTCAACAATCCAGCCTATCTTCGCTGAACCAGGTATTTATGATAGCTATTCCTTATTTATGGCTGGGATTTGTTATTCCATTCAGGTGTATTGCGACTTTTCCGGTTTAACTGACATGGCTAGATCCGTTGCTCTTTTTCTGGGATTTGATATCCCTGAGAATTTTAAAGCACCCTTCTTCTCAACTTCAGGTAGCGAGCTCTGGAAAAGATGGCACATAACACTCTCACTATGGTTGAGAGATTACATTTACTTTCCATTAGGTGGATCCCGAGTATCTGAATGGAGAGGTTATTTCAATTTAATTGTAACTATGACCTTGGGAGGTTTTTGGCATGGTGCCGATTATACCTTTGTAGTCTGGGGTTTTTATTGGGGGGTTATTCTTTCAGCAGAAAGAATGCTTGAAGATAAATACAAACTTCCACTGACCCCTCAGAAAAGTTTCCCTCTCAAAGTATTTAAAGCAGGTATTGTATTTGTTCTTTTCTCAATAAGCGGATTGATGTTTCGTTCTAATGATGCTGCTTCTATGGTTTTACTTTTTCAAGGACTCATAACAAATTCATCGAATTTTATTTTGGATTCTCTATCATCCGGCTCAAGCCAATGGATACTGCAAGCAGGATCTATAGTTGGTGGGACTGACTTTTTCATTATGGAAAGAATTTCTAAT
Source organism: Leptospira sp. (assembly GCA_002786225.1). Lineage (GTDB taxonomy): Bacteria > Spirochaetota > Leptospiria > Leptospirales > Leptospiraceae. Next base: position 156,505 of record PEQN01000005.1, on the reverse strand, counting down.
TTAGAGAGAGTTTCCTATATGTTTACAGTAATGGTGCTTTTCCATTGGGTTCAATATTCGCCTGAGATTTTATCGAAATTTCGTAAGCATGATGCTTGGATGATGCCCATACTTGGTGCTATCACTATACTAATGCTTGCTATGTTATCCCAAGATGGAGGAGAGTTCATTTACTACAAATTTTAATATGACACTGATAAAAAATAAATTCATACTTGCTCCATTTTTAGCTTTTATCTTAGCCTTTATCTTAGATAAGGTTTTACTTTCAGAAAATATCCAGACCTATTTTTCTAAGACTATGTCCGAGATCAATTATTCTCAAAAAGAAGAATTGTATGATGAGCTCAAAGCATATTTGAAACAAGAGAATCACCGTAAAGTTTTAGTTTATTTTGGGACTTCTAGAGCCTTGCTTTTTGAGAACGCTTATATTGAATCTGAATTCAAAGATTGGACTCTTTTTAATTTTTCCGTACCAGGAGGAACCCCCGATTATACCTTGTATTGGCTTGAAAGATTCCAAGAGGATAAGGTTAAGCCTAACTTTGTATTATTGGATCAATCCGTAGAAGCTTATAATTCTGCTGCTGTCATCAGCTTAGATGATGTTCTTACGAATGGACTCAGTGTATCATTTGTACTCAGACATTCCAAAAATTATTCAAGCTCAGAAATTTCTACCTTACTTGCCAAGAGAATGTTTAAGACCTACCACTATCGTCCCAAAATGGCAACTGTTCTTGCGAGAGTGAAAGATGATTTTGCTATTTTAAAAAGCTATCGTGAACTTCGTGCTGGACTCAAGAAAAGCCTTAAAGATGGGAAAGGCTCTGCTATGACTCCCGGAACTTCATCTGGTATCATGCCCGATGAAATGCTCAAGAAGTCTTCCTGGGGAGATTTCCATTCTTATATGGTTCCTTATCATTTCAAAGACCAACCCATGTATTTTCTAGGTCTTTCCTATAAGATTCTAGATGAAATGAATATCCCCAAGGCCGCAATTTGGGTTCGTTTATCTAGACCTTATTATACATTGATTCAAAATGAACTGGTAACAACCAAAAGCAAAGAAAAATCTACTGTGTATAATCTTTGGTTTCCAACGATATCAAAATTTCAGAAAGAGCATAAAGTTGATTTATGGAATATGAATGATGATCCTAATTACAATTGTGATTTGTTCTTGGACTCTGGTCATATGTCACCTGCATGTTACAAGGATTATACGAATTATATATTTAACCAACTAAAGAAATCGGGCAATTGATTTTCTAACAGAACTAAGACGATTATTTAAAAAATAAATTATTTAGCTAAGACACTCAGAGGGCAAAGGATTTGAATAAAATGGGTTTAACAATAACAATTATCACATTGGTTGTATCAACAATTTTTTTAGTTTTTCGATTCTCAAATCGAAATGTAAAATTAGGTGGATCGAGTGCAGCACAGCAAGCATACACTAAAATTCAACAAGGTGCCACCATCATTGATGTAAGATCAAGTATGGAATACGCCGTCTCATCTTTTCCAGGATCTATCAATATTCCTGTAGCTGATATATCTGACAAATTAAATTCTATTCCAAAGGATAAGCCCATAGTTGTTTATTGTGCTTCTGGAGGAAGATCTGCTTCAGCAAGGGACATTTTGATCCGAAATGGTTTTTCTGATGTAACAAACGCAGGTGGGCTTAATGACTTAGAAGCAGCCTCACAAAAGTAGTTTGAATTGAATTAGGATATGAAATATTTGATTCCTTCTAAAGCCAGAGACTGCTTGAACTAGATTTAGAAAATAAGTCAATTCAAGATTTTCTAAATCAATAATTCTATTAAGCTTCAATTGGGAAATTTCTACACGTCCTCTCTGTGAACAGCTTCAATTGAGAATGCTGGAGTGCAAATTGCCCAGTATTCTGCCTCTTCTTCGAAAGGATTGGAATACTTAACTCTTGTTCCTTTTTTGATGAGGATGGATTCTCCTGCTGAGACAGTCACTTTTTCACCCTCAATTTCAAGAATCTTTTTCCCTCTAACCATCAAGGTATATTCATCAAAGTCCGGAGTTTGGAAAGGTTCCGACCATCCAGGAGGAGCAATCATATGCGCTATACTTATGTCGGAAGAATGAGTTGCGACCTTGCCAAAATGTTCTTGAATCATTTTAAGATCGGGAACTGGGATGGAAGTTGGATTGTTCTGGTGGAAAAATTTTTGTGATTTCATAAAAGCTCTTTTAAATTTCTTATTAGACTAAAACCAAATTTTATAATTATCATAACTAATTCTATTTTCTATGATTTTCCTTTTGCTAGCAAATAGCAACTCGATACAAAAATAAAAGAAGCTAAATCCTAAAAATACTATTTTATTTATGAAAATACAAATTTCACTTTTCTTTGTACGTTTGTACCATATCTTAAGAGCTTGCTAATGTTTTTGAGAAACTTTAAATATATCAAGTAGGATTATTAAGAATGAAAATGAATCAATCCTTGGGTCCCATACATCTTTGGGCTATAGCAGTTGGTCTTGTTATCTCGGGTGATTACTTTGGATGGAATTTTGGTTGGAAGTATGCTAATTTCATAGAATTCGCAATTGCGGTTGGAATTGTGGCTATTTTTTATAGTTTGTTTAGTTTTAGTTTCACTGAACTATCGGCATCTCTTCCTCATTCGGGTGGACCTTCGGCTTACGCTCATTTCGCCTTTGGTGCTTGGGGAGGTTTTTTGGTTGGGTTCTTTACCTTGGTAGAATTTGTTTTAGCTCCACCTGCCATAGCAAGTGCATTAGGTGCTTATTTTCATTTCATTTTTCCTAATGTTCCACCTCTGCTTGCTTCCTTAACTTTTTTTATTCTTTTATTAATTGTGAATCTCTTTGGTGTAAAGCAAACGGCAAAATTCGAACTTTTCGTAACTATGGTAGCTGTCTCTGGATTAGTAATTTATACGGTTAGCTTACTTCCCACTTTCGATCTTGCAAAATTAGACTTCCGTCAGGATTGGCAATTTCTTCCAATCTTACATGCTCTGCCTTATGCTATTTGGTTTTTCTTAGCAGTTGAAGGTGTAGCAATGTCTGCTGAAGAAGTTAAGAATCCTTCCTCAGATATACCTAAAGGTTATGGAGCAGGCATTTCTACTTTGATTTTTTTTGCATTTACTGTTCTTTTTGTAACTGCTGGAAATATAGATACAAGATCTGCATCAAAGCTTGATTATCCACTTTCCTTTGTTATGGGTTCTGTTTTTGGAACAAATTTTTGGTTGGTTCAAGTTTTTACCTTTATTGGTTTGTTTGGATTAATAGCTTCCTTAATGGGAATTATTCTTGGCTTTTCGCGGCAGATTTTTGCTCTAGCTAGAGAAGGCTATTTGCCTAACTTTCTTTCACGACTTGATTCTAAATCATTCATTCCATCCAGCGCAGTGCTTTTTGGTGGAGCTATAGGAATCATAGCACTTTTGTTTGGCGACACAGATCAATTGATCACTTTAGCCGCTATGGGAGCCTGTGGAATGTATATGATCTCTATGTTATCTTTCTTTCATTTGCGTGTCTATAAACCTGATCTACATCGTCCATTCCGGATGATTGGATATCCCATTTTACCAGGAATATCCTTATTGCTTTCTGTTTTATTTTTCCTTGCGATGATATTTTTATATAAGAAATTATTTCTCATTTTAGGAATGTTTCTTGTTCTTTGGGCACTTTTTTTTGGAGTGCGAACGAGAAAGAAAATTGGACGAATTCCCAGAAATCAACTTTCTTCAGAAGAAATGGAATCGCCTCTTTCAAGAGCAGATACAGATTTTTAAGTAAAAGAGCTTATTTGGTAATAAAATATTTCCAAATAAGCCAATTGCAATTGTAAAGCGGAATTTAAATAGCCATCTTTAAATCTTAAACATGTCCGATGGCAAACACAATCATTAATGTCCCATAAGCATCTGGATTCTTAACTAGATCAAAGAATTCTGCTTTTGCCTTGTTTACCATCTCATCACTCGCTCCAGAACGCTTTAGATGATCAAATTTAAAACCATAAGCAGCAAAAATAAAAGCTTCCATACCAACTTTAAGGGAACTAACAGGAAGATATTTGATGGAGATTTTACTAAATCCAGCATTTTTCATCATAGCATATAGTTTCCTTCCTATAAGTCTATCTCCACCTAACTCTTTTTGAATTTTTTCAGAGGTATTTTGAACTAGATCATAAGAGTCAGGCTTTGGTTCTAAAAAGAGTAGGCCGTCATCAATATCTTCTATGATTACAAGACCATTGGGCTTTATAACTCTTTTCAGTTCTTTAACACCCTTCATAGGATTTTCTAAATGTTGAAAAACGAATCTAGAATAAACTAAATCATAGCTTGCATCTTTGAGAGGAAGTTCATACACACTTCCTTGTGTGAATTTCATGGCAGGAAGAGAGGAATTTTCTTTGGTTGCTATGTTGATAAGATTGGTATCAAGTTCAATTCCATGGATTATTTTTGGTTTGTAAGCATTATAAACTTCATTTGCGAAAAATGCAGGTCCGCAACCTACATCTAAAATTTCAGATCCATGATTAATACCAAAGCTATCAAACATTTTTCTTTCTAAGTCAAAACCTGCTTTGGCTTGGAATCTCAATCTATCTAATTCCCCTGACGAATCTGCAAATTCGGAAACTACATAAGATCCTTTGGTTTTTTCTTCACTCATTTCATTCTCTCCTAGGTTATGGTTGATGTCTTTTGTATAATCAAATAATACTGTGTCTAAAACTGCTCTAGCTTCCATGAGTGCTTCATGTTTTTCATTGAAACGATTGACTAAGATAGAAAACAAATTTGTAAGAAGTTTTAATGCTAGTGATGGGTAGTTTGCTTCGAGTTTTACAAATTCTTTTTGGTTGAGTAGAAGAATTTTAGATTTTTCCCTTACAACAATTTTAGCAGTTCTCTTAATCTTAGATACAAACCCAAGTTCGCCGAATATTTCTCCCTGACTTAGAATTGCTAACAATTGATTGCCTTTTGTGCCTGGAATAACAACTTCAACAGAACCTTCTAAAATGCAGTACATGCCTTCACTTTCATCATCTTTCTCGAATACTACATCAGAGCGCTCAAAATCCAATAAATCAAGTTGGGCTAAAATCTTAGTTGCTTCTTCCGATGAAAATCCTGACATAAAAGTTAGAACTTTTCTTGGATCTATGTTTACTTGTTCTGTAAATGTGTTCCAGAGTACTTCATGACTCATGGAGAATAAAGGTTTTACACTGTAGTATTTTGGAAATTGTTTCTTGAAGAATTCAGCAGTATTCTTTTTGTTCTCATATTTCTTAGCAATTCTTTGAAAAGGAGACCTAACTTCTTTTAAATAATCTAAATCATCTAGTATGAGTACTAAAGGTATCGCATTTCCAAACTCAGGATGGTTGATATTTTCTTTATAAAATCTATAGCCTAATTGTTGGTACAGACGAACTAAATGAGGTCTTGTATCAATAATATTAAATTGCAATCCCCATTCTCTATGTATTTCATATGCGCTCATACAAAGCAAACTAGCAGCCATAGAATTTCTATATTTATCCAATACCAGGAGTTTGGTTGTCATGGAAATTGAGTTTGGATAATAGGGTGTAAATTTTTCTAATTCATAAAGCTCTTCATATTCCAAAGGACCATCCATTTTTCGATTCATCCTAAGAGTACCAACAATTTCATCATCGTCCTTCACATAAAGTAAATGGGCGGTATCATCCCAGGGTTCTTGGATTGTCTTTAGATCATGGTTTGCGAAAGCTTGGTTTCGCATTAATTCATCAATATAAATATGGTAGCGTAAAGCAAAAATTTTTTGCTTTTCTTCATGTGTTTTAGCGATTGATACGGAAAGTGACATAGGAAATTATTTTTATACTTTTGATCTAACTATTAATACTAATCGACGGCTAGATAGACAAAAAAAAGCTAATCTTTCACTTTTGACTAGATTTTATATTTTCTTTTATTATTTTTGTCCAAGGTAAGAAATTATGGATAACCACCAAAGTACACATGCAGAAGAAGAAAAAGCGTTTCGATTTCAACTCACAGATTATTGGAAGAAAAGAATTCATGAAATACAGGTTGAAGGTGAGATAAGGGCTGAGTATTTTGCTTCTCAGTTTCGATTTTTCTTCATTGGTTTTTTAATTCTCTTTTCCGTTCTTTCTCGTTTGGGAGGAAGACCGGTAGTTGAATTGTATGGTCAATTGAGCGCAATTTCTATTCTTTTAGTATTTAACATTATCGTTTTTGTACTCTTGAAAAAGTCCCAAAAATCGGGAGTTTATTATAGTCAGATCAAATACTTTGCAAGCTTTTTAGAAATAACTGTCCTTACCACTCTACTTTGGTATCTTTCTATTTCATCCTTGAATCCTACCCATACCTATACTGGTGCTATGTCCTTTATCTATTTTATGTTGATAGCACTTGCTTCTATCCGAAATAGAAAATCAGTAATTTACTTCGCTGCTGCACTTGCTATATTGCAATATGGTGGATTGATGTTTTATTTTTATGGGGACATGAAGCCCATGCTTGCAAAATTAATAGAACTCAGTGCAAGTATTTCTCCTGAGATGGGCAAGGCTGGTGAGAAATTTATCCTTGTTTCTATCGCTCCTATGGGTTTTATCCTCAAATCCTTTTATATGGGACTAACCGCTTATCTAGTCATTTATTCAATTAAAAATGCGAATGATACTTCCCAAAGGCAAGCTAACCTTATTTTTGATACAGAAAAGAAAGCTATACTCGAAGAGAATATGAGACTAGGTATGGAATTGGATGTAGCCAGACAATTGCAGGCTATGGTACTTCCTAGCTCTCAAGAAATTTCCAATTGTAAGGATTTGCAAGTTGCTGCAATGATGGAAGCCGCCAATGAAGTAGGTGGAGATTATTACGATGTTTATCCTATGCCTAACGGTTCTACTTACTTCGCTATGGGCGATGTTACAGGTCACGGTCTACAATCAGGTGTCGTGATGATGATGACTCAGTGCTCTTTTCGATCTTCTCTAGAAAGAGGAGGGCAGACCTTACCGGAGATTCTCATGAATATAAACTCCGTTCTATTTGGAAATATTCAGGGCAGGATGAAGGATACAAGAAATCTCACCTTATCTTTGTTTCATTATGAAAATGGAAAGATATTTCTAACAGGGCAGCATGAAGATTTTCTGATTATGAAAGCTGGACAGAAAGAATCTAAGATTATTGATACTATAGATTTGGGAATTTATGTAGGTCTCACTGATAATATTGAAGGGATGGTTGCAGAAAGAGAAATAGATTTTGCAATTGGAGATACATTCCTTGGATATACAGATGGAGTGACTGAGGCTGAGAACAAAGAGAAACATTACTATGGCCACCACCGCCTAAAGGCAAAATTTGAAGAACTTGCCCACTTACCAGCTGCAGAAATAGTAGCCGGTATTTATGCGGATCTAAAAGTTTTCATAGGCTCAACAGAAATCTATGACGACATTAGCTTAATGGTTGTTAAGCGAGTCGCTTAGCTTCTAAACAGTTAAATTGTTTAGATCCACTAAATTGCAATCAGTTTGGAAAATCTCTTGAACTAAAGACCGCAATTGGTAATCTTTCGAAAGAATTACCAATTGCCAACCTTTGTTATCTACATAGTCTTTGATAATACTTAGAGATTTTTTCTCTCTCTCCTCATCTAGAGACAAAAAAGGCTCATCCATTAAAAATAATTTTAAATCAGGATCTCTCTTGCTGCATAAAGATAACTTCGCAGCTATATAAAATGCATCCTTGGTGCCCAAAGAAAGTTTATCAATTGCTCTTTTTACATTTCCTTTGTCTACCATTTCTATTTTATCATCTTTAAGTTCATTGATCACCACAGTACGGTTTTCATTGAAAATGTTATTGCTTGAAATTGAAATTTCTTCAGCAAGAGTGCGAAGTGTATCACTAGCATCTAAGGCTAGCTCTTTGAATATCTCATTTGCTTCTTTGGTTGCTTCTAGGCTCAATTCTAAATTGGATCTTTCATTTTGCTTCTCAATTAACTCAGATTGGATGTTAAGTAGGGATATAGAAAGTGGTTTGAGTTGTGCATCCAACTTAGCTTTGAGATTGGTTGCACTTGAAAAGAGATTTGCATCTTCCTTCTTCAAATTCTCTAATTCTCTTTCCATTTGATTGCGGTTATACTTAAGATTTTGAAATTCAGCATCATTCAATTTCGGAAGTGATATTCCTTTCTCGGAGGCAGATTCTATTTCTCTATTTGTATCTTTTAGAAAGTTTTCAAATTCTTGGCTGTTTAGTTTGTATCTTTCTCTAAGACTAGCTTCATTCAAATTTTTACTTTCCTTAGCTAATAAATACTCTGTACGTTTCTTAGAGTATTCATCAGGGTTCAAAAGATTTAGTTCTTTTAGAAAAGACTCAAGCATTTTTGTGAATGCTTCTGCTTTTTGTTTTTCAATAATAGATTCTTCTTGAAGGCTTAGTTTCTCAGCTTCTTTTTTTTGGATAGTATCCCTTTGAGAATCAATGTTCTCTTTCTGATTTGATCTGCTGTTGAGAAATAAGATTAAAGATTCACGAAGTTCATCTAAAGTTTTGTCATTTTCGAAATCACTTCTTTGGGTTGACTGTTTCCACTCTCTTTGGATATCGCGAACAGCTTGCACGGAATATGCGGAATCTTGAAGTATTTCTTTACTTCTTGCAAAAAGTAAAAACACAAGCCCAAGCACTAAGCAGCCAAGACCTAGCAGGAAAAGTGTAGATTTTTCTTGGATATCAAAAAAAGTTAAAATGCTTCCAAGAATCATACTCACTATAGCAAGTATAAGATAGCTAAGATTCCATTTTGTCTGAGTGATTAATTTTGGAGAACGTAAAATTTGTAAGATTTTATCTTGGTTAATTCGAGCTAACTTTTCAAAGGAATCTTCTTTCTCATATTTTGATTTTGTTTCTTCCAAAACTTTCTTTAAGTTTAGGATCTCCAATTCCTTGTTCTGAATGGATTTTTCTTTATTTTCAAGTTGGATTTTAGATTCTTGAATGGACTTGAGAATTCCAGCTAACTCTTGGCTACGATCTTTTTCAAATTGTTTGAGTCCATCTACGATAAGATTTGCCTCCTTCCAATTGGAAATAGATTTATAATTTTGTTTATTTTCACTTAGCTTGCGTGCTTCTTCTTCCTGGAGGATGAACTTTTTCGTTTCTTCGAGCCTTTCTTCTAACTTACGAATATTACTTAGTGTTTGGTCGCGATGCAAGGATGCATCTTGCAAGTTCTTTTCTTCTTGGAGAAGATTATTTTTTTCAGAAATTAAAGATTTTAGTTTTGCTTCCAATTCTTGGATCTTTAAACTAAGGTTTGTTATTGGTTTGGTGAAATGCCCATTTGCCCAAATCTTGGATCGTCGTTCAAGCTCCTCAACTATGTTATTGGGATCTATTCCGCCTGAAAATAATTCTTGTTTCACCTTATCTAGCCAAGAACTATTTTCTTTGAGATCCCAAGCTATAGACCCCGCTTTCAAGGTATGCAGGTTGATGAATTCTTCAGGAACGATTCCTTCGGGAACTTTCCCTTGAATTTGAACTAGCTTATCTTTTTTACCTTTTCCATAACGCTCTGCTATACTTTTCCCAATTTTCGATGTTCCAGATGGATTGCTTAGACCATAGACAAAGGCATCGAAGAGAGTTGTCTTGCCCGATTCATTGTCCCCAAAGAAAAAATTCACCTTACCAAGATTAAATTTCTGTCCAACCCATTTCCCAAACTTAGTGATTTCTATTGATTCTAACATACTATGATTTGATCTTTCCTATAATTTCTTCCAGGCCGATTTGCCTTGCTTTAAGTAGGATGGGAATTTTGTCTTCGGGTGATTCTGCAAATTTCACATTCCATTTTTCAAGAAATTTCTTTACAATCGCTTCTGAAGAAAAACCATCTAAATACTTAATCATCTCTGTATTGATTGCCACCTTTCGGTAGTTTTGTGACCATTCTTTAAGTTTAGTATCTCGCCAGATATTTAGAATGGTTTCGTTGTCAGCAACTCCTTGTAATTCTATTGAAAGATAGTCTTCTTTGTTAGCTGATATTTGATCTGGCTCCCAGGCTTGCACATTACCATTTGGTTCTATATTCAAAAGGACTTCGCGGTAGACTCCTGCTTGGGCAAGAGCTAAAGCTTTAACTTGGATACTTCCTGATTCTGGAATTTCTATGAGGTTAACGGAACGCTGCCCCTTTTCCCCTTTGCGCCATACTCTAGGAGAGCCAGGGTAGTGTACGGATAGTCCGTTGATTTGCAAATCAGTTCGCTTATGAATATGACCAAGAAGAATACAGTCGGCATCAAACTTTGATAAAAGATCAATTTCGAGAATATGAGAACCTTCTTCGGAGTCAGGTCCTGTATAGGCTACTGCCTCAGGTAGCATTCCATGAGCCATGAGCAATCTTCGTTTCTTTTTTTGAGGAATTTTCCAATTTCTATAATCCGCATAATCTTGGCTATATGGTAATGCATATAATTCCCAGGAATCACTCTCATCTGTTGCAAGATGAAAACCAGGATAGTGGAACCATGAAATTTTGCTCAGATCATAAGTCGCAAGATTCTGATTTTTAATATGGAGATATTCGTGGTTACCAGCTATTGCAATTATTCGTAATTTAGAATCTACTGCTAATTTCAAAAATGTTTCTCGACAAGCTACCAAATCTTCAAATGTATCGAAGACATCTCCAGCTACACAGATTGCTTCTACTTTTTCGCTTTTACCAATATCTAAAATTTCTGCCCATACCTTAGAACAGTAATCCAGTTCTTCTTCTTTGAAATGTATATCCGAACAATGTAATATTTTTATCATAACTCTATTATAAGTCCAACCTAGACAAATTTTTAAGGCTTGCTATTTTTTTTTAGAATTTCAAAGGTTTTTTTCTATTTAAAATCTATCAAATTCTATAAGTCTCTTTTCGTTTCTTTAAGTTAGAACCCTTAAGTATTCTTGGATGGTTTTCTCAAAACCCCATTCCAATGCAGTTGAAACCAATCTGTGTCCTATAGAAACTTCTTTTAGACCTGGTAGTTTAGAAAAGAGAATCAGATTTTCATGATCAAGGTCATGGCCAGCATTCACTTCTAAACCGACTTTGTTTGCTTCTTGAGCAGTATATTCATAACGTGTGTAAATTGCTTTAGCTTTTATAGGGTCCTTATCAAAGCTTTCTGCAAAAGGTCCAGTATACAATTCAATTCTATCTGCGCCCATTTCCTTGGCATGTGCAAGTCCACTCACACCAGCTTCTACAAATAAGGCGACACGAATTCCAGCTTGCTTGATTTGGGCTATGATAGGAGCTAGAATTTCCTTGTCTTTGGGAAATTGGAAGCCATGATCTGATGTAATCTCTCCTGGTTTAACAGGTACTAAAGTTGCTTGGTCGGGCTTGTGTTTCAAAACAATATCTAGAAAACGCTGAGATGCCTCTCCTTCAATATTGAATTCCTTGTAATCAGTTGATTTGTCATTCCAATTAAGCATTAAATCTTTAAGGATTGCTATATCTTCAGTGCGTATATGTCTTTGGTCTTCTCTTGGATGTATCGTTAAACCATGAGCACCGTATTGGAGAATTTTTTCAGAAAGTTCTTTCAGGTTTGGATGATTTCCACCCCTAGAATTTCGGAGAGTTGCAATTTTGTTCACATTTACGCTGAGTTTCACCATGGAACTCTAGAATTGGAAATGCTAAGCTAAAATCAAGATGAGAAACGTAAGAATTAAAAAAAATGTTGCTCTAGGGGTCAGTAAAAAATACAAGGACAGGATAGCTTTTTTCAACATTTCAATGAGAAGCATTGGATGGAAATAAGTCTAAATCGAGACATATGGCAGTCAAAAAAAAAGTAACAAAACCGGCACCTAAAAAGAAGGCAAGCCCTGCTAGCAAAAAGAATACAAAGTCGTCTGTATCTTCTTCTCGACCTGCAACTAAAAATGCTCCCTCTGAGGTAAGCAAGTCTAATAAGGCTCCTGCTAAGAAAACTTCCGCAACCGTAGCAATAGATCCTAAGAATCCTTTAGGCAAGAAATTTTCCTGTTACAATTGCGGAACAAAATTCTACGACTTGAACAAGGCTGATAAAATTTGTCCCAAATGTGGGGCAGATCAATTGGCCAAGCCAGCTTTAAAATCTAAGCAAGCTGCATTGAAGTCAGGAGAATATGATGTTGAGGAAGAAGAAGCACCATCTATAGTAAATGAAGATGATGATTCAATTCTAGATGATGAAGAGGTAGAAGAAGCCCAAGAGGACGAAGAAGCGGAAGAAACTGTAGAGGATGAATAGAGCAGGGGAGAGAGCTCTCCCCGATCTTATACTACTAACAGGGCCTACAGGCAGCGGCAAGACACAATTGGTCTGCTCTCTGGATTCTAATCTTTTCGAAGTAATTTCTTTTGATTCAAGGCAGGTCTACAAGGATCTTCCTATAGGAACCGCTTGTCCCTCTATAGAAGAACAAGGAAGGATGCCTCATGCCTTAGTTGAGTTTCTAAGTTCGGACCAAAGCATGGATGCGAAAGAGTTCTCTGAACTAGCTCACCAAGCTTACCAAAGAATTCTTGAAAAAGGCAAGGTGCCTATCTTGGTAGCCGGAACAGGTTTTTATTTGAAGGCATTTTTGTATGGGATGTATCCCATTCCGGATGTCTCAGAGGAAGTTCACCAAGCAGTATTGGATCTACCTGATGAACTTGTTGTGGCAGAATTAAAAGAAAAAGACCCAGAAGCCTTCCAAGAAATTTCAAGCAATGATTTCTATCGCTATCGAAGAGCCTTAGAAGTTTGTCGAACCTCAGGCTCTTTAACAAGGTTCAAACAAGAAACAATTGGTGGACTGCTAAGGTCTAAAGACAAATTCAATGTTCTGGGTTTTTTTTTAGATTGGGATAGAGAAATTCTCTATTCTCGAATAAATACCAGAGCACGAAATTTACTAATCCCTATGGCAGAAGAAGCAAAGTTAGTGAGAGAGAAATACAGTGCAGATTGTCCAGGACTTAAGACACTTGGTTATAATTTTGCACTTGACTTTCTTGATGAGAAAATGAGTCTAGATTCATTCTATGAAGGAATTGCCAAGGCCCATAGGAATTATGCAAAAAGGCAGATAACCTGGTTTAAAAAGGAACCCTTATTGCAGAAAGTTTCCTGGGATTTTGCCATGGAGAAACTTCAAGAAGTTCAATTGCTAGTAATAAAAAATAAATAAAAATGGATAGCAAAATGTCTGCGAAAAACAACATACAAGACCAACTACTTAACACAGCTCGAAAAGATAAAGTCGATCTAACAATTTACCTACTCAATGGTGTGCCATTAAAAGGCAGAGTTGTAAGTTTTGATAATTTTACTATCATCTTAGAAAATGAAACCAAACAAAACTTAATCTATAAGCATGCAATTTCTACTATCATTCCTGCTAAGCCGATTCGCTTTCATATCGAAGAACCAAAAGAAGCAACAGCGGAGTAATACTTATGGAAAAACCCGTTGTCCTTATTATGGCGGGTGGCAAGGGAGAAAGGTTCTGGCCGCGCTCAAGAACTTCTACTCCTAAGCAACTCAGAAAGGTATATTCCAACAAAACGCTTTTGAAGGAAACCATAGACCGTGCTTTGACTATTACATCACTAGATCGCATCTTTATAGGAACCAATGCATCCTTGAAGAAAGCCATTCTTGAACAAGAAAAAAGCTTTCCCGAAAAGAATTTCATCCTAGAGCCTGAGGGTAAGAATACAGCTCCAATCATCGCTCTTGCATCTTTGTATTTTCAGAAGATGTTTGGCGATCCTATACAAGTTGTACTTTCAGCTGATGCATTTATTGAACCTGTTAAAGAATTTACCAAGACTATGAAGATCGCTATCCAAGAAGCCGATTCACATTTGGTACTTTTGGGAGTAAAGCCCAATCGTCCAGAGACCGGCTATGGCTACATAGCTACTGGCAAAGAGAATGGAGCCGCTAAGACAGTAAAGGAATTCGTCGAAAAACCAGATGCTAAGACTGCAACCAAATACATTAAGAAGGAGAACTTTTATTGGAATCCAGGAATCTTCATTTGGAAGACGAGTCATATACTTCAAGAATTTAAAGCTCATTCTCCAGAAATCATAGAACCTTTGTTACGTGGTTTTCCTTTCAAGAACCTTGGAAGTTTAGCAGAGGTATTTCGACTGCTTCCTTCTACACCTATAGACATTGCAATTATGGAAAAGTCTAAGAATATTTCTATGATTCCAGCTCTCTTTCAATGGGATGATGTTGGTTCTTGGCTGTCTCTAGCTCGAATTTTGCCAGAAGGAAGGGATGGAAACCACCACCAAGGCAAGGAAGTTCTGCATTTCAATGCTAAGGGAAATATTTCATCTGTAAGCAAGGATTTGATCGCTTTTCTAGGTGTCGATAACCTGGTAGTGGTAGAGGAATCAGATGTTCTTCTAGTTGCATCTAGAGATGGTCTGGATGATATAAAATTGATGCTTGCGCAAATGAAGAAAAATCGAAGTTTACAAAAATATCTCGAATAAGAGCCTGGTGGAACACACAATAAGGAGTACTTATGCCTTCAGGTAAGAAGAGAAAGCGAAGAAAGATCTCTACGCACAAAAGAAAAAAGAAAAGAAGAGCCAATCGTCACAAAAAGAAATAGTTCATCGATTTGATTAAGCTTTTTCCACCTTCTCCGATACTATTAGTATGGATCTCAATGAATTGGAAACATACAGGGGTTGGTGGAGGAAGCAGAATTCTCGAATCCAAGGATTCAATCGCTCTTTCTTAGCAGTTACTCCTGAGGGAGATACTCTCGAAGCTGATTTCAATTTCCACGACAAACTTGTTCGCCTCTCTATAGAGGTAGCCAATGAAAATGGCAAAAACTATGCAGCAACCATTAAGAATGGTAGCATAATCAAAGAAAAAGACATCACCAGTGGGCGAAACTATCCAATTGGAAAGAAGATACGACCCTTTCGGGACATATTTTCCTGTATTCCAGATGCTGACCTACTCGATTCCTTAGGTGGAACCTATGAGATTTCCTTAACCCCCCTTGGAAAGAAAGTCGAGCGCAGGGTTGGTCGAGGGATCTACCAAGAAGAAGAATCTGGTTTTGGAAGGTTTAATCTTCCGAAATCTACGAAGTACGATTCGATTTTTGGGATTCAAAGAGAGACTTGGTTTCAGAGATGGCAGAGAAAGCGATGGGAAAGGCGCATCAATAGAGAACCTCTTTGGACAAGATTTAAGAGAAGATTCTGGGCAGAATTGCATGATTTTGTTCTAGGAGCTGGAATGGCTTGGGTGGTTTATAATTACTATTTTGATTTTGTTATTTTAGGTTTAGCTCTAGGAGCCTTTGGTTTTATCACAGGTGGTTTGGATTGGGCCTTTCGAAAAAGAAATCCACTGCTATTAAAAGTGTTGTCATTTATATCCCTTGGTTCATACTTTTTCTATAACGGCTATACCCGTTTTTGAAAAATGAGCAAAGCATCAATAAATTTAATTCTGGATCAATACATCATCTTCAACTTGGGTGAAGAAGAATACGCTGTACCAATTTCTATCGTCGAAGAGATTGTTAAGATTTCCAATCTCATTAAAGTTCCTAAATCCAAAAGCTATTTTGCAGGGATCATGGATATTCGCGGTAAGGTTGTTCGAATGATAGATCTTTCAAAAAAACTAAACATTCGAACTCAGGAAGAAATTCCCCAAGATAGAGCTATCGTTATTAAAATCGGTGGCAAGTCCATTGGAGTGATTGTTGATAAGGTTTCTCATGTTGTTCATTTTCCCCAAAGCCAAATCGATCCTCCTCCTCCCTCTGTCAAAGGAATCTCTTCCAGATATATTTTGGGTGTAGGTAAGAAAGACAATCGTTTCATTATTTTAATTGATATCGAAAAGATTCTATCCGTAGAAGAAATCAACGAAATGAGTCTTGCTTAAGAAATTGCTATGAACAATATTTCAGCTATCTCTAAATTTTTCTACCTTAGAAAAAATTTATACAGTATGGCTGAAATGGTTCTAGAACAAGTTCTTATGTTAGGTGATAGCTTGGAGAATGATGATTACTCCATAGCTGCTGATATCATAGCCCGTGATGATTTAATCGATGAATTAGAAAAAGAAAATGACAATCTCTCTCAAAATGCCATCCTAGAAGCCATAGCATCCAGAAATTCCTTAGGAATAGGCGAGATCAGTGATGAAATCGTTTTTAAAAAAGATCCTCTAAGATTTGCACTATCTTGTATTCGTATAACAAGAAATATAGAACGTCTAGGCGATCAAGTTGTCAATGTTGCTAAATTTTTCCAAAATGGTCATATTCAGAAAGGCTTATTCAAAAGAGACGAGGGTATGAGCAAGATCCTTTCTCGTGTGATTACACTCTCAGGTATGGCTGTAGAATCTCTTGTGGAGGAAAAGGAAAGATTCATGGGTTCTGTGAATGCACTTGAACAAGAATTAAATGATCTTTGTGCAGAAGCCTTTCATAAATATGTTTCTGATCCCAATATGTCTAAGGTGGAATTTGCTGACCTTTATAGAGCCATTTTATCTATGGAAAGAATTGGAGATTACTCTGTAAATATCGCTGAGGAATTGGTCCGACTGAATACAGGCCAGGACATTCGGCATATGGATTTGGGTGTTTAAGGCTAAATTTTCTCTTCATACTTACAAGATTCAATCTTTAAAGTTGATTCCAATAAAGCAAATATCATCTTTAATTTTCATAGGATGTATCCATTCTGAAATATAATTTGGGAGCTCCTCATAACTTCTCTTTCCTAAGCAAATATTCAAAAAGAATTCTGCTATTCTGTCCTCTCCCAATATTTCATCATTTGAATTAAATTGCTCAAATAAACCATCGGTAAATAGGAATAGAGAAGATTGTTTATTAAATGAAATTTCTCTCAATGTATAATTTACATTTTGATTGAATCCCATTAATGGGCCTGTGTAATCTAATTCTTTCACGACATGAGAATCGTAAAAATATTGAGATGGATGACCAGCTGAGGCCATTTTGATAATCTGGTTATCTAAGTCAATGTCGACCAATATGCAGGTAAAAAATCGATTTAAATATTTATATTTACTGATGTATCTTTTGTTCAGTTCACCAAGAATACTATTTGGAGGATCAGCATAGAACTTTAGATTCTCATATTCTGATTTGACTAACATGGTTATTAAACCTGCTTGAACACCGTGACCAGTTGCATCTGCTAGGAAGATTCTAAATGTATTAACACCTATTTGATTTACATCATAAAGGTCACCTCCCACTTCATCCATAGGTTCATAGTAAGTATGAAATTGAATTCTTTCACTGAACGATTTAAGTTGAGGCATCAAATTGGTTTGAATTTGTTTTGCAAGAAGAAGATCATTATTTCTAGCATCAATTGTCTTTTGAAGAATTTGAGTTCGATCTGCAATCATACGATCTAAGTCTTTATTCATTTGTAGAATATCTAAATTTAGTTTATCTGTTTTATTCCAAGAATTTGAATTAATTTTGGCTATCATTACAGCTTGTCCGAAAATAAAAATGACCAAGCCTATTCCAGATAATTCATACCATTGGTAAATTCCAAAGGATATTAAAACATCATTAACAACAGCTGCCGAGAAAAGAAAGAAGACAAGGGCTAAGGTTTTAATAACAGTTTGAATTTCTGAATCTTGGATACGCCATTTGAGGATCATTTCATAAATAGCATAAGCAATTGAGAAAAATATACTAAATATTGCTGCTAGTAAATAGCGTGAAAAAACTGATGTGTCAGTAAACAGAATAAAGAAAGAGATTGCAATGGGATAAAAAATTACGAAAATAAATGCAGGTTTACTAGAATGACCATGAAGAAGGTAGCGGATAAATAGTAAGAATAAAATTGGTGTCAGGGTGAAACTCAGGTATTCTAATTTTAATAAAATTTCGAAACTTTCAGAATTGGGAAAATATAACTGATAAATTCTTGAGACTAAGGCAACCCGAAAAGAGATTGCAAGGCAAAGTAAACTAAACCATAACAATTCTTTTTGCTTAGTTCTAAAAAAGAATAAAATAAAGCTATAAAGTCCTACCATAGAAATAAAACCACAAAGCAGCATTTGCTCTTGGTGATAAAGTAAGGTTTTTTTTTGGATTATCGATTTTGTTCCAAGACTTATCGCATAACCTAAATAACCTGATCTATGGTGAAAATTTGCAACTTCTACTATTAAGGATACATTCCCACCCTGAGTTTCAAAATTTGAACTGACTCCTTTCCACATTGGTCTAGTCGTATCTTTGGAATTTGATGGATAACCAATGCTAGATAATAATTTCAATTTCTTTTGATTTTCTAAAACCCAAATTCTTCCTGAGGAGGAAAGAGCCCAATTTTCTTGAAAAATTCCATATTCTCCTTTAGGAAGAATTAAATCTATTCTATAAACGGCAGTCCCTATGTTACCTTGTATAGAAGGATCTACGGTTTCCCAATTGTGGAAAGATGTTGCCTCGAAATATTTTTCGTCGCCAAGAAGTATCTGATTACCTTTTTCAGAGATGAAGTGATTATTACAAAGTTTTTCATCACTTTGCCAATTTAAATTTAGAAAGTATTCGCATCCTTCATTTAATTCCCGTAAGTCGACTGTTTCATCAAACTTTTCAAATAACATTGACTTGGGAAAAAATTTCCACCCTTTGTGAAGTTCAATTGGTTCTGTTAGAATCGAATTATTTCTAATAAAATTGTAATCATACTTTTCAGGATTAATGGGAGCCTTGGTTGGAGATATATATTTGCAATTAGTTGATAGGCAGAGTGCATAACCAACCAGAATGAGGATTGTGTGATTTTTATAGAATTTTGATAAAAGCTGGATCAAATAGTGTCATTTTATAGATTTATAAATTTAAGTCAACAAATTATAGACGAATCAACCCACCAAGTGAAATGCATGAAGGGTTGATCATTTTATAAAAAATTAAATTCTAAATTATTTAACACAATCCCAAGCTGGATCACTTAGGTTAACCCCTGAAAGCTTGGTCCAAGTATTCGTCTTACCCAACCAAGAAGAAATACAAAGATGGCCCTTTAATTCAAGTTTGCTTCCATCCATTTGCATCTTTGCACAATAGGTCTTACCATCACGTGGGTTGTAAACCTTTCCACCATCGTATTTTCCGCCACCTTCGGCAACCATTCCGCTAAGGAATTGCATACCAAGGTTAGGTTTTTTTTTCAATTTTGGATCAGGGTTGTTGTGGTCTAGGTAAGGAGTTCCAGGAACACCATCTTTCGAGTCGGCAGGGTATTTATTGTCTTTGATACATGCAGTGCGACCGCAGTATTTATCGCCGCATTTATATATTTCGATCACAGAATCCTTCTCTGGGGGAAGGTATTTCCCTACCGCAGAATCATCGGAAGTTTGGGCGAGTAACGCACCAGCCATAAAAATCGCTGATAGAGTTAGAAATGCAATTTGTGTTTTTTTCATAGATACTCCTTAAGTTGAAAATCTTCTCCATTTGAAATTATGGAAAAAGAATTTGCAACTGTCTTTTTAGACATTTTTTTCTAAAAGTTGAAATAGTTTAATTACATTTTTGTTATCTGGATCTTTTTCTTGTGCTAAATAAGCATACTTCTTCGATTCTTCTATATTTCCCAGCAATCGATACAGATCGGCAATATTGATGAGATTTGATAGAAAATCATTCATTGTTTCATAGGATTTTAATCCGGCATCTAGTGCTTTCTGGAATTCACCTAACTTTTTCTGTGCGGCAGATAGATAATACCAAAATTCTCCTGCATCAGGATCTTGTTTTAGATAAACACCCAGCACATCCACAGCTTTCTCATAGTCTCTGCCTTTGAAGGAAAGTAGACTCAGTAATTTATTCAATTTAGGATCATTGGAATCAACTGAATATGCCTTATACATGATGCGAATGGCATCATCTATGTCGCCCGATTTGTACAACTTGCGGCCTTCTTCGTAAGCACCCTCAGTGGTGTATTTCTTATCCCATTCTTCATCTTCCGATGGCATAAAGGTATCATCTGCATTGCCTGTATCATCTAAGGCATCAAAGCCTGAATCATAAGAGGATGCACTAGAAGAAATAGAACTTCCCGATGAGCCAGGAGCTTTGAAGTCCAACCTCATAATGGATAAGTCATCTGTAAGCTCTCCCTTAGATTGGAGGATTCTTTCTATTTCATAGATGTCAGCCTTGGCCTCTTCTACGTGTTTTAGGAAAATATTCTCATCTTCATTGATGGTTCGGAACTCCTCATCGGGAGTGAGATCTATATCATCTCTACCGTCCGTTCCAAGTATCAAAGTATCACCTGGCTGGAGTTGGAACTTTTTGACTTCAAAAGGGATCTCCGAGTCAAGTCCAAGCTTTCGAAGTAGAAGTTCTTTTTCTATAAAGGATGCTTTGCCATCTCGGTACAAGACAGTAAAAGGATGCTCTGCATTGAAATACCAACATTCTCCTGTTAAATCATCGATCAAGAAAATGACAGCCGAAATAACCATAGTACCATTGAAAGATTTAAATACAGAGTTACATTCCTCATAGACATCAGCAAGCCACTCTTCGGGAGTTCTATTGAGTATCCTTTTGTTGCCCGCTGAACGTGCCATAATGGAATTCATAACAACTCCCATCACTAGCGATCCACCAGCACCTTGCATGGATTTACCCATAGCATCACCGTTTACAGCGACTGTGTATCTGCGGAAATTATCTGGTTTTCCTAGTTTTAAATTTCCAGTTACAGAAATATCACCACCGAGGTCTCCCGTTTTCTTACGGAATTCAAATTGTTTCTTTTGGTGAACAAAGAAATCCGTTACAACTGTTGAGGATTTATTAGCATTATAATACAGAGGTTTTGCAAGTAGGGAAGTTAAGAAGTAATCACCATCTTGTTGGATCTTGAGGTTCTGAACCTCTTCCATTTTCTCTTGTACTTCTTTGGTTCTTTCTTGGACTTTTACTTCGAGATTTTCAGCATAATCTTCTAACTGTCTTCTAGCTTCTTTAATAGAAGTTACCATTTTGTTGAAAGAGTCTGCTAAGAATCCTATCTCATCTCTTACATGAATAGGTACTTTTGCTTCCAAATCGCCTTCATTTACTTTTTCTACCCCAGAGAGTAATTCATTGAGTGGAGTTCCCAAACTGATTTTGAAGAAGAGTGGGAAGAGAACAAGTAATACAAATAAGGCGACAAACATCAATCCCATTTCTTTTACAGCAGTGCGGTTCATATCTTTTCTATAGTCAATATAAGGAAAACCAACTTCTTCCATGAGTTTTTGTTTATCATTGTAAACCATAAAGGCAACATAGTGAGCAGTGTTTTCTGTATTCTTTCTATAGTGCCTTGTTTCTGCGGATTTAAAATAGCGAAAGTATTGCAGAACCTTATCTCTAAGTTCAACTGGTGTAATTGCCTGGCCATTCCAGTTACAATTTGTTAGCTGGTGATGGATTGCTTCTTGGAAAAATTCCAATCCTTTCGTAGTAGAGATATATTTCTCTGCTTTTTCACAAAAAGTTGGAACATCATAGTCTCCAATTTTATTGGATGCAACGAAGGTAGCTTGGTTGAGTTTCACAAAATAACTAGTCATAGACTCTTTCAAATCTGCATCACTTAGGTCTTTGTTTTCTTTGAGATAGTTTAGAATAGAAAGCTTATATCCTTCAAACTCCCTGGATGTGTTACCAATAATAGCTTGGATATTATTTCGAAAATTGGATGAATCCAATTTTTTGATTTCTTCAAAAATCCTACTATTCTCCATATCCGTCTGAATCATGGGAAGATCCAAATTCATATCGTTCGTATATTTGGGGAAAGAAAGTTTGTTATCATCCAAACTATAGCGTATAATATAACTTGCTGAATTTTTGCTGTTCACATCTGAAAGAATTTTCTGAATGCGGGAGATGCTAATTTTATCATAAGAATCTTCTTTCTCTTGGTTGTAGATAAATCCTAACTGTTCAAAAATCAACATCACTGTTACAAGAGATATCCCTACGATTTTGATCATGAAGGTAGTCTTCTCTGTACTAGTATTAATAAAAATAATCGTGATTAAAAAGAAGGCAAAATAAAAGCATAGAACCAAAGAAGTAAGGTAAGTCGCTCTTTCCATAGCTCCATCACGGCTGAGTACGTTGAAAGTTGCAGGAACGATAGTTGCTACGAGGAAGGATAAAACGTAAGCTAGGTGAAGAATTCTGTTTCTGCCTGTCAACTTGAAGATCATTCTCCAACCTGGGAAAATCACAAAGTTGATCAAACTAAAAAGCCCTATCATAATACCAAGATATTTGGATGCATCTTCTGCATTAAAATCCCAGTGGTGAGCAGTGAAGTGGTATTTGTATTCACTGTTTAAAGTAGAATAAACAAAAAGTATAAGGACTATAGTTGTTATTGCATATTCAACTATCAGTAAGGTTAAGGCTCTTCGCTTATTTTCATTGTTAGGCCATCTGAGTAAGAATTGACCAAAGTGTATAATAGCAGGAAGAATTAAACCACCTGTTATCCATCGGTGGTAGGCACCTATGGGATGGTAGAGAAAGGCTCCAAGGAAATAACCAAAGTTAAATATACCAAGAAGGATGCAGGCTATGCCTAAATGGAAGGTGGATTTGGTTTTGTCCTTTAAAGAAAGAAAGAAAGTTCCAATCAATAGAATGATAATGGAAACTAAAAGACTTCCAAAAGAGAAATAGTTAAAAAGTATATTTTCCGAAGACAAACTCATAAAATCCATTCAATCCTACCTTATTTCTTCATGGCATGCAAATCGTATATTTAGGGATAAAATAGCCATGAAAGTATATTTTCATAACTAAATAGGACGTTTGCAAGAGAAAAAAAAAGACGAGCAAAAACGCCCGTCCTCTCCAACAATCCTTAGATGCAGAAATTTCTAATTTCTTGGGATAAAGCACTCAATTCCGCTGTATCTTAGTTTTGATTTAAGACTTTCAGCCTTGTCTCTGGAAGCAAAATCTCCCATCTGGACAACATAGCCATCTTCTCTAGAAAAAACGAAAACTTCATGGCTATAATCTTTTTTCATCATTTCTTTGTATTTGGCTGCTCGGTTTTGATCGCGAAATACTCCAACTTGAACAGTGTATCCTTTGGGTTGTTTTCCATTGGATTTACTTGCATAATTAGAATCTTTCTTAGGAGCTAGCTTTTCAGGTTTATCGCCCCCAACTAATTCCATTTCCTCATCTAAATCTCCCTCATCCAAATCTTCAAAGGAATCATTTCCTTTTTTGACAACAGTTAATCCAACTTTCGTGATACCTTGTTCTTTGAATGCTAGGATCTCAGCTGTTTTTTCAGAGACATCCATGATTCTTCCTTCAACAAAAGGTCCACGATCATTCACACGAACCATAGCTTCTTTTTGGTTTTCTAAATTTTGCACTCTTACGATAGAACCTAAGGGCAGTGTTCTATGAGCTGCTGTAAGTTTTGCTGAATCAAAAGGCTCACCACTAGCAGTAGGTTTGCCTTGGAACTTAGCACCATACCAAGAAGAGTAACCAACCTCATCAAAGTTGCCAGAAGTATCTGCGGCTTTTTCAGGTACGTCAAATTTTGCAACAGTAGATGGTTTTAAATCTTCCTCTACAGACCTTGCCACCTTCATTTCTTCAGGCTTCATAGATTTTTCAAAAAATATATCTTCTGGGTCACCCGATGCTGAAACCTTTCTTCGACTAGACTCAGCAGTGGAGCATGCGCTCATCCAAATCAGAATAGCTGGAAGTATCCAACGCATTTTATTCATAAATCCCCCTCATTCTCTCATTATTCTATTTCGGTAGATTCCTGAAAATTTCCTTGGATTTTTTTTTGAGATTTTCACCGATAGAAATTCTATGGATGGGGATTCGGCAAAAAAACTTTTTAACCAAGCTGTTCAGAAAGAAACCAAGGGTCTTCTGGATGAGGCTAGAACTTTGTACTACGAAGCAGTTAAAAAAGATCCTCAATTCATACAAGCCTGGCTGAATCTTGGTTCTATTGAATTTAAATCGGAAAATATTTCTGAGGCCATCCATGCTTTGAAAGCAGCACTTAAGATTGATAAAAAGCTTTTGCAAGCCCACCTCTTACTTGCTCAGATCTATAGGCAAGAAAACCAAGACAAACAAACTGAAATCTATCTTACCAATGCCTATAAACTAGATTCGAAAAATAAATTCGCATTAGGAGCTCTAGCTATGTTCTACTATGATAAAAGTCTTTACTCTGAAAGTTTAAAAATGGTCGATCTCTACTTGGCTTATTACCCTGATGATAAAAATTTACGAATCCTTAGAACAGATATTCTCGCCAAACAAGGAAATTACAGAGCCAGTTTAAGTGAACTTACCGAACTCGTTCAAAAGGATGCAGGATTTGCCTCTTTTCAAAGCAATATGAAAAAGACTTGGAGCGAAGCGGATGATGAAATCAAAGTTCATGTGGAAAATTTAGCCAAGAAAACTAAAAGTAAAATAGAAGAATTTAAATCCAAATTGGAACTTTCCAAAGAAAATCCAGAAGACTTCTCGCCACCCGATCCCCAAGATGCCATGGATTTGAGTTTGCTTTACCTCTTCCAAGGTGATTCTGAGAAAGCGATGAAATATTTAGTCTATGCAAAAAAGAGTAGTGATGACACAAAGAAATAGTTATGCCTTTTTTGAATTATGCCACAAGAAGGAAGTTCTCCAAGAGTAGCTGCCTTTCTAAACTCGTATTCGGAATTCTTCTCATCACTATCTCTTGTAGATTTCCTGTTCGTTATGAGCAAGAATTAGAATTAGATAGAGATTTTCTTTTTTATTCGAATCAAACCATCCCCATCAGTGATTTAAGCAATAATAAGCTTTTTAATAGAAAT
Source organism: Leptospira sp. (assembly GCA_002786225.1). Taxonomy (GTDB): domain Bacteria; phylum Spirochaetota; class Leptospiria; order Leptospirales; family Leptospiraceae. Next base: position 131,353 of record PEQN01000005.1, on the reverse strand, counting down.
TTAAGTTTCTTATCAGACCGTGAGTCTGGTTTGAATTTTCAAGAAAAGAACAATTACTCTGTATTGCTTGCTAAGGATGGAGATTTAGAAAAAGCAGTTTCGGGTTTCCAAAATATCATTCAATCCCATCCCAAAGAAAAAATTCCAATATTGAATTTGATTCGACTCTACTATGTCATTCATGAATACGAGGAAGCTAGATCATATATACGAAGTTATATCAAAATAAACAATACCAAATTAAGTGAATTCCAGCCCATTCTCAATGATCTACAATTAAGTTATAGAATAGAAGAACGTGCTATGATTTTAGAGGGCATTAGTGTGCTTCCTGGATACGAATTGTACTCTTGGGAAGAATTAGGAAAATATTTTCTTTTCCAAAAAGACTTTGCATCAGCTGAATTCTATCTCCAGAAGATTCTCAGTCTTGCTCCTTTCAATGAAGAAGCCTTGGTTGCTATGGCTGAACTTTGTTTAGATTCTAAGCGATGGTCTGAACTCACAGATTATGGAAAGGCAATGAACCTTATCCCAAATAAAAAGAAATATTCCTATTACTATATTTCTAAAGGATACTTTGAAAGAGGAAAATACCCCGAGGCACTTGATTGGGTTGAAAAAGCTCCAGAAACTGAAAAGGCTAATGTTGAGTACTTAATCCTTTGGCGTGATATTTTGTTAGCTGATAATCCTAAAAATTCACTAGAACCTTTGAGGAAGTATTTTAAAATAGTGCAGTCCAATGGATTTGAAGTTCCTGAAGAGAAATTTTTACCAACTATCACTTCCCAAGGAAAAGAAATTATGGAGGGATTTATAAAATGATCCAAGAAAATTATTACGAGAACAATATCGATTTACTCGATCACATAGAATCCATTATAGATTGGGAGCAGATCATTCCTATCTATGAAAATAATTTCCAAGATTATAAAACTTATAATGAAACCAAAAATCCAAGACTAGAAATGGCACCCTCTTCAGTGGAAGAGGCTAAAGCCTTCTACCAAGAAGTGCTTCGTTCTGCGGGTGAAGTATCAGGGATTTATGTTTCCCAAGTTGCCCAAGAAATCGATAAACAAGGATTAAAGTTTGAAAATGGAAAAGTAATTCATCCCCAAGCTATGGTTGATATGATCCAAAAATACATTGAAGCTGGGCTTGCTCCTGTTGCATTCTCGAGAAAATATGGAGGATTGGGAGTTCCTAATATTATCAAAGCCTTTATTTCTGAACTCATGTATAGATCTGATACATCCATTACTATAGCGGTAGGAAGTATGGGTCTTGCTAGCATCTTGGAAAAATTTGCAAGTCCAGAAATTTGTGAAGAGTGGCTTCCTAAATTCATTGAACAAAATTATACAGTTACAATGGGATTGTCTGAGCCTGATTACGGTTCCGATCTTCCTGAAGTAAAGACTAAGGCTATCAAGGATCCTAATGCAAAAGAGGGTGAAAATAAATGGCTACTAACAGGAAATAAACGATACCAAACTATGGCTTGTGGTGTGAATGGTGGTCCATCAGCAACTTTGGTACTAGCAAGAACAGGAAGCCCTGAATCAGGGGCAAGAGGTCTTTCCTTTTTTATCGCTGAAGGAAGTGGCTATGAAGTAACTGGTCTTGAGAAGAAGCTTGGGCTTAAGGCTTCTGCAACCTGTGAGGTCGCTTATGAGAATTCACCTGCAACTCTAGTTGGTTCAGAAAATTATGGATTGGTGAAATATGTAATGGGTATGTTAAATGGTGCAAGACTCTCTGTCTCTAGCCAGGGAGCAGGCCTTTCTCAAACTGCATTTGAAGAAGCGAATAAATATGCCCAAGAGAGAATTCAGTTTGGTAAACCAATAGCTGAAATCCCAGCTGTAAAGAAAATGTTGAATTGGATGGAACGAGAAACAGCTGCTATGCGTTGTTTGATGATAGAAGCGGCATATTCTGTTGATAAATATATGTGGACTATCGATTCTGGACTTCCTAAATCGGATCCTGCTATGATAGAAGCGAAATTTTGGGAAAAGGTTGCAAATACTCTTACTCCCATATCCAAATACTATAATTCAGAGACATGTATCCAAGTTGTAAATACAGGCTTGCAAGTGCTAGGTGGTGCAGGATTTACAGAAGACTATGATCTCGCTAGATTGTACCGGGATGCTAGAATTACAAATATTTATGACGGAACGACTCAAATCCAAATAAATGCTGCCATCGGTGGAATAGTGGCTGGAATGTCTGCGAATGGAATCTTTCGAGAATATTTAAACAAGCTTCAAAATGGAATCGATTACAGCACTATTGATTCTTCTAAGAGAAAATTTCATGAAGATACTATCCACACACTTGTCAAGGACTTTGACTCAATTGTTGAAACTTATAAAAAGATTGAGGCTCGCGAAGATAAAGAAGCATTTGCATTTGAAGTTGTTGAATCAGCGGCAAGACTGATCCTTAGTTTGCTCATGGAGAGAGCAAGAACCAGAAGTTCTAAGTCAACTTCCAGCCCAAATAAGAATCCAAGAAACAATACCATTTCGATTCTTGACAAAAGAAAGCAATGGTGTAAAGACTTTCATAGGGATTCTAAGGCAATTCTTATGGCTAACCAAGTAAAGCTTGAATCAGTAATATTGTAAATGATACAAGATTGTAATTTATTTTCATAGGGTTTATGATTTTTAATACGACGAGGTGATTGTATGTCGAATTCTGTGAGTGAAATCCAAGCGAAGGCTAAAGCCTTTGTAGATGAGATAGCGATACCGGCTGAGCAGTTCTATGACTATAGTCGTGGACGCATGCCCGAAGACAAGGTAGAAGAATTGCGTAAGATTGCAAAAGAACGTGGTCTTTGGACGGCACATCTTCCCAAGTCGGAAGGTGGACTTGGACTAGATATGGTAGGAACAGCCCTCGTCTTTAGTGAGTTAGGTCGTTCACCCATAGCTCCCTATCTTTGCAATTGTGATGCGCCCGATGAAGGGAACATGCACCTATTGCACTTGGCTGCCACAGAAGACCAAAAGAAAAAATTCTATCAACCTCTTGTGGAAGGTAAAATCCGATCTGCTTTTGCTATGACTGAGCCTCCACCTGGAGCGGGTTCAGACCCCACAAGTCTTACATCCAATGCAGTGAAGGATGGAGATGATTACATTTTGAACGGTCATAAGTGGTATTGTACAGGAGCCAATGGCGCTGACTTTCTGATTGTTATGGCAAAAGTGAATGACTCTTTTCGAAGAACAACTATGTTTCTCGTTCCAACAAATTCCCCAGGTTATACTATGATCCAAGAGATAGATGTACTCGGTTCTCATGGGCCTGGTGGACATTGTGAGCTTAAATTTGAAAATGTAAGAGTTCCATCGGAAAACTTGCTAGGTAAGGTCGGAGAAGGATTTCGACTTTCTCAACTACGCCTAGGACCCGCTCGATTAACGCATTGTATGCGGTGGATTGGACTTTCTAGAAGAGCTATGGAAATTGCGACAGATTATGCTACCAATAGAGAACTTTTTGGAGGAAAACTTTCTGAGCAACAAGGTATACAATGGATGTTCGCTGAGTGTGCTCTGGCTATAGAATCAGGTTTTCTGTTAACCCTGAAGGCTGCAGAATTACTAAGCAAAGATCTAGATGCAAGACAAGCTGTATCCATGGCTAAGTGGCAAGTCAGTGAGACCTTAAATAAATGTGTGGATACAGCAATCCAAATTACAGGTTCTCATGGTTATTCTCGTTATATGAAATTGGAATTATTTTATAGGGATGCTAGAGCTGCTCGTATTGCAGATGGACCAACTGAGACGCATAAGATGGTTATTGGTAGGAATTTGATGTCGGGGAAGTCAGGCTTTTAGCCACCTCCTTAAGGAGGTGGCTAAGTTATCGAAACACTTCTTCTATAGTTTTTTTTTCTTAAGAAAAATCAAACAGTATCGAATCAAAATTTTTCTGTAGATATTTCAATTTTTTCTTAATTACAGAAGTTAAGCAGTATATTTTTACCATTTTTGCTTATGATCTTTAACATATGTTTTAAAATCGATAGGATCTCTTTTGGTGATTTCTTTCACATTATGATTGATTGGTGCTGCATGGCCATCTCTAAGAGCACTAGCTATATACAACAAAAAGTTAGAATAATCTTCTGGAAGACCAGCAGAAATGAGTGATTTTAGGAAATCATTGGGATCAACATTTACATAATCTATCTTTTTTCCAAGGACATCAGTCATTATTTTAGCTACTTGATCATGTGAGATAGCCTCAGCACCAGTTAAATTAAACTCCTTATTCTTCCATGAATCCTCGGTTATAGTCGCATAGATAGTTTTGGATATGTCCCTAGAATCTATAAAGCTAACGAGAGCATCCCCACCTGGAAAATAAATCTTTTGGTCTTTTCGTATTCCTTCAATCCAAAAGGTATGAAAATTTTGCATAAACCAATTCGGTCTTAAAATCACATAAGGGACAGTGGAATCTATTAAAGCAAGTTCCAGTTTTCGAAAAGGTGCTTCTGGAGGAGCAAATTCAACTCCCATAGCCGTCATAAGGACAACTTTTTTTAGCTTAACTTCTTTTGCCTTTTCAACAAATGGATTTAGAATATCATACTGTGCTGTGTATCCAGGTGGTGAGAGAAGGAAGGCCGCATCTACCTTCTCAAGTGCCTTTAGTCCGTCTTTAGGTTCAAAGGCGTCGACCTTTACCCAATCTAAATTCTTTTCTTGTTTTTGATTGCTAGGATTTCTTGTTCCAGCTATCACAGAATGTCCATTTTCTAAAAGTAACTCTATGAGTTTACCGCTTACTAAACCAGTTCCACCATACACAAAAAATTTCATAATTAATCTCCTTTACCTATATATATGATATTCGATTTTAAAGAACTGTCCATATCCTGGAATAAAAAATACATATCCAATCGTCTAAAATAGTAGACATTTGGAGGAAAAATAACTTATATTAATTATGGACCTATTATCAGAGATACTCAACCAAGCAAATTGGAAAAATGATTTATTAGTCAAAAGAACTCTTTCCAGAAATTGGGGTTATAGATTTCCCTGTGAGAGAAGTGGTGGATTTCATATAGTAACCATGGGTTCTTGTTATGCGAGAACTGATAAAGAGTTAATCACTCTAGAACGTGGTGATATTCTATTTATCGTAAAAGGTGTCCATCATGATTTGGTATCATCCCCCAAAGAAAAAGTAGTTCCCCTTAAGGATATGAATGATATTAAAAATTCCAAGAATATAAAACAAACAAACCTAGAAGAAAACAGCAAGAATTCTATCCATAAGAAGACTTCATCTTTAGATAAGCAAATTGCAACTACATCAATCGTTTCGATACGGTATGAAGTCCCTGATGGTTCCATTCATCCTTTCTTTCTTGAGCTTCCTAGTATCATACACGTTAAATCTAAAGATATTCCATTTGCTCATCCGATTCATACAACGATCCAGATGATATCTCAAGAATTGGAGTCTACTTTTGGATCTGATTTGATTCTTCAAAGATTAACAGATATTTTGCTGTATTATACCATTCGTCGTTGGTTAGAATCCAATCCCTATCCTGAATCTGGTTGGGTTGGAGTTTTTCGTGATGAAAAGGTCATTGCAGTGCTAGAGCTAATTCACAAAGATCCCACTAATAATTGGACTATTGAGAGTTTGGCTAATTCAGTAGGATTGTCCAGAGCCAGTCTAGCCTTTCGATTCAAGAAATCTTTGGGGATTACCATCAATGACTATATAGTCAAATTGAAAGTAGAAAAGGGAAAAAACTTAATCCATGATTCTGAAATTTCATTAGAAGAAGTCTCAAGAAGAGTCGGATATTCCTCTGCCTTTGCTTTTTCCAAAGCTTACAAGCGAATCTATGGACAGGCACCTAGGAAGAGGAAGGTATCTTAAATTTAAATGGTTCACCTAGCAAAAGTATGATTAACGGTTAAACGAAAAGTCAAACATAGAATGAAGCCAAAGATAAACAATTTATTTACCTTCTTGATTGCCTTAGTTTGGATAATCAGTGGATTATTATTTAAAATACTTTTGATAACTCCAAGGCATCAATTGATAGTTTCCGAAATTCTAGGAAGTCAATACGGAGAAATCTTTACACTTGCAATAGGTGTTTCGGAAGTCACACTTGGAATCTGGATTTTATTGGGATTCTATCAGAAGTGGACAGCTTTGTTTCAGATGCTATTAATTGCGATTATGAATGTTTTGGAATTTATACTTGCCTCTGAACTTTTACTATGGGGAAGATGGAATATATTTTTTGCAGGAATGTTTATCTTGTTTATATATAGATTCCAATTCTCTCCATATCTCAAGATTTCATCTAAGGTGGATTCCAATGTCTAAAGTTCTATCTTTTCTAAGTAAACATCATTTAAAGACTCAGACAGAATTGGAAACCTCGCCCTATAAAAGTGAAACAAAATAATGTGGGCTTCATGGATTCTTTAAACTTGCCAAGTGCTATTCTTGCAAATGCATTCATTATTGAGAATGTTCCTTATAGTTGGAAGAAAGGTGAGACAGAAAATTGGAAAACTTAAGAACTCCTTTTCAGGGAATAAGCAATATTATTCGATTCAATTGGCATTTTTATTTCCTTTCACTAATTCTAATGCTGGTCTGAATTTTTATGATCCAAATCAGCATACAGAAGTTTCTATTGAAAGAGCAAGGCGAGCATATAGACCCTTTCCTGATACAATTCCTATAGTAAGCAATAAGATTCCACTTGATTCGAATTCTGTAGATAAAATATTTCTTCTATTGGCTGCTCATGAAATTCGAAATCAAGAAGAAAGAGAAACTTTTTTCAAAGAGTGCAAGAGAATTCTAAGAGCCCAAGGAAGTATTATCGTATTAGAGCATTTGAGGGATTTTCCAAATTTTTTGGTTTATACAATTGGCTTTTTTCATTTTCATTCTCATAGAACCTGGTTGAATACATTTCGTACTGCTGGACTCATTCTGAGGGCTGAAAAGAAAGTAACTCCTTTTTTATAGGTGTTACAGTATTTTTAATGGGATTGATTTGTATACTCGCTCCTGATGATTTACTGCATACTTCTTTAGGTAAGAAGATTAGCTTTGGATTTGGTATATTTTGGTCTTTAAGATTATTGATTCAGTTCTTTGGATATTCAAGTACACTTTGGAAAGGCAAGGTATTCGAAACAGTAGTACATGTTATCTTTTCGATTTTTTGGACATATACTACTATTTTATTTTTTGCTATGAGTCTCTTAGATTAATTGGGATTGGTTTTTTCTAGCCTAGACCATCTCTCTAGAATTTTAAAACCATAAAAGACGGTAATCAGCAATCCTAAAATGAAGATGAATCTTGTAAGCCAAATAGAAACGGGAGGTTCAAAAACACTCCATGCTTTTTCAGGATTTGCTATTTGTTCTGACAAAGATAAATTCGTGTATTTTTCATAAAGAGTATCATTAAAGCTTGAGGTATCGTAACCTGGAAGTGAAGCATATTGGTTACCATAATAAACTTGAAATGATTCTTTGCCATCCCAGTCTTCTGGTAATTTAACTATGCATTCCTCTTTAGGTTGATAAAGTTTAATACTTGTTAATTTTAGCGATTCAGAGTCTTTATTGAAAATTACTAATTTCCATGAGGATGAAACTGTATCATTTAGATAAATTTCTGAATAAGCAAATTGACTATTCTTAGATCTTTGTAAAGTCCCTGTTGAGTGAGAGATATATTCTTTTTCCTCATTCATTTTATAAATAGTATACTCTCTATTATAATCTAGTTCCTTGAATTCGAGGCGTATGATCTGAAAAGGCTTAGCAGTTTCATTATCAAAATAGTACTGAGATGCTTTTAGATCACCATTCTCTAAAGCTTCTGGAACAGTTTCATTGTATTCAATATGCGAAATCATATCTTTGGGTCCATATTGTACGCTTGCGAAGGTTATCTTATCTTTATAATCAGTTTCAATTCTAATGTATTTGTAATAGTCTGTATCTAATTTTAGATTTAGACTTTCAGAATAGGTGTCATTATTGTACTTGAATATGAAAGCATCCTTAGTTACTTTCCAATCATCGATTTCATTTCCTAAGTAAACCTTAGCAGACGTCTCAAAAAAATCAACAGCCTTAATATCAATGCTTTCTAATCGAGAATTGCCAGGTATAATAGGAAGTTCTAATACATAATTCATGCTATATTCTGATTCTTTGGAGTATATGATCTTTGGACTTACTTTACCTACTTTACCATTTGCAATCTGCTTTATTCTTCTAATATAAGGCAATTGTTTACCTTTATAAGAAACTCTTAAATCATAATCATAAAAAGTTTTATAAATATCTTCATCTAAGTCAAATTTCCCAAATTCCTGATTGGTTTTGGTAGTGGATGGCTTTAATTCTTTAACATAGGAATAATTCTGTATCCATCGTGGAGACGAGAATATGGGAAGTGTAAAAAGTGCGAATACCAACAAATATTTCATTTAATTATTTCCTAAAACCTTTTCTTTAAATTTTTCATAGAACAATCCAAGGACAACAAGTAGTAATCCTATGGAAAAACCTGCAATGATCTTAGTAAGTAAGCTCAATGCCCAAACATCAAAAATAATAAACTTTAGAAGAATTATTAATGCAAAAACTACTCCTATCCTTCTTAGTATAGCAGAAGATCTCAAGAAACCTAAAATTAGAAAGGCAGCAGAATAAATTACAAAAACTGCTGAGTAAGCTAAGCTTCTCCAATATACTTCATTGATGGAATATCGAATTTCCCATAGAAAACCAAGAGCTGAAATTGCTATTGCGGCTATTCCAAAAATTAAAATTGTATTTCTATCTGAATTTCGCTTTTTAAATTGAAAGAAGAAATAAGACAAACTAATCGTAGTTAAAAGATAAATAAGGAAACGACTATTGAGTATCAATTTCGAAGTCTCATCTTCTAAACCATTGAAAAAGATAACTCTAAGTAGGGTTAAAATCCATAAAACAGATGCAATAATTTTAATGTGATTATTCTTCTCTGAACTTATTTTAATAAAGCCTAAAGTATAGATTGATCCAAGGCTAAGCAGTGCAAGGCTTAACCAAGATCTTTCCATTTCTCTAAGTAGACTGAACATTACTAAGGCTGAGGCAACATAAATTAAGATAGGACTATTCCAATCGATTCCTTGCTTCTTCTGAAATCTATCCAAGGTAAAGACAGCAACAAATCCCATAAACAAGATACCATGAGGTGAGAAACTCGGATAAAAATTATTTAAAATCATGGAAGCATAGATAGCAGCAAGAAATAAGGAACCCACTACCAAAATTTTGCTTTGTATGGTATCTTTGGAAAGATTAACTTCTAAAAATAATTCTCTAAATAGGAATAAGAAACAAATAAAATTTGTATATAGGAAGGGCGCCCAAAATGAGCTCTTAGTTAAACTTTCGCTCATCCAAACTCCCAAGACAATCCAGTTGCTTAAGAATACAAGCAGGGGGGCCCAAAGCCACTTTTGATTCCGGCTAGCATAAAGAAAGAGTAGGTTGCAAAGTGTTAAATAAATAAAAAGAAATTGGTATGAATTTTCTCCAGTAGATACCATCACAGGTGAGAGTACTGCTCCAATATAACCAAAGAAATAAATTACTTCGCTTCTTGCAATTTTAGCAAGAAAGACTAAAAGTATATTAATCATTGTTAAATAGAAGAAAGTCTCCGTTATATAAAAGAAATGATAGAAACGATATGCAGTAAAAATTGTAATATAGAGAATTGTTCCACCACTACCTATGAGAGCTGGTGTTAAGATTCGATAATTTTGTTTGGAATAATAGAAGCCGCCATAAAAGAAAAGAAATCCAGCAAACAAACCAAAGAAAATTTTTCCTGAATCTCCAATCCATTCATATCGAAAGGCAAGATCCATGAACCAGCCAAATGCAAGTAGCATAGCTAAGATTCCAATTTTTGCAATCCAATTTCCTCCAAGAAGAAATTCCCATTGGTCCCAAGCGAAACTTGGTATTTTCTCAGCTTGTTCCTGAATAGGGACCAAGCGTTCTTGGATGAGATCATCAGCAGAGATTTTTTTCTTTGTAGTTGTTTCAAGAGCTGAAGCTTGAGAATTACTTTTTGAAGAAAAGGCTGAGACTTCTAGGCCTTCTAAGGATTTTTTGATTGAGGAAAGCTCTATCTCTAAGGATAGAATTCTCTTTTTTAATTGCGAAATGTCTTCCGAATTCATTCAACAATAATAAATAGAGGTACATTTTCCAGGCAAGAATAATTCTGCATGGAAATTAGGAAGAATTAGATGTTTTTTTGTATTTAAAAATTTATTATATCTTAATTTACCATACTTACTCTTAAGCCTGTTCAATTTGTTCGCAAATAATGAAGGTCAGATTAAATTCAAAAGAAATAAAATATTTCTTTCCGAAACCTAAGATCAGTTGGAATATTACAGATGGGGGATCATTTATGATTTTAAGAACGATTTTAGTTTTAGGAATATTGTTTTCTTCTGGATCTGTATTCAGCTTCGAAGACAGAAAGGAATGTGCAGGAGATATTAAGACTCTCTGTGCAGGTAAGAAAAGTAAAGAACGCAAAGAATGCTTATTGGAAAATAAAGCTCAAACCTCGCAAGGATGCCAAGCAGCAATTGAGAAGGCAGTTGAGAAGAGAAATAAAAAGTATCCATGTGCGGCTGATAGAGATAAGTTCTGTAAGGATGTAAAGAAGGGTGAAGGTCGCATATACAATTGTTTGGTTGAAAATACGACACAACTGAGTCCAGAGTGCTCAGCGAAATTGACAGCTAAGGCAGAGAAAAAAGACGCTAAACAAAAAGAGCGAGAAGAGAAAAAAGAAAAGAAGAAAGAAGAAAAAGCTGAAAAGAAAAAAGGAAAACCTCCTATCAGTGATTCTGAATTAACTGACTAAAAATTTTCCAGTCTGGTGGGAAATCCACCAGATCTTTACCACTCCTAGGTATTCTATCCAAATCTAGATTCCAATAAATATTCAGTTTTTACAAAAAAAATACATCCAGGTTCAATAATTTAATGTCAAACTATTGGAGGCTTTCGAATGAACCCAACACAATTTAAGCAAAGCAATTTTCATAAAGCCGAAACCAGAGGCTTTTTTGATTTTGGATGGCTAAAGACCTATCACACTTTTAGCTTTGGTTCCTATTACGATCCAGAGAGAGTTCATTTCGGCGCATTACGCGTATTCAATGATGATAGAATTGAAGCAGGTATGGGTTTCGGAACTCATCCACATGATAATATGGAAATCGTTACCATACCTTGGCTAGGTAGACTTGCTCACAAAGATAGCATGGGAAATATTGAAGAGATTAAAAAGGGTGAAGTTCAAATCATGTCCGCTGGAACAGGAATCACTCACTCTGAGTTCAATGCGTCCAAGACTGAGCCTGCTGGAATTTTTCAAATATGGGTTCTTCCTAAGAAAAGAGGAATACAGCCCAGATATGGACAAAAAGTTTTTCCTGCCTCAGAACGAGAGAACCAATTTCAATTAGTGGTTTCACCAAATGGAGATGATGCGGCAGAAAAGGGTCCAGTATGGATAAACCAAGATGCCTACTTTTCTTTAGGGAATTTTACCAAAGACTCTAAGATAGAATACAGAAAGTATATTCCAACAAATTTAGTTTATACATTTGTAATAAAGGGATCCATCTTTTCGGAGGACTTAGAACTTAATTCCAGGGATGGTTATGGTACTGAATCAGCTAATCATAACTGGATAGCAAAAGAAGATTCAGAATTGTTGATTATTGAAGTTCCTTCGTTAGCTTCATAAATAACTTTGGTTCTAATCCCCAGGCCTTTGCTAAGAGAGCATCTATTCCTTGGTGAAGGTCTTTCTCATATCCAAAGCCCTTACACATACCCTCTATCATATTTATGTTCTGCATGGATACCATTCCATGAATCAAGGTATGTGTGAAAATAGAAGCAAGAAATATATCTTCAACATCGATCAAACCAGAGGCTTTCATAGCAGCCATTTGGTTGAGTAAAGTAGAAAATGCTTTTCTCCCAACTTCCATGAGTTCTGGATATTCTTCCTTATCGGGAAGTCTTGTATTAAAGATGATGTTATACAATTCAGGGTATTTAGTAGCGAACAAAATGTAATTTTCTTTAAGTTTATGGAAGCGCTGTATGATTGCGTCCTTTGTGCTAGGGAGGGGAAGATCTTTTTCTAGGAATTCGTTGAAGATCCTGAAACCCATAATACCTAACTCTGATAGAACATCATCCTTTGTCGCAAAATGTCTATAAGGTGTTGCATGAGAAATTTTAAGATTTCTTGCAACTTCGCGCATATTTAAGGAATTGGCTCCTTTTTCAGTGATGATCTTTAGGCATTCTTTGAGGATTCTTTCCTTAATTTTAAGTTCTTTTTCCCCTTTACCAATTTTATTGGATGGCTTTTCAATTTTTTTCTTTTTCGCTACTTTGTTTGCCATAATGCCTAGTATTGTTCCAATTCTAAATCTGTAAACATTTCATTACTGAGCGTTGTATAAATTAAAAAAATGTCCACAATAATATTTACAAAGGTATAAAAAATGTTGACAGTGACAACATTATTGAGTCTATTGTCAAATTATGAATACTTCAGATTGGATACTATCAAAAACGAGATTTTTTTGGATGCTGGGAGTTGCGGGAACTTTAATAGGCTTGATATCATGGTTCACTGTGCCCAAAGAAGAAGACCCTAGGTTGAAGCCTAGGTTTGGATACATTAAATTAATTTATCCAGGTGCATCTGTTCCTCAAATCCAAAAGTATGTTGTGGAAGAAACCGAAAGGGAACTTGCTTCGGTCGATGCAATTGAAAAATTATCTACTACTATTCGATCAGGCTTTGCTGGAATTCGGGTAGAGTTCAAGGCTAGTATCAAAGATGATTCACTTATATCTAGATCCTGGGATGAAGTACAGGAAGCCTTAGATAAGGCGTACAAAGTGTTCCCTGAAGGTGCGATGGAGCCTGATTTAGATAGAAAACTTGACCAAGAGGCTATGCTGATCTCTGTTGATGCGTCCAGTTTGGATAGCCAAGATTGGTTATTAGATCTAGAAAATCTACTTCTAAAGAATCCCAATATTTCCCGAATCAGAAGAATAGGATCCGAAGGAAGACAAGTATCTATTCAAATCAATGAACAAAAACTGGCAAATTCTGGATTAACTGTTAATCAATTTCTTGGACAGATTCTTCTTGCCAATACTCAAATAGCATCAGGTTACATAGAAACAGAAGGCAAAAGAATTAATATCCAAGCTTCTAATGCTTTTGAAAAAGTGGAAGAACTAAAAAATTTTAGAATTGCAACAACCAATGGTTATACGCTACCAGTATCATCTTTAGCTAAAGTAGCAATAGAATTGAATTCTCCCGAAAATGAAGAGATGCGATGGAATGGTAAGAAAGTTTTTGGTCTTGGATTGATATCTAAAAAAGGAATTGATCTTAGAAAATTTGGAGAATCAATCGAAGCTTCTATAGAAAAATACAGAAATGAGTCATTAGAGGATGGAATAGATAAACAAATTACTATTATTAACTCTCAACCTAGCTATGTTAAACAAAGGTTATCGGATTTATCTATCTCACTGCTTTCATCTATAGGCTTACTTTCTATCTTTATGATATTCTTTATGGGTATGAGAGTTGGTTTAGCAGTTTCAGTAATGCTTCCAGTAATCTCTTTAATTGCATTTGCAATTTATGCAATCATAGGTGGGATACTTCATCAAATAGCAATAGCTGCTTTTGTTTTATCCTTTGGTATATTAATAGATAATATTGTTGTAATCGTTGAAAGCATTCAAGAAAAAATTGATGCAGGACTTCTTGCCAAGCAAGCAGGGATAGAAACGATTCGTGAATTTAGCATACCATTGCTCTCGTCGACCATTACTACCATAGCTTCCTTTCTGCCTATGGCACTAGCAAATGACACATCTGCTGAATTTACAGAAGCAATTCCCAAAATTGTTATTATTTCCCTTATTGTAAGTTACCTCGCTTCAATTTTTTTAAGTCCTTCCTTATCTATGAAGTTTTTGAAAGCTAAGAAGAAGAATTTAAATACTTCAACAGCATCAGAAAGAATAGGTAGTGCCATAGTACAATTTGTTATAAACAAACCTAAAACACTCTATCTTAGTTTAATGATATTTGTTGTTCTTGTATTTGCAAGTTTCCCATTGTTAAAATTTAAATTTTTCCCATCTGCTGATAGAAACCAAGCAATCATGGAAGTTTCCTTTCCTGAGGGCACATCTTATAATAAAACCAAAAGAACTATTGAAGACTTGGAATCCAAATTTTTAGGTCTAGAAGGTTTGAAGGGAATAGCTTCTTTTATTGGAAGAAGTACTGCTTACTTCTATTATAACCTTCCTCAAAAGCCTAACGCTCCTCATATGGCACAAATGCTTTTAATTTCAGATAAGGACACTTTTCCTCTAACTCTTGAAAAAGAAATTAGAGAAATTTCGGAAAAAACTGGAGCAAGAATACGTATCAAGAGCTTAGAGCAAGGGCCACCTATGGAGGCTTCTATAATTTTAAGAGTTTATCATAAAGAACAAGAACTTTGGAAAGAAAAGCTAAAAGAATTTTCGGTTGAAATGAGCACAATGGAAGGTATCGATTTAGCATGGACAGAATCTATAGGAGAACAGGATAAGATACTTTTTGAAACCAATGATACTGAGTTAGGTGAATTAGGTGGAACTCGAAAGGATGTTTCTTTTTCTCTACTGAAATCAACATATGGTATACCTGCAGGTTTTTTTAAAACTGGCAAAGAAAGTATCCCAATAAAAATTACCTCTGAGAGTAAAGAAAAAACAAGTATCCAAGACCTAGAAAAATCAGTTGTAATTCAAACTTCGGAAAGAGCTATCCCTGCAAATCAAATAACAAAGCAAAAGATCGAATCAAATGAGGCAATTCATACTCTCTACAATCGTAAATCCTATGTATCTATGATGGTAGATTTGACTAAGGGTACAAACCCAAGTAAGTATGTTAGTTATTTGAATGATAAATTGATTGAAAATGGTTTGAAGCCAGGTGAAGATTACGAATTTGATGGCGAGCAAGGAAATAGCCAAGAATCGAACTCTGCTTTAATGCAGACTTTACCAATAGGAATGACTATACTTCTTGCTACATTGATGTTGCAATTCAATAGTTATAGATTGGTATTGATTATCCTAACTACCGTTCCAACAGCATTTTTGGGAATGATTCCTGGCTTGGTGATTTCTCGTCAACCATTTGGCTTTCTACCTTTACTCGCCTTATTTGCATTAATTGGAATAGCTGTAAACAATGGTATTATTCTAATTGATAAATTTACATCTTCTATTGCTGAAGGAAAAACGCCCCAAGAAGCAATTGAAATAGGTGTTAGTTCTAGACTTAGGCCAATTCTATTGACTTCAGGGTCAACCATCCTTGGTATGATACCACTTGGTTTTTCTTCTTCAACCTTATGGCCTCCCTTTGCATGGGCTATGGTTTCGGGATTATTTGTATCCTCAGTTTCTACACTTTTTATAATTCCTAAATTGTTTTTGGTTTTTTACTCAAATGAGGATAAATCGAAAAACATTAAACCTAAAACTAGCAAGTTAAAGCAAAATACAATCCTAGGAGTTTTTACTATGATATTCTTTTTTTCAGCTAATATAAATTCATTATTTTCTGAAGATCAAACCATTCAAACAGAAATAAACTTAAATCAAAATCAAATTCCAATTAAAATTGGAAGCCAAAATAGTTCCAAAATGTCCTTAATGCAAGTGATGGAAGAGGCGAAAAATTCATCACAAGCCAAAGCCGCCTATCATAAAGCTGCCCAAGCTCGAGAAGGAATTAAAGAAATCAATAGCGCTAGTTATATTCCAAAAATCGGGATTTATGGTGAACGTGTTCAACGTGATAAGGATATATATTTAGAAACTGCCTTAGGGAATAATAACTTTGGAAATAGGAGTTTCAATCAAACCGGTTTGGAATTGTACCAACCTCTTTGGAATGCAAAGAATATGAATCATTTGCTTCCCTCTGTAGAAATGCTTGCCGAAGCTGCAAGAAAGAAAGCCATTTGGGAGGCCAAAAGTTCTCAATTCAATGCGACCTTAGCCTATATTGATTGTGCAGGTTTAAAAATTAGAATCAACAGTATAGAAGCTAGAAAAATAAATCTAAAATCTTTATCCAAAGAGATTAACAGACTTGTATCGAATGGCAAGGCAAAAGAGATAGACCAACTAAAAGTCGACACTTCTTTGAAAGCTTTAGAGCGAGCCGAACAAACCCTGAACAACCAATACAATGTCTGTGCTATGAATCTGGGAAGACTTCTAGGACGAGATACTCCCATAGAACCAATCGTAGAATCTGTACCTTTTGTGAAATTGCCTATACAAGAAGAATCTGAGAATCAGAAAATATTGAGGGAGGACCTTGAAGCATTCCGACTTCAAATAGATGCATTAGCGAAAGAAAAAACTGCAATCGAAGCGGAGATTTTACCAGAAGTATATGCAAAAGGAAATCTGATCTATTCTGACCAAGCAAATTTAAATCCTTTTTCTTATTCTCAGTTAACTGTTGGTGCCAAATGGACTCTTTTTGATGGAGGTATCAGAGGTTCCAAGGTAAGGCAAAAAGAAGAAGAAATTAATGCTATGAACGAACAGTATTTAGATGCTACAAGGAATATTGAAATATCTAAAATGGATTGGAAAGGTAGACTGCAAGTTGAAAGTTCCAACTTAGAAAATTTGAATCAAGAGTTAGAACTCATCAATAGAAAGAAAATTGCAGAAAGACAAAGAAGTAATTCAGGTAGATCATCCTTTTCTACATACTATGAAATTCAAGATCGATATTTACAAGCAGAACAGAATTTAAGCTTAAATGAATGGGAAGTAATTCGGGCAAAGATAGGATATAAATATTCTATTGGTAAATTAGAAATTGATTAAACCTTAAGCACATCATCCAATTTAAAATTCGAGAATTTTGGCCAAAGGACTTAAAACTTTGGCTTTTTTCATTCATAAGCTTACCTGTAGTTTTCGAAATCACTAGACTGCTTAGGCTAATCTCTTAGTCTATGAAATATGGATGAGATTCTAAGCAAAACACCACAAGAAAGCCAAGTTGTTACTCGTTATATAGTGATGCCCGATCATGCAAATCATTATGGAACAGCCTTTGGAGGTGTCATAATGTCTTGGATAGATATGGTTGCTGTTATGGTTGCACAAAGGCATTGCGGGAAGGAATCGGTGACTGCTAGTGTAGATCGACTAACGTTTATTACTCCTATAAATGTTGGTGATCATGTTGTGCTCAAAGGTTCTGTGAACTATGCAGGTAAATCTTCCATGGAAATTGGTGTCCAGGTAACCAAAGAAGATCCATACAACAATAAGGTAGTGCGTGCCACTACTGCTTATTTGACATTTGTAGCCTTGGACGCAAATAAACGTCCCTCTCATGTTCCCAGATTGCTGCCTCAAACCCCTGATGAAGCTCGTAGATTCGAAAATGCAAAAATACGAATTGAATCCATGCGAGAATTATCTAAGAAACTAAAGCTAAAGAACTAGAATTCTTATTGCCAAAATATTTTCAAAATTGTAGTTTTAAAATCATGTCTAATAATTTGTAGAGAATGGAATTTATAACACTCGAGAAAATGAGAGGGTACCCAATGAAGGAAACAAAGATTCAATTAATTGATTTTCTAACAAAAACTGCTGATCGATTAGAGAGTGGAGCAGATTATTCCTGGGGGCATTTAGGAAAATGCAATTGCGGACACTTAATCCAAACAATCACACAATTCTCTCCAGATTACATCCATAGAATTGCCCTTCATCCTACAGGAGAATGGACTGAACTTGCAAATGACTATTGTCCTACAACAGGAATTGAAATGAATAGTTTAATTGAGAGTTTATTAAATGCTGGGCTTTCTCAGGATGAGATCCGTTACTTGGAGCACTTAGATGATCCAAAAATTCTGAAACGTCTACCAGACAATAGAAATTTCTTGGAAAGAAATAACAAGAATGATGCCATTCTTTATTTTAGAATCTGGGCTGACATTCTGAAAGAACAAGAGATTGTTTCATCAGAACATTCTAATATACTTGGTTCCAAACTTTTCAAAGAAGCTAACATTCAATTTGTTTCTTCAGAAGAATTAGTAGAATCCTAAATTTTGAATCTTACTTAGAACCTCTATGGCTTGCTTAAGTTGTTTAGGTTCGTGGGTTCGTATGAAGTCAACACCTTTTTGGTAGCAGACAATTTCAGCGGCTAAGGTTGCACTTGATCTTTGGTTAGGTGAAACGGCGCCTATAGCTGCTGTTAGAAAGGATTTCCTAGATACAGAAATTAGCAACTTGGGAAACTCTTGTCGAAGTATTTCTAAATCTTTAATTATTTTATAGCTTAAATTAGGATCTTCTCCTAGGAAAAATCCCATACCAGGATCAAAAATTAATTTATCTTCAGGTATCCCTCGTGCTAGTAAGAATTTTCTTTTTGCATCAAAAAAAGTACAAATTGTATCTATGATAGTATCCATCTTAAGATGAGACTTTCTCTCTGCCTTATAGGTTTGGGAATGAGAATACATTAAGATAAGATTGGGAATGGTATTCGAAGATTCTAAGATTTGAATGCATTCATCATCTGCTAAAGCTGTGATATCATTCCAATAATCGATTTTGTATTCAAGTGCTTTTTTCAGAATTCCTGGCTTAAAGCTATCAATAGAAATTTTAGGTCGCTCATGTTTGTTTGAAAAATTTTCTTTTATTGCAAGAATTACTTTTTCTAGCCTAGACCATTCTACTTCTTCGGAAATGGTCTCAGCATCTGGATTTGAGGATTGTGCTCCTAAATCAATGGTATTTGCACCATTCTCCCAGAGATGAATAGCTTGCACAATTGCATCATCAGAATTCAGGTATTTACCCCCATCCGAGAAGGAATCATGTGTAAGGTTTAAAATTCCTAGGATCTCGCAGTTCCGCATACAGCCAGTAAGAAATACTCGACAGAAAATTCCAATAATTTCCGATAATTAGACCAAGACATGTTGAATGCAAAATTCTTAGGATTTTCTATATTCTTACTTTTTGTTCTGAGTTTCGTTTTATTCTCTGAGGATAGAAATTCTCACAGACCATTCATGGAGCCTTTGAATACTCAGAATGTTGAATACAATCCAGTTATAAGTCCTAAAGGCAATTACTTGGTTTTCCAATCCAACCGGCCTGGCGGTAAAGGCGGAATGGATATTTGGATTTCTGAAAATAAAATGTTTCCTAACCGCATTAAATTTCCTGAATGGAAGTCGCCTGAGAACTTTGCAGAACTCAATTCTGAGTCCTTTGAGGGACTTTTCACAATACTCTTTAATCCTGAAGATGACAAGCCGGAAGAAATTTATTTTACATCTTTAAAATCACAAAATCGAGATGGCTACCAAGGATTAAATATTTATTTCACGGATAGAATTTCTGGTTCCAAAAATTGGAAGTCGCCTATTCATTTAAATGAAGTTAATTCTAATTTTAACGATAGAATGCCAGCTATTTCGCCGGATGGTAAAATCTTGGTATTTAGTTCAGATCGTCCAGGTGGTTATGGTGGATTTGATTTATGGATTTCATTTCGATACAATCGCAATCAGAAATGGTCTGAACCAATCAATGCTGGAAATAGAATCAATTCATCATTTAATGAGATAGCTCCAAGCTTTCATTGGGACGGAGAAACCTTATACTTTAGTTCCGATCGTAACGATACTGAGAAGAAGTTTAGACTACTTAGATCCAATTGGCTTGAGACAGATATTTGCCGAACAGAGGGTTTTGAAAAGCTAATACTACCTTACCGCCAAGATTGCTTTGAGAGTCCTGTTGAATTGGGTTTTCCTTTCAATACTCAGTTTTTTGAACCAGAAACTTCAGTTGGTGCTTTGGATAGATACGATCCCAAGATTCCACTCAGTGATTATCGATTTAGCGATAATGAAGGTATATCAGTTAGTTCTGATGATCTTTGGGTTTATTTTGCATCTAATCGCCCAGGTGGTTTGGGACAATTTGATATCTATCGATCACCTATGCCAGATGATATGAGAAAATCATATGATTTTATTTTCAACGGACTGGTGTTAGATGGATCTGAGAAGATTATGATAGGCTTGGACTCAACATTGAAAATTTATGATGAAACCAAGCCTTTCAAAGTTATTACTTCATCACGCATCGGCGGAGAATTAAAACCAATCAACAAAGCGGATATGGTAAAAAATTTCGAAACCATACTTAAAACAGGAAGATTATATAGAGTTGAAGTAAGCTCACCAGGATTTTATCCCACAGAAATTAGTTTAGATTTAAGAGGAAATATTGGACGAGCTAAGTCCAGATATGAAACAATAGTTCTTGAGAAAATGAAACCAATTCAACCGAAGGTTGAAGGTATAGAATTCGGAGTGTATGATAAGAAGACAGATGAGCCTATAGTTAATTCTAACATTAGAATATTCACATCTACACTGAAAGAAGGTAGAAAGCTGACTTCAGATAACGGGATTTATAATATTATCCAATATCCGGAAGAGGACTTCGAATTACAAGCCCAAGCCACAGGATACAAAACGGATACCTTTTTCTTCGAACTCAAGAATTTACCTGATCTAGTGGGCAAATCAAATAAATTGTATTTGACTAAGTTAAAAGATATTGATGAAGTATTTTCTGCTGTTATATATTTCCCAACGAATGTAGCAGAATTATCCACAGAAGATAAGAATAAGTTAAACCTTTTAGCAAGTTATATGCTAGCTCATCCTAAAGAGATTCTTGAAATTGGTGGACATACCGATAATGTTGCAACCAAAGAGTATAATATTAAATTGAGCCAAACTCGTGCAGAGAGTGTTAAAAAATATCTACTAGCTAAGGGTGTTCCAGAAAATAGAATGAAAATAAAAGCTTACTACTATTCTCAACCTGCTGAAGAAAATTCAACAGAGCAAGGAAGAGCGAAAAATAGAAGAGTTAACTTTAAAAAAGTGGAGTAAATGTATTTTTATCTGATAAAAATACGTCAATTAAATCGATGACTCAATTGACAGATCTTAAGCCTCGAGTTTGGAAAAGTGTAACCGAGAAAGATTTAATAGATAAATTAATAATTGAAAAATTTTCCAAAGAATCTGGGATCATAAGATCTGATGATAACTCAAGACCAAGAGGTAAATTCATTTCTAAGAAACCTAATGGTCTTTATGTGCTCAAGCTGGATTCTAATATCACTTTTCAGAATGAGATCAGCTCTATATATACAACTAAAGAGAAGCAATTGGAAATAAATTTCAAAATTGTGCAAGTTAAAGATGATCTATTACTGATTGACCCAATTGAAGTTCAAATCGCGGAGCAGGAGAGACGTAGTCCTAGGATAGTTGATCTCTTGGGGAAGGTCACAGGAGGAAATTTTCTCATTACTAAGGAGAATTTGGAAGAGAATAAAATTTTTGGCGTATCTTCCTTGGTTCTAATCCAAGATATACATAAACGATTGCTTCATAATTTTCCGAATTCGAAAATAATTCTAGCAAGCCAAACTGCTTTAAGTGATGAAGTGGAGACTACTTTTCGAAATAAGAAACCTATTTTCATCAAAGACACAAGCAAAATGACATCTTTTGATTCATCTGAAATTTATAATATCAAAGAAGATTATGAAGAGGAAATGATCCTAGAAGATAAAATTGCAGAATTCAAAAGTAAGAAAATCTCTTCCTTTGTAATCTATCCTATCATCATACCATTTGGTCCAAATCGTCCTTTTGCATTTCTTAGTTTAGAAAATGACATTGGACCTATTCCAGATTCGATTCTTGAATTATATAAAGAAGTTGAATCTACATTTATGGCAAGAATCATGGATTCTAATACGTATACAGTTGATGTTAAGCAAAATGTCATCAATGCTTCTTTGCATGGTGTTGCATTAGAGATTAATGATCCGAGAATTCGGAATGC
Organism: Leptospira sp.; assembly: GCA_002786225.1. Lineage (GTDB taxonomy): Bacteria > Spirochaetota > Leptospiria > Leptospirales > Leptospiraceae. The sequence goes on along the minus strand of PEQN01000005.1, from coordinate 109,142 downwards.
AATAACTGTAAAGCCAGTTTTGACTTTGGATTTGAACTTCAAAATGCAAGCTCCCATAAGGATAGCATTGGAAGTTCGATATATTTTTAATGCTGGTGAGTATGATATTGTAGGTTGTGAAATTGTTGGATTTAGTGGTGATCCTGAGGGCCTAAGAAAATACAAATCTTATTTAGAATTTATTCAAACGATTTAATCCGGTTACCCACATAATCCGGATATTCGGATGGTGACTGCGTGAAAGAAAAAAAAGAACAATTAACTACAGCTGGCTATAAAGGAACTAGGGACTTTTATCCAGATCAAATGAGAATTCGTAATTATATGTTTAATGTAATGCGATCCGTTGTAGAATCCTATGGATATGAAGAATACGACGGACCTATGATAGAATCATTGGATCTATACCGTGCAAAGACAGGAGATGAAATTGTTGGTAAACAGATTTACGATTTTATAGACAAGGGCGGTAGAGAAGTTGCCATTCGTCCTGAAATGACACCGACACTTGCTCGTATGGTTGCTGGAAAACTCAGAGAATTGCCAAGACCGATTCGATGGTTTTCCTTCCCTAATCTCTGGAGATATGAACAGCCAGGTCATGGACGACTTAGAGAGCATTGGCAATTAAATGTTGATATCTTTGGCGTAGATTCTAACTCTGCAGAGCTCGAGATCCTAAAACTAGCTTGTGATATATTGACCGCATTTGGTGCCAACAAATCTATGTTTCAGGTTAAGATTTCACACCGAAAGATCCTAGATGGCTTCTTTCAGGGAATGAATTTAGATCCATCCAAAGCACAAGAAGTCTCAAAGATACTTGATAAGAAAAATAAAATTACCCACGATGAATATCTTGCAGAGATTAAGAAAACAATACCAAATCTTCCTGATGCAGATAAGAGCATTGATGCTTTCTTGAACTCAAGTTTAGTTACCTTGGAACAAATTCCTGGAATTTCTTCTGAATTGATTGATGAAATAAAAGGCTTTTTTGCCAAAATCGACAAAATAGGATTAGGCGACATTGTACAATTTGATCCTTCTATCATAAGAGGATTTGATTATTACACGGGTTATATATTTGAGATTTATGACTCTTCTCCAAAAAACAAAAGATCCTTGTATGGCGGTGGACGATATGATAATTTAATTGGTCTATTTACAAATGAGGCCGTCTCTGGTACTGGATTTGGATTAGGGGATGTAACTCTACAGAACTTTCTTGAGACCCATGATCTTCTTCCTCTCCTTGGAAGAGAAGATATCATTTGCATTCCTATTCTATCTGAAGAAATTACTGCTGAAATTTTTCTCATGGCAGATGAAATTCGAAAATCAGGATTGAAGTGCGAAATGTTCTTAAATCCAGATCAGAAGTTTGGTAAGCAAATTTCTTTAGCGGAGAAGAAAGGTTTTAAGCACATTCTTATTTGTGGTCCTGATGAGCTTACAAAAGGAATTATTTCCTTAAAAAATCTTGAATTAAGAACCCAAATTGAAATTCCAAGAAGTGAATTGGTAATAAGATTGCTTCAAGAATTCAATGGTAAGACAATTTGAAAATAGACTTTGCGATATCCTTTTGGATTAAGAATCATTTTCCTACAGAAACGCTTAGAAGAATATTAGGTCGATGGAATAGGGGAGAGGTCTTTTTAATTATTCTTTTGCCTATACTTTATTCAGCTCATGGATTTCGACCTTTTTGGTTAGCGTTTTCTTATATTGTAATTATCGCATTTATCAATGATAGATTGGTGCTTTTTCTTAAGAAGATAGTATCTAGAGGTCGTCCGCTCATCTCTATTGCTGGCAAATTAGATTCGAATCCAGATATGAAGCATTCCTTTCCTTCCGCTCACTCGGCTAATTCTATGGTAGTTGTTATCGTATTGATTCTAGCTTTTCAAGTTTCCTCTTGGATTTTTATCTTTACTATCCTTGCTGGAATTGGAAGACTGCTTAGCCTCCACCATTTCTTGAGTGATTTGGTGGGAGGATGGATCGTAGGATTGATTGTTGGTTTAATCGCCGTCGGATTCTGGAAATTTTTAATAGCTCAAGACTTTTTTATTAAGTCCTTTCTCTTGTAAGAAACCTAGACTTGTTTTTGGAATTGTAATGGTAGAAGGATCACCATCACTAACAAATGCTATTCCTGGTTTATTCAGCTCAACTATCATTCGTTTGATTCCTGATTCATTCGCATGAATTCTTCGTATATGTAGAGAATCATATTCTTTATGGTAGGGAACATAACTCAATCTATTAGAATAATCAAATATATTTGAATTCTTATAACTCACACCTTTGAAATTCCCTTTCATCAATCTGTGTCTCTCAGCTTCAGGTGGATAAATTCCAAAGGGTAGGGCAAGTGAAGACATCTTATGATTGGGTAAATATTCTTGGACAAATTGTTCGCATTTAACTATCTGTTCTTCTATCTTTGATGAGTATTTCTTTAAATTTGCATGCCAAAGAGTGTGGTTCTCAATGTCATATCCATTTGCAATTAGGTATTCTAATTTGGCTTTCTTAGATTCCTTCTGTCCAAATAAATCATTGGGATTCTTAGCTCCTGGTGTAACAAAGAAAACTCCTTTAGGGCGAAAGGTTGGATACTTTTTCTTAAGGCTTTCAATAATTCCTATACCTGAATTAGGGTTGATTTTACCATTTTTATCCATCTCAAATTGAGATACGGATGAATCATCAAAAGTCATCAAAATTGGAATCGATCCTTTGGGAGCTTGGATATTACCAGAGGTAAATTCTTGAAGGCTCAGAAAATGGAATTTATTTTCTATAAAATAAATTAAATCACTACGAAATCCTTCCCTTGATCTGGAATATTCTGTGTCCGTATCACCAATTTTATGATAGGTGATGATAGGGATCTTACCCAATTCATTGATCTGTAAATTAGAGATAGGTTTATTCTGGGCATAAATTGAAAGATGCATACCCAAAAAAATGAAGGAGCAGATTAAATGATTTTTAAGCAGAAAGAGCATCCAAAGTAGGTTTGTGTCGAATCTGTGAGTCGTGGGCTATGCAAGTGCCGGAGATAACTTCATCTTCAAAATTTAATTTTACTTGATTCTCAACGATAAGTAATTTTAAGAAATTGAAAATATTTTTTGCAAACATTTTACTTGCATCCGAAGGCATTGTAGAAGGAAGATTTGAATTTCCAATGATACTGACTCCTTTGTGAACTACTGTTTCATTGTCTTTGGTTAAATCAGTATTGCCACCCATAATTGAAGCAAGATCTACAATAACGGAACCTGGTCTCATTTCATCTATCATAGATTTGGTGATTAAAATAGGAGCCTTCTTTCCTGGAATGAGTGCAGTTGTAATAATGATATCAGCCTTGGTTGCAAATTTATGAATTGCCTCTGCTTGACGTTTTTTATAATCTTCCGATTGTTCAACAGCATATCCACCAGCAGAAGAAGCATCCGCAGCTCCTTCTACCTCTACAAACTTAGCACCCAAACTCATAACTTGTTCTTTCACTTCGGGTCTGGTATCAAAAACATCAACTACCGCTCCAAGTCTTCTGGAAGTTGCTATAGCTTGTAATCCTGCAACACCAGCTCCAATTATTAAAACTCTCGAAGGTGTTATGGTCCCAGCTGCTGTTGTAAGCATAGGGAAAAATCTACTAGTATGGTTAGCAGCAGTCAAAACTGCCTTATATCCTGCAACTGTAGCCTGGGAAGAAAGCACATCCATGGATTGAGCGCGTGTTATTCGAGGTATAGTATCTAGGCTATAAAGAGTTAAACCTTGCTCATTTAATTTTTTAATCTTATCTTTGTTGTATACAGGTTGAAAAAGTGCCATTACAGATTGACCTTTCTTCAATTTAGAAGTAACAGATTCACTTGGGAAATGGATGCAAGTTATAAGGTCGGAATTCTGAAGAATATCTTCACGCTTAGCAACTTTTGCACCAAGTGCCTCATATTCTTTATCATTATGAAATGCTTTGTCACCAGCACCTGTTTCAATGCTGACCTCTACACCTATTTTCTTTAAAGCATCAATGATATCAGGAGTGATGGACACTCTGTTCTCATAACTCTCTTCTTTAATAATTCCTAGCTTCATAATAATCCTACTTTTCGTTTATAGATTTTTTAAAATACTCTATGGTTTTTAACAAGCCTTGTTCTAGAGGAACCGTATGTTGAAAATTTAATTCTTTTTTAGCAAGTGTTAAATCAGGTCTTCGTCGCGCAGGATCATCCGATGGAAGATCCTTATAAATTATCTTAGAAGAAGACTTTGTAAGCTGGATGACTTTTTCAGCTAGTTCTTTTACCGTAAATTCTCCATCATTTCCTAAATTGACTGGACCAATGAAATTCTCTTTATTCATCATAGAGATTATTCCTTGAACTAAATCATCTACATAGCAAAAGGATCTAGTCTGGGAACCATCCCCATAAATAGTAATATCTTGGCCTTGCAGTGCTTGAACGATGAAGTTACTTACAACTCTTCCATCATCAGCTAACATATTAGGACCATAGGTGTTAAAAATTCGAATCACCCTGATTTCAACATTATGATTTCTGTGGTAATCGAAACAAAGTGTCTCTGCAACACGCTTACCCTCATCGTAGCAAGAACGAATTCCAATAGTATTTACATTTCCCCAATAGGATTCTTTCTGTGGATGTTCTAAGGGATTTCCGTAGACTTCACTAGTAGATGCTTGCAAAATTCTAGCATTCACTCTTTTCGCAAGTCCCAACATGTTTAGGGTTCCCATTACATTTGTCTTGATTGTTTTGATAGCATTGGATTGGTAATGAACAGGGGAAGCTGGACAAGCCATATTGTATACTTGATCAACTTCCAATTTAATTGGATCAACTATGTCATGGCGAATGAATTCGAAATTTTCAAAATCATGTAAATGTGCGATGTTTTTCTTTCTGCCTGTATGAAGGTTATCAAGACAGATGATTTGATTGCCCTCTTTGAGAAGACGTTCAGATAGATGGGAGCCAATGAAGCCAGCTCCTCCAGTGATTAGAATTCTTTTACCCATATGCTTACTAGGACATTTCAGAATCTTTCTGAATTCCGTCTACCAATTCTCCAGAAAGCGGTCTACCATTCAAATCTAAGCCTTTAGAGAGGAACCAGTCAACAACTTCTGGAGTCAATTCCCCAGGAAACATCTCTTGGAAATCTCCAGGAAGAATATTTGTTCCATTCGCTGATTCAGAAGCATAGTGTTCCTCCTCAGAATGGAAAATTCCTCGTTTAACATAAGTATATATAATTCCTATGCCCATCATGGACCATGTAATTGCTATTAAGTAACCTAATATTAAAACTGATGCAGGAGGACTCAAGTCTTGCGAACTATTGTAACCCGTTAACCAATAAGCTAAAATTCCTGCATCTGTTTGATGTATAGAATCTGTAAAATCGGATAAATCGTAAATACTATAAAGAGAAAAAGTAGTCCCTAAGAATACTAAAAAGATAGATGATATTTGTTTACCTAGAAAAGAAATAAATAAGATCGCTATAGACCAGGCTATTCCTACAGTATAAGTAAATTCACCAACATTTGCATATTTTAAAGTAATGAAAAAAACAATAATCCCGAATATTATCAATGTTGATTTAGTCTTATTTCCTATGAGGCCTCTATAAAGTAAAACAGCTCCTATCAATGCAGTACCCAAATAACCAGCTGATACAACAAAAAGAAAAGAGCCTCTAATTGAAGATGGTATGGCTACTGTTTGTCCTGATTGGTTTCCATGAATAGTTATATTTCGAACTTCGCCTCCAGTAAGCAAGGCTGCGATCGCGTGACATATTTCGTGTACTAGAACTACAAATTCTTTTGTATAATTCATAAATGGATGATCCCAAAATGAAATAAAACTAAAGGCTATGGAAAGAAAAATAGTAAAATAAAATGTTCTAGTCGACATCAATATTTATATCGGAATATTTTAATTAGGAGAGTAGTTTTATTGCTATGAAACTTGAATCATCGCTAAGATCTTTCCCCTTTCGGAAAAGGTCTAGCCTCTCTTGCAGAAGAAGCGGTAATTCAGAAGCACTTTTGCCTGGATTCATTTTCAAAAAATCATTAAGTGATTCTTCTCCAAACATTGAATCCGCCTCACCGAAGGTTTCAGTCACACCGTCCGAATAAAGAATTAATTTCTGTGTAGGTTGAATCTTCAATTCTTGCAAGGCATAATCAGTTGATAGTATTCCTAATACTCTTTGTGTTTTAGAGTAAAATTCCATACTTCCTTTATCATCTAGGATTATTAAATTAGGGTGCCCTGCATTGATAAAATGAAATTGTCCTGTTGATATATCAAGTATTCCACCAAGCAAGGTCATAAATTCATTTCCACCATATTTCATCATAAGGAAATTATTTATTTCATTAAAAATGGTTTCTAGGCTTGCAGATGATGAGAGCAATTCTCTAATTATTGATTTAATAGCTGTTACTATGTAACCTGTTCCTAAGCCATGTCCGGAAACATCTCCAAGGAAAATAGCAATTTTGTCATGATTAATGTTAATTATATCCATATAGTCGCCACTAATTTCTACCGCAGGAATGGAGAAATATCCTATATCAATTTTATTAGATAAAGGTTGGTCTAGTAAGTTTAAAGTATGATCCAAGATGGATGCGAGTTGCAATTTTTTCTGAATCTTTTTCTTCTCTATTTCATCAGCAAGTAATGTGTAGTTATCAAGCAGCATGGATGTCAATCTTGAAACCTCACGGATGTATCTCAACTCACCTAGACTGAAATTTTGTTTATCGATTTTCTCACCAATCAACAAGATTGCTTTGTTTCTTCTTTTTTGATTGGTATCTCGAATGGGAAAAGCTATTTGAATTTCCATATCGCTTAGATAGTTGTATAATTTTTGTCTAAGACCGACTCCATATGCCAAATGAGCGGTAACTGTGACTTCTTTAGAATTCTGGAAATAATTCCAAATATCAGAATTAGAGGAAATTCTGGTAAAATTAATATTTCTAAGATCTACATTGGGAAATTGATCTCCAGGTATTAATATTGTAATTTGTGTCACATTCATAGTATCTAACATAGATTTGTTGATGGTTGAAACTACAGATTTCACTGAAATAGGAGAAGTGATTAATAGATTAATTTTATCTAGGCTACTTGATAATTGTGGGTTCTTAATAAAACTCCAATAGTTTACTAAAGTTCTGAAAGTGTTTTTCAAAGGAATAAGATAAAAAATAGCAATAAATAAAAAGAAAATATTAAAATATCTAGTATCAGAAAGAATCTGTAAATGAATAAATTTATTTAATAGTAAAACAACAAAAGAATAGCTTCCCACTATAGATCCAACAAGAATGAGAGTGATAGCAGTAGGTGAGAAAAAAATCTGCATAGGAACAAAACTATATTTATAAGTACCAAAGATAAAGGAACCAAGGAAGGCGAGAAAGAATACTAAGATAAAAAAGCGATCTAATTTGAGTAAATTTAATGGATCGGAAAATAAAAACATAACAGGCACTATAAGTATGATGGAAAGTGAGAAGAGAAGGGATATTTTTCTCTTGGAAATATCATTTATATTTCTACTACGAATGATATCTATAAGATTCCAGAAGATGCAAATTAAAGTTGAAAGTAGAATTAGTCCTAGACCGATTGCTGAAATTCTAACTTGAATATCATAATTATCCATTTCTGTTTGAACTATAAATCCCATAATGCAAGATGTAATAATTTGTGGAATGGTCCACTGTGTAGGGATTTCTTTACCTCGAAATCGATAAGATAAATTCCAAAGCATAAAGCCGATGATATAAAGCAAAAAGACCAGAAATGAGAAATATTGTTCAAAGGCTAAATAAAGAAAATTGGTAAAAAGTAAGCCTGATAAAGTTATAAAGAATACAAAAATATAATTATCTCTAATGGAATAAAAAAACAAAACAGCAATGATAAAAGAGATTAAAGAAGCAATGATATCAATAAGAAAAAGCCTTACTATTTTTGTTTTATTTATATGAATAAAAAAGAAATTTCCAATTTTAAGTTTGTCATTTTTGCTATAAATTCTTACTTCATGCTCTGCAAAATTGAATTTGGAGTTTAAATCTTTTGCATAAAAGACATCATCAATCGAAATTTTATGGCCCCAGTATTCTTTGTATTTTGGATCAACATTCATGATCTGACCATTCGGTAAAAAATAAACTGGAAGCCTATAGATGTTATCCTGTATCCCTAAGAATACTGTTGTAAAAGTTACAAAGAAAACAATCGATGTTGCAATTACTACAAATAGATTTCTCATGAATTGCTAATCCTAAGGAATTGCTTTCCTTTAACCTCGATAATGATAGGGAATTGATAAGATGCTATGAGATTCTTCCATCCCATTGATGTTAGTTGCTTATTCGGATTGTTCTCTGAGTATACTTTAAAAATATTTCCTTCAAGCAATATTTCTATATCTGAATCATTGATAATTTTACCTATTAAATAGCCATACTTATCCTTCCAATTAGCTTTTTCAAAGGCAGATTGGATTAAAGTTTTAATTTCTATAAAGGAATTTACCTTAAAATAACCTAATTTCGCATAAAGTTTACCTAATATATGCGAATGAAGTAAACCAGCACTTCGTTCTGGGCCACCCGATGAAACAATTATAAATTCCCAAACCATATTATCTAATTGGTAAAATTCTATCAAGGTATAGGGATCGTTAGCTAATAGTGATATATCTAAATTCTGGATTTTGGGAATTTTACCTTTTTGTAATAAATTTTGAATCCTTATGGCAGATTCATTTTCTTGTTTGTATTTTATGTTTTCTACAATTTGAAGTGAAAGATTTTTATTATGAATTACAAGAGCAGATTGGCTGGCAAGAAGAGCCAATTGTTTCTGAGCTTCTAGATCTGGGATATTTGATATGGCTAGGAATCCAAATATTTTTTCCCGAAAGAGAAATGGAATAATATAATCCGCACGTAAGGAAATGAATATTGAATTAATGTCCGAAAGTGATAATGTCTCGGAAATACTAACCCCATTTTTGTATTTTAAAAGATAGCCAATTAATTTATTGAGTTCAGAGTTCTCACCTCTTGAGGGAATCTTTTTTTGTCGTCCTCGTTTATAGTTATAGATATCAAAACTCTTATCTTCTTTTAATATTCCAAGTCGTCCTGATTCAGCCCCTGAGATCTTAACCATATCTGGAAATACAGATTGAATGAGAGAATTTAAATCGAATCGTTTGTAAGCTAATCTCGATGCGTACGAATCTTCCACTAAGTATTCTGAAAGAAATTTATTTTTCAAAAATAACTGCGATTTCTCAACCAAGGGAAGATACAATAATATGCAAACTGTCAATGTAGATACCATTCCTATCTCCAATCGAAAGCGAATGCCACCAGGTATTTGAGTAAGTAAAAAATTATAAGTAAGAAAGCTAAGAACAATAAATAAAGTTCGGATTGCTCCAACAATTAAAAATCGTTTGATTTGGTATCCAGTTATAAAAAATGAAAATTTCATTCTATAAAAATTGCCTAGGTTGTGTAATAGGCATTTTCTTTGATATAGCCTTCTGTAAAATCACAACCATAAAATTCTTTCTTAGAAGTTCCCATTCCTAAATTTACTTTTAAATTGATTTCTGTATTTTCTTTTAGATATTTACTCAAGAGAATTTTTTGTTCTGTACTAGCATCCTTTACAGAGAGATCACCAAAGTGAATTTGTAGATTCTCGTAAGGGATAGGCTCATCAAAAACCTTTCCTATAGCCATAACCAATCGTCCCCAATTGGGATCTCCACCATATATTGCAGTTTTTACAAGAGGTGAATTGAGAATGGATTTTCCAATTTTGATTGCCTGTGTTTCATTCTTAGCATTTTCCACTTTAACAATAATTAACTTAGTAGCACCTTCTCCATCCATAGCTATTTGTTTGGTTAAGTCTAGGCATATTTCATACAATGCTTTGCGAAATATTTGAGAAGGAAGAATCCCAGCTTCACCTGATGCCATGAGGACTACTGTATCACTAGTTGAAGTATCTGAATCTATAGATAGACAATTAAAGGTTTCATCTACACAAAATTTTAATTCGGAATATAGATCTTGGTCTACATCCCAATCAGAAAGGATATAGGAAAGCATAGTTGCCATGTTAGGTTCTATCATTCCAGCACCTTTTGCCATTCCATAAATGACTCCACGTTTTCCATTGAATTCAATTTCACGAAATGAAATCTTGGATTTTGTATCAGTGGTTAGAATAGCCCTTGCAACTTCTTCTAGATTCCCTTCTTTGAGGTTTTCTTTGGCTTCTGAACAGGCTTTCAAGATCTTGTCCACGGGTAGAGGAACTCCAATGACTCCAGTAGATGAGGGTAAAATTAATTCTGGAGAAATTCCGAGTGAATTCGCAAGAGCCTTACAAGTGTTCCGTGCATCATTGATGCCTCTTTCTCCAGTAGCTACATTGGAATTTTTAGAATTTATAACGATTGCTTGCAATTTACCTGTTCTAATATGCTCCCTACCGACGATAACGGGAGAACCAGGATAATTATTTTTGGTGAAAACGGCTGCTGCCTTACAAATTTTTTGAGAATAAATAACTGCAAAATCCAAGGAATCATCTTTGATTCCAATATTTTTGCCAAAAGAATAAAAACCAAAAGGGTAATTCATAGTTAAATACTAAGAGCTTCTTTTACTTTGCAAAGTATTATTTTATTTAAAGGGTAATAATACCTGAAAAATTGATCCTCCTTGGGGATTTGGACGAACTGAAACATCGCCTTGGTGCAACCTTGCAATATGCTTGACAATAGAAAGCCCTAGCCCTGTCCCTCCAACTTTGCGAGAACGATTGGAATCTATGCGGTAGAATCTTTCGAAGATTCTTTCTGCCTCACTGGGATTAATTCCTATACCCTGGTCTATAACCTCAAGATGAACCTGATTTTCATTAGAATATGCTTTTAAAATAATAGTAGTCTTCTCTGGAGAATAATTGGATGCATTGGATACAAGGTTGATCACCAAATGTTCTAACAAGAGCAAGTCTGCATGAATAAGAAATTCTGGATTGATATCGATTCGAAAGCTTTGCTCTTTCTTGTCAAAGATTGAACTCAGGGACTCACCAATATTAGAAACCAAATCATACAAATTAAAATCTTCTTTTGTAATAGAAGTAGAAATATTTTCCAATTTTGAGATAGTCATCATATCTTCAATAATATGAATCATTCTATCTGTATTTCTTTGGATAGCATCCAAGAATTTTTTTTCTTGAGAATTTTCATTCAGATTTAATCTTCCTTCAAGGGTTTCAGTGAATCCTTTAATAGACGTTATGGGAGTTTTTAATTCGTGGGAGGCATTTTCGAAGAATTGTTCTCTAATGATTTGGTTTTGCTTTTCCTCTGTAACATCAAGAATCACGCCCAAATAAATGAAGATGAAATTGTTGGCTCGAACCGGATAGATTCGAATATTAAAATAATGTTGCTTATCTTGAATTGTTGCTCTTTGTTCTGATTTTTCAGAAATTGTTTCTTGGATCAACTTGAGTAAATCTTCGTGGTAAATAACATCTTGGATGGATCTTGATTGTGAATTCGGTGAGATGATAGAGCTAGGAATATTTTTATTTTGAAAGAGAATCGTATTGGAAATATCAAAAGCAAAAACCCCCTCCTTTAAATTCTGAAGAAGTGAATTAAACTTTTCTTTCTCAAGGTTTAGATCTATGAATTGGCTTTTGAGTCTTCTAGCCATTCCATTGATAGATTCTGTTAATTTAGCTAATTCACGAATTTCGGGTCTTGATAGTTCAGAACCAAAATCACCAGCATTGATTTCATCTGTTTTTTTTTCTATTTTGTTAAGAGGTAGTATTACAATTTTAGCTATGGAGTAGGAAATATAAAAAGAACCGAACATAGTTAAAAGAAAAAAAATCGAAAACAACAATACTCTTAGCTCTGGATTGATGAGAGTGTCTAGATAAAGGACTGCTATGGCTGCAATAAAAAGGATAAGTAAAAATGCCCAATTGCTTAAAAGTAGAGTAGAGAAGAAGCTACGCATCTTTCAATCTATAACCAATGCCTCGAATGGTTTCTAGTTTATCCTTTTCAGTTAATAATTTATCTCTGAGTCTTTTGATATTGACATCTACCGTACGATCTGTTACAAAAACATCCTTTCCCCAAACTCGGTCCAGTAATTTATCTCTTGAGAATGCAACTCCTGGGTTGGACATAAAAAGGTAGAGTATTTTATATTCAATTAGAGTTAACTCAATTTCTTTGCCATCTATATATACTTTATGTGCAGTCGCATTTAGATGAATTTTACCTATTGTTATACTCACCATATTATCGAGTTCTTCATTCGTATTTGATCTTCTAAGAACTGATCTAACTCTAGCAGTTAATTCCCTAGTAGAAAAAGGCTTCTTGATGTAATCGTCAGCACCTAATTCTAAGCCTAGCACTACATCTGTTTCTGAGGTTTTGGCTGTAACCATGATGACAGGAATTTTGTATTTTTCTTTGATCTTCTTGCAGAGATCCATGCCACCAATTCCAGGAAGCATTAAATCTAAAATTATAAGTTCAGGCTGGTTTTTCTCAATTCTCGGTAGAACATCTAAGCCATTGTGGGAGACTTCGATTTGATAACCTTCGGATTCAAGATTGACTTTTATTAGATCGGCAATATCTTCTTCGTCATCAACGACCAATACTTTTATTTTGACAGAACTGTTTTTAGACAATGGATTCATCCTTTAGGATCTATAGAATACCAAAACTATTACAGATAAAAAACAATTTGATTACAATCTGGCTATTTTGAAATTCGACTCAATTGAATTTGTATCTTACGCTGGTTCCACCAAATATAAATCAAAAGTCCCATAAAAAGCAAGAAACCTAGTGCATAAACAAGATTCAGGCTCTCCAAGCGAGATTGCTCTTTCTCTATAGCTTGTATTTCTTCTAGATGAGAGATAAGAAAATAAAATTTATCTATATTTGGATTCGAGTCACGATAAATGGCTCTCATTTGGCTTACAATTTCTTTGCTTTCTTCTTTAGATAAACCTTCTATGGAAGCAAAAGCTGCGTCCATTTTCATATCCAATAAGGCTTGTGCATTTAATTTAGGCTTCTCTTGAGAAAATAGAGAAAGCGGACTGAGCAAAGTCAATGCAAAGAAAAATACGAAGAGCTTGATCTTGGGATTATACTTAGTCTTCATATCCAAGTCTATCTTTCCATTCTTGGTAGAACGGGTTTGTATGAGCAAAAAGAAATATTCCTGCAATGAGAGAATACATACACAAGAGAAGTGTGGATGTAGCAATGAGAACTAAGAATAAGGAACGATCTATAGATCCCAAGACATAAACAAGAGTTATAGTGAACAAAGAAAGAAATAATAGCATAAAGGAACTGAAAACCCAAGTGATACTTCTCTTTGGCATTAAGGTAAGAAGAACCTTTGTTCTTACTTTGGTGAAGTCAATTTGAGGCTTAATGGATGGATCAATCAACATCTTGTTTTAACATTCCTTTCAATATTTCTTTGCCTCGAAAGATGGTGCTTTTTAAAGTGTTAATCTTTAGATTCAATTTTTCAGCGATTTCTTTATAACTTTTATTATCAAAGTAAAACATCACAATAGGATTCTTGTACTGGGAAGGAAGCTTAGCCACCAGACTTCGAATCTTAATTTGGATTTCTTCTTTAAAGAGCTGGACTTCTTGGGAACTTGAATGTGTACGTTCTCTGTCCTCATGGGAAAGTTTCAGTTGGTCAAAGGTATTGTGGTTCTCGATCTGAATGCTATTCTGGTTTTTGAAAAATTTACCAGCGTGGTTGCGAGCTATGGTATAAAGCCAGGTGGAAAATTGAGATTCACCTCGGAATTTACTTAGGCTTTGGTAGGATAAGATAAATACTTCCTGGATGAAATCCTCTAATTCGTCATGGTCTGTGGAATATTTATTTCCTAGGGAGGCAACAAGGTTCTCATGTCTTTCCATAAGTAAATCAAAACTTGATGCCTTGCCACTCAGTATAGATTGAATAAGGTCCCAATCTCCTGAGTCACAGATTCTAGAATTAGCTTCTAGCGAGTTGTCTTGTAAAAGGTCAATAGACCGAGTCCAATTCCGAATGGGATTAACCCTCCTAATAGTGCCAGGGATCTACCTAGAACCAATATGAATACAATTGAAATAGACAATCCTGTGAATGTCAACAAAAGCCCCAAAAAAAAGGAATAGAGCCTTAAATCGAATTTCTCGGGCTTGTAGAGGTTGGATCGTATGATTTCTATCCTTTGCTTATGCCACCAATAGAAAAGGAAAAAGAGCAGAGTTGTTCCAAAAACGATCCCAAAGATAGGGACTAAAAATAAGATAATGTTGTATGTTTCTTCACCACAATTGCAATCTGGACTCATCTACAAAGCACCCTGTATTACATTAGCCGCATAATGCTGGACTAACTCAATTCCATTCGGAATATCACAACTGTGGATCTTGGTTCCTAGAATCCCTTTTGAGAATCCAGGTTTTGGTTTCTTCCAGCCTTTTAGATTTCCGAAGAAAGTATATGCTTGGTTGTTAATGGAAATTTGAAAAGAAATTTTTGAACCAGCAGGATATTGTTCTGAAATATCTTTCCCTGAATAATAAATCCCTACGCCTTTGCCATCTTCGCTAAGATCGCGAATGGTTTCCTTATCCGCCATCTTATACCAATCTTTGACATAGGCTATTTCCATATTGAAAATAAAATCCTCTGAACTAGACTCAAGGAAGGCAAGCAATGCTGAGATTCCATTGCTTGATTCTATGTCATTGCTCAAATAGGAGTTTCCTAGGTTAGGCATATTGGAAGTAATTTCCACATAACCTATCAACATATTTTTATTGGTAAATAGAGGAACTATCAATACCGATTTAATGTTATTGACCAAATAATTATGGAAGGTTGCATCAATTTCTCTCTGCTGCATTTTATTATTTGGATTGAAAAATGTTCTCTCAGTATATATAATTTTTTTATGAGAGTCTCTAAGAAAGAACGGAGTCTTGGCTTGGGATATTTGCTCTAACAGAGGGTTGGTTGTGGAATAGAAAAATCCAACATTGATTTTCTTTATGAAAAAATTATGATTGCTTAAGGTTCTTTCAATCAGGTCTTGGAATTTATTGATAGTCTGAGTAATAATAGAAGTCTTACCATATAAGGAAAGTATGGTTGCAATTTGCACATTTTCTGCTATGTGAAGATTCTGAGCTTGTATTCCACTAAGACTTGCTCTCTTTGTTGATCTAGCAAGAGGTTCAATTACAATTTCAGTTACATCAAAGAGATCATTTTGAAAGGGATTGAGTAATTTGATTTTCAATTCAACTTTGTTTTCTTTCAGAATAGCGACTATATGCTCTGGTTTTCCCATTTCGCCCTTGATGGGAGTAAGTTTGATATGAGTAGATTTTGCTAGACCATTTTCGATCTTAGGGCTTTCTATTAAATAGGACATTTCTGTTCCTGGTTGGCTTACAGGAATGTTTTGTAATTTGTTAAGAATTCCGAGCAAGGTCTTGGGATCGTTTAACCGATATCTTTTCATGAATGATTCAATTTTAAGTAAGTAGGAAAAAAGGAAACCAGTTTTCTGACATTTTCATGTCAAATTTGCAGTGACTCAGAGAGATTTTACAACATTTTTCAAGAACCCTAGAACCTGGGGCAAGGATTTAGTCGCAATTGGGGGTGACTTTTCCTCGGAGAGGTTGTTCTATTCCTACACCCACGGAATCTTTCCTTGGAGTGAAGATCCCATCCGTTGGTATTGTTTGGATCCAAGAGCAATTTTTGACTTGGAGAAAGTGCACTTTTCCAAAACAGTACTTCGAAAAGTTCGGCAGAACCGGTTCAAGATATCAACCAATCTTGCTTTTGAATCCGTAGTTGAGGCATGCGGGCAAAGAGCAAATGGAGAAACTTGGATCACCGATGGTTTCCTCAAAGGTTATACAGAATTTCATAAACAAGGATATGCGCATAGCGTTGAAGTCTGGTCCGAAGTAGGTGAGCTTGTGGGCGGAGTGTACGGTGTTGCAATTGGGAAATTTTTTGCTGGAGAATCTATGTTTGCATTTACCTCAGATGCTGGCAAAATTGCTCTCTACCATTTATTCCAATTGTTAAGAGCGGACGGTTTCCTATTGTTCGATACCCAAGAACTGAATTTTGTCACTTTTGAATTAGGAGCTTATAGCATACCAAAACTCAGTTACTTGGATCGATTGGATATTGCAGTATCAGATCCCAAAAGATGGATCAATCCACCTCGATTCTTGAGAACTGGTTGAGTTCAACCTTCCAATTCTTCTGCCAAATTTCTAAGAACTCCAATTGCTCACCCTGGGGCATTCCATTCTCATCACTTACAAAGCTATCTGGAAATTCTTTGTTCCAAATTGTCCGTACTTTTTGGAGAACATCCTCATCAATCTTGATTCTATAGATTTCAAACTCTTGGATTTCGTTTTGAAGGCCTTCCGCATTCTGCACATAAAGCGGTTTGACGAGGCTTACTCTCAATTCTTTCAGACCCCGCTTTTCTCCATAGAAGAAAGTTCTATATGTCCGTCGGGCAAGGTCTAGTAAAATCATAGGCACATATTTCTTCTTATCTGAAAAAGTAAGAGCAGAAGATCCTCCATACTCAATAAATAATTGACCATTTTCCTTCCATTCCGTTGATTTATAACTATGTTCAAAAGTTAATTGTGCCAACTTGTCCATGGCTATTGCATCTGCCTTCTGATTAGTTAAAACCCATTTTTCTAATTCAGCTTGGGGCTCTTGTTTGCATAAATTGAAAAAAACTAGAATGAAAATAATTCTAAATATTATTTTTCCAATCATCTTGCTCATCCTTTGACCGAAATTTTGTCAATTTCTTTCTTAATTTGACCAGTTAAGATATAATAAAACATGATCCAATCAGAAATGAACGATTTCAGAGGGTATTGGAAGGTGGCTGGACGATTTTTCTCTATAAAAAAATGACCAATCCAAGCGAAAGCGTAGCCTGAAAGGAAACCGCCTAATAAATAATAGAGATTTTGCGTATAAATCGCAAGACTAAAGCAAATTAAACCTAACGAAGATCCTATGAAATGTAGGGTTCTGTTGCTAGCCTTGCTGTGCTCAGAAAGATAATAAGGCCAAAACTCTTTGAGTGTATTGTATTTCATAAAAAGAACTCCTGAGAATATTTTTTGAAATAAAAATACGGTTATCAAGTTTTTTTTCGTCATATATTCTATATTTAACATAGAAAAAGGGGTTTAAATGAAACCAAAATCTATCAAGCCAAATGAACTAGATTCAGTTTTTTCCGCGATTAAGAAGGGTGATGATGAATCAATAGGTAGTTACCTAATCAAGGGTTACAGAATCCAGATTTCGAAACACAATTTAACTGGTGCAGAAAGAGTTCAAATGCTCTATAAAAAGAGACGAGATAATGGACTCTGCATTATTTGTGGTACCAAGGTTACTAAGAAAAATCCTAGGACAGGTAGCCTCTATCGATTGTGTGACTACCACCGTGGATTGATCGATAAGCGTACAGCCTAAAGGGATGATTTTATCAAAAAGCCACCTCCTTAAGGGGGTGGCTTTTTGATTTTTAACACAATTCTTTATTCGCACTCACAATGCAATGATATTTTGGTCTTACTTATTCTGTAGTTTCGTCGAATTTAATGTTTGGAATGCAAGGGTAAGATAAATTTTTTAAATATTAATTTTACAATATATCTGAAGATAAATAAAAAGGGCTCTTTTTATTTGGTTAATTTCCTTCACAATCCTTCGATTCTCTTGGGCAACTCTAAGATTATAGTATTTCTATCTTCTTCCGATAGGCTAGACCACAAACCAATTTCCTGGATTGTTCTTCCACAACCCAAACAAAACCCTGAGCTTGGGTCCATAGTACAGACCTTAGTGCAGGGTGATGCTATCTTATTCATTTTATTTTTGTTATAAACTCTTTGGTTTCTTTAAGGATGGTTTCTTTGTCAGAACTTACAAATTCAGAGAGCAAGACATGAGCCCCATCTGTGATTTGAACTTTTTTATTCAGTGGATTGGGCTGGCTTGCTCTACCAAATTCTTCAAATACTTCTAGCATCTTAGCAACATCCGCACTTGTATCTTGGTCTTCAGCAGATTTGTAGTAGTAAAACATGAGAACGGGGACTGAAACTTTTTCATAAACATCTGAATTTGCTATGGTTCTTTTTAGATCGCTGAGGTTCTGAACAGAAGCATAGTATTGGTTTCGGTACCAGTATTTAAAAGCAGGGTCATTTGGATCTTGGTTCTTATTTTTACGAAGATCTCCATAGGCTGCATCAACCAAATGCTTGCCCCAATTGAAGGCATAGATATTTCCGCTTTTGTCTTTAAATTCATAGAAGGGTGAAGCAAGAATAATTCCTGTTATTTTATCTGGGTATTTGGAAGCTAGATAGGTAGAAAGAAGTCCACCCATACTAGTTCCCACAACGATAACCTTATCTCCCAAAGTCTCCATCATGAGTAAGGTATCTTCTGCGGTTTTTAAGTAGTTCTCAAAATGTGTGTCTCGTTGGTCTTCAATATTTGTTCCATGACCAGGTAATCTGAGATAATAAGTATTGGCTTTGAAATCAGCTGCAATCCTATCGATTACATATTCACCCTCAGCACGAGAAGCACCAAAGCCATGGATATAAAGGATTGCGATGGGAGTCTTTCCCTTAGAATAGCGAATGAGTTTTTCTTCATTGTAAGAAGGTGCTCCCTTAGCCTTAGATTCTGCTAATTTTGCCTGATAAAAATCTTCAAAGGATTTAGGTAGGGCAGTTTGTTCATAGCTATAGGATGGATAATCAATATAATATGTAGTACTTAGTGTAACGATAATTAAAGCAAAAATACTTCCTAAAATTTTTCCGAACTTTTTCATGATTGATTCTCCTATCTAATCCTTTTCGACTTCCTGTTTTATTTCGCATTCTGCTTCTTCTTGCAATGAAAGTTGAAATCTATTATAAATCGTAAATATGGCAAATATGACAAGAAAAATTCCAATTGCTACTCGTACGGATCGATTTTGGAGGAATTGAAAAATTTTGCGACCACCCAAACCCAGAGTATAGAGCATAGGATAGGTTCCTAGACTAAAGACTATCATTACAAGTGCTGAATGGAGGGGATCTCCAGCGAGAAGGGCTAAAGAATAGGCAGGGTAGAGCAATCCACAAGGCAATAGCCCCGAAACTATCCCCATAAGAAATCCAAGTAGCCTGGTGTTCTTTGTATTCTTAAGAAAATGGGCAGCAGATTTTACCAACCACTGAGGAGCTGTTGATTTTAAAATCTTGGGAAAGATGGGAAAAATCATACCCAATCCATAAATTAGAATGATACTAGATCCAAGATACAAGGCAAGGCCAGCAAATAAAAATCGGTTGGCTCCCCAACCCAAAATTCCCAGTAAAAATCCTATACTAGCGTAAGATAGAGTGCGTCCTAGGTTGTAGAAGAAGTTGCTTGCAAATTTTGCATCAGGTCTTGCATTTAACAAGCCTACAAAAGGCCCACACATTCCAATGCAATGAGTTGAGCCTAATAATCCTTGCATAAGAGCTGTAGCTAAAATGGCTATTCCCATGCTTCCATTGTCTTAAAAAGTCTAGGCAAGGCTAGTGTTTTTCCAAAACTAGGATTATGAATAGAAATACCCGAATATCAATTTTTTCTCTTCACCTACCTCTTCTAATATTTAGCTTATTTATAAATCTGAATCAATGCAAATCTTCTACTATACCCCAAGAGATTTCCTTTGAGAATGCTTGGATTCGACTTGTTCCACCCTCTTCTGAAATAACAGGAGCCTATGTAAAGATTGTAAATGCCAATCTGGAAGATCGGTTAATCTCTGCTAAATCATCTATATCTGAATCTGTAGAAATTCATTCTATGATTGAAAAAGACGGAATGATGATGATGCGGCATCTTGAAAATGGGATTGCACTTCAAGCAGGGGAGATTTCGATTCTTAGACCTGGTGGAAATCATCTTATGCTGATAGGTCTCCAAAAAAGTCTATCACTTAATGATAAAGTTCTAATAGAGTTAGAGTTTGAGAAGCAAGGAAGAAAACAAATTACCTTTGAAGTGAAGGAAGCTTCTGGAATGAATCCATGAAAATCAAGAATCGGACAAGGAAAATTTTGTTCGCCATTCTTGTCTGTGTTTGCAGCCTAGAATTTTTATTCTGCAATTCAAAACCAAAGTTTGATTCTGTGGGTGTAGGTGGTGATTTTAGCTTGCAAGGTCCAGGCAATAAATCTTGGCAACTCTCGCAAAATTCTAAGAAAATAAACCTGATTTTCTTCGGCTATACATCTTGTCCAGATTTCTGTCCTATGACTCTTGATAAATATAAAAAAGTAAATCAATTACTAGGATCAGCTAACAAAGATTTACAGATCGTCTTCATCTCTGTTGATTCAGAGAGAGACTCTGTTGATAAATTGCAATCTTATGTTCATTTCTATACTCTGAATGGTTTAGGACTCACTGGTACTAAGGAAGAGATTGATAAGGTTGTAAAATTATTTGCAGCCTCCTACCAAAAAAACGCTAATTCAATAGATCATTCCACCTATACCTATTTAGTTGATGATCAAATGCAAACACGCTACTTGTTTCGGCATTCAGATCCTCCAGAAAAAATTGTAGAAATTATTAAATTGCTTCTCTGAAACTTCTGTCCAAGTCTGAATACTATTAGATTTTGGAAATATGAATCCAAGTTTAGTAGGAATACTCTTTGTTTTTATTGGTTCTATCCTTTTTTCTGCGAAAGCAGTTCTAGTTAAACTCGTTTATAAGGAAGGATTAGATAGCATTGAAGCATTAACCTTACGTCTTATTTTTGCACTTCCATTTTTCATACTCTCGCTTACTTGGATTCTTGCTAAAAAGAAGATTCCCCAAGACATCAAGCGTTCTCAGGTTGCATCTGCTGTCTTCTTTGGGTTTTTAGGATATTACTTAGCCAGTATATTCGATTTTATGGGTTTAGAATATATTACAGCTGGATTGGAGCGACTGGTACTTTTCATCTATCCTACTTTGGTTGTAATTTTAAATTTTCTTATCTTTAAGAAAAAACTTCATAAGTTGGATTTTGTGGCTCTTTTAATCACGTATTCTGGAATCTTATTCGCCTATCTTCATGATATACAAGTTGGTGGTGAGGATGTTAATATAGGAGTCCTTTGTGTTTTAATTTCTGCTATCAGTTATGCAGTGTATTTGATAGGATCTGGTCATCTAATTCCTAAGCTAGGAACTCAGCTATTTACAAATATTGCTATGATTACTTCCTGCATATTGGTATTTATCCAATTTTCATTCACTTCAAATTGGAATCGTATTTTAGAATACAATTCGTACGTATTGTTCTTAGGATTTCTTTTGGGAATATTTACAACAGTTGTTCCAAGCTATTTAATTTCAGCAGGAATTCACAGAATTGGTTCTAGTAAGTCATCTATCCTGTCTTCCATTGGCCCTGTTTCTACTCTTATTCTTGCAAATATTATTTTGGATGAAGAATTAGGAATTTATCAAATAATTGGGACAGCTTTGGTTCTTGGTGGTGTTTTTATCATTAGCCGAAAGAAGAAAGAAGTTCTTAACCAATAAAGAGAAATGAAAATGCATTCCGCTTATAATAATTTATTTTTAGAATTCAGATATACACTGTTATTTGTTATTCGCTGGAGTATACTTTCCTTATTTATTGGATTTCTTTCTGGCTCAGCCTCTGCCTTCTTTTTAGTTGCACTCGAATACGCTACAAATACTAGATTAGAATATCCTAATTTACTATTTATTCTTCCATTTGCAGGACTCTTCATTGGTTTTGTCTACCATACTTGGGGGGAATCTGTGGTCAAAGGCAACAACCAATTGATTGAGCAAATCCACAATCCCAGGAAGGTGATCCCACTCAGGATGACACCCTTTGTTTTAATCGGAACTATTTTAACTCATCTATTTGGTGGATCGGCTGGTCGTGAAGGAACAGCCGTTCAAATGGGTGCTTCTCTTGCAGATCAGCTAACGCATATCAATCGAATCAAAATTTTCAGGAGAATGCTAGGAAGAATTCGGCCCATAGATAGAAAGATGCTTCTTATTGCAGGAATCAGTGGGGGTTTTGCTTCTGTTTTTGGAACTCCCATAGCAGGGGCTATATTCGGATTAGAGGTCTTTCTTCTCGGCAGGTTACAATTCGATGCTATCCTTCCCAGTCTACTAACTGCGATAATTGCTGATTATGTAACCCAAAGTCTTTGGTCTGTTGGACACACTCAGTATTTTGTACCTTTTGTACCAAATCTAGATTCTATTGGTTTATGCATTTCAATATTTTGCGGTATAGGTTTTGGTCTGGCTGCTAGATTCTTTTCTGCATCGACTCACTTTGTAACGAAACTTTTTTCTAAGTGGATATCCTATCCTCCTTTTCGCCCCTTAGTCGGTGGTTTCCTATTTGCGGTAATTGTGAGTCTAACGGATACCTTCAGATACATAGGATTAGGAATTCCCGAAATAGTTGAAAGCTTCGAGAAGCAGCAGTCTATTTTTTCTTTTCTGATAAAATCTCTGTACACTTCGTTCACATTAGCCTCTGGATTCAAAGGCGGAGAGGTGACACCTCTATTCTACGTAGGCTCCCATCTAGGAAATGCATTTTCCCAATTTCTTCCTTTGCCTCTTCCATTACTAGCTAGTATGGGTTTTGTGGCAGTATTTGCGGGAGCAGCTAATACACCCTTAGCCTGTACTATTATGGCTATTGAATTATTTGGTATTCAGGTCGGAGTGTACGCAAGTATTGCCTGCGTTTTTGCTTATCTGTCTTCTGGGCATAGTGGTATATACTCTTCTCAACTACTGGGTTCCAATTCTAAAATTAGAAATAATCAAAGAAAAAATAATTTACTTTAATCACCGATAAGTTATTTATTTGCTTTTTTATAATATACTGGTGAGCCAATATCATTAACTACGTCACAATTTGATGAACTCTCAAGAAATTTAGATAATATTGGAGAATAATCTTCACGATATGAATCGCCTAATATATTTTTTATATAATTCTTAGCACCTATTAAATTATAATGAGGTATTCCAGCAAAAATATGATGTATAACATGAGTACCTATATTATGATGAATCGGATCAAAAATTCCATAACTTCTATCAATTGTCGATAATGCACCTTTTGTAAATGACCAATCTTCACCTCTATACCATGGTATAGAAACGTCAGTGTGATGAAGGTAGGTAACAAGTGATAGCCAAATAACAAATATTGTAAAGGGAATAAAATAATAAATGAAAATAAAATACAGACCAAACATATATATTAAGGTTAAAAGAAAAAGAACCATCAAAGCCCACATGCTTGTACTAACTAATACTCTATTTCTTTCAGAATTATTAAAAAGCGGACTCGATGGCAAAAAATGAGATCCGTCTTTTCCAGGTGATCTAACAAATAAGTAAAGTGGAAAGACAATTAGAAATAATTTGTAACGAGCAATTTTTTGAAGGGATGTTAAATTATTAAATTGATTTTCTGTTAGTGGATACCATGTTTCATCTTTGTCAATATTTCCAGTATTTCTATGATGCATTTGATGCGAAATTCTCCAACCATGGTAAGGAACTAATAACGGAGTGTGGCATAAATGACCTATAAGTGAATTTAAGAATTTAGACTTTGAAAAGGATCCATGACCACAATCATGTCCAACAACAAATAAGGACCAAAACATCGTACCAGTTGCAAACCAAAAAATAGGAAGATAATAAACTGAATCGAAAAGATATACTGAAATATATAAAAGAGAAATTATAAAAATATCGAATCCAAAAAAATAGAGAGATTTAATAACATTAGGTCGGAAATATTCGTCAGGTATAGAATTGCGCAGATCAATTAATGAAGGTAATGACTTTTTTGAATTGTCCAAAATATATTCCTAAACAACCAGTATATTATAAAATGATAATTCTGAAAATCATAATTTGAATTTAATGCAATACAATCGAATTGGTTTATTTTTGCAAAAAATATACAATCTTGTAAATTTATTTCAAATTTGAATGTGCGATATAAAAAATTATTAACTTCAAATTCAAAAATAGATTGATAATTCGATCAAAATCAATTTAATTATGACGATAGGTTTTAAAGGATGAAAAATAATCGTAAATACTGCCAAAATCTAAGATTCCTAAATATTCTATACCTTGGAATCTTGCTTTTTGCTAATCAATGCAATTTTCCATCTTTGGACAGAGTGCCCCTATTGGACCTTTTAGCTCTTCGAAGTACAATTTGTCTAGCAAACCCGAATGATTCTATTTGTAGATCAAATCTTTCAACTCCTGATATAACCTCACCCACAATAGCCTTTACTACACCAACAAACTTAGCAACAAATGTGCCAATTTGTACGGGAACACCTTGTAGAGCGAGAGTCGTGTTTCAATTTTCCGAATCTATGGATACTTCAATTCAACCAATGGGAGGTTTCTTTACATGGAATAGCCTTAGTTTTGAATCTACTCCTGTTCAAATTACTTATGTCTGGTCTACCACCACTTTTCCAAATGATACTTTTACAATGTCGTTTTCTTGGATATGGTTTCCTGAGAATCAAAGAATTCAAATCATGAGTGATGCGGTTAATTGGAAAGATCTTGCTGGGAATACTTTAAATGCGAATATAAATCTAGAATTCACAACGGGATATATTAACCAGTCGTATGCAATCTCTGATACAGAACAAATAAATTGCTACGACGATACAAATCTTTCTACCTGTCCAGCAATAACTGCTACATTTCCAAGGCAAGATGGTATTATGATCAATACACCCCTTGCACGAAACTATACAGCGCCAACCTTAGTAAATGTTAGTGATTACATTACAACAGATTTAGTAAGTGGACTTGTATGGACAAGTTGTAACCTAGGACAAACCGGACCAACTTGTGGTGGGGCTCCAACTATCTATAGCTGGGCGAATGCTATGAATGCATGCGCATCCTATAACTCAGCAAATGCAGGTTCTGGATATGCAAATCGAACAGATTGGAGGCTTCCTACCAGATGGGAGGTTCACAGTCTTCCGAATTTTGTAACTTTTGGGCCCTCAATGAATCTTACTGCATTTCCCAATCCTACAACGAATAGTGTATTAACTCTTTCAGGAACTTCCTCCTTTAATACAGTTTATCTATTGCAGGGAAATGTTGGTATTATGACGACAGCACTCAAATCTGCTGCTTCTTTTATCGTTCGATGCGTCTCTTCTCCAACTCCGATAGTGACTAAGAACTACCAAGATCTAGGTGATGGGACGATTCGAGATATGAATTCCAACCTAAGATGGGATAAATGTACTCTAGGACTTTCTGGTCCAACTTGTAGTATAGGTACTGGAACTCTTTTGACTTGGGGAGCAGCATTAAATGCTTGTTCTGCGATAGGTCCCGAATGGAGATTGCCTAATTACAATGAATTAGGTAGTCTCATCGACAATAGGTTTTCCCTTCCTGCCATTGATCCTACATTTTTCCCCAATACAATTTCAGCTGCTTATTGGACTTCAACATCTGCACCTGGTACAACTGCTAATGCTTGGACCATCAATATGACAAATGGAACCACCCAAGGTACACCTAAGGGTGGAGCAAGTGCTAGGGCGCGTTGTGTTAGAAACCATCCGTAAAGATGGAAAAAGGATTCTATTTTAAATTCAAAGCATCTGAATACTGAAAATAATGGAGTGTAGATAGCAAATTACCTACTTGAGCCATAGAATGAAGTAGGCGGCAACTGCTGCACCAGAAAGCGGAGCAACTATAGGAATCCAAGCGTATTTCCAATTGGATTTACCTTTGCCAGGTATAGGAAGAATGGAATGCATAACTCTAGGGCCAAGGTCTCTTGCTGGATTGATCGCATAACCAGTTGTACCTCCCAGTGATAATCCTATACCCCAGACAAGAACTCCCACTAAAAAAGCTCCCATATGTACAGTCAGTCCAATCATAGATGGATGAAAGATGGAATAAATCCCAAGTAGTAGCAAGAAGGTTCCGAGAAACTCACTAAAGAAATTAGATGGCCTGTGTGATATGGCTGGCTCAGTTGAAAAAATAGCAAGTATCGCTGATTTTTCGTTAGTTTCTTTCCAATGAGGAAAATAATGTAAATAAACAAAGTAGGCACCCAAAGCAGCACCTAAGATCTGAGCTGGTATAAAACTGAATAGCTTGGAATAGTCATTGTCTAAAATCGCAAAACCAAGTGTAACTGCTGGATTTAAATGTGCCGATGGAGAGCCAAATGCCTTTGCTACGAAGACTCCCATTATAACAGCGAGTGCCCATCCAGTAGTGATTACTATCCACCCTGAGCTTTCTGCCTTAGATTTCTTCAAAAGCACTCCAGCAACAACCCCGTTGCCTAAAAGTATCAATACAAAAGTTCCCAAAAATTCTCCAATCATTTCCACTGGGTTCATATCCTATCCTATGAGAGAGATTCGTTCATTAAAGTTCTGATTGCTTTCTATTTCAAGAATAAAACAGAAATATTTTCTTTGCTAGAAGAGAAACTAGTTTCAAATGGATTCTAATCTCTTAAGAATAGATAAGAATGATGCCAAAAAAAGAGGCTTTTGATGTTTCATAGACCACGTATACTAAGAAAAAGCAATTCAATTCGAGAAATGGTTTCTGAAACGAGATTACAGCCAAGTAATTTTATTCTTCCTTTATTTGTAGAGGACGGAACTCAAATCAAAACTGAAATTCCCTCTATGCCTGGAACCTACCGCTGGAGTTTAGATTTATTAGAAAAGGAATTGGTCTCAATTCTAAGCTTAGGAATACGTTCTGTCCTTTTATTTGCAAAAGTTTCTGACAATCTTAAGGAAGATACCTGTAGAGAAGCACTGAATCCAGATGGTCTATTGCCAAGGGCTATACGTTTCACCAAAGAAAAATTCCCTGAGCTTGTAGTAATGAGTGATATTGCATTAGATCCTTACTCTCCCTATGGTCATGATGGACTTGTAAAGAATGGGAGAATCATCAATGATGAAACTGTGATTGCTCTAGCACAAATGAGCCTGGTTCATGCCCAAGCTGGTGCGGATTTTGTAGCACCTTCTGATATGATGGATGGAAGAATCATTGCTATACGAAATGAATTGGAAAAAAACCAACTCACAGAGACTGGAATTCTTTCTTACTCTGCAAAATATGCATCCTGTCTCTATGGACCATTTCGAGATGCCTTAGATTCAGCCCCAGGCTTTGGTGATAAGAAAACTTACCAAATGAATCCAGCCAATCGCAGAGAGGCTATCAAAGAAGTCCAAGCAGATATACTAGAAGGTGCCGACATCATCATGGTAAAGCCTGCTGGATACTACCTAGATATCATTCGAGAGGTTAAAAATTCAGTTAGCATACCACTTGCTGCCTACCAAGTCAGTGGAGAGTATGCTATGATCAAGGCTTCTGCCGCAAGAGGTTGGTTAAATGAAAACGAAGCTATTTTAGAAAGCTTGATTGCAATCAAAAGGGCTGGGGCCGATCTCATAGCAACGTATTTTGCAAAAGAAGCTTGCAACTTACTCAAATAAACTTATCTGTAACTTCTAGGAAACGAAATCTTGAATGATTATGAAATTATATGAGGAGATAAAAATCTAAATCTATGAAAAACCTAATACAAAACAAAAAGATAACTGAACATAAAATCATTAACTCTACCACTAACTCGAACCAATCAAATAAAACGATTAGATCTAAAAAGTTGAATACTCCAAAAGAAACTTTACAAAATGTCCAAATTTTCCGAGAGATGAGAGCAAAGGAAAGAAATACAAGAGAAGAAGCCTTTCGTTTGTATGATGCATTGGAACCTGTTTCTATTGATTTTATGTTTGGATCGTGGAAGGGCTCAGGATTTCTGACAGGTCATACCATGGATGGTGCCTTAGAGACCTTCTTTTGGTATGGAAAAAGTTTTGATGATGCTGAGAATGTTCATCCGCTTGTGTTTCAGTCCTTAACAAAGAAAAAATTTAAAATCAATCCAGGAATAATGCCCGTTCGTTTAGCGACCTTGATTCCTAGCCGCAATTTAAAGTTTTTAGGATATATTTTTCTAATGATACGATTTTTGTTTCAGACATCTAAATCAAAAGCTCGTCTTAGAATGACTGAATTTCGTGGCAAACTTTCAGCGACTATGACCTATGACCAACTGCCCATCCATGATGTCTTTCGCAAGGTTGATGACAATACTGTGTTAGGCTGCATGGATTATAAAGGTATGAAAGAATTTTTTTTCTTTGTATTGGAAAGAGATCTAAATTAACTATCCCTCAAGTATCTCTTCTGTCCTAAAAGTGATCTTTAGCATAAAAGCGCTAGGGATCGAAAGGGGTCAATAAATTGCAGCCTCATCGCAATTTATTGACCAAATTGAGAGCCCGCCCGAGCGCCCAAATGATTAGAAGCTTCCTAGGATTAAAACATTTGCAGAGAAAAAGCTGTTAAGAAAAAATGCTTGGATTTGGCTTAAGTGGAAATACCTCCTTAAGGGGGTGGCTAGAATTTCTCTAAAGTTAAAATTCCAAGATAGCACGCATAACCAAGATGGGAAAGTAAGCATTCGCATCCAGTTCACGGTTCATACCTAAGCCAAGGTGAAAGCTACTATGTTTAGAGAAATGGTATTTACTATTAGGAAGTATGATTATTTCTTTTTCATTTTTGAAATTAGTTCTAAAATTAATTTCTAATCCGAAAATCCAAGTCTCGCTCATATCATAGAAAAAGTTTCCATTCCATAAATATCGATTGGACATTATACTTTTCGAAATTTTAGAATCCAAAAGACTTTCATCGCTTTGGTCTAAGGCTCCTGAGCTCAGATAGCTTTTGCCAGAAAAAGTTTGAAAGCCATTCATCATGAGAAAGCTAATAGTATCATTCAATTTGAATCCCGAAAGATACAAAGCTGTGTATGTTTGCCCAAGTCCACGTGTAGAATACTGTGCTATAGTTTGGATTCCATGTTGGTAAATTCCATGGGTTCCCATAGTCCACTGATAGGCGAGTTTTCCTTCTGATATATGAGATTCTTCAAAGGCTATTTCTAATTCGACTGCGTGATCGTCTAGGAATGCATATTCAATCTCTGGAGAGTAGACAGGTGAATGATCTTTGCCTATCTTGGTGAGCATATTGCCTTCAATCTCTCCTTTTCTAGCTCCAAGATTTCGTATCAAATCAAAATACAAAGGCTCTGGAACGAAATAATCACGCTTATAGCTTTTTGTTTGCGCAACTAGAGAGCAGACTGAGACAATGGAAGCTACAAAAATTATTAATAGTACAATTCTAACGGAGCGAAAAAAATGCATAAATAAAAGAAATTACCTTTGTTATCTAGCATAAGGATAAAGGAACTCTTTCGTGCAATAGCGACCGTTTTGCGGAGTTAAGGTTCCCATTAGCTTTGTATTTATTTCTCTTTCTCTTGGATCTGGTTCAAGCTCTTTGAGTTTTTCATTGGCGAGAAGTTTGGATGCATCACAAGAGGAGGTTGCCATCATAAGTCCGTTGTTCTTTTCTATAGATGAACTGGATGCCTTAGCTGTAGATGTGACTCTGTAGAACTTTTTGCCATCTTTCATAATTGTATCAACTATGACACCTGTTTGTATTTCAGGTGTGGTTTCGACCATGGAACAGGCTGAGAAATGAAGTATTCCCCAAGATAGGATGGAAATGCTTGCAATTGTAAATGTTTTCATACTTGTATTCTTCCCTGCTTAATCATTGCAGATTGTAGCCTATTCGTAAAGGATTTTTCCAAGTAAGCTCACTGGACTTAGGAAGTATTAGTAAAGATCCTTCCTGGGTCTACAAGCCAATGGATGCAAAAAATCACTTTACAGCGATTTCTAGAGAGATTTCCTTTCTCTATGTCCTCAAGAATGTTTGATGTAATTGTAATTGGTTCTGGCCCTGCAGGCGAAGGCGCTGCAATGAAATGTTCTAAATTTGGCAAAAAAGTAGCAATTGTAGAATCCTATCGTTTGATAGGAGGAAATTGCACTCATAGAGGTACTATACCAAGTAAGGCGATGCGCCAACCTATTCAGAATTTCGTTGAACTCAAACACAATTCACTACTAAGAGATGAGCTTGCTAATGTTCATTTACACCTACCACATCTTTTGAAGAACGCTGAGTCAGTTATTCGTAGTCAAGTAAGTATGAAGGATCAATTCTATAGGCGAAATGATGTTGTTGTTCTAAATGGAAATGCCAAAATAGTAAATGCTAACGAAGTAATGGTGGAAGATCCTAGCAATGGCTCACAAAAAATTTATTCCGCTGACTCTATTGTCATTGCAACAGGTTCTAGGCCCTACCATCCTCCCGAAGTAGATTTCAATCATCCAAGAGTTGTTGATTCTGATACTGTTTTACAACTTCCTGTCACACCCCATTCAATTACAATTTATGGTGCTGGGGTGATTGGGTGTGAGTATGCATCTATCTTTCGAGGGCTTGGTTGCAAGGTGAACCTTATTAATACAAGAGATAAATTACTTTCATTTCTCGATGATGAGATCATTGATGCTCTTGCTTACCACCTTAGAGAGCAGGGCACTATCATTCGTCACAATGAAGAAATGGAAAGTATAGAGGCAGCAGATGATGGAGTTATTCTACATCTCAAAAGTGGCAAAAAGCTTAAGACAGAGTATTTACTTTGGGCGAATGGACGAACTGGCAATACCGACAAACTAGGATTAGACTCTATCGGTATAGCCACTGACAGTCGTGGCAATATATCTGTTAATGAATCCTTCCAGACAAATATTCCAAATGTTTTTGCTGTGGGAGATGTGATCGGTCCACCAGGGCTTGCGAGTGCATCTTACGACCAAGGACGTTATGCGGGTGCCTTTATCTGTGAAGGAAAGAATGAAACTAGCCTAACACAAAATATTCCTACAGGTATTTATACCAGCCCAGAAATTAGCTCCCTTGGTTTTACAGAAAAAGAATTAACCGAACAAAAAGTACCTTACGAAGTAGGTCATGCCTTTTTCAAAAGTCTAGCACGTGCACAAATTACTGGCAACACGACAGGTATGTTGAAGTTGCTCTTTCATAGAGAAACTTTTGCTATCTTAGGAATCCACTGTTTTGGATACCAAGCTTCCGAAATCATACATATTGGTCAGGCAATCATGGTACAGGAAGGGAAGGCTAATTCCATTAAATATTTTGTCGAAGCAACTTTTAACTACCCAACTATGGCTGAGGCGTACCGTGTTGCGGCCTTGAATGGATTGAATCGAGTTTTCTAAGTAACTTCATTCCTTCTTTTTCAATCAATACTTGATAACCACTACTAAGCCAATTTCGTTCCCAGCCTTCAATTTGGCTGAGGGAAACATAGGGAGAAAATCCTCGATTCGTATCAATCCAGATATAATCTATATTAGGTGATTTCTTTGATAGAGTAGTTTCTTTCTTATCCAGAGGGCCGCTTTCCTGCTTGGATAATATCAGTTTATTGATTGCCTCCAAGGGGAAGATGGCAACTTCATTCGAAAGAAAAACTCCCAGGTCAAATTGAACGGCTACAGAGGACTGAGATGGTATTTTGCGAGCAAATGATTCTGCAAGTTCTAGTCTTGAGTGATCCACTTTTGGTAGAGCAAAAGGAAAGTTAGTATCCCAAGAATTTCTATAAAAGTTAAAAGCTAAGGCAAGTATAAGAATTGGAATGAGAAAATGGCGATTACTCTTTAGTTTCAAAAAGTCCAAGCCTCTGAGCATAGATACAATTAGTACGGGTAGTATAGGATAGATATAGTAATTGTAGAAGCTATTGTGCCAAAGTCTAGAAGAAAGAAAATGAATTCCAAACAAACAAAGAAGATAAAACCAATAGCGTGGCGCAAAGATTACCAAGAAACCTGTGCTCAGTGCAATTTCCACAACAGTCTTAGAACCTAGACTGATTTCCTTGAGAACTCTAGGAAGATCAGAAATTATTCCTTTTAGAATTCCAAGCCCACTATCCCCCCAGTTGGACCAGATCTGCCACCAGTTTTCTTCTGGGCTTACTTGAAGAAATTTCCTCAAGCTGGGAATTCCAATTAGAAAGAGAAAGACTGAGAGAAAAAATAAAATAACATTGATATGCAAAAAACTTTGCTTAAATTCCAAAGCTCCTGTTATTCCTGAACTAAGCTTGGTCGTAAAAATGGATTTGATTCTAACACGGAGAGCAGATATTGGGAAAAAATTATTTCCTAAAATCCAGAGAATATTTCCTAGAAAGTAGATACTTAGATAGATTGCCGCATCCTCTTTCACAAAACATGTACAAATTGTCCAAAAAAAAACCTTAGCTAAAGACTTATCATTTTCAAGAGAATGAATTGAAAGTAGGAAAAATAAAACAAAAAGTATTTCAAAATGATAGGAAGTAAGCATCCTATACAAATAGATGTTGCTTAGAAAGAGAAGGAGGATGAGATAAGTTTCTTGTATCTTTAATGCACAAGTTCGGACCATATTCCAAATAACTATAAGGATAAGGCAGAAGTAAAAAATCTGAGCCCAAGCTAAGAAGAGACGGCTGGAACTTAGGTAGGAGAAAGGTAAGAAGATTACCAATAGGGGTGCGAAGTGGTGAGCTAAATACGAAGTTGCCTGCTCATTGTGAAAACCAGTATAAAAGCCCAATCCTCTACCTATGTTCAATATTACTTCCGCCATAGAGGTAAAATCTCTTTCACCAAGAAAGAAACTATTTCGAAAAGCATAGCTTATTTGAACATAATGAAAAAGATAACTCATTGAAATAAAAATTACGGATAGTATTAGAAATACATTTACAAGCTTTTTATTCTTAGCTGAATATTCTTCCGATCTATTCAATTTCTTAGAATCAGCTGGTTCAAATAAAGAAGGGCTACTTTTTGCATATCGAATCGAGCTAAGCGTAAATCCTATCCCAAAGATCAAACAATACCAAAAGAGGATTCTCTGAAATTTTCTTGGGTCGAAATTTGTTGAGCTATTTTGCAGGAAGAGTCCATGCAAGATGGAATCATAAAAAGAGCCAGGAGTAGGAGAATGACTTAAACTTGGAATAATGCTAGGAAGTAGAAATAAAATCCCTACAAAAAAACCTAATAGAAGTAATACGATAGGAATAATCCGAGATGGTATTGCAAAATAATACCAAATCGATTTTGTAAAAAATTTCATCTTAGGAAATAAAGTATTTTCCTTTCTCCAATTCTTTCTCTATTGGTTTCGATTCTATTTTTATAGTAAAATGCTTTTTCGGGAAATGCCTTTGCAAAGATTTCGTAAAGTTCCATTTCCATAGAAAGCATGGATTCCGCCATTTCTTCACCTGAAATCTTTCCCATCTTGGATACATCCACCATAATGTGGCGGGAGTTGATAAAATCAGGTTGTATCTCTTCTCGAATCATATCAAAATTCATTTTTGTAATTGTTCCACCAACACCAGTCTTAATGTTTTTAGATTTGGCTAGAGAAACAATGTTTCGTGTTATACGAGTGACTTCTTTGTCATCGGGATTTAGGTTCATAGAAGAGGATAAATCTGACCTAGCTGCTGTTATCTGGTCTAATTCAGAAGTAAAAGCATTATCAAGAATTTCCAAAAGATTCCTGTAACCTGTGATGGTTTCTAGATTGATAGCTTTTCGGATATTTTTGTAATAGATGGGTGAAACTACATTTTTTAAGGATGTGATAAAATTCTTAAATGCATACTCCGACTCTATCATGGGTGCAGAGATTCCAGCCACACCTATTCTTTGGCAGATTCGCATATCGTTCCTAGCCTCAGGACCACCTATCTTAACATAGACGGGAAGGAGATTGTGGAAAATTTTCTGAAGAAGAGCTATCTCTTGCTCACCCATGTCTTCGGTCTCAGTTCCAGTTTTGATTGCAATAATTGGGTAGCGCTGTATGTAATCTGAAAATTGAGACATGTTTTCCCCTCTGGGAGACCTTCGGAAGATTTCCAAAGGTGTACAAGCATTTTTTGCAAATTTTTTCCCTTTCTTGACAGAAAAGACAAGTATTTTCAACCTTATCACGACATGTCATTTTGGAATAAAAATCAGCCTGAGCCCAAGGAGGAAGAAAAGCAAAATTTCTTCTCTTCAGTTACATCCTTTATTGGAATCATTGTTTTAGTCTTTGCTTTCAAATCATCCATCTTAGATGCCAATAATATTCCCTCGGGTTCCATGATTCCCACTTTGAAGATAGGCGATTTTCTTTTTGTCAATAAGATGAGATACTCCTTTCGGCTTCCTTTTTCTGAAAAAGAATTATTTCGTATCGATAACCCAAAACGAGGAGACATAGTCACATTCATTCCACCCGAGAAGGCATTTGATTACCCGGAAACAAGAGAGGGACTTTTCTCCAAACGATTTGTAAAACGAGTTATCGGTATGCCAGGGGATACAATTCGTATCACAAGAAAATACAAGGATACTAAGAAAGGAAGAGTTTTCTTTGCAGTTGTTGAATACAAACCCCAAGATAGTCAAGAATTTCTTTCCTACGAACCAAGAGAAGTCGACCAAAATAGAGAGCTAGCTGACATTGATAACATAAGAGCTTCATCCAGAGCACTTTTCCTAGAGACCAAGGGCGAATTTGATCATTTTATCTTAGAGGGACCAGAGGATGACAGAATGTCTCCGACACGTTTCTATTGTGATTTTGCAAATGGATGCAAAATACCAGAGGCTCACTATATGGTCATGGGAGATAATCGAGATGATTCTTCGGACTCTAGAGTTTGGGGCTTTGTTCCTAGAGAAGACATCTTAGGAAAGGCATTAGTGATTTATTTTTCCATCAATTGGAAGGATAATACCTGCCAATTCAAAGATGGATTAGAGCTTTCTGAAGTTGGCCCTGACAATGCTCAGCGTTGGAGCATGGATGAGATCCAGAAGCACTGTGATTCTTCGGAATGGGATCACTACCAATATGGATCGAATTATTTTGAATTTGAGCCTAGACTTGCTTGGCTTAAGAGAACCTTGCTCTACCGACTTTGGAGGATGGAGGTTCGATGGGATCGGATCGGAAGGATTCTGCAATAAGTTCCATTTGGAATCTTGCTGGTTTAGGAGCAGAATTTGCAGGAATCATCCTCTTTCATCTGTTTCTCTTTTCTTGGCTAGATGAAAAGTTTGAAACGAAACCTTGGTTCTTACTCTTTGGGATGGTTTTAGGCTTTATTGCTGGAATCTACCACCTTATTAAGAGAACCAATTCCATAAACAAATGAAGGAAGCTATAGATCTTTCGCGGCTGCAAAAGAGAAGATTCCATTTTCTGCTAATAGTTGTTAGCTTGCTAATTAACATAGGCATTTGGATGTTTTATCCTGAATTCCGCTTGGGTTTTTTAATCTCTTATCTCTTCCAGTGGAGCATTCTAGAATTTCGTTTGCTTCTATTTTGGCGAAATCCTCTGCGATCTGCCTATGATTCAGTGATTCTTGGAATATTTTCTCTATTTGGAAATGCGGTACTGCTTGCGGTTGGATTGCAAAAACTTGGATCAAATTTTATTTTGGGATTTTTTCTTGCGTATTTTGGCTTTCTTACAATCTTTGTTTTTGTAGCTCTGAATTCAAGAGGTTCAAGACTTCCGAAATAGAAATGGAAGGATCTCTTATTTTCGTAGACAAATAACAATCTTCTATGAACTTAATATACTATATGAGAACAAGCTGGCTAGCCTTAGGGGCTCTGACCTTATATCTTTTCTTTGGAAGTCCCGTATTTTCATCAGAATCGACAACTGAGGATTTTAACTTAAATGAGGTAATCGTTCATCACTTGAGCGATGCGCCTGTTTTTCCTTTGAACATCGGCGGCAAGAAAGTCTTCGAAGGTGATTCTGAATTTCATAAAGACCATTCTGCAATTTTTCACCATCATACTGGATCTAACTACCATTATGTGGGTGGAATCGATCTACACATCACTAAGCGTGTTACCATGATGTGGATTGGTTGTCTTGTGCTACTCTTAATTTTTATCCCAGCAGCAAGAATGATAGCCTCCAATCCTATGAAGGTTCAAAATCGCTTTACTTCCGCTGTGGAAGCTATTGTTGGATATGTTAAGGACGATGTGGTGGAAGCATCTATGCACGGTCATGGACATGCTTACTACCACTATATGTTGACTCTATTTTTCTTCATTCTCTCTGGAAATTTAATGGGTATCATTCCTCCTATAGGAGAAATTTTTGCAACCGCATCTTCTGCCCTTACAGGTGCAGACGCTCATCATAGTATGGCTTCCTTGGTTTGGAGTGGAATCACTACAACCGGTGATGTAAGTGTAACTGTATCCTTAGCTATTCTTACTTTCGTTTTGATTATGGGAACTGGTTTTGCTTACCAAGGAATTAAATTTATTCCTCATTCAGTTCCCAATGGCGTACCAATTGCACTCTGGCCTTTGATGTGGCCTCTCGAATTTATCATTTCTCCACTTGCAAAATGCTTTGCGCTTACAGTGCGACTTTTAGCTAACATGACTGCGGGACACGTAATCATCTTGGCTCTTCTTGGATTCATTTTTAAATTTCAGAGTTACTGGATAGTTCCCATCTCTATACTCGGTGCGGGAGCGATCTATGTTTTAGAAATTTTTGTAGCTTTCTTGCAAGCGTACATCTTTGTACTGCTTACTTCGATCTTTGTTGGATCAGTAATGCATCGGCACTAAAATGAATTATGGTATCAGTTTAAAATATTAACAGGAGTTAACTTAATATGGAATTTGGTTTAGGATATATTGGAATTGGAATCGGAGCTGGTTTAGCTATTCTTGGTGCTGGACTAGGTATTGGAAGAATCGGTGGTTCAGCTGTAGAAGGAATTAGCCGTCAACCAGACGCTGCAGGTTCTATTCAAACAGGTATGATTATTGCTGCTGCCTTGATCGAAGGTGCTGCACTTTTCGCTCTTGTAATCATGTTCTCTGCTGGTGGAGTTATCAACGACGAACTAGTAAAATCAAACGCTAAACCTGCTACGACTCAAGTAGAGCAGAAATAAGGGTTTCCAACCTTGTTTTTCTTAGGAAGTGGCGGAGGTTTAAACCTGCTGAATGTAAATCCGGGTCTTGTTGTATGGACCCTGGTTACATTTCTAGTCGTAGTATTCATTCTCAAGAAATTTGCTTGGGATTTGATTCTAAAAGCAATCGATGATAGAACAGCGGGAATTGAAGGTGAGATTAGTAAGGCATCTACTCTAAGAGCAGAGGCTGAAAAAGTTCTCAAAGACTACCAAGACAAAGTTAATCATTCTAAAGATGAAGCACTTGGAATTATCAATGAAGCTAAATCAGATGCTTCCGTCATCAAGAACAAGATGGTGGATGATGCAAATGATGAGATTCGTAAGATGAGAGAGCAATCCCTGAGAGAAATTGAATTAGCCAAAACCAAGGCTGTTCATGAAATGCAGATCAAGATTGCAGAACTTTCTGTGCAAATCGCAGGTGAGATTCTTGAGAAACAATTGAAGAAAGAAGATTATTCTGCCTTCATTGATAAAGAACTTAGTAAATTGGAGAGGATCTAAAACATGAGCCAAAGCGCCGTCGCACATTCTTACGCAACAGCTTTGCTAGAGATCATCGTTAAAGACACGGATTTAGACCAAGTCGCTCAAGATCTTTTTGAAATAAAAAAAGCATTGTTCGATGATAAACAGGTCCGTGAATTTATTATTTCTCCTATTGTTAATAAAGAGATTAAAACCAATGCTATTGCTAAGGCATTGAACGGACAGACCCGAGAAGAAGTCGCATCCTTTCTTGGAATTTTGGTCCAGAAAGATAGATTGGAATTTTTTCCAGAGATTACAGAAGTTTTCTCAACCTTGGTTGAGAAGAGAAGAGGCAGAAGTAAAGTTTCTATAGTATCCAAAGAAGCCTTGCCAGAAGCAGCTCTTGAAAGAATTAAGAAAGTTATAGAAAAGAAATTTAAAACACAAGCAATCATTCATAACACAATTTCGGATGATGTGATTGGTGGATTTTTAATCCGTATAGAGGATTTTTTGATAGATGCCACCATGAAGAATAAATTGAAAAGTATTAGTGAATCCTTACTATCCCAGAAAATAACCGCCGGAGTATTATATGAAAATTAAGATAGACGAAGTTACGTCGGTTTTAAAGAAAGAAATCCAAAGTTTTAACAAAAATTTAAATGTAGATGAAGTTGGAACTGTCCTCGAAGTAGGGGATGGGATCGCACGTATCTACGGACTTGCCAATGTTATGGCAGGTGAATTGATAGAATTCCAAAATGGAGTAAAGGGTCAAGTTCTTAACTTGGAAGAAACCTCCGTTGGGGTTGTAATCCTGGGTGATTATATTTCCATTGAAGAAGGGTTCACTGCGAAGAGAACTGGAGAAATAGTATCCGTTCCAGTTGGTCCTGAACTTCTAGGCCGAGTAGTTAACCCCTTAGGTGAGCCACTTGATGGAAAGGGTCCTATTCTTGCTAAGAAAACAAGACCTGTTGAATCCCCAGCTCCTGGTATTTCTATGAGACAGCCAGTAAGCGAACCTATGCAGACAGGAATTATGTCTGTAGATGCAATGATTCCAATTGGTCGTGGCCAAAGAGAACTCATCATCGGTGACCGCGGAACAGGAAAGACAGCGATAGCTATTGATACCATCATCAATCAAAAAGACACAGGAGTTATTTGCGTTTATGTTGCGATAGGACAAAAGGCATCTACTGTTGCAGGGTTAGTTGAAAAGCTTAAAGCAAAAGGCGCTATGAGTTATACCATTGTAGTAGCTGCCAATGCTTCTGATCCTGCTCCTTTGCAATTTATCGCTCCTTATGCGGGCGCAAGTATGGCTGAATACTTTATGTATGACGAAAAGAAGCCAACTTTAGTTGTTTATGATGACTTATCCAAGCAAGCTGTTGCTTACCGTCAAATGTCCTTGCTTCTTAAGAGACCACCAGGTCGTGAAGCCTATCCAGGGGACGTATTCTACCTACACTCCCGACTTCTTGAAAGAGCGGCTAAGTTAGATGAAAAATACGGTGCGGGTTCTATGACTGCACTTCCTATCATTGAGACGCAAGAAGGTGAGGTTTCTGCATATATTCCAACGAACGTGATTTCGATAACAGATGGTCAGATTTATTTGCAATCCAACCTTTTTGCTTCGGGTGTAAGACCTGCCGTAGATGTGGGAACATCCGTATCAAGGGTTGGTTCAGCAGCACAAATCAAAGCCATGAAAAAAGTTGCGGGAACCATGAAGCTTGAACTAGCTCAGTTTAGAGAATTGGAAGCATTTGCTCAATTAGGAACAGAATTAGATTCAACCACTCAATCCCAGTTGGATAGAGGATTTAGAATTGTAGAAGTTTTAAAACAAAATGATAACAATCCTTACCCTATAGAAGAACAGGTTATTATTATATTTGCTGTAACAAAGGGTTTTATGGATAAAATTCCTGTTCCTGAAGTGAAGGCATTCAAAGATTTCCTAATCAATAATTTCAGAGACCAATACCCCGAAATTTTGAAAGAAATTCGTGAGAAGAGAGAAATGATCAGCGAAGATAAGGTTAGACAATACTGTACTGACTTAGGTGAGACATTTCTTAGAAATAGGAAACAAGGATAAGGTTCATTCGTGGCTTCTCCCAGAGAAATAAAGAAAAGAATCGTATCAGTTAAGAATACGCGAAAGATTACTCGAACTATGGAGATGGTATCAACAGCCAAATCCAAGAAAGCAAGTAATAAAGTAGCAGCTTCTCAGCCATATGCAAGAAAGATCCAAGAGCTCATTAGTTCCTTGTCTTCTTTGTCTCAACAAGTTGAGAGTCCTTATCTAAGAAACCCAGATAAGATCCGTAAGGTTGCAATCATTGCCATTACAGCGAACCGAGGTTTGTGTGGTGGTTACAATGGAAATATCAATCGTATGACACTCGCTAGGATTCGTGAGCTCAATTCCCAAGGAGTTGAGGTTGATCTTCATATGGTAGGAAAGAAGGGAATCGCTTTCTTTCGTTATCTGAAAGTTCCTATGGCTGGCTCATACACTCATATTGATGATAAGTCTGGCTACAAAGAAGCTTCTGAATTTGCGGATATGGTAATGAGCAAATTTGCCAAAGAAGAATTGGATGCGGTCGAGATTATTTCTACTGTTTATAAATCTTCTGCACACCAATACCCTGAAATTACACCAGTGCTTCCTATTCGTTCTACGGATGCGAAGAAAGCTGATGGTGCGAAAGCTGTGAATGCTAGTGTAATCTATGAACCGAATCCACAATCCATCCTTGAAAGCTTGCTGCCTATGGTTGTTAAAGTTTCCTTTCAAAGAGCAATTTTGGAAGCTATCTGTTCCGAACATATTGCACGAAGGATTGCAATGAAATCGGCAACGGATGCTGCAGGTGATATGATCAAGTCATTGAATCGTGGTTATAACAGAGCGAGACAATCTAAGATTACCCAAGAAATATCTGAGATCGTCAGTGGAGCGAATTCCATTAATTAATTTGAATTTTGTAAACATCGGAGAAAGAGAAATAGTATGAATAAAGGTAAAATCAATCAAATCATTGGATCGGTATTGGACGTAAGTTTCGAAGGCGGTAAGTTGCCAGAAATTTTCAATGCCTTAGAGATCAACACAACCATAGAAGGGAAACCTACAAGAATCATCTCCGAAGTTCAAATGCATATCGGTGGAAATGTTGTGAGAGCTATTGCTCTTTCTTCCACAGATGGTCTTGTTCGTGGACTGGAAGTTGTAGATACAGGAGCACCTATCAGTGTTCCAGTTGGTGACAAAACCCTAGGACGTATCTTTAATGTATTAGGTGAGACTGTAGATGAAGGTGGTCCTGTGAATGCTGAGACCAGATTGCCTATCCATAGAAATGCACCTTTGTATGAAGAACTTTCTCCAAAAACAGAAGTCTTTGAAACTGGTATCAAGGTTATCGATCTTCTTGCTCCTTACATTAAAGGTGGGAAGACAGGTTTATTCGGTGGAGCTGGAGTTGGTAAAACAGTACTAATCCAAGAGCTCATCAATAATATCGCTAAGCAACACGGAGGATTTTCTGTATTTGCTGGGGTAGGAGAGAGAACAAGAGAGGGGAATGACCTTTGGCGTGAGATGAAAGAATCTGGTGTAATCGACAAGACCGTTCTTTGCTATGGTCAGATGAATGAGCCTCCTGGTGCACGTCTTAGAGTTGCGCTTTCTGCTTTAACTATGGCGGAACATTTTCGTGATACGGTAGGAACAGACGTTCTCCTATTCGTAGATAATATCTTCCGATTCTCTCAAGCAGGATCGGAAGTGTCGGCTCTCTTAGGAAGGATGCCTTCTGCTGTGGGATACCAGC
This sequence comes from Leptospira sp., assembly GCA_002786225.1. GTDB lineage: Bacteria > Spirochaetota > Leptospiria > Leptospirales > Leptospiraceae. Next base: position 67,300 of record PEQN01000005.1, on the reverse strand, counting down.
CAACTCTTTCTACAGAAATGGGTGGTCTCCAAGAAAGAATCACTTCAACACAAAAGGGTTCCATCACTTCCGTTCAAGCGATCTATGTTCCTGCGGACGACTTGACTGACCCTGCTCCTGCAACTGCGTTTACCCACTTAGATGCGACTACAGTTCTTTCTAGAGCGATTTCAGACAAGGGGATTTACCCTGCTGTGGATCCACTAGATTCTACCTCTAGAGTGATGAACCCAGATATTCTTGGAGAAGAGCATTATACTGTAGCTCGTGAAGTTCAAAGGATTTTACAGAGATACAAAGACTTACAAGATATTATTGCAATCTTAGGTATGGATGAGTTGTCTGAGGATGATAAGATCTTAGTTGCTCGTGCAAGAAAGATTGAGAAATTTTTATCCCAACCATTCTTTGTAGCGGAAATTTTTACAGGATCTCCTGGAAAATATGTAAAACTAGAAGATACCATCCGTTCTTTCAAAGAATTGATTAGTGGAAAATACGATGATCTTCCAGAGCAAGCATTCTACATGGTTGGTTCCATTGATGATGCTATAGAAAAAGCTAAGAAACTAAGAGGATAATCGAAAAATGTCGGAAGCAACCAACGTAAAAACCTTAAAGCTTTCTATTCTTTCTCCAGAGCGTAACCTTTTCACGGGAGAGGCTTCTTCCGTGATTGTACCTGGAGAAGTTGGTTCCTTTGGCATTTATCCTAACCACGCTCCTTTGATTGCCTCTATGGATGTTGGTATCATACAAATTCGCCTTCTAGATGGAGAGACCATAAAAATGGTTGTGGATGGTGGGTTTGTGGAAGTGAAGAACGGGTATGTGAATATTTTGGCAGATAGTGCTGACACCATTGACACGATTGATGCAAAAGTGGTGGAGGCAAAATTAGCCGAGATTTCAAAAGAACCAGCATCCTCTCATAAAGTAAAAGAAATAAAAAAAGCCAAAACGCGTATTTTACTAAAACAAAATTAATTTTTTTACCTACATCTTTCCGAAAATACTAAGGAGAGGTGAATTCTATTCCAAAATCTTGGTTGTATTTCGTTCTTGTTTTACTAGTTTTAATGATAGGTGGATTTTTCTTAAAAGAAAACCGTCCCATACTAGATAAGCTTAGTAAGAATGAAGTTATTTATGTACAAATTAAGAATGGAGTCAATCGCCCTGGAATTTACGAGATGAGAAAAGGTGATACACTTAAATATCTAATCGAAAAGGCTGGTGGTTTTGACAAGGAATCCCATAGTTTAGAATATGATTTGAATGGCGAGATCTATGATGGTCAGGTCATTATTTTGGGAGATAGGTAATAATTTAAAATGGCTGACAAAGCTGGCAAATTAAATCCAGATGAATTTTCGGATCTCGAACCTGTGTTAGATGATGACTCTTTCGCGTTTGATTTCGAAGAGGATGATTCATTATCAGCAAGTAATAATGAAGAGCTTGATTTTGGTTTAGATCCTGGAATGGAACCTCCCGATCTTGATGAAATAAATACTTTAGATACAAGTGATAATAACGATGATTTTGATTTCGGAACTGATTCCCTGGATTTAGGTGATTCTAATTCTTCCAAACAAGAAGACGAGTCTGAATTCAATATGAATAGCGACGACCTAGGTCTGGATTCTATGGTCTCTAGTGCTGGAGATGAATACCCTGATGATACATCTAGCCTTGATTTGGATTTAGATGCTGGCTTAGATTTGATCGATGAAGAACTTCCTAAAGAAGAGCAGGTGAGTTCAAGAGAAGCTATAAAATCTAACAATGATTCTACTGAAGAGGAAGAAGAAATTTTACTTGATGCTCCTGATCTTTTTAATGATATCGAAGAGCCTCAAAAATCCTCAAAATCAATTCCAAACATTTCATCTGAATCAGAAAGTATAGAGAATGAATTTAGCCTTGATTTAGAAATTGATGATGACGATCCTTTAATAGATGAAAAAATAGATCAAATTGTAAATGAGGAAGATGATTCCTCTCCAATTAAATTCCAATCTAAAGAATCTCATTCAGAATTTAATTTTGATGATTTAGATGCAGAAGATGAACCAATAACTCTCTCCTTAGATGAGCTTGAAAATATTGTAAATGCTCCTATGACTAAAATCGATGAGGAATCTCTTGATTCTTCCCCTGAAATCGATACTGAATTTTCTTCATTAACTGAAGACTCAAATTCGACTGATAAGAATTATACGGATGATGAACTAGACCAAATACTTGGAACAGATATTTATGAAGAAGATGAAAAAGAAGTTGGTCTTCTTGATTTAGGCTCCACTGATTTAGATATAGCTTTTGATGAAACAATAGATCCACTGAGCTCCTCAAAGGAATTAGAAACTTCGGATTCATTGCTTTTAGATGATGAAGATATGTCCGATGAACCTATTGCCTTATCTATGGATGAATTGCAAAATATTATGGCAGAAGGTGAAGTTGGAAGCGAGAGTGAGAACTTAGCACTTGATTTGGATCTTGAAACTCCACCAACCAACGTTCCTGATGATATAGATTTTACAGATTTTGAAGAAAATGCTGAATTAAAGAATGATATTGAAGCTGAAGACGGTGAAGGTTCTATTTTTTCTGAAGAGGAATTAGCCGACGAACCCATCACACTTTCTATGGATGAGCTGGAGAATATTGCTGCATTTGATGATGATACACATAGTGAAGATTCTTCTGAGTATCAAGATTTATCAGATGAAGAAAGTGTATTTACAGTTGAAGATACTGCTGAAGACGAACCAATTACTCTTTCTATGGATGAACTTTCCAATATTACGGGAGATGAAGACGTCCTAGGTTCCGCCTTTGATGATACTCTTCCTGATACAAGTTTAGATGAATCAGAAATTGCTTGGGCTAATGAAGAAAAATCTGAACCGGAGTTAGACGATGAATTCTCTGATTTGGCGAGTGGAATCGATCTAACAGATGACGATGCTGCGGCTGATGAACCTATAACTCTTTCTATTGATGAATTATCTGCAATTACTTCAGAGCCTGAGGATTCATCTGATATCTTTAGTGAGGAGGATTTAGAAGATCACTCTTCTCTTGGTCAATCAGATAAAAAAGATGATGATTTTGAATTTGATGGAGATTTTTCATCAGCCTTCGAAGAGGAAGATACCTCATCTCCTGAGCTTAAAGAAGACGCTAAAGTTGAGTCAGGTGCTGATTTAGATGATTTCAGCAGTCTACCTGAACCTGATGATTCAGTTGATTTCGATGAGTTTAGTTTAGAAGATGGTGATGTCTCTTCCGAGGACGTAGATAAATTATCCGAGCCTAGTGAAGAAGAAAATTCTGATTTTGGTTTCGATGAATCATCAGATGAAGAAGATGAAAGTATTACCCTTTCTGATGATGAGCTTGGAAATATTCTTGGTGGTGAGGATGAACTTCCTGCTATTGCAGATTTTGGTGAATCAGTTGATTTAACAGAAGAAAGCAATGAAGAGGTTGATGACGAGCCAATCGCACTTACATCAGAAGAACTAACAGATATTATTGGTGATCTTCCACCTGGAGAGGATTTAGAAGATATAGATTCTCTTTCCTTCGATGATAATCATGAGCCTGCACTAGAATCCAATCTCAAATCTTCCTTAGATCCTAATGATTTTGAAGATGAGAGTATGATAGATCTGGATGAGTATTCCGTAGATGGAGGTTTATCTCCTCTAGAAGAAATGAGATCTACTCCTATAGAAAATGTCAAAGAAGTTGATACTACTGACTCCAGTCAAGATGAGAAGTCTGAATCATTCAAAGATTCTCAAGGCAATGAACTTTCCAATGAGGATAAGAAAAAAGTTCTTACTTACTTAGATAATTTACTTGGAAATCTCCCTGATGATATGATTAGAGAGTTTTCAAAATCTAATTATTTCGATCTTTATAAAAAATTGATGAAAGAAATTGGTCTTTAACAATGGGCCTCTTAGAGAAGGCAAGTGATAGCTCTAGCTCCAAAGGACAGAATGTGCAAGCCTCTATGTCCTCTGGAAGTAGTTTACTTGCAAAAGCAGAATCTTTTATTGATGAAAATTTATCAACTAAGCTAGAGCCCATTCAAAGAAAAGGCTTACTTGCTAAAGCTGAAAAGTTAATAGAATCAGATGAACAGCTTAGGGATGAATCCCTTAATGAACCACCTGTGCTTGATGAATTTGAAGTTTGGGAAGATGAAGCACGTGAATCTTCAATAAAAACACCTATAAAAGCAGATTCTTCAGAGGAACATCTAGATAAACAAGAATATCTATTTGATGATGAATCTGATTTTACTACAGCACCTATAGAATATCACTTAGCTTCTAAGAAAAAAATTGAAAATTACCAATCTATTTTTGAAATAACCAAAGAAATAGGTGCATCCTCAAATTTTGACGATTTTTTTTCTAACTTGAATTATTCGATAATGGGACAAGTTGGTGCAGAGACTCTTGCTATCTTTTCAACTACGAAGAATGATTTTTCAAAATTCTTTTTGATTGAATCTCAAGGTTTTGAACCAACTGAAGATTGGGTTATATCGAATGAAGATCCTATCTATTCCATTCTTCAACAACAAGAATCAGTTATTTATGCTCAAGAATTAATGGGTATGGGACTTGGACCTAATGGTAAGGCAATTCTCCAAGCTATGCAAGCGGAAGTAGTTGTACCTATAAAAACTTTAACCCAATTTTACGGAATTATAATATTAGGTAAGTTGATATCTGAAGAAGAGTATATTTCTGATGATCTCGAATTTGTAAAGGTAATGGCGGATATTGCTGCCTCTGTTTTTGAAAGAGTAAGTGATTTTGAGGCACGAAGCAAAGAAATAAAATATCTTAACAAAATTATATCCCTTAACGATGGTATTTTAAATGTTTCAAGAGAATTTGCTAGTGTTAGAAAAATAGACCAAGCTTACGATATTTTAATTCAAGTTCTGAAATCAAATTACCAAATCGAACGATTTACTTTTATGTTATTCGATCCTAAAGAAAAAGATACTTATAAAGTTTTTACATCTAATCAATTTTCCCCAGAAACAATAGCAAGATTCATTTTGGGAAGAAATTCTGATATCGTTGGTATGGTATCAAATGTAATGGGTATTTATAAACTTGAAGATTTTAAATCTAATATGGAATTGCAATCATTGATTTCCAATGATGAATTAGGAATTATTGATGAGTTTACTATTATTCCTATGATAAATCTTAATTGGCTTGTTGGTTTATTTATCATCCATAAATCTAAAGAAAAACTCACAGAAGATTATAAGATCTCATTGGTTAGTCTTTTTGAATTAGCTTCACCTGTATTTGCAAATATACTAATTCTTGAAGAAAAAGAAAATTCGTTTAGCAATCCTTTTAGCCCTATAGAGGATAGAATTGATTCTGAGATTTCAAAATCAAAATCATTAAATATTTCTTTTACAGTGATTGTTTTTAAAGTACAGAATATTCCAAGAATGATACAAATGCTCGGTCAGAATCTATTTTCAGAGTATTGCGACAATTTACGTAAAAGTATCCAAGAACATTTGGGAGAAAATGATCATTATGTAAGAGCTGGTCAAGGCAAATTTACAGCCATTCTCCATTCCAAAGATAAAGAAGAATCAGAAATTGTTATAAGAAAAATCAAGAATCACTTCCAACCGACAGTTGATTCTATAAAAGGTTCATTCAAGCCAAGTTATAGAATATTAAGTTTAGAATATCCTAAAGATACAAAAATTAAAGAACAGATTATTGAAATGATTGAAGAGGCTTAATTGCTTTTTAACTCATTAACTTTCATCGTTTTTTATTCTATTGTCCTAATTATATATTTTAGATTAAATACTAAACAACAAAATATACTTCTACTGCTAGCTGGTTTCTTTTTTTATTCATTTTGGAATCTTAGTATGGGGTTCTTATTACTCTTTGTTATATTTTTAAATTATAAGTTAGGAAGATTAATTTATTTAAATAATGATACAAAGATAGGTTCAAACTTTTTTAAACTTGGTCTAGTAGGGAATTTACTCTTATTAGCATATTTTAAATATACAATATTTTTCTTAACATCATCAAATGATATTTTTTATTATTTAAATATAGATTTTTCAATTCCATTGCCGAAGATTCTATTGCCGGTTGGTATTTCATTCTATACTTTTCATAACATAAGTTATATAACTGATATAAAGAGAAAGCTTATAGAGCCTTCTAAATCCTTATTAGAATTTTCTGTTTATGATTTATTCTTTCCATTGCTTCTAGCTGGTCCCATAGAAAGGCCTAAATCACTTCTACCTCAAATAAGCAACAAAAGAATAATAAACAAAGATGATTTCAATCATGGTATTTTATTATTTCTATGGGGACTATTTAAGAAAGTTGTTATAGCTGATAATTTAAGTGGCTTTGTTGATTACGCTTTTCGATCAAATCTAGAACCGGGTATGATTTCCTGGGTAGCATTTTGTTTTGCCTTTCAAGTTTACGCAGATTTTAGTGGATATTCTGATGCGGCACGTGGTATGGCGAAGATGATGGGATTCAAATTAATGTTGAATTTTAATCTACCTTTCATTGCAAGTTCTGTATCCGACTTTTGGAAAAGGTGGCATATTTCTTTATCATCCTGGTTAAGAGATTATGTTTATATTCCGTTAGGTGGAAATAAGCTTGGCTTCATTCGTCAAAATTTAAATATACTAATTGTTTGGACCCTGGGTGGACTTTGGCATGGTGCAACCTATGGGTATTTTATTTGGGGCTTGTATTGCGGATTCTGTATTGTGTTGTATAATATCTTAAATCGCTTTTTATTATCTAATTTAAATTCCTATTCCTATTTATTTATTATAAGCTTGAAATATTTAGGAGTTTTCTTTACTTTTTGGAGTTTCGCTTTTGGTTTATTGCTATTTAGTGTAAAAGATTTTGACCATTTATTGAATTTAGCGAGTGGATCACTTGGACTTTATTATCATTCAAATTTATTTCTTAAAATTCTAATTTTATTGATTCCGCTAATTATTATAGAAGCAGAACAGTTCTGGAATAAAAAAGAGGAAGCCTTTCTTTGGTATAAGGATCATCCTATCTTGCTTGGATTAACGATGATTATAGGGATGTTCTTTTTTTCTTTCTTAGGTATATATGAGAAAATGGAGTTCTTTTACTTTCAATTTTAATTATGAAACGAGTAATCTTCATTTCAATTGTAATTTTTGGTGTTTTAGCTCACTATCTTACACCTTTTATTTCTCCTTATCTAGAAGAATCATCTTATTTTTGGTATTCGACTTCTTCCAGGAATCTTAAGCCAAAGAAATACAAATATATTATATTAGGCGATAGCCAATGGATCAGTGGAATTCATTTGCCTACATTTTCCAAAACATTAAATATTTCGGAAGACAGTGTACTTATTTACTCTAAGCCAAGCCAACAATTAGAAGGAATCGAGTTAGATTTGAAATATCTTCAATCCAAAGGAATTTCTGCAGAATATTATTTAATCAATTTATCCTCAACCTCAACAACTATAAATAAAGTTTTCTTCACATTCAAATCTCTTCAACTTTCCTTTGGTATAGATTCTTGGATGATTTTAATGACTCCCAAGTTTTGGAATGTTTTTTATAAAGATATTGGTTCTTATTTATATCATGTCCTATCAGAAATATTTCTTATTTTAAAATACAATGGAAACAGCACCTCCTTTCTAAAAATTTTACCTTCTGTTGATGCTGATTTTATATCTAGCCAAGACCTAAACAATCGTATCGGTCCACCTCTCTTAGAACTTTTAGATTCTGCAAAGAATAAAAATAGAATCATGGAATCAAAGATCCACAATCATGGTTTATGGGAGTGGAAGAATTATTCTGAAGCTGATTCTAATGTAAATTGCGATAAAGAAATAGATTTACCACATTTAGATCCCAATCTAAAGCTTGCATTTGCTAAAGAAAGGAAGGAAGCGCAAGATTCATTGGCAAGAATCACAAAGCAATATAATCCTAAACAAGATCGTTTTATTTTGGTAAATATTCCTTTCACCAAACAGATGAGAGAAATAGAATCAGTCTTTCCAATCGTTTGGAATAATTTAGCTAAATCAAATACATCTTATAGAATGCTTGAAATTCCTGCTGATAAATTTGACCTTAGACATTACAATGATTACACTCACTTCAATAAATGTGGTGCCATCTTATTTTCTGAAATTCTGGCAAATAAACTAAGTAAGAAAATAAATAACTAGGTAATTTGATTTATTTGATTGTGAAATTTTTTAATTAAGTTGATCAGTCCAGGAAATTTTTTATTTAGATCTTTCGTGCGAATTGTATTTAACACTTCAATCCCTTTTTTTTCTGAATGTACCAAACCAGCTTCTCTCAGAATTTTATAGTGAAAAGAGAGAGTAGAAGGAGCTAGACCCTCTACACTCTTATTGCAAGGCTTCGCTTCGCAGCCTTCTAAATTAAAGAAAATTTCTCTTCGTATGGGATCGCTCATAGCATGAAGAATCCCATCTAAAGAAATATGATCTAAGATCGGATGCTGAAGAGGGCGAACCATTTAGATAAAATGATAAAATTTTTCTTTAGGTTTACGGACTTTCTTTGCTTTAGCAAGAGTATCATTTGCCTCATCTCTATACCCCAAAGCAAGCATTACGACTGATTTCAAATTCTTTTCAGCTAAACCTAAAATTCCATCGACCTTTTCTGGTGAAAAACCTTCCATAGGAGTAGCATCTACTTCTTCCAAAGCTGCAGCCATTAAGCCTGTTCCCAGTGCGATGTAAGCCTGCCTCGCTGTCCAAATATGCAAAGCTTCTTTTCCTTTGCTATCAACTGTGGTCTGCATAGTTTTGCGAAAAGCTTCCAGAGAATCAATACTTACACCTCTTGTTGAGGCAATATTATTAATGTAATCATTAACATGCGTTGAACTTAGATTATCATAATATGCGAAAATTAAAATTTCAGATGCCTCGTCAAATTGTGGTTGGTTGAATGCTGCAGGTTTCAGTTTCTTACGAGTTTCTATATCTTTAATTACAAAAACTTCAAAGGGTTGTAGACCAAAGGAGGAAGCCGAAAGACGAATCGCTTCAAGAATTCTATCAAGTTTATCTTGTGGAACTTCTTGTCCGTTCATTCTTTTTGTAGCATAGCGCCAATTTAATTGATGTATATAATTCATTTTAACCTCTAAACATTAGACAGTTCAATATTTCATGAATATTGAAATATTGAACTGACAGAGTATAATTTGAGAATATTTACTATTTTTTCCCAGTTACTCTGCCATAGACTGAAAATACAGCCGGAATGAAAAGTAAGGATCCAAAAGATCCAAAACCAAGCCCCCAAGCTAAGGAGAGAGTCATAGGAATTAAAATTGGATCAGATCCACCTATTGCATAGGCAGTTGGTATCATTCCTGCCATAGTTGTGAAAGTAGTCACAAGAATGGGGCGAAAGCGGTCTGTGCAAGCTTGAACTAAACAATCGTAAAAAGGTAAACCCTTCTTTTCATATTCCTGTATTGTATCAACAATTACAATAGACGCGTTTACGATAACGCCTGCTAAGCCAATTATTCCGACCATAGCAAGGAAGGATAAAGTCTTGCCAGAAGTTATAAATCCTATGACCACTCCTATAAATCCTAAGGGAATGCATGCAATGATCACCAGAGGCTTTAATGCGGAATTGAAAATGATTGCAAGGATTGCATAAATTCCAAAAATAGCTAATATTGTTGCTTTACCTAAGGACACCATGGATTTGTTTGTTTCTTCCTGCTCCCCTCTGAATTTTATTGAGTATCCCGGATAGCGAAGCCCCACATCCTTAAACGCTTCAGAAATCTTTCCATTTACTTCACCTGCACTTGTTATATCTTCGCGTATATCAGCAGTAACTGTTATTGCTTTTTCAAAGTCATTATGAAAATATGCTTCTATTCCTTGGTAAACCGTTCTTTCTGATATCGCTTGTATAGGAGTTAATAAGCCATATCTATTTACAATTTTTATATTATCCAAATCTGTTACATCATTTCTATAGATATCTTGATTTAATAAGACTATCTTTACTTCATCTTTTCCCTTTCGAATATTTGCGGCTTCTACGCCTTCAATTGCGGTTCTAACGTAATTCGCAACTGTTGAGGTATCAATGCCTGTTAAGGAAGAATTGCTATCCTTTACTCGAATTTGAATTTCTTCTCTACCAAGATTGTAATCGTCATTAACGTTAATGACTCCTTCTGTTTTTTTGAGCAGAGATTTTAATTCTTCTGCAATCACCTGTATTGTCTTATAATTTTTACCTTCAATAGCGACTGTTACTGCAGCTCCTACAGGGGGACCATTCACAACTAAATCAACAAAGACTGAATTTGCATCGGGAATTTTTTTTATTTCTGAGTCTAACTCACCAAAAATTTCTTGAGCTGTTCTCTCACGTTCTGTTTCAGGAGTCAAAATAATCTGCATCATTCCAATATTTTCACCTATTCTAGTAAGTGGATCGGTTGGATCAGTTTGTTGGATTCCTATCTTTAAGATAGAAGATTGAATCTCATCCTTAGGAATTTTAGCTATGATTGGTTCTAGGTAAGAGAGTTTTTTTGCCGTTTCTTGGGCACTATAATTAGGTGCAAATTCTGCTCGAATCAAAATATAATCTATTCCTTCCTTAGGAAATAGATTGAAATTCATAACAGTCAGAACCAAAACAGAGCTAATGAGTATTGAAAAAATAATAAATAAAGTTTTTATCGGATTAACCACAATAACTTGAATTAACGATTCAAATTTATTTTTTAATACTTCGAAGAATGTTTCTAAACTTCGTCTAAAACCCGCTCTAAGCTTTGACTTATTGTTCTTAGTTTGTAACTCTTTGCTGTAGCTAGCATACCTACCAGGTAATAAAAAGAAAGATTCGAATAGACTAATAGTCAAAGCAACAATTACCATAAATGGAATTTGCCAAATAAATTTTCCCATGATTCCACTCATTAATGCTAAAGGAAGAAATGCAGCTACAGTGGTGAGATATGAGCCTATAATAGGTACAAAAAGTTCGCTAGCCCCATTTACCGCTGCTTCTTTTTTATCTAATCCAGCTTGGATGTATTTGAAAATATTTTCAGAAATAATAATACTATTATCAACAAGCATTCCAAGTGAAATAATAATTCCTAGCATAGATATCAAATTGAACGAAATATCAAAGAGAGGAAATGCTGTTATTGTTCCAAGTAAGGTTAGTGGAAGAGACATAGAAGTGATGACTGCATCTCGAAAAGAGAAAAAGACAATCAATGTAAAGAAAACTAAGACCAATCCTTGAATAGAATTGCTAATGACAACATCAATTCTCTTACTTGCTCTAAGGCCTTCATTGTTTAAATCTACTATTACTAAGTTAGGTGGAAATTGTGGTTTGAGCTCTTCGATTCGCTTCTTTACTTGCTTAACAGTTTCAATGATATCCCCACTGTCTTTTTTAATGATTTGAAGAGTTACAGCATCCTTACCATTGCTATAAGCATAAGCTCTGGGTCTTTCATAGGTAGCTTCTAAATCAGCAACTTGAGAAAGGACCACAGAACGTCCACTTTCATTCGATCGAATCGGTAAGTATTTTAGTTCTTCTATAGTATCCACTTCACCAGTAATTCTTATGTCTTTGGTTAAAGAGGAAAGAAAAGAACCTCCAGGAATACTTACAATTCTCTTATTGATTGAATCAAAGATATCTAAAAAATTAATTACATATTGCGATTTGAGATTTGGATTAACCAAGATTCTCCATTCTTCTTTTCGCTTTCCAAAAAGATCGACTCGTGATACTCCAGAAACTTTTCTAAGCTCATCATCTAAAAACCTAGCAGAGTCTTGTAGTTCTCGTTCTGTGATGTCTCCTGTTAATGCGATTTCAATTACGGGAAAGCTAGAGCTTTTCAACTCAGTAACAACTGGGCGGTCTCTAACCTGGGTTGGGAGATTTGTAACTCTATCTATAGATCTCCGAACATCATTCACAACCTGATCAGGGTTAGGGTGTTCTAAATCAATTTTGATACTGATATCAGATTCTGAATTTCTTGAAATAGAACGAACGGAAGATAATCCCTCTACCTCTCTCAGTTTTTCTTCAATTGGAATTGTAATTTTCTTCTCAACATCTATAGGGCTTGCACCAGGAAATACAGTTAGTATTTTAAGTTGTCGCAAATTTACCCTTGGGAAGGCTTCTTGTTTCATCGAAAAGACACCAATGATTCCTACAAGAAGTAAAAAGATCAATAGTAAATTAGATGTAAGAGGGTTGTATACGAAGTAACGTATTAGAGTTTTCATAATTCAAAATACCTTTCCGAGCTAATATTTATTTTTGTGCAAATCGAAGCGATCTATATTTAATCCAAGAAACTATACTCAGGTCTAGGATTCATGAATTTAGGATGATAGAAAATATGAAAAGATTGTAGTAATGTTTAAAGAAAGAAAGTGATGAGATGTATTAAAGAAAAAAAGCTAGAGTAATAAAAATGAATGAATCCAACCTAGGACTGCAATGCCCTAGGGTGCTTGGGTTCAGCTTAAAATAGACCTATTTTCTTAGCAATAGCATGAAGGTTGATCCCATAACCTAAGCCAAAGAATTTCTTGGGAACAAAGATTTCATTTGTTGTTGGATCCCAAGAATCGTGTATAAATGCTTCTAAAGTTACATCTGTTCCGTAAGGAATACCCCAAAAGTTTTTGTCATCATCTCTTTGCATAGTTAACTCCTTTATGCCTTAGATTTTTTAACCATATCATAGAATTCTTGAAATAAGTATCCTGAATCATGAGGACCAGGTGAACTCTCTGGATGGTATTGAATTGCCATTACAGGTTTATCGGTTGAACGTATACCTGCAATTGTGTTGTCAAATAAATTCAAATGAGAAATTTTCGCATCTTTAGAATCGTCTCCAATTACAACAAAACCATGGTTTTGTGCTGTGATTTCAACTTTTCCAGTATTTTTGTTTAGCACAGGGTGATTCCCACCTCTATGACCAAATTTTAATTTCGTTGTCTTCTTGCCCAATGCTTGGCCAATGATTTGGTGACCAAGGCAAATTCCAAATAAGGGAACACCTGCATCAATAATATTCTTAGCTGAATCAATTGCGTATTTCAATGGTTCAGGATCACCAGGACCATTGGACATAAAGAATGCATCGTAGCCTTCTTTGAGTAAATCTTTAGAACTAGTTGTTGCTGGAAATACGGTAACATTAAAGCCATGAGAATCTAAAAGATTCAAAATGTTTTGCTTCACTCCATAATCATAGACAGCAAGATTGAATTTGTCTTTGGAATGATTCCCAAAAGTGTACATCTTGTCCGTAGTTACCTCTTTAGCTAAGTCAGCACCTACTAGCCCGGGGAACTTCTTAATTTCATCTAAAAACCTTGGTTCAAACTTTTCAGCTACAAAGATTCCACCGTTCGTAGCACCTTTGTCTCGCAATATGCGTGTTAACTTTCTTGTGTCAATTCCTTGTATGGCTGGAACATTGAATCTTTTGAGAAAATCTCCCAAAGTTTCTTTACTGCGAAAATTTGAAGGAAAATCAACATATTCTTTTACGATCAAACCTGATGCCTGGATCTTGCCACTTTCCATATCTTCAGGGCTAATTCCATAATTCCCTATCATCGGATAGGTAAGTGTTACAATTTGGTCTCGGTAGGATGGGTCAGTCAGGATTTCTTGGTAGCCAGACATAGAAGTATTGAATACAACTTCTCCGGTTCGACTTGTCTCGCTTCCAAAGGATTCACCTTCGAAAACTTCACCTGATTCAAGAACTAGGAATGCTTTCATACTTCCTCAATATTTTTCTTTAGGTCTCTAGGGTCAACGGAAAGATAAGCTTGTTCCCACAAAATACCCCTTGTTTCTATCGAAGACAAAAGTATCATCTATAGTTTGCATTTCCATTTGAGAGAGCCTACCATGTATTGATTCAGCTGCTTGGGGAGATACTTTTAAGTAGGTCTTTCTTTGTGCCGTTTGAATGGTAAGAAGACCAGAGCTTGGATCAGCTTCTAATATTTGTCCTATCACCCTTCTTGAATTCATAGGTGTAGAATGCCTCGGTGAATCTGTATGATCCTTAGTCAAATGGTTGATAGGCTCTTTTCCTTTTTCAGACCCTCCTCTAAGCATAGGCTTATTCACACATTCCATTAAAGGGCTTCCCAGAGCATAATTTTTAGCTTTGAGGTGAATATGAATTCCATTTTTTCTTTGGGAATCTATATCTTGGATTGTGTCTCTGTCACAGATAACATGTTGGATTTTCCCTGAAGTATCGTTGCGTAAGGAAAGAAAATACCTTCCTTGGGTCTGTCCAGTCTCTAAAAGTTCGCCCGAAAGCCAAGTCATCTTGGGCTCTATAGAGAAAAGAAAAAGAGGAGAGCTTAGCAAAATAAATATGAGAAAAAAATTTCGACTCATAGTTTCAGTATCGGAAATGAATCGATAGAATCAAGGATCTATCTTTCTATTTTTATTCTAAGGCATTTTACCTAAATTATGAACGGAATGTATATAATGTAAACAAATAGTTTCTGGATAAGGTTTCCCCTAATTGTTAATTTGCTTAAATTTAGAGCATTATCTTAGTAAAAGTAAACAAAATTTCTATTTGGTACGTAAGTTGCACAAAAAAGCCAAAGTTTCCTAAATGGATAGGTAGAAAAATATGATTGAAAAATTTTTGAAAAAAGTGGGCATTGCTAAGATTTCGTCAAGAATCTTCCTGCTCCTAATACTCATGGCTCCTGGATTCTTGTTTGCTCAAGATGCAGCAGCACCAGCAGAAGCTGGGGATGCTTTGGATAAAGCGGATACTGCATGGATGATAGTTGCATCCAGTTTCGTATTCTTTATGATCCCTGGCCTTGCTTTGTTTTATGGTGGAATTGTTCGTTCTAAGAACGTTCTTTCTACAATGATGCATAGTTTTGTTGCTATTTTAGTACTCACACTACAGTGGACTATCATTGGTTATAGTTTTGCTACAACAGGTGATAATCCTTTCTTCGGTGGGTTCGACAAACTATTCTTAAATGGTGTAACCATAGATTCTATGCAAGGAAGCATTCCTGAATTTGTTTTCTTTGTCTTCCAAGGTACTTTTGCCTTGATTACTCCAGCTCTTATTTCAGGAGCAGTTGCAGAAAGAGTAAAGCTTTCAGGATACATAGTGTTTATTTTGCTATGGTCCACTTTGGTATATGATCCAGTCTGGCATTGGGTTTGGGGTGGTGGTTGGTTAGCTGCTGATGGAGCTATCGACTTCGCTGGAGGAACCGTCGTTCATTTAATTTCTGGTATTGCAGGACTAGCAGCTGTATTAGTTATCGGTAAACGTAAAGGTGATGCAAATACTATCATGAAACCAAATAACCTGACTTATACTTTGATAGGCTCTGGTCTTCTTTGGTTTGGTTGGTTTGGGTTCAACGCAGGATCTGGACTTGCCTCTGATGGAACCGCAGGTAGAGCACTTGCAGTGACTCTCATTGCTCCAGCTGCAGCCGGTTCAGCTTGGATGCTTTTAGAATGGTTGCATACGAAGAAGGCAACTGCACTTGGTGCTGCCTCTGGTATAGTAGCAGGTTTGGTTGTAATTACTCCAGCAGCTGGAACAACAGAACCAATGGGTGCTATCATCATGGGATTGATTGTATCTCCAGTTTGCTATGGAGCAATCTTGATGAAAAATAAATTGGGTTACGATGATTCACTTGATGCTTTCGGAATCCATGGTGTGGGTGGAGCTCTAGGTGCTATCCTTACAGGTGTTTTTGCTGTAGAATTAGCGGAAGGAATTACTTCTCGTGGAGCACAGGTTTGGGTACAAACTGTTTCCGTACTTGCTACTGGTGCTTATTCTTTTGGTGTTTCCTACATTATCGCATTTGTGATTGAAAAAACCATAGGTCTAAGAATTTCAGAAGAAAAAGAAATTGCAGGTCTAGACTCAGAGATCCATGGTGAGAGTGGATACAGCATTTAATTATTTTAATAGGAGAATAATATGAAATTAATCGTAGCAATCATCCAGCCACATAAGTTGGAAGAAGTAAAAGCAGAATTAACTAAATCTGAAATTTACAGATTAACTGTAAGTGATGTGCAAGGTTATGGCCAACAAAAAGGGAAGACTGAAGTTTTTAGAGGACATGAATACACTGTGAACCTTCTAAGAAAAGTTCGTCTAGAAATTGCAGTGAATGATGAATTTGTAAAGCCAACAGTGGATGCAATTCTCAAATCAGCAAAGAATGGTGATGGAGCAGTTGGTGATGGTAAAATCATGATTATGCCTCTAGAAGAAGTCATTCGAATCAGAACTGGAGAAAGAGGTAAGGCAGCGGTTTAATCCGTTCTTTGCATTCAGTGTAGAAATTATTCTGCCCTGGGTGAGAATCTTTCCAGATTGAGGGCTTTCGCCCAAAGCAGACAGCTTAATCCTAGGTAAATCTAGTGCTTAAGCTGTCTTTTTTGTTTTCTACTGGAAAATTCTCTAGCTTTTCACAGTCTAGCTATAGATATCATGTCAGTTAGCAATCCTATAAAAACTATAGAAATCCAACTTCCAGATGGTTCCTCTAAACCTTGGAGCACGGACCAATCTTTCCAGGAATTCATTTTAGAATTCCTTCCCTTCTTAAAGTCCAAGGCCTTGGGAGTTGAGTTGGATGGTACTACCTTAGTTGATTTAAGTTATAAACCACAAACGAATTGTAAGGTTAAATTTCTCACCTTTCAAGATAAAGACGGGAAAGAAATTTTCCACCATTCTACAGCACATTTACTCGGACAAGCTGTTCAAAGACTTTGGAAAGATGCAAAACTAACTGTGGGTCCAGTCATTGAAACAGGTCCTGGATTTTTTTATTATGATATTGATTTTGCTGAGGAAGTAATTACAACCGATCATCTTCCAAAAATAGAAGCAGAAATGGCTAAGATAGTGAAGGAAGGTCTTGATGTTCATAGATCCATTCTTACTAGAAAAGATGCTATTGCAAAATTTGAAAAAGAAGGCGAGATATATAAGGCAGAACTAATTGCAGGATTTACCGATGATACTGTTTCTCTCTATGGCCAGGGTGAATGGTATGATCTATGTCGTGGTCCTCATGTTCCAAATACATCCTTACTGAGAGCATTTAAGCTAACAGCTATTAGTGGAGCTTATTGGAAGGCAAATAAAGACAATAAGATGCTAACTCGAATCTACGGCGTATCCTTCCCTTCTAAGAAAGAATTGGATGATTACATCTTCCAAATCGAAGAAGCCAAGAAAAGAGATCATAGAAAGTTAGGTAAGGAAATGGATTTATTTTCTTTCCAAGATGAGGCACCTGGGTTTCCCTTTTGGCATCCTAAGGGAACTATACTTTGGAATACTTTAGCGGAGTACATACGATCAGAATGCTTCCAAAGAGGCTACCAAGAAATTAAAACTCCCGCAATTTTAAATTCTACTCTATGGAAGAGATCGGGACATTGGGATAATTTTCACGAGAATATGTATTTCACACAGATTGATGAAGAAGATTTTGCAGTGAAGCCTATGAACTGTCCTGGCTGCTCTCTCGTCTTCAAGCACCACATGCATTCTTACCGAGAACTCCCAATTCGTTATATGGAACTAGGAACAGTTCATAGGCATGAACTTTCAGGTGTCCTTCATGGTTTATTCCGTGTTAGAGCATTTACGCAAGACGATGCGCATATCTTTTGTTCCCAAGAAACTTTGCAGGCAGAAGTAAAGGCAATCATAGATTTTACTTTTGATGTTTATCGTAAGTTTGGTTTCACTGAATTTTTAACCTTTGTTGCTACAAGACCTGAGAAGAGCCAAGGCTCCGATGAGGATTGGGAACTTGCAACTAACTCATTGAAGACTTCTCTTCAGGATAATGGATTGGAGTTTGGAATCAAAGAAGGTGAGGGTGCATTCTATGGACCTAAGATTGAATTCAATATCAAGGATAGCCTAGGACGTTTGTGGCAATGTGGAACGATTCAAGTAGACTTTTCCATGCCGAATCGTTTTGAGTTGGAATATACAGCTAATGACGGAAAGAAGCACCGTCCTGTTATGCTTCATAGAGCAATTTATGGTTCCTTAGAGAGATTTATTGGGATTTTGATTGAGCATTTTGAAGGTAAATTTCCTCTTTGGCTTTCTCCCGTTCAGATGAGAATTCTTACTGTCGCAGAGCCACATTCTGATTATGCATCGGACTTGGCTTCAGAGTTAACTTCCCAAGGTTACAGGATAGAGACAGATCTTCGCAATGAGAAAATTGGAGCCAAGATTCGTGAGGCAATCTTACGCAAGGTGAATTACTTAGTCATCATTGGGGACAAGGAAGTTGCTGGAAATACAGTATCAATCCGAAAAAGAGGGGAAGAGACAACAGAAAGTATGGATAAAAATGCATTTTTCCAATTACTTTCCAGTGATTTATGAAAAATCGATTGTCTTGGGGATTTCCTCTAAAATTATGGAAATTTATAGCTGGAGAATGAATGCAGAAGAGGTCAACGAATCAAAAACAGGCAAACGATAGATTTTCGAATACAAGAATCAATGAACAGATCAAGGGCGTTGAGAAGGTTCGATTGGTTACGGATGAGGGTCCACTCATTGTAACGATTGAAGAAGCACTTGCAAAAGCTCGTGAGGCAGAACTGGATCTCGTAGAGGTTTCAGCTGACCAAGATTTACACGTTTGTAAACTGATTGATTACGGAAAGTACCGATTCGAACAGCTCAAGAAGACAAAAGAAGCGAAGAAGAAACAGCATGTTGTTACGATTAAGGAAATTAAAATCCGACCTCGTATTGAAAGCAACGACTATGAAATTAAGAAGAAGCATGCAATTGAGTTTCTTCAGAAAGGAGATAAGGTTAAACTTACTCTACGTTTTCGGGGAAGAGAGATGCTTCACGCAGATTTAGGAATGAATGTTGTGAATAGGATGTTGGAAGATTTAAAAGATCATGCCAATCCAGAGAAGCAACCTGCCCAAGATGGAAGAACTATTGTTGTAGTTCTAAATCCTAAAGGCTAACAATCAATACTTATTAATTTTGAGAAAGAAAAGGACGTTGGAGAATGGCTGGTTATAAATTAAAAACGAATCGTGCAGCTAAGAAAAGATTTCGCGCTACTAAAAATGGTAAATTTCTAAGAGGCGGTGCTAAAACTAGACACATCTTGGAAAAGAAATCCCCAAAAGCAAAGAGAAGATTGGGTGGAACCCATGTAGTGAAAGAATGTGATGCAGGTCACATTAGAAAACTACTTCCCTACGGAGAATAAGAAATGGCACGTGCAATCAACGGAACAATACATAAAAATAGAAGAAAGAAAATCCTAAGAGCTGCAAGAGGCTTTAGAGGTGGAAGATCCAAGCTTTTTAGAACTGCAAAATCTGCAGTGATGAAAGCGGGTCAGTGGGCTTACCGAGACAGAAGAAAGAAAAAATCTGAATTCCGTAAGCTTTGGATTATCCGTATCAACGCAGCTTCTCGTGAAAATGGAATGAGTTATTCCAGATTTATGAATGGTTTAAAGAAACTTGGTATTGAATTAGATCGCAAAGCTCTAGCGGAACTTGCTTTTAGAAACAAAGAAGTTTTTACTGCAATCGTAGAAAAAGTCAAGACAGCAAATTAGTCTTGATTTAAGATAGACTTCTTTGTAAAATGTTGTTATAGAAGGCGGATAGAGAATGCTTACAGTTCAAACCATAGAAGACCTTGAGTCTAAGGTAATCAAAGCTCTAGAACTCATTGGAGATTTGCGTTCTGAGAATAGTAGACTAGAATCAGAAAACGAAACTCTTAGAGCAGAGAATGACCAGATGAAACTGGCTATGGAAGAGAAGGAAAGAGAGCTAAATTCTCTTCGTAAGCAATTAGAAGTTTCTGAAAAGGAACTTGCAGATCTCAAATCACGGGAAGAACTATTGGAAACGAAAATCAATCGACTCATGGGTCGATTGGATGGAATTCCAAGCTCAGGTTCTGCCTCTAGCAATACAGCTTCCAAGCCAGCTCCTTCCGCACCAGAAAGTTCTTCATCTTTTACCCAAGCCGCTGGCAGTTCTTCAGCTGTTCCCGCAACTTTGAGTCCAAGTGATCTAGAAGACGATGATGAAATCATATTATTAGATGATGATGAAGATGAGATTCTTTCGGAAGAGGAAATTTCATCTGCTCCGTCACCAGGTTTTGCCTCAGAAAAAGTCAGTGTTCCCGCCCAGACTCAATCAGCCCCTCCTGAGATGATAGAATTGGATGATGAAGATGATATCATTATTGAAGATGATGATGATACCATCAATGTCTTTGATGCGGATGATGATGACGATTTCCTTATCATAGAGGAAGAGCCTACCTAAATCCCTATGGAGACTACTCCATCTCGTGTAAAAGTTCGGATACTCGAAGAAGACTATACGATCTTAGGCGAGACAGATCAATCCACTATTGTTGAAATTGCAAGAATGGTAGATGAGAGATGCAAAGAATTGCAAGATTCTCTTCCAACTGCCTCTAAGACTCGAATTGCTATCCTTTGTGCCTTAAATATAGCGGACGAATTGCACCAAGCAAGAACTCTCAATGAGGCTTCAGAGCCAAGTAATCCTTTATTAGAAGAAAAGACGAAGAAGATTATCTCTCTTCTAGAAGAGGGAATCATCGGTGACATTTACCCCTAATCTTCACACAAAATCAGAATTTCGATCCTATGCAAAGAAGATCATTTCAGAGCTTGATCCAAAACTCAGAGATCAAATTTCCTTAAAGGTTCAAGATGAGATTCGAAAAATTTTGCAAACAAAAGCTGCTAAAAAAGTCATTTCCTATCGCAGTGATAAATGGGAGATAGATATTTTTCCTTTGGTGGAGGAATTTCCCGAGATTACATTTTTTTTTCCTAAGATAATTACATCTAATGAAAGACCGACACTAAAATTTCTATCAACAGATTCCGGTTGGGAGAGGGGAAATTTTGGAATTTGGGAGCCAAAAGAAGATTTTGGAACAAAAGAAATTCATCCAAGTATAGTTGATTTAATTTTCTTGCCGGGCTTGGCTTTTCATGAGAAAGGCTATCGTTTAGGAAAAGGACTTGGTTACTACGACCAGAATCTTCAAGAGGTACCAAGGAAATCAATCTATGCAGTGATTTGGGAAGTCTGCAATGGAATGCCATTTCCTTATGAAGCTCATGATATTAGAGCTGGGTTTACTATTTCCGAAAATGGTCTGAATGGTTTTTTAGATTGATGGATAATTTGTCGATATTACTATATAGAAATAAGGGAAAATATTGTGTCTGCAATAGATTTAAGAGAAGATAACCAAGAAAACGAAGAAGAATATCTTGCTGAAGAAGTTGAACAGTTTCTAACTTTTTTAGTGAATCATGAATCTTTTGGATTAGAACTCTTAACTGTTCATGAAATCCTCAAACCCGTTCCTATCACAAGAATTCCTAATGTGGAAGATTATGTTTTGGGAGTGATCAATCTACGTGGAGAGATTATACCTATTATCGATTTAAAAAAACGATTTGATATGGATTTTACTGAACTGAAACCAAGTTCAAGATTTATAGTAATCATGAAGGAAGAAAAACGATTCGGAATTTTCGTAGATGAAGTGAAACAAGTCATCAAAGTTCCAATTTCTCAACTTAATTATACAACCGATGATCTTGCTCTGAGCTATGGAAAGTTAATCGATAGTGTTTCAAGAGTAAATGATCATTTGATTCTAAATTTAGGAGTTAACCAAATGGTTGATTTCCTACAGATTTCCTAGGAGAGGGCAGTGGCAGGAATATTAGGCGAATACACAGAACTCTTTTTAGAAGAATCGGAAGATCAAATTGAAGAATTAAATTCTAACCTTTTACTCTTAGAAAATGATCACCATAATCAAAATCTAATTGATGATATCTTTCGCGCAGCACATTCACTAAAAAGTTCTGCAGCCTTTGTTGGACTTTATCATCTTTCAGATCTTTCTCATAAAATGGAAAATCTTCTCCAGAAGATACGAGAAGGTTCTCTAGAAGTTAATACTCGTTTGGTTACCTTGCTTTTCAAATGCTTTGATCTTATTAAAAATTCTATAAACAAAGTATCGGATGGGATCAAGGTAGATGAGCCATTTTCAGATATGATAGCCTTGCTAGATGATTATGAGAAAAATCCAGATGTAGCAGATAGTCCAAATGATAATAATAAACCATCAAACAATAAATCTAATCCTAATATGAATTCAAAACAAGGTTCTCAAGCCAAGCAAGGTTCAGAAATTAAAAGTAAATCTTCACAAGCTAAGACAAATTCAGATGCTCTGGTAATTTCACTGGATGATGTCCATGAGTTGCACCAAGAAATTTCTGCTGATCCAAGTTTAAATCTGTATAAAATTCGTATCATACTGAAAGCAGATACACCGATGAAAGGATTAAGATTCACTCTCATCCTTCAGAATCTAAAAACCTACGGAATTATTTTTAAATCTAAGCCAACGGAAGAGGAACTAGAATCCGGATATACAGGAACTAGTTTGTATTTTGTCTTTTTATCAAAGAAGAGAGAAGCCGAAATTCATGAATCAGCTAATATTGATATGGTGGAAACTATCCATGTCAATCGTCTCAAGCTTCCAGAACTTCCAAAGAAGAAAGAAGAATCCTCTCAAGCAACAAAGAATTCGACTGTATCTCAAAGTAAGACATCGACTATCATCCAAAATGCTGTTGATGCTGCTACTCAGGACAATGACACACCGCAGGGAGATAAGGCAATTAGCGATTCTAAAATCGTTTTAAAAAGCATAAAGGTTTCCTCTGATAAACTAGACCAACTGATGAATAATGTGGGAGAATTGGTTATTACCAACTCTGGATTTCAGAAAATTTATGATGATTTGATTGCTTTGTTTGGTGATGATACTCTTTTCAACGATCTAAAACTCAAGGTCGACCAAATCAATCGAATTTCTAAAGACCTACAAACGGGAATCATGAACATACGTATGGTTCCAATAGGATCAGTCTTCAATAGATTTACTCGACTTGTCAGAGATCTTTCGCTTGAAACGAATAAAAAAGTAAACCTCATTTTAAAAGGTGAGAATACGGAACTAGATAAAAAAGTAATCGATGCTATTGGTGAACCATTGATTCATTTGATCCGTAATTCTATAGATCATGGAATTGAGCTTCCAAATGAAAGGATAAAGCGTGGCAAGGATGAATACGGAACTGTAGAATTAAATGCTTACCAAGGCGGATCCAATATCATGGTAGAGATACGTGATGATGGAAAGGGACTAAGTCGTTCCAAGATTTTGGAAAAGGCTATCTCGAGTGGACTTGTGACTAAGGAAGAAGCAAGTTCCCTTTCTGATAACGATGTATACCAATTTATCTTTAATGCGGGTTTCTCCACAGCAGAAAAGATCACAGACATTTCTGGACGTGGCGTGGGAATGAATGTCGTTAACAAATTGGTTCAAGAATTCAAAGGAAAGATCATTATCAATTCCCAAGAAGGGATTGGAACCTCTTTTACATTGAGCTTTCCTCAAGCACTTGCAATTATACCTTCTATTTTGGTCATCATGGAAGAAGAAGTATACGCATTTCCATTGTCCGAAGTATCAGAAACTATTAAAGTAAATCTTGAACAAATCACCACTTTGGAAGGTCACGAAATTATCAATCTTAGAGGGGAAGTACTTCCTATCTATAGATTGAATCGTATCATTGGACTAGCCAATCGCAATGATCTAACGGAACTTCCTGTTATTATAGTGAATTATAAAAGTCGCAAATTAGGATTCATAGTCGATGATTTAATTGGAAAGCATGAAACGGTGATCAAATCACTTGCCAAGAATTACAAAAATGTTCCTGGTTTAACGGGTGCTACTATTATGGGTGATGGAACGATTATTCTTGTTCTTGATATTCCGGGTCTGATTGAATTAGCATCTTCTGATGACCTCAAAGACACATCCACTTTAGGCTTCCAAGAAATGTTTCGAACCAGTTCTGTTAGAAGTTTAGAGACCAGTGATTCAGAGAAACTTCTAAAGACATCTCATGCTACTAATATTTTTAATGAGCAGTTATATGATTTACGATCTAAAGACAAATCTAAGAATAAGCGTGATAGAAACAGAGGCGACAACCAAAATGGACGAACAGCTGCTAGTGCAAGAAAGCAGTTAGAGAAAACGAACCAAGCTATTCTTGATAAGGCTGAATCTAGAGAACAAGACTATGCTAGCATGGAAGAGGCTAGTCAAACTAAACTAAAAAAGAATGAAAGCCTTCAAGCACCAATCTCTGCATCTACTCCCTTAACAATAGAAGGATCTAGTCTAGGTGAAATCCCACTTGGCATAGATTCCCATTCTCCACCCGATGAATTGTACTCCCACTTAGAATCAAAGGTAAGCTCAGAGGATGAAGAACACAAAAGGAAAGCCTCAGAAATTATTAAAGGTTTTATCGAACAAAAAAATGAGCGCATAAAGGCAGTTCAACCTACTCAGGCATCTGAAGTCTCAGCAATTTTGAACCAAGACCAGTTGAGGAAGTTGGAGTCTATTATGAATACAGGAATGATGAATGCTGCAATGGTATTATCTCAGCTTGTAGGCAAGGAAGTAGAATTATTCGTCCCAGATATTTCTTTAACTGACAAAGAAGGTCTTGCAAGAGATATAAGATACTCCGATGAGAAGTTCTTTGGCATGAAGATTCGAATGAACGGTGATTTAAATGGGAACCTTCTGATGATGTTCTCGGAAGAAAATGGCAGAAATGTAGCAAAACAATTGCTTAGAACCAAAGATGAAAATACGAATAGTAATTTATCTGATGATTCTATTTCTGTATTAGGAGAAATTTCTAATATTGTATGCGCAGGTGTTATCAATTCCCTCTCCAATAAAACCAAAACAGAAATTCTTCCTTCCGTTCCAGAATTTATCACCGGAAGTTTTATTGAAGTACTAGATATCGTCAAACCTGAAAGGACAAAATTTTTATCTATGCACACTGAGTTCAACCAAGAAGGAAACAATTTACTAGGTCTTCTTTTGTTTTTACCAGACTTTGATGAGTTAGTGGAATTAATTTCAAAAATCAAATAATGTCTATAAATCCCAAGATTAAAGTAATTATTATCGATGATTCCCTCTTGGTGAGAAATATTATCGCAGATATTCTTTCTGCTGAAAATGACATAGAGGTTGTTGCAACTGGTAAGACGGGTGTTGATTGTATAGAATTAGCAAAGAAGCTATCTCCTGATTTTATCGTCCTTGATATAGAGATGCCAATTATGGATGGTCTAAGTGCTCTAGCGGAACTTAAAAAATCAAGAATCAATATCCCAGTAATCATGTTGTCAGTATTAACCCAACATGGTGCAGAGGCGACTTTTAAGGCACTTGAACTGGGTGCCATAGATTTTATTCCTAAGCCATCAGCTCAAATGCAAATGGATACCAAAGAAATCGGAAAAATTCTGATTTCTAAGATACGAGGAACTTGGGAAAGTAACAATCAGAAGTCTACAAAACTTGAATCTCCAAAATTAGCGAAAACTATTTCTAATACTTCTACTGATAAAGAGAAAAATAAAGGTTTTCAAAAATCAATACCCTTAGAAGCTATTTGCATTGGAACTTCAACAGGTGGTCCGAAAGCGTTACAAACTGTATTCCAAGGATTTCCCGAAGGATTTAAACTCCCTGTATTTGTAGTTCAGCATATGCCTGCTGGATTTACAAAAGCATTTGCAGAAAGAATGAATACTTTCAGTAAATTGCATGTTAAAGAGGCTGAAAATGGTGAAGAAGTTATTCCTGGTTATGCGTATATTGCTCCAGGAGACCTCCAAATGAAAATTACTTCCAAATCAGGAAATAAGTTTATAGAACTGCAAAAGACGGAAGCTGTGAACGGTCATCGTCCTTCCATTGAAGTGTTATTCGATAGTGCTAGAACCTCGTATTCAGCACCAAAGTTAGTAGCTGTTATTATGACTGGAATGGGAAAAGATGGGTCAGAAGCCATTAAGCGGATTCGAGAAGAAAATGGATTTACAATTGCTCAAGATGAGCAATCTTCTGTAATCTTTGGAATGAATAGAGTCGCGATTGAGTTAGGCGGAATTGAACGTATAACTCCTGTAGAGAATATTACTAAATTAGTTATAGATGTTGTTAAAGAGAGAGGATAGAATATGGCAAGGATATTAGTTGTTGATGATGCAAAATTTATGCGAACCCTTGTAAAGGATGCATTAACATCTGCCGGACATGAAATTGTAGGTGAAGCAGAGAATGGAAATATGGCAGTTGAACAATTTAAGGCTCTTAAACCTGACCTTGTTACTATGGATATTACCATGAGAGAAAAAGATGGAATAGAAGCTACTAAAGAGATTATGAAAATCGATAGTACTGCTAGAGTCATTATGGTAACAGCTCTGGGTCAAGAAGATTTGCTAGCTAAGGCAATTAAGATGGGAGTTAAAGACTTTGTTGTTAAGCCATTTCCTCCAGAAAGATTGCAACAAGCAGCCGCTAAAGCTTTAGGTATTTGATGGCAGAACAGCCAGAAGCTTTTGTTGTCCGATGGAATAATTCGGATGGAGGAGTTTCAGAAGGGCCACTGAGTGTTCTTTGGAGTTTGATTGATAGTTACAGAATTGATATTTTTGATGTCTCTTTAACACGAATTACTAACGATTTTATCCAGTTTCTTAAAACAGCCGAATCAATCTCACTTGAGCTTAGCTCAGAGTTCGCTTTAATGGCGGCGAATTTAGTTTATCTAAAGTCACGTGCTCTTTTACCTGATCCGGGCTTTGAAGAAGAAAATTACAATCCTCCTTTACCAAAGGAATTAGTAGATAGATTGCTTGAGCATAAAAAATTCCAAATGGCAGCTGGCCGTTTGGGAGAGATTGAAAAAATAACATCTGCTATGTTTACTCGTGATTCCAATGTAGTCCTTGCTGATGAGGATCGTTGGTTGGATCTAAGTTTGGTAGATCTCATTGCAGCCTTTAACTCGATTCTCAACAAAGAACCTGAAAATGAAGAAGAGCCTCGGTACTTTGATGGAGTTGTTAAAAATTACTCAATTGAAGATAAGATGTTTTTCATAGAGGGAATTCTCAAAGAGAAAGGGGAAATATATTTTCCAGATATTTTTGAATCTAAGGATCCTGAGAAACAGGAGATCGTTGCAGCTTTCATGGCTGTCCTAGAAATTGTAAAAATCAAAGTTGCTCGAGTTGTTCAACATGAGATTTTTGATACTATAAAATTAATTGCGGTGAATCAAGATTGGACGCGGACAGAAAATACTTAAAAGGATTATTAGAAGCTTTAGTTTTTCTTTCATCGGAACCAATCAAGCTATCTAGCCTTGCTAAGACCGTTGATATAGAAAAAACTTTGGCAAGAGAATTATTGGATGAAATGATTCTTGACTACCAAGAGAGGGAAGGCGGTTTCCTTCTTAGAGAAATTGCAGGACAATATCAATTCATAACCTCAGATGTTTATCATGAGAGACTCGGAGTTATCTTTAAAGAAAAAAAGAAAGAAACACTTTCTAGAAGCAACTTAGACACACTTGCAATAATTGCATACAAACAACCATTAACTCTTGCTGAAATTGATGAAATCCGTGGTGTTTCTTCTCGTGCCATGGTTGCAAATCTTATTTCTAAGAAACTTGTTAAGCCTATAGGTCAGAAAGAAGTTCCTGGTCGTCCTACTCTTTATGGAACAACAAATGATTTTCTGATTCATTTTGGCCTAAGTAAGTTAACAGATCTTCCATCGCCTGTTGATGTGAAAGAATTGCAATTTGATGAGTTGAATATAGTTTTAGAGGATGAGGTAGAATTTACTAGACCTGCGGATTTAGAACTTCCAGAAGAATTAGAAGAAGATTATATAGAAGAAGCTGCATTGAATATAGAGAAAGAAAATGACTGATACTGAGGCAAAGTTAAAAGAACTGCGCAATAAAATAGACTCCTTGGATTCTTCTATCATTCAGATGATTCAAGACAGAGCAAAAGTAGGATCTGAAATAGGTGAAATCAAACGCAGTTCAGGTGATCCAATCTATCGTCCAGACCGAGAGCGAGAAGTTTATCGAAAGGTTAAAGAAAGAAACCCAGGTCCACTTCCTGACTCAGTTATGATAGCTATTTATAGAGAAATCATGTCAGGAACCATAGCCTTAGAAAAATCCGTACAAGTTGGTTTCTTAGGACCACTGGGATCTTTTTCCTATGAAGCTGTTCGCAAAAAATTTGGCTCTATTGTAGAGTCTCATCCTTTCCCAACCATTACAGATGTCTTTAAAGAAGTTGAATCAGGAAAAATGGATTATGGTTTAGTTCCTGTTGAAAATTCCACAGAAGGCTCAGTTGGAATAACCTTGGATGCACTCATTTCCAGTGATATTAAAATTTATTCTGAATTGTATATGCAGATTTCTTTTCATCTTTTAGGTTATGAAAGGGATCTTTCCAAGGTTAAACGAATTTATGGTATTCGAATCGGGAATGAGCAATGCAGGAATTGGGTCCATGCTAATTTACCCAATGTTGAAATAATAGAAACATCCTCTACGGCCCAAGCAGCCAAGATAGTATCTGAAACAAAAGATGGGGTCGCTATTGCTTCTAAGTCTGCTGGCGAATACTATGGTTTGGACATTTTGCACTCAGGAATTGAAGATTTAAGTGGTAACACTACACGATTTTTTGTTATTGGAAAAGATGTATGTCCCCCTTCTGGAAATGATAAGACTTCTATCGTTTTTTCTATTCCAGATAAGCCTGGTTCTTTAATTGAAGTCTTAAAGAACTTCGAAGACTTTGGGTTAAATCTTTCTAAATTAGAATCTAGGCCATCGCGTCGTAATTTATGGGATTATAATTTCTTTACAGATTTTTCAGGACATAGCTCAGATCCTAAAATCCAAGAACTTCTATCCAAATTAAAAAAGATTTGTTTACATCTAAAAGTTTTAGGCTCATATCCTGCATCTACTGAAAAGGTATGAGTCAAGAATTTAAAAAGATTTTAATTTATGGCGTTGGTCTTATGGGATCATCCTTGGCTCTCGCTTTAAGGAAGTTAGATAAAGATATTCAATTATATGGTGTTGTCAGATCTACTAAATCTAAAGAAGTTATATCCCGAATGGGAATCTTTCATTCTGTTAATATCGAAAATGAATTTCTATCTAAACCAAATTGGAGTGATTTAGATTTAATCATTTTTGGAACTCCCGTTGATACTCTTGAAGCCTTAATCTCCAATCTGCCACATGGTCTGAATGCAGTCTTAACTGATATGGGCTCGACAAAGTATGCAATAGATGTTTCTGTCAAAAAATTATTGGGCAGTAAGCATAAATATATTTCCTCACACCCCATGTGTGGTTCGGAGCTCTCTGGACCTGAGAATGCTATAGAAAATTTATATAGCAATAAGCTATGTATCTTAACTCCTATTGAGGGATCTGATAAAGAATCCTTATTAAAAATTGAAAATTTTTGGAAATCTATCGGCATGCTTTGTTATCAAATGGATTCAAAAACGCATGATGAAACCCTTTCTTATCTCTCTCATTCTCCTCATATACTTTCATCCTTAATGGTAATTTGGGCAGAGCGAATGGCAGGAGAAGTCAATAGACAATCCCCTATGCCAATTATGGGAGGAGGATTTCGAGATATGGCACGTATCGCAGGATCCAATCCAGAAATGTGGAAGGCTATACTATCTGAAAATCGCAAGCCTATACTCAACTCCTTGATTGAATTTCAAAAAGAATTAAATTCGGCTATCGAGCTTTTAAAATCTGGAGAGCAGAAAGATTTTCAAAATTTTTTTGAATTAGCCGCTTTAAAGAAGAAATCTTTACTAAAAAATTAACCTATGAAATTCATATCGAATTTAGAAACCTTTCATCATGCAAAAACTGGAATACTCACCAACCACACAGGTTATGATCTCATCGATGGATACCATTTTATTAGTCTAGCTAAACAGCTTAATCTTGTCAGAGTATTCATACCCGAACACGGATTATTCGCAGAGCTTCAAGATCAAGTTTCTGGATCTGACTTAAAGTATTTTGAACAGGATTTAGATTTCTGCAATTTATATGGAGATACTGAAAAAAGTCTTGTTCCGCCCGATGAAAAATTATTAGACCTTGAACTTTTCATCATTGATATTCGCGATGTTGGTTCTAGGTATTATACCTTTTTAACTACTGCTTATTACATTTTAGAAAAGCTCTCTCTACTTAAAAAAACAAAGACCATACCTCATATTATTATCTTTGATTCTCCTAATCCCATAGGTAGAAAAGTGGAAGGTAGTCCTTTACTGAAAGATTATACTTCCTTTGTAGGTGTTGAGTCCGTTCTTCATAGACATGGTTTATCTCCTGCTGGATTGATGTGCTACTACAATGAAGAAATGAAACTTTCTTTAGATTTAAATATTATTAAGCCAGGCAAGTATCATCCCCAAGAGTATTCTCATCTAACATGGATTCCTCCTTCTCCAAATATTCCATCTCTAACATCTTGTCTTGTTTATCCTGGTCAATGTCTCTTGGAAGGAACCAATCTTTCCGAAGGTAGGGGGACAACACGTCCGTTTGAAATATTTGGTGCACCATTTTTGAAGTTAGATGACACTAGGATTTTGAAAGAAATAGAAGCTATTAATAATAGAAGTTTTCACTTGCGCCCTCTCCGTTTCGTTCCAACCTTCCATAAACACAAAGATTTAATTTGTAATGGCTACCACCTTATGGTTTTAGATGCGAATCAATTTCACAGTCTTCTATTTACGCTTAGTTTTCTGAGAGCAGTTTTGCAATTCTATCCCACAGAATTTCAGTTTCTTGATGGTGTGTATGAATTTCGCTCAGATAGACCTGCTATTGAACTTTTAGTTGGCGATTCTAAACTTTTGGATTATATTCAGGGAAAAGAATCCTACCAAAATACAAAAGATTATTTACTATTTGAAGAGGGGAAGTGGCTTACTAAAATTTCTCAATTTCTATATGAATGAATTTTAGTTAGGTTGATTTTCAGAAAGCAGTGATTTCTTCAATTCCATAGGAGTTTTGCCTGTAATCTTTTTGAAAGCAGTATTAAACGCTGATTTAGATTGAAATCCAACTTCAAAACCTATTGTTAGTAAATTTTTATCTTCATTCAATTTGATTCTTTGTATAGCTTCTTGGATTCTATATTCTTGTATCATCTTATGGTAATGAGTATCTAAGACTTGACTTAACAGCTGAGAAAGTTGATGAGGTGTAAGAGCTAGCATGGCAGCCAAATCACCTGAGTGAAGATCTTCATCTAAGAAAACTTTTTCAAGCTCCATAAGTTTTTTTAGTTCCAAAATTTTGTTCTCTATATTAATTCCAAGTATGTGAGATTTTTTATAAAGAGGTTTAGGACTTAGAGCTAAACTTTTGATATCATTATGCCTGCTTGGTTCCATTGCATTTCTTACAACTTCAACTTTCTTTAATAGAGGATAAGCTATAATTGCAAAATGTATAGCTAGAACTAAAATCAGTAAGTAAGAAGGAAATCCACTCGGAATAATTTGGAAAGTATATAGGATATATAGAAATCCTGGGAGAAGTAGAATTACAAGTGAGTAAAAGAAGAGATCTGCAGGAGGATAATCTTCTTTTATAAATCCAATGCAAAGGTAGATATAAAAGCAATACAGAAGACTTGCAAAAGTGCAGATTGTTATCCTGGTATCAATTGGTATAAAATCAAAAACAAAGTTAGCAAAGATTATAACAGTCAAAGCAAAGAATATTTTTAGAATTAAAGTCATTCGAGATGGATAGTCTTCATTGCTGAATACAAGAATTGTGTAAGCTTGGTGGAAGAGGATTATTACAAAAAAATAACTATAATTCGAAACAAAACTTCTTGTATGATGAAATACATTTGATAGAGAATAAAAATTAATTTCAGATAAACTAAACAACATTAAACTCAAACAAAACAAGAAAATAAATACATAGGATATTTGGAAATTATTATAAAAACGCAAAACAATCGAAAAAAGTGACGAGCTGTAGAATAGAAAAATTATAATCCCTAAAGTATTTTGAAGATTAGAAAGATTCAGAAAAGTATTGAGAGGATAAATTGTAATTTGAGTATTTATTGAGTAATCAGAAAATAATTTTAAGTAGAATCTATGAGTAGACTTTGGAGGAATAAAAATTTGAAAGTCTGGATAATTGGAATCAATTATTTTACTTTCTGAAGGAATGGATTCTCCACTTAGAGATTCTGTCCATTCACCATTTATATCTGTACATAAAATGATTTCAGAATATTTTCCTGTAAAGAATGGTAAAAAGTAAATTAATTCTTGATCTAGATCATTCGTAATCTGAAAAGAGATCCAAATCTCTTTGATTGTGGAATCAGTCTTTAAAAAGGACTTTTGGTTTCTTACCCAATGATCCTTAAGAGTATATTGTTCATTTATTTCTGAGCAAGAATTTATCTTTTGCGAGTCTCCCGTATATAGTTCTATTGATTTGGAGAGATGCATTGTAGAAGCTTGGATAGTAATTTCTTCTGAAGACAAGCTTATACTTACTATTAAAGAAAGAAAAGCTACCAGCCATAATCTCAATCGCATACTTCTCCAGGTTTCTTTGATTGAGTTATTTAGGCAGTAAAAAAAAGGTGCAGGTTTCTAAGTCAGGTCGATCTAAAATGATTTGTTCACTATAATTCATAGTTACCATAGGAGGAAATTATGGACATCAAAGCGATTTTAGAAAATTTTCTAAATCCACCAGTTCTGTTTTTTTTTCTTGGAATGCTTGCCATTTTTGTTAAATCGAATCTGCACATTCCAGATCAACTCTCTAAATTCTTTTCCATGTATCTTTTATTTTCAATCGGATTTAAAGGAGGTCATGAACTCAACATTACAGGATTCACACAAAATAGTTTAATAACCCTTTTAGCCTGTATGGTAATGGCAATAGTTGTGCCCTTGTATTCATTTTATTTCTTTAGAATGAAATTAGATGTACACAATTCAGCTGCCTTAGCTGGATCCTTTGGTTCTATTTCCGCCGTAACTTTCGTAACTGCTGGTTCCTTCCTTCATAATATTGGAGTTACCTATGGAGGTTTTATAGTAGCTGGTATGGCTTTAATGGAGTCACCGGCGATAGTAGTAGCAGTGATATTGGATCGTCTAAAGAGACGTCAAAAAGATACAGATAGACCTGATACATTTTCATGGAGAGAGCTATTGCATGAAGCCTTTCTAGGTGATTCAGTATTTCTTATTCTAGGTGCACTTCTTGTGGGATATATAACTGGCGAAGCAGGTTGGAAGGCGGAGAAACCTTTTACGGAAGAACTCTTTAAAGGATTTTTAACTTTCTTTCTTTTGGATATGGGAATTTCTGCAGCCAAGCGCTTCAAAGAAATTAAAAATGTGGGAATCTTTCTTGTATTCATCAGCTTCTTCTTAGTAAGCATAAATGCTATTATTGCGATCATTTTAGTTAAAGTGTTGCAAATGCCTTTAGGTGATGGATTGATGTTTACAGTTTTATGTGCCTCAGCTTCCTATATAGCAGTCCCAGCAGCAATGAGAATGTCTATCCCTCAAGCAAATCCGAGTATCTATCTAACAGTAGCTCTCTCGATCGTATTCCCATTCAATATTATTGTAGGGATACCTCTATATTATTATATCTTATCATATATCGTATAAGGAGCATTATATGTTAAAAGCAAAAAAATTAGATCTTATCGTGGCAAATGTGGTTTTAGAAAAAACATTAGAAATACTAGATAAACTAGATGCTAATTACACTGTGTTCAAGGACATAATGGGTAAAGGAATTCTAGGATCTAAATCGGCAGAAAATGTCTTAACCATACTTTCTAATACTTTTATTATTGTAGTAAGCAATGAAAAAAAGATTCATGAGATAATTGAAACTATGGAACCCATACTTGAATCTTTTGGAGGAACTTATTTCCTTCAGGATATTGAAGCTTGGGACAAAGCAAGTTTATAAGGTCATCAAATGAAAAAATTCACAATTATTTTCTGCATACTATACGCTAGTTGCTTCTTATTTGCTCAAGGTAAGGATCCTGTATCTAAGAACGAAGATAAGGATTTGGAGAGTAGAATTAGAAGTATCGAAGAGGATCTTAAGAATGAAAAGAAAAAGATCGATGATACAGAGAAGTCTCTAGCTCGTTTGAAGAAAGAAAATAATATTAAAACTTCTGATGCTCATCAACATCAGGAGTCTTATATTTCTCCTATGAAAGAGAACGGTTTGTCTCAAGATTATATGCGTTCTATGTTTTTAGATCCTGAGCATGCCAAGGAATTTAGAGAAAGTAAAAAACTTTGGGTAAATGATATTCTTAGAGTAGGATTTTGGTTACGACCAAGATTAGAAGGTAGAAGCAATTTAGATTTTAACTCCAAGACAGATGATTACCAAAACCGTGCCTTGCAAGCATCTCAACTGTTCTTCATATTAGATCCCAATCCCTATCTTAGTTTGAAGTTTACCATCCAAGATGCACGAGTTTGGGGGGGGTCTACTCCAGCAGGTTCTGGTGATAGGAAATTCTTTTTTACAAATTCAGGAAATGAAGTTAGTCCCACCCAAGTTAATCCTCAAACTATTCCGAATGCAACTGATATAAGAGAGGCATTTTTTATATTGAAGTATCCAAATTTTCCTGTGAGAGCAATTATCGGAAGACAGGTGTTTGCTTTTGGTGATCAGAGAATGATAGGAGGAGCAAACTGGAATACAAACGGTCTTTCCTTCGATGGCTTACGAATAGCTTATGAATCAAAATCTTTTGATAGTCATCTATTTGGAGCAAAAATGACTGCATCAGCTAACGGACCTAATGGGGTTTTAACCGCAAATGGTCGTCAAAATGGGAGTATAGATGATTCATATTTACTAGGGAATTATAGTACGTTTAAGTTTACTGATTTTTTAATTGATCTTTATGCTTTCGGTGTATTGAAAAAGTGGATTCCGAAAACTCCAGGATTCCCAGGTGAAATAGTAAGAGATCAAGATTTTTTCTCACCTAACAGATCTAGACAGAATGACCAAGTGATTACCGCGGGTACTAGAATTACAAATCGTACGGCAGGAAATTTTTTGCCTTCCAATAAGAGTTGGGATTGGACTATAGAGTCTGCCTTCCAAGCTGGACTCACAGGAGAAAGATTGTATGCTTCTTGGGACCAAGCTAGAGATCCAATAACAGGCAAGAGCAATTATTCAGAAAGAAATAAATATACAGGTCAACTTCATGTATTTCAAACAGGATATACTTTTGAAGAAAAGACTAGGATTGGTGTTCAGTATAGTTACTCTAGTGGTGATCCAAATAGAAGGGATGGATCTGTTTCAACTTTTCAACTTCTTCCCAATCCTAGGTTTGGAATTTTTCCTTATTTTGATTCGGTCGCTGGACTTTCCGAAAACATCGGCCTAAAAAATTTAAAATCTTATAATCTAAATATTTCCTATAAATCGGATGCCTGGGGAAGTTTTATTTTAAGTGGATTTATTCATCGAAAAGCAGTTAGACAAGATGCTTGGTATAGTATTTCAGGAGATCCAAAGACTGGTGCTATTGGAAGTTGCAGTGTGAATGGGAATGCTGCTTCTACTTCCACAGAAAATTGCAGTGGCAATTCTTTTTCAAACAATACTTATTTGGGGTCTGGTATTTACAATGAAGTTAATTTGGCATGGGTTTATCATTGGGCGGAAGGTGTATCAGTTTGGTTAGGTGCTGGGTATCTAAAAGCTGGAGATTCTATTCGAAATGTAAGGACAGATATCAACAATCCCAATCCATCCAATCGATATACTTTTAAACCAGATGCCTATATGAGTTATTTCATGGTGAATGTTGCAATGTAGTTCAAAAAATTTGGAAATTTTGCTTGAATCTTGGTTTTTAAAAAAGTCTATAGTGTGTATGAATCAAAAATTTTATCATCTACCTTTCCTCTTTGCCTTAAGCTTCCTAATGAATTGTGGGTACAATCAGATTCAAGTTCTAGATGAGCAGGTGAATGCGTCTGCTGCTGAAGTATTGAACCAATACCAAAGAAGAGCAGATTTGATTCCCAATCTTGTTCAAGTTGTGAAAGGGTATGCCAACAAAGAAGAAGACATACTTGTGAAAGTAACTGAGGCAAGATCTAGAGTTGGGTCTATGCAGATGACTCCTGAAATGATGAACAATCCAGAAGCCTTAGGTAAGTTCCAAAAGGCACAAGGCGAGCTGAGTGGTTTCTTATCAAGATTGATGGTTGTTCAAGAGAACTATCCAAACTTAAAATCAGATGCAAGATTTGCCGATCTTCAAGCTCAATTGGAAGGCACTGAGAATCGTATCACGGTTGCTCGAAACAGACATATACAAGCTGTTCAAGCATTCAACACTATGATAAGACAATTCCCAGAGGTGCTTACAGCTAAAATGTTTGGTTATCAAACTAAACCAAGCTTTACTGTTGAAAACGAAAGTGAAATTAAGACTGCGCCTAAGGTTAATTTCGAGTAAAACTATTTCTAAATTATGTTTAGGTAGAATTCTTTATTTGGAATTCTACCTTCGCCTTTCACAGAATATTTGGGTTTCAATCCTTCTAAGAAATACATTCCCATCTCACCCTTATTCTTTACCTTCACACTTCCCCTAGGAAAGCATTCAAATACCTCACTGACTAAATGATAAGTAGCCTCAGAAATATTGATTCTTCCAACTTCTCCTGCGGTTTCCATTCGCGATGCAATATTTACGGTATCGCCCCAGATATCATAAGCGAATTTTTTCTTACCTATAACGCCCGCTATAACTGAACCTGTATGAATCCCTATTCGTAATTCCCAGGTTGGTAGCCCTAATTTATTGCGCATAAATTTTACTTGGTCCATGAATGAACGAATTTCCAATGCCGCCAAACACACATCAAATGGATGAGATGTATTAGAAACAGGAATTCCACCAGCACACATATAAGAATCACCTATTGTTTTTAATTTCTCAAGGTTGAATCTTTCAGAAATTTCATCAAACTGAAGAAATGCTCCATCGAGTTGTGCTATCAATTCATTGGGAGTCATTTGCTCTGCAATTTGTGTGAAACCTTTAAAGTCGGTAAACAAGATTGTTGCAGACTCATATTGAACTGGATTCACTTGACCCGTTTCTTTAAGTTCATCAGCAACATCTTTTGGAAGTATGTTCATAAGTAGTTCGTTAGATTTTTTTCGTTCGGTTTCAGCAACATTTAATAGATCGGAACCATAAATTGCACCACCAATCTGGGATGCAAAACGTAAAACACGCTTCAATTCTTTATTGGATAATTTTACATTATCATTGAAGTTAGTCATGGTTAAGATTCCTTCTACCTTATCCTTTATGATAATTGGTATTTGCAGAAGGGATTTCAGTGCCATATCTTCAATGATTGTTTTATCATAACCTGTAATTCCTTTTGTTGGTATTTTAGGTAAGAAGAATGGTTTCTTTCTTGTGTAGGTTGCAAATAGGGATCCTGATTCCTGTACAATAGGGATACGTATTTTCAAATACTTCTCCCTAATATTATTTGCTGTAAAACCATTATCATTGAAGATTCTAGTATACAATTCATTTGATTTGTTGTCTACTAGGAGCAGCCAATGATAGTTTAAATTGAATTCTGATTTCAAATAATCCGCAATCTTATCGAAAACTTTTTCTAAATTAGTATCTGAGGAGATGTCTTTTGAGATTTCTGCGAGTTTCTCAGCTTCTCTACTTGCAATCTCTGCCTCTTTTTTCGCTTCTAAAGTTTTCTGTAGCAATAAGGAATTATTAACAGCTCCTGCAATTTGATCTGCAATGGACGAAAGAATAGATATTTCTTGTTTTGTTAGGCGAAGTGCATCATTGTATGAGGTTGCACAAAGAACTGCAACAACTTCCCCTTGCAAGACAAGAGGAATCTGAAGTAGTGAATCTAAATTTAATAATTCAATAATTACTTTATCTAGACCTTGGGTATTTTCTCGGTTGATTCTAGGTAAATAAAAAATTTTCTTTTTGTTAAATGTTCTAAATAAGGTTCCACTTTCTGGAATTAAAGGAACAGTTAATTCATGGAAAACCCTCTTTTGCTCTGTGGTTAAAAATTCAAAGCCAACCCATTGGGTAGTCCTAAGAAGATTTTCATTCTTTTCTACAGATAGCATCCATACAGATTCGATACCAAATTCTTCTCTCACATAATTATAAACATTTTTCAATATTGAATTTAAATCAAAGGCTGAGTTTACTTCTTTATTTAAGGAATTGAGAAATGAAATATCTTTTATGCGTTCACTAATAATTTTCTCAAGGTTTGTTTTATAATTGGAAAGTTCATCTGAGAGATCTTCTGATGCCTTAAATGCTTTAGAAAACTTGCTTGATAAGATCAAAGATTGAGAAAAGATAAAAGCTATAAATCCATAAGCCGAAATATAAACGGAGCGAATATTCAAAATATCTATAGTGATATCATAACTCACAGAAGCTGCAAGAATAATCCAACCAAACAAGAACATCCTTGCTCCATGGTATTTTTTGTAGGTTGCTTTTATTATGATCCAAAGAATATATAGAACTCCAAAAAGAGTTATAATTTGAAAATAACGAACAGTCTTAGTAAAAAAATTCACTGGAAAGAAGACAGTAGGAACAAATGCTAAAGAGATTAATACATAAAATCTACTAATATGGCGATTCATTATTTCTTTATATAAACTTCTAACAAACATAAAGAAAGGAGCAGGTGCCGCATAAAATGAAAGATACTCTAGACGATAAAAATTCTCCCAGGAAATATATGGAAAGAATTCTAAAAAAACACGATTGCCCGTTACAATTGTACGAACTGCAATTAAAAAACAAAATATACTAAAATAGAGAATGGATTTTTCGGTTCTTCGGAAGAAATAGAATCCAATATGATACAAACACATTATCATTATTGATCCAAAAAGAAATACTTCTTTGCTACTAGAAAGAAAGTGTTCTCTTTGCACTTGCTCCTCAAATCCTATTTCAATAGGACTCCAGAAGCCACCATCATTATAAGCATAATTGGAAATATGGAATATAATTTCTTGACTTTCTTTACCTATAATTCCTAGGATTCTAGGTTTTATTCTTGCACGAGTATTTCTATAGATTTCTGAAATTTCACCTTGTTCGATTACTAATTCACCATTTACATACATTTTGTACGCAGAAGCGATTTCAGGAATCTTGATATTCAAATTCTTTTGGATAGCATTAGGTGGTAAAAGTAGTATTAATCTATAGGAAGCAAATCCATGACGAGTATATGATTGATTGTTGTCATCTTTGTATGAATTCCAAGAACTCGGGACATTTTGAAAGGAAGTGATTCCATCCTGGGTAGGATTCTCAAGAGGGATAAATTTATTCCAATAGAATTCCCATTTTCCATTTAAAGGAATTAAATCTTGTGTTTCGAAAGGAGTAATGCGGAGATCTAATATTCCATTTTTAGCCAGTGGAGCAGGATCAGCCTTGGATTCGCAATTGTATAAGATCAATAAAAAGAAAAGTAATAAAGTATAGGTTAAAGCTCTTTTGCATGTACCGTTCATGATTTTTGCTAATTGTTTCGAATCAATAACAAGGGTCAAATATTAAATTACAGAAATCGCCATTCCATAGAATTCGATAAAAAAACATATTGTTGACTTAAATTGGAATCTAAATGAATGATGGAAGCTAGATCCTGGGAGTCATTCCAATAAAGAATTCTTAGGTATTGTTAAAAATTGGGCGTACACTTTGAATAGATTAATTAAATCAAATAAATCAGGTATACTAACAGTATTTTGGGGAATTATCACCTTATTCTTTCTGCTAGAAGTAACTTTAAGGATACCATTCTTCTGGCAAAAATACCCTATCTACCAATACAAAGTGCAAGAAAAAAAAGTTCACTGCTTTGATGAGATTTTGAATGCTATTTTACTCTGCCCCAATGTTGATGAAATGATTCGCCACCCACATGGATTTCATTTTGAACTTTCAACCAACTCAAATGGAGAGAGAATTACTGCGGATGAATCGAAAGAAGATAGGCTGAAACAGAAATCCATATGGGCTATCGGTGACTCATTAACTATGGGTTGGGGAATAAGTGACAAGGAAAGCTTTCCCTATTTGCTTTCTAAAGATGATTGGATAGTTCGTAATCTAGCATCCGATTCGCTAGGATCTATAGACATTAAAAATATATTGCAATATAAAATTAAATTTACTACAAGCTATGATTTAAATTTGCCATCAAAAATTGTATGGATGTTCTCTCGTTCCGATTTTGTTGATGATACTTCCCAAAAATCAAACAGGTTTAAATTTTGGTTAGGTAAAAATATCTACTCTTTGATAGCTATTCGATCCTTATTGGAAGCAAACAAATATGCCAAGGATAGAAATGATTATAAAGATGATTTATTGGAAAAATTTGAAGAACCAGATAATAATCATCCAACTCTTCTCGCCTTACAAGAAATCAGTGCACTTAGTAAAAAGTACAAAATTCCTATTCTAATTATTCTTACTCCAGATTGGAAATACACTAATGGACCACCTAATTATAATTCTGCTTATTTAAATTATATGGATCAATTTTTCCGAAGCCATGGTTTTCAAGTCTTAAATCTTACTGAAAAATATAAAGAAGCTCTAAATCAGGATTTTTATCTTCTAGATGACGGGCATCCGAATGCAAAAGCACATAGATTGATTGCTAAGGAACTAAATGCTACATTAATAAAATTCAAATAAAACAAGGACATATGTTAGATTTTACTTTAGACTTCTTTTCAATCTTGGCTAAACTAAAAGCAGTTAAAATTGAAAATAAACAAATGGTTGGGAGATAGATACAGAATAAATCAAAAAACATATTCCTAAAACGAATCCAATGAGTAACCAAGAATAGAATCGATTTGTATGAAAATTTTCAAAGAAATCTTCTTTCCTTTCTTGGAAAAGATCAACTAAGAATAAAACTGCAAGAAGAATCCAAATTGGTAGTGTTAGATTAATTGTTAAACCTTGGTTGAATGAAAACGCTCTTTCTATCATAAATAAGGCAACTTCCATTCCCGTCATACCTTGTGTTGGCTTTGCTCGAAAGAAAAATAAGGCAAAGGTAAATATAAAGAATGGATAGATCCATATGATATAATGAGGTATGGATTCCATGAATTTCTTAATTTTCTTAAATGAGAAAAGATATCTTTCAATTACAATCAAGACGGAATGAAAGGTTCCCCAAGCGAGAACTGCCCAATCTGCTCCATGCCACAAACCACTTAAAAAGAAAGTAATAAAAACATTGAAATATCCGCGAGCAGGGTTTACTCTATTCCCACCTAACGAAATATAAACGTAATCACGTAGCCAACTTGATAAGGAAATGTGCCATCTTGCCCAAAGATCAGAAAGATTGATCGCAAAGAATGGTCGGTTGAAGTTCTTCGGAATGTGAAAGCCTAAGATTCTACCAAGTCCAATTGCTATATCGCTATATCCTGAAAAATCACAATACAATTGAATCGCATGAAGAAAGGCAGCAAGCCACATCATAGTCCAATCATATTGACCTGGATTGCCATAAATCATATCAACAACATTTGCTACAGGGTCAGCTAGGATGGTTTTCTTAAAGAAACCCCAAGAAAGTTGGCGCATACCAAGATAAAAGTTTTCTGAATGAAATTCTTTAAATCCTTCGAACTGCGGAAGTATGTCCTTTGCTCTTAGGATAGGCCCTGCAACTAACTGTGGGAAAAAAGATATAAACAATGCAAATTCAGAAAGGCTATCGTGGATGGGAATGATTTTTCTGTGTACATCCACCGTGTAAGATATAGCTTGTAAGGTGAAAAAAGATATTCCCATGGGAAGAATGATGCCCCATTTTTGGATATAACCTGGGTCACATGAGTTCAATCCCAAAAGTGTATTCCATGCAACAAAGGAAAAATCAATATATTTAAAAAAATACAATATGCTTAAATTCCCCAAAATGGAGCTTGAAAGATAAAGCTTCTTGAGAGTAGGATTCTCTGTTCCTACAAGTAGTCTTGTGAAGTAATAGGTGATAATTATTGAAACTAAGAGTAAAAGTATAAATGGTACTTTAAATACTGCATAAAAATATAAAGATGATATTAATAACCAAGACTTTTGCGTTTTTTTAGGAAGATAGAAATAGGCAAAAATTACAATACTTGCAAATGCATAAAAATGAATAGAATTAAAAAGCACTTGAGCTCCTTAACTTTTGAAGTTTAGGGACTAAAGAATCCTTCACCCAAAGATTTCCTTTCTGTGTTAGGTGTCCATCACCAGGTATAAAATAATCACTTATTGGACAGATCGTACGAGA
Source organism: Leptospira sp. (assembly GCA_002786225.1). Classification (GTDB taxonomy): domain Bacteria; phylum Spirochaetota; class Leptospiria; order Leptospirales; family Leptospiraceae. The sequence continues at coordinate 24,479 of PEQN01000005.1, read as the reverse complement.
ATCCTCTAGTAGTTCAATAGATTCAATTCCACGTTCTGCAAAAAATGCTTTAGAGCGAATCACATAATTATAAAGACTAGAATGTTGTTTAGATTGATTGCAATAGATATCCTCATTTTGCATAGGAATGTAAACAATGATTAATTTAATTCCATGTTTCTTAGATGCAGCTAACAATTTATTATAGGCATAGATAGTCTGTTCTGGTAAGGGATCTAATTCTGTGGCGAGTGGTATCTTCGCCTCACATTGGATGTGAGTTGGCATAGTTTCTGGACATTTCGATTTGATATCTGTAGAGGATGTATTGCAATTCTTAGGCTCAGGAAAAGTATAAAACGAGGAGAGTAGATAATCGAAAGGTTGCTTAGCATCTTGCCATTCAGATATGACTTCTTTATTTGCGAGGTGCCTTTTGATAGCTAGTTGCTCTAAGGCAAGTTTACTTGCTTGTAGAAGATAGGAATATCTAGTAAGCTCAAATTGTATTTGAAATTTTCGTCTATAATCCTCATCATTTTCTCTTGCTTTCTCAACAATGTCGTCGGCTTTCACACCTTGTTCTACTAAGCCTGGCGGTACTGTAAAATCATTAGGTGATACAAAAAAGAGAACGGTATCAAAATCTACCTTGGTTAAGGATTCTTCAAGACGTTTTGCAGAACCTAAGGAACCATATGCATCTACAGCTAGATTTTGAGTTTGGTATTTTTCTCCATTAATCTCAATGCCATTGAGTAAGTTGCAAAATGTATCCTCATCACTCACTCCAAAACCCATCACTAAGCTATCGCCTAGACAGGCAATTTTTTTGGAGCTGGGATTGGGTTCATCAGATGCTCTAAAGCCAAGTGAATTGGTTGTGAATCTTCCTTCCCATAGACCTGAGTAATGCTTGATAGTTATGTCTATATTTTTTCCAAGAGTAACATAGTAGTCAGGATGAAATCGGTGTAATAATTTTATATTTCTATAGTAAGAAAGAGAAGGGGGATCAATGAATCTGAGACCAATCTCTAAAGATAATAATATGCTAAAAATAATAGAAAGAAAAACAATAAATTTCTTAAAAATATTTTGTAACATTATAAATTAAGAGAAATAAGAAAAAATCTGATCTATACCTTTTTTAGTATCTCTAAATGCTTTCAATCCTTTCTCAATTCCATGATTGATTGCTCGGTTCAACATTTCCTTGTTAGTGGAAACTAATCCTATCAAAGGATAAGTTGGATAGATTGCTTTGATCTTCACACCTTGGGGAGGATGAACTATGAGTTCCTTGGCAGATGAATAACGGTATTCATTTTCTTTCGTTAAAATTTTGGCAAGCTTTCCGTAGAAAGGAAAAGAAATCAAAGAAAGGAGACGGTTGTATTTTTTTGTTGATTGAGTAAAAGGATTATTCATAACAACTGTTATATCCTTATACCCAGCTTCAATTGCTGCTCGGATGGGAAGGGGGTCAAGAACTGCTCCATCGGTATAAAGGTTCCCATCTAATCTATGTTCTCCACGAGTTGCAATTGGAAGGGATGTTGCAGCATGCAATAAACCAAAAATATTCTCTTCAGTGGCCCTTATGTATTCTGGTTTTAATTTTTTGATATTGGAGACAACAATATGAAAGGATGGAAATTTGGGCATAGAAAGATTCTTAAAAGGGAGAGGGTATTTTTCTTTCATTAAATAATCAATAAGATACTTTTGATTTAACATAGGCTTCCCTATAAAAAATTTCAGTCTATTGATTAATTTTCTACCGTCTAGTTCGTTTCTCCAAATGTTCACTATATTCTTTATCTGAGTATCTAAATGGTTCTTTGCAGTGGCATAATAGGCGGCTGAACACGAACCAGAAGAAACAGCTAATATTGTGTCGAAATTACGTGCTGGATAGTATTCTGCCATTACAGAAAGTACGCCACCAGAAAAGGAACCTTTCATTCCTCCTCCTTCTATAATTAAAATCTTGGATTGGCTATTGGGAGCTAATGGAAGAGTTTCAGCCATTACATATCCTTAAATCCAGATTTTAGTTTTTCCATTTCACTTTTTGCATTGTTTTGTATTTTTTCTTTTTCGGATGCTGTTCCTTCTTTGACTTCCGTTGCTTTATCACTTGTTCCAGTTTTAACTGAATTCATTTGATCTTTGTTCTTGTCGATTTGTTCATTGATGAGAACTTTATTTTCTTCTTTCTTATCTTCGATTAGTTTAGAATTATCAGATTTTTTTTCTTCCATAGTTTTCAGGATTTTAGCTTTTTCTTCCTGAAAGTTTTGAAGAATATTTTGTATTTCTGCTTTTCCGTCTGATACAATAGAGGCTATGCTTTGGCTTTCTTCTTTAAAGCTATCCAGTTCTTCTCGACTCATAGATGTTACACTTGCATTGCTGTCAACAACATCAAGCTTTTGGCCAGCACTAACAACTTTCGCTTCACCGTTGAGAGAACCTCCTTCCACAGCTCCATCTCCCACTAAGACAGTAGATTGATTCTCTGTTTCTTCTATGATAAATTCTGTTCCACGTACACCTGCCACAGTGGTTGGGGTGGTTACTATGATACTGCGTTCTTTGTTAATTTTACCTTCCGTCTTTAGAAACAACTTTCCAGTAGTCAAAACAACCTTGGATTCATCGGCTCCATTGCCCGCAAGAATAGATTGAATTTGAAGTTTCGTATTTTGGTAAACACGGATGATAGAAGCATCAGAAAGTAAAATATCCGCATAAGATGATTTAGATGTTTCAATAGTATGATCACTGGCAATTCGTGTGACTTTTGGCTCTACTGGAATCACTTTCCCAGATGCATCTTTCAAAGTTACAGAGCCTTTTAAAAGAAATACAATTGCTTGTGTTGAGCCTAGGGTAGATTGATTTTCAGAGGATTTTTTGCAGGTAAAAAAAGGAGAAATCAGTAATAAAGCAAGCAAAAAGTATTTTACATTCATGGAGATAATCTGCACTTTCCCAGCCCAAAGTCAAGATATTGTTCATACTACCCAGACAATTTTAGAAGGATTTAGGAAAAATTTAAAGAAACTTGGTTTTTTTGAATGAAATCTTCCTTTTTTCCTAAGAATTCTTGATATGAGACATAATTCTATTGACAGAGCAGGCTTTCCTCATGATAAAAGAATATTTAGGTGAAGAAATCATTCCTTATATCCCTTTTTTTTGGTGTAATTTTTCTTCAATGCGGATTTCTCACTACATCGGAACAAGCTATAGTAGAGGTCCACGGATTAGAAGGATTGAGGTATTCCGAAGTTTTGGACATTTTGAACATAGAATCATCTGTTCGACTAGGTCAAGTAGATCTAAGTTCTTGGCATAATGCCTTAGAAAAGCATCCAAGAGTTTCTAAGGTTTCGATTAAAAAGCAAGCTGGTATACTTAAGATTTATATAGAAGAAAAGAAAATCGAATGGTTGGTTCAGTCTTCGGGCAAATTATACGAATTAGATTCTAATTTGAAAATCATATCCATTGATGATGTAAGGTCAAAATGGCTTCCCATTCTGAGTGGAGTATTTAAGACAAATAAAGATGAAATACAAGGAAGTTCTTTTCTTGCATTAATTCAACAAGTGAACAATCTGTTCGCTTTGTTTCCTGAACTCAAAGAGAGAATATCAGAAGTGCATTTATCAAAAGATGGAAATATTTACATCTACTTACATCATCCTTCGAGAATGGTAGTCGAAATGGGAGTGTATCTTTCTACCCTTCAGTCAAAGAAATTATATTCAAGCATTGCCTATTTAGAAAATTCTAATTCAAAAGCACAATTTATGGATTTAAGCGGAGAGGACGCATTTTTCTACTGATGGAAGAATTTCAAACAGTTGCATCACTAGACCTTGGTTCAGCTATGACTAAGGTAGTCATCGGAAGATTATTAGGTGAAGGGGAAATTGAAATTATTGGAATGGGTTCCTATCCTTCTACCGGTATAAAAAATGGGACTATTATTAATATAGAAACTACAAGTAAGGGTATAATTGAAGCGGTTAGTGATGCTGAGTTAATGGCTGGTCAAGAGATTGATTCTGTCATAGTAAATGTTACAGGTAAGACGTTAAAGTCCCAAAATGAAAAAGGCATAATAGCAATCACGAATAAAAATCGCGAAGTCACCGAAGCTGACATCATACGTGTCGTAGAAGCTGCCCAAAGTATACATATCCCCGCAGATATGGAATTACTTCATGTTCTCTCAAGAGAATTTAAGGTAGATGATCAGACGAATATTCGCGATCCAATAGGAATGACAGGAGTTAGGCTAGAAACTGAAGTTCATATTGTAACTGCAGGAACAACCATGCTGAATAATATTGAAAGATGTTTGCAATTATCAAATCTATATCAAATTGATAGAGTTCTTTCTTGTTTAGCAAGTTCAGAAGCAGTATTAACTGTTGGAGAAAAAGACTTAGGCACCCTGGTTATAGATATTGGAGCAGGTATTTGTGATTTAGCAATTTATGTTGAAGGTGGAATCGGTTATACATCTACAATTCCTTTGGGGAGCAATCATATAACAAGTGATATATCTATTGGTCTAAAGACGACTATAGAAATTGCAGAAACACTCAAAAAGCGATACGGTCATACGCAAATTGAAACTATTGATCCTACTTCAAAAATAGATATACCTGCAATTAGCGGAAGACCTTCTAGAAGTATTTTCCATCAAGAATTGGTAGAAATTATTGAGCCAAGAACAAGAGAAATATTTGAACATATTGAATCTGAGCTAATGAAATCGGGCTTTAAGCAATCTTTGTCTGGTGGTGTTGTTCTTACTGGTGGAGGAAGTTACCTTGCTGGTATTGATGTGCTAGCTGAGGAAGTTCTAGGTCTATCCGTATCCAAAGCTAAGCCAGCAGGTCTGGCAGGATTATCGGATAAGGTATCAAGCCCTGAGTTTTCAACGGCGGTAGGTTTGATTAAATATGCATCAAAGTTACATATGTTAGATGAAAGAAATGCAAGAGTCGGATCTGATCGAGAAGGTTGGACCACAAAAGTAAAACGTTGGATGCAGGATAATTTATAGAATTATGGGAGAGCCCTATGCTTTATATGGAAAATGAAAAAACAAGCCCCGCAATAATCAAAGTGATTGGTGTTGGTGGTGGTGGAATGAATGCAGTAACAAGAATGATAGATGCTAATATGAAAGGCGTTGATTTCTTGGTTATGAATACGGATGAACAAGTTTTATTAAAATCTCCTATTGAATCAAAAATACAATTAGGCTCTAAGATTACTAGAGGTATGGGAGCTGGAGGCGATCCTGATCTTGGTCAGAAAGCGGCACAAGAAGATAAAGATAGAGTCATGGCAGCACTTAAGGGAGCTGATATGGTATTTATCACCGCAGGCATGGGTGGTGGGACTGGAACTGGTGCTGCTCCTGTAGTTGCTAGCATAGCCAAAGAAATGAAATGTTTGGTTGTTGGTGTTGTTACCTTGCCTTTTTCCTTTGAAGGGAAGCGTCGTATGGACAATGCACTTGCTGGAATGGAACAACTTAGAAAATATGTGGATACATTAATTACTATTCGAAATGATTCAATCTTTCAAGTGGTTGATAGAAAGACCCCTATAGATCAGGCTTTTCGTGTAATTGATGATATACTATTGAATGGAGTTCGTGGAATATCGGATATCATTAATAACCCTGGAATAATCAATGTAGATTTTGCTGATGTAAAAGCTATCATGAAAGACACAGGCGATGCTGTTCTTGGTGTGGGGGAAGGATTTGGCGAAGGTCGAGTGATCCAAGCTGTTGAACAAGCGATTAACAATGCCTTGTTAGATGATTCATCTATCAATGGAGCAAAATCCCTTCTTGTAAATGTAACAGGTGGTGCTGATCTAACTATTCATGATTGGAATGAGGTTTCGCAAATCATCACATCACAAGTTGATAAAGATGCGAATATTATTATTGGTTTAAACGAAGATACTGAAATAGAAGATACAATACGCGTTACTGTTATTGCAACTGGATTCTACAAGTCTAGTTCTTCCGAGCAACCTATTCAAAAATCAAAAGTTGTAGGTTTAGAAAATAATTATATAGATACATCATCTGCAAAATCAAATTTTACTTCCAATCAAAATCCTAATTTTAAAGTGAATATGAATGAAAGCCAAGCAATGATTCGAGATCGTTCTCAAGTAGGAAAACTTGCAGAAAGAAATGAGGTAGGGAATGAATCTAATACAATTCACCCAAGTACTCAATCTAACTCTCAGCTAGGTGGTAGATCTTTGAAAGCTCAGCCTAGCAATAAATCAAATAGTAATACTTGGGAAGAAGATTTAGAGATTCCTGCTTTTATTCGAAGAAGAAATTGATTTAATTTTTCCAATCGAGTACTATCATAGTTGCATCATCAGAGAAATCTTTTTCATTGCTGAAAGAAATTATATTATCTATGATGCTATGGACAGCCTCTTGAATAGATTGTTTAGAATTAATCATAAGGATTTCTTTTAAGCCATCTTCACCGAGTAAACCATTGCTATTGTCTTTAACTTCTATTAGCCCATCTGTGACCATAAATATCCTATCACCTTTTTGTAAGGGTAGGGATATAAATTTATATTCTGCATTTTCTGTAATTCCGAGAGCTCGTCCTCTGGATTCTATAATTTGGATGGATTTATTTCTCATATGATAAATACCTGGATGTCCAGCACTAGCAAGAGATAAAGTAGAAGATTCTAAATCCAATTCAATTACTTGGCTTGTTATAAAATGACCCCCTAGGTTGCCATACAAATCATGATTAGCTGAGTTTAAAAATTCTGTTATTGAAAGATTCTTAGATTTCTGAAACAAGATCTTTAAAGTTGAAGCAATTAAGGCAGAAGGCAAACCATGTCCCGATACATCTGCAATGATAAAGCGAATAAGCTTAGGATTTATTTCAATGATATCATAGAAATCTCCACCAATTTTATCATAACTTTTTAAGAATAACTCACAATCAAACTCTTTGTATTTCTTATTAAATTTAGGAAGAAGGGCTTCTTGGATTTTCTGTGCCTTTCCCATTTCAATTAATAAATGCTTTTCCATTTGTTTTAATTGCAACAAATTTTTGACAACAGCTAAAAGCTCATCGCTATTGAATGGTTTGGATAAATACGCATCAGCTCCAGCGAGTCGAACTTCTTTTCTTGTTTCGACTTCTGCCTTAGCTGTAAGTAGGATAACTGGAATTGTTTTGGTGAGTTGGTTCTTTTTGAATAAACGAATCATATCAGATCCAGAAAGTTTGGGCATCATCAAATCTGTAAGAATAATATCTGGTAGTATGGAATAGATTTTCGCTAATCCATCCTCTCCATCTATAGCCTTGTAAGTTGTAAATCCTTTGCTTTCAAGAATTCCAGAAATGAATTCGCGCAAATCTTCATTATCTTCCACAACAAGAACTTTTGCTCCAGATTGTACTGGTGCTAGATTGAGTTCTTCTTTGTTTTCTTTAACAGTAGTACTAAGATGGTTAAAATTCTGAGATAGATTGTAAGATGAAGCACTCAAATTGGAAAGAGGAAGAGTAAACCAAAATTCTGAGCCCACTCCCTCTTCTGAGTTAAAGCCAACTTCGCCATTGTGTAATTCAATTATTTCTCTAACAAGCGATAAGCCAAGTCCTGTGCCTTCTTGTTCTTTGGTAAGACTAGGTTCTGAGTATCCAAATCTTTTAAACAAAAATTGTTTCTTATTTTCAGGAATTCCTCTTCCAGTATCTTGGATGAGTATTTGTAAGTAATTTGATTGAGCTGCATTCTGAATTAAAATCTTTATACTTCCATCTTCAGGAGTAAATTTCATAGCATTGGAAAGATAGTTGGAAATACATTTTTCAATTTGACTTGGATCAGCGAGAACTACTGCACTCTCAACTTTATTAGAAAATTCTAATTTGATTTTTTTGTGTTCAATCGCATAAGAAAAATTTTCTAAAATCTCTTCTGTCATTTTTGAAATATCAAGAGATTTCAATTGCAATTGAAATTTTCCAGCTGCTATTTTCTGTAGATCAAGCAATTGATTTACCAGAGAGAGTAATTTTTTCGCATTATTGTAAATAATATTTATTTGCTTTTCAGTGAGTTGTTTCTTACTAGAAATAGAAGCTTCAATTGGCCATAGTATCAAAGTTAGTGGAGTACGTAGTTCATGTGAAATATTTGCAAAGAAGGAGGACTTTTGCTCATCTGCGATTTGTAAGGCGGTTGTCTTCGCTTCAACTTCTGATTTTAGATTCAAAGTGAGATGTTCGGCGGTTCGGAAGGCATTGGAAAATATTCTAGCAAGTATAGATGACTGAGATACTAGAAAAACAAAAAATCCTATAGGAGCAATATGTATTCCATAAATCAATCTATGAGAAATAAACAAATCATGCAGAATTGTAAGAATAAGAAATAAGTATCCAACTATCATAATTCTTGCACCGGGTCTATCCCAATAAAAGGCTTTAATTATTCCATAGGATATGATTATAATCGACGCCAAGGTAATGAGTTGGAGGTAGGTTAAATAGGACGTATAGACCAATGCAGGAAAAAGTAAAGTTTGGATAAAGAAGATTCCACCTAAAAAAGTATTTATCCAAATATAGTATCTGCTAATTTCCAAAGGAAAGAGAATTCTGCAAAGCCAAGGAAAACTAACTAATAAACCAATAAATCCTATATATTCTAATTTATTAAATAATTCATAAAGATTTGCACTAGGGAAATAGAATTCTATCGTTTTGCCAGTACCTAGTATGCGAACCATAAATAGAAAGCAGACTATTGAAAATACCAGACTCCTTCTATCCTGCCTTCTAAAAAACCAGAGCACAAAATGGTAAACACACATAATTAGAGTTACACCAAGAAAAAATAAATCCTGCGCAAGATGATTTGAATACTCTCTTATGATTGCATTAGGCTTGCCAATCAGTGGTGCTATCCAAGGACCACCTTTGAATTCATGGAAGTTGCTAATATGCCAAATGATTTCATTATAAGAACTACAGGATTCAGGAATACTTCCTATGGAATTACTAAGATTTGGAATTGCATCCTTGATTTTGGTTGCAACTTTTCCTGAACTTGAAATTAATACTGGTCCGCAGTAGATTTCATTAGAGGTCGGGATGGATGTGATATAGAGCATCAATTTTTGCTTAGGTAAACTTTTTAGTCGAAGTCTGAGTGTTCCATATCCTACGCCATTCGCATTAGTTTTGTTAGGAAGATTTCCATTCCAAACCAAAGGAACTTTTTGTAATAAGCTCGTTGTTTCGGGAAATTCTCCATAGGTAAGTATTTGGAAGGGGTAGAATTCCCAATCACCTTTCAGTTCTATGCTTTGCTTTTCATCAATATTCCAAGCAGATAGATCCATCCATCCTTTGTTTGCCAAAATTTCAGGACCAAGGATGTCAGTTTCTGACTTACAGTGTAGTATGAATACGAGTATGCATAAATAGTAAGTTAATTTTTGCATTTTACGTTAATTATGGTTATGTATCGCTATAGATACTTTTGATCGCTAGTTGGTTGCTGAGATCGATTTTTTTATAGAATTCAATCCCAGAAAGATGAGTGATTTCGTTATTTGACTTTTGAACTTTGTACCAAACAACTTTTCCATCGAAAGGAATTTTCTCTTTGTGATCTTTAGATAGAATGATTCCTGAGATTTCATTGTCAATTTCATCTAATAAGGAATTGTCTTGCATTATGATACATAATCCTGTCTCAGAGACATTTCCCATTTTGCCTTCCAGAGTAAGCTCATCCAATTCTAATAAGATTCGATAATCTTCGAATTCTTTGGGTGTTATTCTATTTACTTTTCTGTGGGAACTCATAAGAATCTATTCAGAGCCTCTCCCATAGGAGCAGATTCCAAGCTGGGGTCAACAAAATTTAAAACTGAAAATAAACAAAAGGGATCACTATATCTGGTGTGAATAAAGAAAATAGGAGAATTAACATAGGATAAGAAACAAATTCTAATCTTGGATTGATGTGAACTTTCCAATTTTTCTCATAAATGAAATGCCCCATCCAATGAGTGATATAGACTATAGCAAGTACAGGTAGTCCGGTCTTGAGCATATAAGGTCTAAGAATTCCATCTTGGTTGGAAAACATTTTGCCAAGAATAATCCATTCTGTTTCTAAAGAATCAGCGCGAAAGCAAGTTGTAAATAAGGCTGTAAGAATTGCAGTATAGAACCAACGAAATACATTCATGCTTGGTTTCAAGAAATCGTAATTGAATTTAATAAACTTAATTCTAAAATCTTTTAAAAGGCTTTCTGTAAATAAGAGGATTCCTTGGGATAAACCCCAAACTGCAAAGGTCCAATTTGCACCATGCCATATTCCCCCAACAAACATAGTAAACATGAGATTAAACCTATGTCTTAACACACCTGCGCGAGAACCACCCATAGAAATATACACATAATCACGCAACCAAGTAGATAGTGTAATATGCCATCTTCGCCAATGCTCTGTTATGCTTAAGGAGGTGAAAGGCATTCTGAAATTTTCGGGAAGTTCATATCCAAATAAAAGAGCAACTGAATATGCCATATCAGTATATCCACTAAAGTCACAATAGATTTGGATACAAAATAAGAATGCGGCAAGCCACACAGCTATAGAGCTATAAGATTCTGGATTATTAAAAATTAGATCAACAATGGGAGAAACATTATCAGATAAGACAACCTTTTTAAAATATCCCATAAAAAAGTAACGAAATGATTTTCGAAAAGGTATTTCTTCTAGTTTTTTTAGAGAACTGAGTTGGGGTATAAAAGTCTTAGCTGTTACTATAGGACCTGCTACTAATTGAGGAAAGAAAGATACGAAGAGAGCAAATTTGATAAAACTTTTTTCAGAAGGAATGATTTTCCTATAAATATCTATCGTATAACTCATAGATTGAAAGGTATAGAATGAAACACCTACTGGAAGAACTATATCTAGGATAGGAAGGGAGTTGGGAAATCCTAGTCCTTCTTGCATGATGCGATTGAAGGAGGATGAAAAGAAATTATAGTATTTAAAAAAGCCCAGTATAAAAACAAGATTGACCGTCAAGCTAATCCATAGAGCAGATCTTCGAACTTTTTCAGAAGTAGTGTCAAAAATGATTAAGCCTGCGTAGTAATCAATTGCTGTGCTGATAAATATTAAAAAGCCAAACCGCCAATCCCAATTCATATAAAAAAGATAACTGCATATGAGAAGTAGGATATGAATTGCTCTTATTTGTTGGTCAGCATCCTTATAAAGAAATGGAATTAGATACCAATGAAGGAAAAAAACGATAACAAGAAATAAGAAAAATTCAAAATTAGAAAAGATCATAGTTTGGAGTCTTCAATAAGTCATATTACGAAAAAAAAGAATACTTGCAAGGAAATTATGATTCTGCTTATACTATCAATCAACCAACATACTCAAGGAGAAATTTTTGTATGCCTCAGATAAAAAATTTTAAAAAAGCAATCACAGTCCTTTGCATTGCAGTCGTAGGAATGTTTTCCACTGTGAATTGTTTCGGAAGTTTCGGAATTGTTAAAGCGGTTTATGGTGCTCATAAGGGCTTAAATATTGGAACTGGTCTTCTTAATAAGTTCATCAAAACTATTTTAATGTACTTTCCGTTCAGCATTCTTTACGGAATTGGATTTCTTGCGGATGTTCTCTTGTTCAATCTTGTTGAATTCTGGACTGGCTCCAATCCAGTAGCTTTGAATGAATTTAATTCAGATGGTACTTTGGTGCGTGAATTTCAAAATGGAAAAGAAAATGTAAAACTTAGTTATTCTGATTTTGGAAAAAAATTAAAAATTTCCGTAAAAACAGAAAGTAAGTCCCAAGATTTTTATGCCTTCCAAGATCAAGAAGGAAAGTTGTATACTCTTGAAGGTGACAAATTCCAAGAAATTCTTGTTTCTTCTCAAGAAATTGGTTCTTCAACAATCTTGAAACTTTCTCAAAATGGAAAGCTCAACTCTACAAAAGTAATCAAAACAGAAGATTTGAAAAAGTTAGAAGTTTCTTATTCTGACACACTTTAATTTGATTTAAAATGAGTTGACGAAACTGAATTCATCAACCTAAGATTAGAGATGGTACAAATTAGAATTCCATCTCTAATCTTTATTTCATATGCTTTATTTTTGTTATCCATTCTAAATTGTAAGACATCTGGGAATTACATCCCTCTCAGTAAGGAGAGTATAGATCTTTCTTCTGTATTGATCCAAGCCCAAGATGCTTCCAATTCTTTAGAATTAAAATTAGACCAATCAGGCAATTCCTATATTGATTTAGAAATCTCAACAACTAACTCTGGTTTAAATCTCATGCAAATGATTCAGAGCGGCGAAATCGTTTCCCACTATCTGGTTCTACTAGATTCTACTGGAAAAGAAGTTGCTCGACAGAATTTGCTTGGTTCTAAGTCGACTAATGCAGATTCTAGATTCAGCCAAAGACTTTTAATAACCAGTGCAATTCAAAATGGGAATTACTCAGCACATTTGGAATTATTATTGATAGATCCTATCATCCAAGAGTTGTGTCTCAATTCAGGATCTGATTGCCCTAGAATCAAATCAGAAATTCTAAAAGACTTAAAGAAGAATAATAAACTCACCGAGGATGGTTGCTCCTCAGTAAACAATTGCCAATCCCAATACAAAACATCTATCAATCGTTTGAATAAAGAAAAAGATACCTATCCCTATGATTCTGTTACCTTAAATGGAAATCTCATTCAATATAGAGAATGGAATTTAGTATCGAGAAGTTCTTACTTTTCCATCAAAGTGAGACCAGAAGTGAAATCTAAAAAATTCGATGACTCTGATTTTAAAGAAGCTCCACCAAGAACTCCTGAAAAGAAAATCGAATCCATTCAGGAACAAAATATCTTTAGAAAGAAAAAAGGATTTTAAAAATAGAATTCTTCTAGTCTATTATCAGAGCAGGGCATATTTCAGATTATGAACAAGGAATCAATTCTAGTAAATGTTTTAGATACAGTTCAATCGGGAATTATGGCATTCGAGTCGGTTCGAGACTCTCAGAACCAAATTGTAGATTTTCGTTGGATACTTGTTAATAAATCGGCAGAAGCTATAGTGGGTATGAATGCTAATGATTTAATTGGCAATAAGCTCTTAACCATCATGCCTGGAAATAAAAAAGATAGATTATTTGATCGTTACAAGTCAGTTGTTGAGACAGGAAAAAAGATTGAATTCGAACACCATTACCGTCACGAAGGTGTAGATCTATGGTTTCAAATCACTGCTTCTAAATTAGATGATGGCTTCATTGTAACTTTTTTAGATATTTCGCAAATGAAAGTCTCTGAAAAGTTCTCAAAGAATCTTGCAGTTGAATATGAAATTGTATTCAATGGAACCCAAGATTTACTCGCCCTTATTCATGTAGAATCTCCAGATAATTTTGTTTATCTTAGAGCTAACTCTAGCTTTTTGAATAAATTTGGAATAAGAGCAGATAAACTTATCAATAAAACAGCTCTTGAAATTTTTGGAGATACAAGTGGAAGGTTAGTTGAAGATACATTCAAGAGATGTCTGAATGAGGGAATGATCACAGTTGAAAAAGAGATCACATTAAATGGGAATTCTTATTTTTTTAAAACAACCCTCTCTCCTATTCTAGAGGATGATAAGGTACGCTATATAGTAACATCTACTATAGATTATACGCAACAAAAGAAAATCGAATCACAACTAGTTTTATATAGAAATAATTTAGAATCGAGTAATATAGAGTTAAAATCAGTACTCAGAGAGGCTGAAGAGGCAAGCCGAATTAAATCCCAATTTCTTGCCAATATGAGTCATGAGGTTAGAACTCCTTTGAATGGGATTATTGGAATTAGTGAGTTGTTAGAAGAGACAGATTTGAATGATGAACAGGTTAATTTTCTTGCTATCATTAAGTCCTCAGGCAAAATTTTGCTCCGATTGATCAATGACATTCTAGATTTTTCCAAGATAGAATCAGGCAATCTTCGATTAGAAAATGAAATCTTTTCCCTGTCGGAAATTTTAAACTCGGCAATCAATATATTCCATTCTCGTGCCAAAGAAAAATCCTTATTTTGTGACTTGGTCATTGAAGATACTATCCCCGACCAGCTTTATGGTGATCCAGGACGCTTGATCCAAGTTCTTGTAAATATAATAGGCAATGCGATCAAATTTTCTCATGATAATTCGAGAATTGATATTCATGTAACTAAGGAAACTGCTAAGACTTCTAATAAAATTTTGTTAAAATTCAGTATAATCGATTACGGAATAGGAATTCCTCCTGAAAAAGTCCAGCTACTATTCAAGCCCTTCCAACAAATAGACGGGTCTTATACAAGAAAATATGAAGGAGCAGGTTTAGGTCTATCTATTTGTAAGCGTTTAGTTTCATTTATGAATGGAGAGATTGGATACAATTCAAGAGCATCCGAGGGATCAGAATTTTGGTTCACCATAGAATTTGAGTCACGAGATTCTAAGAATAGTTCTATGTTAGAAAATCCAAAATTCATTCCAAGCCTAGACAAAACTGCCATTAAGGTCTTAATTGTAGAGGATAATGAAGTGAACCAAAAAGTCCTTCAATCAATGCTGAAGAACTTTAATTTTGAAATCATTGTTGCTTCGAATGGCAAAGAAGCCTATGAATATTTAAAGTCTTCTAGGGTAGATCTAGTATTCATGGATATACAAATGCCTGTTATGGATGGTATGGAAGCAACTCAATTGATTCGAGAATATGAAGAAGAAAATAAACTTCAAGCTGTAAACATCATTGCAGTAACAGCACATTCTCTAGATGGTGATAAGGAAAAATTTTTGCATTCTGGAATGAATGATTATATCTCCAAGCCAATAGATCGCAATCGGCTTGGGGATGTTTTAGCAAAGTGGTTACATACGAATTCTAGTATTTTGTCTTAGTGCTTTTAGTCTTCACATTAAGAATTATATCTACCTTACTAACTTCTCCAGGCTTGACCACTATCATTGAATTCTCTAGTTTCATTTCTTCTGCAAAACTCGCTCGAATTTCATAAGTCCCAGGTTTTAAGTTTGTAAACCAGAAGTTACCATCCTTGTCAGTAAATACTTTCTGTACTCCACGGGTTGATACTATCGTTGGCATATAGATAGGTTGGTTAGATACGGGATTATCCAGAGTCTTAAAGAATACTTTACCTTGGATTGCTCCAAAGCCACCTATACTTGAAGATACATCTAGAATATTTTCTTGGTTAGGTAGGACTCCAATTGCGGATTCAAATTGTGGGTATTCATCAGCTAAGACTGTAACCTTATGAACGCCAGTTGTGATTCCCTCTACTTTCACATGATAGACTTCTCCAGGAATCAATCTACCTTGAACCATAGAAGCTCCCCAAAGATTTGATTTAACAGCTATTATCTTAGATGGATATTCTTCTCCATCTACCAAGACCTTGATAGTTCTACTTTCTGATTTAGAATCAGAAGCATTCTTGGTATTCATAGGTAGCTTTTGCTTTTTGAGCAACTGATAGGGATCATTTCCCTTGTTAGAACTAAGTTCTTTAGCTTTGATTATCGTTGTTCGAATGAGAATTGACCCAACATTCGGTGTTACTGGAGGAGCTACAGGTTCTTCCGGTGTTACCACAGTGGGTGGACTCACTGGGGTTACCACAGGAGCAATAGGCTCTGGAGTAGGTGTTTCTTGTGCAGGTGGAAGGGGTTGGGCTACATTCGTAGGTGGCTTAGCGGGAGGAGTTGGTGGCGTAGGAGTTGCCTTGCCAGCAAGAAATACACCGGATGCATCTCCTGATATCTGAGGAGTTTGTTCATGATTGAATCTTTTAGCCATCTTTTCCGTTTCTGAGCGAGAAACAAAGAAAGCCTCTAAAGCAGTGATCACCTTGTCTCCGTTAAGGTCTGCATTTTCAATAGCTCTTCCGAAATTATAAGTGAAGATTCCATGATTGATGGATCCACCAACTTCTATAGCAGTTTGGTTGTCATCAGCTGAAGAAATGATGGTTTTATTTTGGAAATAATAGTCTTCCGCGTTTTGTTTCACTACTCCATTTGAACCTTCAGGAATTGGAACAGGAGAAGACCCTCTCGTGTTCTTTCCTTTTTTGGCAATACCACCTGAGTAACAACAATCTAACATCATTAAGGTTTTAGGTGAATTGATTTTGGAAAGGTATGAATTTAACTCATCATCAGAAATATGGGGCCTATCATAACAGACAAGATAGTTTCTCATCCCATTAGGAGCCTTGGCATCATTTTGGTAGGTTCCATGGCCTGAAAAATATAAAAAGACAGTATCATCTTTTTTCGCCTTCTTAGCCAAAATGTCAATTTCTTTCTGAACATTCGCCTTGGTAACTTGGGAACCCAAAAGAACTCTTACATCTTTGAATTCTCCAAATTTTTGAACTTGGTTCTTTAGATACTCAGCATCTCTCTCGCACAAAGCAAGTTCAGGAATCTTGGCAGTATTTCCTTTGTAATTGGTACCTATGATTAGGCCATAACGATCTTGGGAAAATAGATAGACAGGAAAACAAAGGATCAAAAGGACTAGGATATTTATTTTTTTCAAGTTCATACTCCAGATGAGTAGACTGGTAGATTTCACTGAAAGAATCAAGAATTTTTTGTGAAAAACTCTGCTTGACATATGTATGGGTTTTCTTGGATATTTAGGCAATGTCAAAATCTAAGTCCAAATTCCAAGAAACCATACTGCAATCCTATGCATCTAAAGGTGATACAATTTTATTAGGAACTGCAATTTTGGATGGAGAAGCACTTCCTTCCACTCACGTTACAGCTCCACTCAAAACTTTCAATCGACATGGTCTTATTGCAGGCGCAACAGGAACTGGAAAGACCAAGACCTTGCAAATTATTGCTGAGAGGCTTTCCGAACAAGGTGTACCTTGTTTGGTGATGGATGTTAAGGGTGACTTGAGTGGAATAGCTACTTCTGGAGAGAGCAATGAAAAGATAGAGGAGCGCCAGAAGAAAATAGGAGCTGATTACAAACCAGCAGGCTGTCCAGTTGAATTCTTAAGTTTATCCAAGGAGCCAGGTGTAAAGCTTCGTGCTACTGTTTCTGAATTTGGTCCCATTTTATTTTCCAAGATTCTAGAATTGAATGATACCCAAGCAAGCTTAGTTACAATTTTATTTAAATATTGCGATGATCATAAATACCCCTTGCTAGATCTGAAAGACATGAAGAAGATCATTCAATTTGCCACCGAAGAAGGCAAGCAAGAGCTAGAAGCAGATTATGGAAAGATTTCAGAATCCAGCTTAAGTATTATTCTTAGAAAGATTGTAGAGCTTGAATCCCAGGGAGCTGAGGAATTTTTTGGTGAGCCATCTTTTGAAGTGGAAGATCTCGTTCGCGTGAATGAGAAAGGGCAGGGGATGGTTTCCATACTTCGTCTAACGGATATTCAGGATAAGCCTAAGCTATTTTCTACTTTTATGCTATGTTTACTTGCGGAAGTCTATGCCAACTTTCCCGAAGCAGGCGACATGGATAAACCTAAGCTTGTGATTTTCATAGATGAGGCACATTTGATTTTCCAGGAAGCATCTAAGGCACTTCTCAATCAAATTGAAACTATTATTAAATTAATTCGATCTAAGGGTGTTGGAATTTTTTTCTGTACACAATCTCCTGGCGATGTTCCGGATGCTGTCCTGGCTCAATTAGGTATGAAAATACAACATGCACTGAGAGCATTTACGGCTAAAGACCGCAAAGAAATTAAACTTACCGCTCAGAATTATCCAATTTCTGAATATTATAATACAGAAGATGCTCTTACTTCTTTGGGTATGGGAGAGGCTTTGATCACTGTCCTCAATGAGAAGGGAAGTCCAACAGCACTCGCAGCAACTCTTTTAGTTGCTCCCAAGTCTCGTATGGATGTGTTAAGGGATGATGAGATTTCAAAATTAATTTCCAAAAGTGATTTGATTGAAGATTACTCTGAAACCGTAGACCGAGAGTCAGCCTATGAAATTCTCAACGAGAAATTAAAGAACCTAGAAGAAGAAAGAGCGGAAGCAGAAGAGAAAAGTTCCAATCAGAAATCCTCAGGTTCGGGTGGAAGGGTCAAAGAAGAAAAGTCAACCTTTGAAAAAGTAACTGAATCGGCTGCTGGCAAAATTGTAATCAAAGAAGTAACCAGAGGATTGCTAGGAGTATTAGGTCTCAAGCCAACTGCAAGAAGACGCACCACAAGAAAGAAGAAGGGTTTGTTCTTTTAGTCATTCTTTTCTTACCTAACTTTATATGACTACAACGAATCCTCCTGTATCCTTGGATGCAAGCTTAAAGAAAATATTTGGTTTTGAGACTTTTCGAAGTGGACAAAGAGAGGCTGTTCAATCTATTTTAAATGGACAAGATACCTTTGCCGTTCTTCCAACAGGTGCTGGAAAATCATTAATCTACCAGCTAGCATCTGTTCTTATGCCAAGTGGTATCACACTTGTAGTATCCCCTTTGATAGCTCTCATGAAGGACCAGGCAGATTCCTTGAATGCACTTGGAATTCTTACAGAAACTTGTAACTCAAGCCAAGATGAGCTAACACAAATGAAGGTATTGAGCCAAGCTGTCCAAGGGAAATTGAAGATCCTCTTTGTGTCTCCTGAGCGCATCACTTCTGATTCTTTCGATAGAATATTCCAGAAAATGAATATAAATCTTCTGGTAGTGGATGAGGCACATTGTGTATCGCAATGGGGTCATGATTTTAGACCTAGCTATCGTACACTTGCAAAATTAAGAGAATCCTATAAATCAGGCAACTTTCCTATTGTTGCCTTAACGGCAACTGCTACAGAACAAGTTGTAAATGATACTATCAAAAATCTTGGTATGAGAGATGCAGTTCGTATCCAATCTAGTTTCTATCGTAAGAATTTAAAATTCCAAGTGGAATATCCTGAACGAGTCTTAGACAAGAAGGAATTGCTCTTTAGGTATTTAGATTCTTGGAAGAATAAATTAGAAACAGGAAGATGTATAATCTATTGTGCCACTAGAGCTCAAGTAGATGAAGTATATGACTTCCTTAAGAATAATGGATTCAACATTGGAAAATACCACGCCGGAAGAACGGATGGAATCAGAGAGAGAACACAAAATGCCTATGCTTCTGGTAAAGTAAGAATTCTGATTGCAACAAATGCTTTTGGTATGGGGATAGATCATCCAGATGTACGTTTAGTACTCCACTACCAAGCACCTGCATCTATGGAGGCTTATTACCAAGAAGCGGGACGTGCTGGTAGGGATGGACTTGATTCTCGTTGTGTTCTATTCTTCCATAATGCAGATTTATCTGTGCAGCAATTTATTATTTCTAAGGAGACCAATCGCAAGAGCGGAGAAACTCTTTTGGGTTTTATGCGTTCTTATGGTAAAAGCATTGAGTGTAGACAGCGTACGATTTGTTCGTATTTTGGAGAAAATCTAGAGTCTTGTGGAATTTGTGATAACTGCCAGAAGAAACATGGAACAAGAGATTCCTACATCCAAAGAGAAATCAAGAAATCAGAAGTCAAAGAAACCAAGGCAAGCTATGAATTTAATTCTGAGGAAGAAACAATTATCTACAATACAATTCAATCTTTGGATGGCAAATTTGGGAAGACTTCTGTTGCCAGTTTATTAAAAGGATCTAAATCCAAAGATGCCTTACGCAAGAAATTAGATCGTATACCTGAATATGGCAAATTAAGCCATGTACCAGAATCAGCCTTAATCCGTTTTATGGAAAATGCTCTAGAGAAGAAAATACTTTCTCAGAAAGGCGATAAATATCCTAAAATATTTATCACATCCAAGCCGCCCATTCGAACAAGAAAGCTTAAGGATTCTAGCGAAATCAGTCCAAAACGTAACTTGACTACAAATTCCCTTATACTTACAAAATTAAAGAACTACAGAGACATGAAGGCGCGTAAATTAAAATGGAAAAAGTTTATGGTTCTTCAAAATCCCGTATTAAAGCGAATTGCTGAAGATTTACCTAGAACCAAGGAAGATTTGATTCGTATCAAAGGAATGGGTGAATCCAAGGTTGAAAAATACGGTGATGAAATATTAAAGATACTTTCCAATTTTTAAACTTCTTCTTTTTTCTTGATTCTATTCTACACTACAAAATTCTGGAAGTATAGACAACTCAGCCAACAATCACTTATTTAAACTATTAGAAACTACTAAAGAGTATCCTGATAGCTTAATGGAATTTAATCTGAAAGGGGAGATCATTCGTGCCTCTGCGCAATTTTGCAAGATATCAGATTATTGCGAAGAAGAATTACTCAATCGAGATTTACTAAATATTATTGATCCTCGTGATACAGCTTCTTCCTTAGAAGCATTATCTGGTTTAGTGACTGGTAATGTTCTAACTAATTTTGAGAATCGAATTATCACCAAACAAGGTAAAGTGGAATGGATATCTTGGCTTGCTATTCCAAACTTAGAACAAGAAAAAATCATTGGTATCTTTCAAGTTATTACAAATCAAAAAGATATTGAAAACGAATTAAGCAACCAAGAGAAGAAGTATAAGAATATCTTTGATAATCTTCCTATTGGTATTGCTGTTACTGATGAAGTTGGGAATATTTTGGAATACAACCAAGCGACTAAAGAAATTTTTGAAATAGAAAATGGAACTCAGCTTAAAAGATCATTAAATTATCGCAAATGGCCCATAGTTTCGCCGAATGGAACATCCATACTACCTAGAAATTTTACCCTCTTACAAGCATTAAAGAAAAAAGAAAGTCTTAGAGGCTTAGAATTTGGTCTTATGAAGAAATCTGGTATTCTATGGCTTGAAGTAATGGCAACTCCTTTGCATATTGATGGTTATGGAATGGCAATAGCATTTCGAGACATCTCCGAAAGAAAAAGTGCAGAAGCTAGAATTTCATATTTAGCTTACTATGATGAAATTACTGGTTTGCCTCGTAAGAAATTTTTTATTGAAAAACTTTCCATTATGTTAGAGGAAGCTCTTCGTCATCACAAGAAGGTTGGAATACTTTCTATAGATATTGATAATTTCAAATACATGAATGATTCTTATGGTCACAATTTTGGTGATAGCTTCCTTCAGGTTGTCTCTGAAAAATTAACGAACGCTATTCGAAATTACGATATAATTTCCAGAGAAGGTGGGGATGAATTTTTAATAGCCTTACCTGATTTAGAAAACGAAGCAGATGCAGCTATAGTTTGTGAGTCCATCAAAGATAGTTTTGTCAATGCCATAATGGTAGAAAATCATTCAATCTTTACAAGCATGAGTATTGGTATTTCCATTTTCCCCAACGATGGCAAAGAACCTGAATCTTTAATTAAGAATGCTGATAATGCTCTTCACCTAGCAAAGAAACGTGGGAAGAATACTTTTTCCTTCTACACTCCATTTCTTCAATCAACCGTCATGCATAGACTTGAGATGGAGAATCTGATTCGAGTTGCTCTTCGTGAGAATCAATTCGAGCTTTACTACCAACCTAAGATCTTAATCCATAACATGAAGGTAGCAGGTTTTGAGGCTTTGATTCGATGGAAGCATCCCATTAAAGGATACATTCCTCCTGTGAGTTTCATCGCTCTTGCTGAAGAGACTGGACTAATCGTACCTATTGGTGAGTGGGTGATGCATACAGCTATAGAAAAGATAGCTGAATACCAAAAGCTAGGAATAGATTTAGATGTGTCCATCAATCTCTCGACTAAGCAATTTAAGCATGAATTTTTGGTTGGAAATTTGACAAAATTTATGGAAGAGGCTAAGATTCCTTCTCATCTTTTGGAATTAGAAATCACAGAAAGTTCCTTGATTGATAATTCTGATCATGCTATTGATATCATGGAACAAATTCGTAGTCTTGGAATCCGAATTTCTATAGATGATTTTGGAACTGGATATTCTTCCTTGGGATATTTAAAGAAATTTCCTGTGCAAACCTTAAAGATAGATAGAAGCTTCATTCTTGATCTAGAGTCGGATGTAGATAGCCAAGTGATTGTTAAAGCAGTGATCAATCTTGGACACAATTTAGGTCTCAAGGTTGTTGCCGAAGGTGCTGAGACTGCGGATCAGTGCAATATTTTACGATTGCTAGAAGTCGATATGATACAAGGATATTATTACTCAAGGCCGCTTCCAGCAAGTAAACTTTTAGATTTCATAGATAATTTCAAATCCAGTTGACTGCCTAGCTTCCTTTTATGAAATAACCAGTGGGAGACAAATTTGAAACTTTCACTCAATTGGATTCAAGATTTTATTGATCTTTCTGATCTTAGTCTTGAAGATATTCTTCACAAAGTAAACGCATCGATCTGTGAGACAGAAGAAGCTGTTCCTTATCTGCCTCACCTTAAAACCATTATCCCTGTAAAAATCCTTTCTCTAGATTCACATCCCCAAGCGGACAAATTGCAAGTAGCTAAGGTCACGGATGGTTCAAAGGAAATACAAATTGTTACTGGAGCTAAGAATGTTGCTGTAGGCGATATTGTTCCTCTAGCTACACCTGGTACAATATTAGGTGACAAATTGATAGAGAAGTCCTTACTTAGATCCGTTGAAAGTTCGGGTATGCTTTGTTCTCAGAAAGAAATTTCTATAGGGGAAGATGACAGTGGTGTATTTGTCCTAGATTCAAATTATCCATTAGGTAAGCCTTTTTCTGAGATACTTCAGACAGAAGATACAATCATAGATATTGATAATAAATCCATCACTCATCGTCCAGATTTGTGGAGTCACTTTGGATTTGCTAGAGAGCTAGCTTCTCAATTTGGTAAAAAGTTAAAATTCAATCCCTTACTTGATGAGTCTTGGGATTCTAAACTTTTTACAAGCAAAGAGTCTTCCCATACAATCAAGCAAAATGAAAATGTTCATGGATACTATGTAAGTTCTTTCCATGGTGTAAATGTGAATAAATCTTCTTGGAAATTTCAATCTCGCTTACAGCGTTGTGGAATGAAATCTATCTCTAATGTGGTTGATGTATCCAATTATTTGTTGTTAGAGTGCGGGCAACCCACACATTTTTTTGATCTAGATAAATTGCCAGGTACAGAGTTTGAAGCTTCTTTTGCCAATGATAAAGAAAGCTTTCCTTTGTTAGATGATACTAGTCCAAGTTTAGAATCATCAGTTCTTTTGATTCGATCAGGTGGACAGGCTGTAGCGATAGCTGGTGTGATGGGAGGCAAAGATTCTTCTGTTACGAATACGACAAAAAACTTAGTTCTTGAATCCGCGGTCTTCAAACGGGAAGACGTTCGAAAATCAATTCGTAAATCGGGAATTCGTTCTGATTCAGCCATTCGTTACGAAAAAGGTTTAGATTCTTCAACATGCCTACCTATCATTAGGCGAGCAATCCAATTGCTTAGAGAAAATGGAAATCCAGATTGTACGGCTGATCTGCCTTTTGGATTTGATCATAACCAAAGAAAACAAGTTATTATAGCTACCAATGTGGAATTCATCCAAAAAAAATTGGGGAAGGCAATCTCTGAGGAATCCATAGTTGGAATACTAACGCGTCTTAATTTTAAAGTTGAGCAATTGGGGAAAGGAAACCTCCAAGTCAGAGTCCCATGGTTTCGTCACAATTATGATGTCACTTTGCCAGAAGATTTAGTTGAGGAAGTGGGACGAACCATAGGATATGCCTCTATTGAAACCAAGTCATTGGAACTTGCACTAGAGACTCCTTTGCATAATGCAATTCGAAGTTTGGAACGAAAATGTAAATCTATCTTTTCTTTGAAATTTGGTTATAACGAGGTCTTTAATTATAGCTTTGCTTCTATCGAGGATACATCCTTTGAAGAAGAATTTACTGAAGAGAATACGGTTCGTCTCTTAAATGAAATGCCAGCCGAACATTCTGTACTGAGAACTTCTATGTATCCTTCCATTCTTAGAAATGCAAAAGCCAACCAAGATCGATATGATTCATTTGGAATCTTTGAAGTTGGTAGAACTTACGACAATAGAAACAAGGATAAAGACGGACTTCCTTTAGAAAATAGGTTTCTTTCTTTTCTTAAAATGGATGAGGGACGTTTGCAGAATGAAGATACTAAGAGACTGCAAGAACACTTTCTTATACTACGTGAGCAAGTCACGAAATTATTCTACCAATTAGGTCTAAAAGACTTGGAATGGAAGATTGCAACTCGAAAGCATTTGCATCCCAATGCTTGCTTAGTTGTTTATACCAAAGAGCAAGAAATAGCAGAGCTTGGAATCTTACACAATCGTG
>PEQN01000004.1 GCA_002786225.1 Leptospira sp. | reverse complement strand
CTAGCTTTCGCTCTAGGCAAGTAATTATCATAAAAATAATTCTGGTTTTTTTAATAAAAAAATTAATTCATCCACCCAGAATTTCCAATTTCTTACGCCCCTGTGTATAGGCTATTCTGCAAAGTATCAACCAAAAACTAATCTGAGCAATATAGGTTAACAAAAGATAGTTGATACTTTCTAAATCCTCTCTATTCATAAGGATGGAGGTTGGGTAGTAGAAGAAATACGGAAATGGAGTATAGACAGTAATTGTCTTTAGCAGTTCCGGAAAGAGATCAACTGGTATAATGGCACCTGAAAATAAGGTCGTACAGGCATAATAAAGAAGGTAGAAACCAAAAACATCGGTAAAGAAAAATGCCATGGATCCCAAAACATAGCCTACCAAAAGATACAAAATGTAACCTAGGCTATAAAATAGGATAAACATGGCTAAATTCGGTAAATATTCTACGAAAGAAATTTCATAAAGGAATAAGGAAATTAAGAGAAGTGGAATTGCTTTTGCGAAAACTTGGAAGATAGATCCTCCTATGCTGTCGAAGGCATAAGCCAAAGGATAGGAATAAGGCTTTAGAAAATCAAAAATAATATCTCCATTTCGAATTTTATTAGGAATCATTTGATCATTGCGACTCATACACACTTTTACTATGGTTGTAAGTATCGCATAACTAATGAGAGTCGATCCAGTCCAGGTTCCTAGATTATCGGGAGATTCACTTGAGACAGTTGCCCAAACTGATGTGAAAATAAAAATATATAAAAAGGAAGTTGTTAGACTGACAAAATACTCCAATCGGTAAGCTAGTGCTTTCTGAAAGGACATAGAAGTAAAACGGAAATATACATTCATCAATTTATTCTTTGCTTCCCCAAGATCTCAAGACTTTGCTTTTTGTCTGTACAAAGCCTTGATTACCATGGATAGATCCTTTTTTTCTAACTCATTCAAATTATGACCATCATCTAGTATGGAATGAAAAGATTCTATCTCTCCATCAAATTGAATATGACCTGAATCAAGCAAGAGGATTCGAGAAGCCAAGGCTTCTATATCACCAACATCATGGGTTGTTAGCAGTATGGTAACCTTGTTCTTTTGATTGATGAACTTTATGAATTCTCGAACTTTTTCTTTGACCAAAATATCCAAACCTATAGTTGGTTCATCTAGAAATAAAACTTTAGGATTGTGCAGAAGAGTCGCTGCAAGGTCGGCTTTCATTCTTTGCCCAAGTGATAATTTGCGAGCTGGTGTTTTCAAAATATCTTTCATATCAAGAATTTCTATAAAATGTTCTAGGTTCTCTTTGTACATAGTGTCCGAAATTTTATAAATAGATCGAATCAAAAGAAAGGATTCAATCACTGGAAGATCCCACCATAGTTGAGTTCTCTGTCCAAAGACAGCTCCTATTTGGTAGGCATTTTTCTTGCGTTCTCTAGATGGATTCAATCCTCCCACAAGAATTTTTCCTGAATCTGGAGTGAGAATTCCGGTTAGTAATTTGATGGTAGTGGATTTGCCTGCTCCATTCTGTCCTATGTAGCCAACCAACTCACCTTCACGAATCTGAAAGCTTACCTCATCCACTGCCTTATGGATTCTATACTTTGGAAAAAAAAGAGAAGACACCGAGGAGAGAATCCCTGGATTTCGCTCACGAGATTTAAAATTCTTCACAACATTTTCCATTTCGATCATGTTTTGACTTTAAATCGGTAGTTTCTATCTTGGAAAGTACGAAAATGGAAAATCCACCCAACATAGCATTCATACATAAAGTTGCCTCTGATTTAACTGGAAAGACTACAGTCCAAGGTCGAACCCATTCTTTTCGTTGCCTCAAAGAAGGGGATGAGGTTCATTTCTGGTACTTAGGTAGAGGAAAGAGACGTTACAATAAAATTGATCAGGTTCTTATACACTCAGACCATTCCTCCATCCAATGCCAATATTTTGGAGTTTGTGGTGGATGCAGTGGACAACACATCCCTTATGAAGAACAGTTTCAATACAAAACCAAGCAATTGGCAGAGCAATATAAGGACACCTGGGAAGTGGAAACTGAGCTTATCCCAGCTCAAAATTCTTATAAATACAGAAATCGCATGGATTTTGCAATCTTTCCTGGCAAATCCGGGCTTAGGGAATCGGGTAACTTTCGTAAAATTGTAGATGTAGAAACATGTTTGATTCAATCAGAATGGGCTGACAGAGAATGGAAACTAATTCGTTCTTATATCAGTCTTCACCCTGAGATTCCACTCAATCGAAAATCAGAAGAAGGCTTTCTAAAATATGTAACTATTCGTTATAGTTTCAGTACGGATGATTCCATGCTTATTTTTACTATAGACAAAGCTTTAGAAGGCTGCGATGCAGAAAAAGAATTAGAAGCTTGGATTCTTGCAAATAGCTCTGCTAAAAATATTATCTTTTGTTATAACCCCAGACAATCTGAAGTTTCCGCATTTGGTTCTTTCAGAGTTGCAAGGGGTAATTCCAGCTATGAGGAAACGATCTTAGATACCAGACTCCAAGTCCCTTTTGATTCTTTTTTCCAACCTAACCCCAATCAGTTTGAATCTATACTTCATGAAATCCAAAAATGGATCTTAGAATGGAAGGCAGACAATCTGATTGATTTATTCTGCGGTGGAGGCTTCTTCTCTATACTTTTTGGAAAGTACTTTCAGAAAATAGTTGGCTATGAGGTTAACAAGGCATCCATTGCAGCAGCCAAAGAGATAGTAGGAAATCTCTATCCTAAGATAGAATCGAGTTTTGAAAGTATTGATTTATTCCAAAAGAAATTTATTCCTCAATTTCTTGAATCCCTTGAAAGTAAACAATTGGATCCAAAGAAGACCTTGCTGATCCTAGATCCTCCTCGAAATGGTGCCGGTAGTTTTATGTTAGATTGGATAGAAAATTCTAATATAAAATACATAGCCTATGTTTCTTGCAATCCAAAAGGCCAATGGGATGAAATCATGAATCATTTAGGAAAGAATTATAGTCCTATTAAGGTTTTAATCACTGACCCCTACCCTCAGACTCCCCACTTAGAATCATTAGTGATTTTAGAAAGAAAGAAGACTGTGATTGATTTTAAATTTTAGAAAGTTTGCTCAAATTTAAATCTTAGTTCTTCATGAATTCTTGCTAATTCCTCTCGGTCTTTGATCCCTATATGCGCTAATGCAAAAATATCTAGAAAGACAAACTTGTCTCGTTTCATTTCGGAACGTATCATATAATCGGAGACATGGAGAATAGAAGCTTCTAATTTCATTTCAAGAGGGCTAGTCATAGGTCTGGTATAATTTTTTATTAAGGAAACCAAATTAAATGAATAACCCCATTTTTCGGCAACCAAGGATCCTATCTGTGCATGTGAGACACCTAACTCTATTTCTTCTATGGTTGTATTGATCAAGGAGTGACTCAGTTCGGGTTCTAAGGAAAAGATAATTAATTTCCCCAGATTATGGAACATACCTGCAAGGTACAAACGTTCATAAGAAACATTTTGATTCAAAATATTTGCCAGTCCTCTTGCGTAGAAGGCACATTTTTTTGAAATATTCCAGAATTTATGAAAATCACTGTACCTAGATTGGAGAATTTTTCTAGTTGAGCAGGATGTTATTGCTTGGTAAAGACCATCCTTGCCAATTTCTTTTATAGCAAGCGTTAGCGTATCAAATTGCCCTTGCTTACCTAAACTAGAATTCGCTTCTTTCAGAATTTCAGATACTAGACCTGTATCTTTTTCAAGAATCTTAATAATTTCATCTTCTTTATAATCATCGTTTTGTATTCTGTTGATTATATCTTGAATGTCATTGGAGAAAACAGGAATCCCAGTTATCTCTTTCATAACACGATTGTAAATGGATTCTAAATTATCAGATTTTTTAATCTTATAAGGAATTTTAATTTGAGATGTAGTTGTTCCGTCTTTTGAATCGATTCGAAAATTTTCACTATCGATACCTGCATTCTTCATGAGTTGAATATTCAAAACAATACCAAGACCTGCGCCCTCTTCGTCTGATGCAAAAAGATCAAAGGCCTCTGACATATTCTTTAATTTGCTGGCATTTTCCAATCTCACTTGAGACCGTATTTTCTCCTCTTCCGTCATTTCTACATTATTTGAAATAGAAAGCAGAATCCCATCGTCCAAAAGATCGATTTGAAAGCAAATTTTCATGCCTTCTTGTTCTAGAAGATAATGGTATTCCTTGATTCTAACAACAGCATCATCTTTGAAAGATTGAATGAGATTTAGGTATTCTTCTTTGTTATTGATATCTTTTGTAAATTTGTTAAAGTATACTCGCTTAAGATTAGCCTTACTTGCATTGTTGATCATTTCATTTAGAACAGTTGCAATAACATTCTCTAAGTAATCCAATTCATAATCTGCTAATGCCAGACCTACAAGCGTGAGAATCTGCTCTTCGTGAGTTGAATCGAAGGAAACAAAAGAGATTTCGGCGTGTTGAGTCTCTTTCAAAGCTCGAGTTATTTCTAGCAAATCCGCCATTATCCACTAAGATATTTCTTCCCACTTAGATAAAAATTAAAAAAAATATTTAATTTTCCCCGAAAATGAAAGTATGAGGCGATTTACTTTTTTCCCATTGATTTTCCTATTTTTAGTATTTTCCAGTTGTATCGGGTTTGTTACCGAAACGTGGAAGCCGCCTTCAACGATTTATGAATCAATGATTGTTAGGGTGTATTTGGGCAAACCAGACACAGAACTTAAGGTCACTACGAATGGAATTTTTCAAGTTTTCGATGTGAACGATTTGATGATTAAGAAAAATATCGACATACTGCAATTGAATCCTTTCTCTCTCAAAGCAAGAATTAGGATAGTTCCTGAGAGCGGAATCTTTTCTTACAATGGAAGCAGGTATAGAGGTGAAATTTCCATAGAGCCAACTTCTAATGGACCTATTGTGCTTAACTTAGTCCCACTTGAAAAATACCTTCTAGCTGTTGTTCCTTCCGAGATGCCAAACTCCTGGCCCGAAGAAGCTCTAAAAGCACAAGCCATTTGTGCTAGAACCTATGTTATACGTGAAATGCTCAACAAAGTAAACCAAACCTATGACGTTGATGTAAGTACAACAAGTCAAGTGTACGGAGGAGTTGATAAAGAACATCCAAGAACGACCAAAGCGGTAGAAGAAACAGAAGGAACTCTTATGCTTTATGGAAATGAACCCATCCATGCTTTCTTTCATTCCAATGCAGGAGGCATGACTGAGAAACCGGAAAATGTTTGGGGCGGCAAAAGTCTACCTTACTTAGATCATATTGAATCTGAGTATGATAAGTATGCTCCGAATTATTCATGGAATGACAAAATTAAATTTTCCGATGCGGACAGATTGTTCGAGAAAGAAGGTGTAGGTAAAATTGAATCCATACTTGTATTGGGAAGAAATCTTTCACAAAGAGTAGAACTAGTTGAAATCATTGGTGAGAAAGGCAGTAGAAAAATCAAAGGTCCTGATTTCAGAAAAATTGTTGGAAATACAAAATTGAAATCACTGAAATTTGGCATCAAAAAAGAAGCTGATGGATTTTTTATGAAAGGTCTAGGTAATGGGCATGGGGTTGGTCTTAGCCAATGGGGTGCTCATGGTATGGCAGAAGATAATTTCAATTATAGGAAGATACTAAAGCATTATTATCCAGGGATGGAACTTGCTAATATGGTACGCTAAGAGGGATTTAAGATCAAAGACGGTAAAATAAATTGATGAAAACAAAAATTTTAATATCAATTGGAATTTTAATTACATCTTTTTTATTAATATATAAAGCATTAGATTTAGGTTTAATTTGGTTTGTTTATCCTTCAAAAACACAATATCCGGTTCGAGGAATTGATGTATCTAATCATCAAGGAAAAGTAAATTGGAGTTTAGTTCCAAAAAAAGACATCTCTTTTGTGTATATTAAGGCAACTGAAGGTGGGGATTTTAAAGATAAATCATTCATGTATAATTGGAATGAAGCTAAGAAACATGGTTTTAAAGTTGGTGCATACCATTTTTTTACCTTATGTAAAACAGGATCCGAACAAGCAGAAAATTTTATTCAAAGTGTTCCAAAGCAATTTGATTCACTACCTCCTGTTATAGATTTAGAATTTGTCGGAAATTGCAAAGAAAGACCTAATATTGAAAATGTCCAAAAAGAAATTTCTATTTATCTCGAATTAATTGATAATCACTATCAAACAAAAACGATATTATATTTAACAAATGAGTTTATTGAAACTTATTTAGAAGATAATTTTTTTAACCACCCTATTTGGATTAGAAATATATTTTTTCATCCAAATACTTTTTCAAAGATTGAATGGTTAATGTGGCAATATAAGAGTACAGAACGTGTCGAAGGAATTTCTGATCCAGTTGATATTAATGTTTTGAATAGAAATTTAGAAAGTCTTACTAAGTTAAACAACCTTTAGTAAAGTTGCCCCGTCTATGCGGCTAACTTCGGATTGACGCTTCGTTCGGGACAAGCCCTCGCTCGGCCTAAAGCCACATTGGTCTTAGTCACTTCGATTGCTGAGCAATCTCGTGCCAACGGTAACGTGTCCTGCGGACACTCACCTACGACCAACCTCATCAATCCTAATCTAGTTCCTAGGAGGAATTGATGAATTCCTCTTTTCATTATGTCTTAGACTTCCAGTCTCTTAACAGATGTTGCCTCTTCAGATGTTGCTTTTAAATTGCCCCATTTTAAAGCAATTTTTGCTCCAGACTTCATAGCATCTTCTTTAATTGAATCAATTATCTCCATTGAGGTATGATCTATGTACTTAGCATCAGACATATCTATTACTATGTTTTTATTTCCCTTATCAATGGATTTCTGAACTCTATCATACATCTTAAATGAATTTAAGAATAATATGGGTGAAGAAATTTTCCATATACCATTCTTCTCATCGCCGCTCATATTCAGAGTCCAGTAATCCTTCCATTTCACTCCAGAGACCAATTGTATAAACATTTTTACAGCAACCCCAGCAAGGATTCCCACCAGAAGATCAATAAAAATTGTAAACACTATGGTAGTAAGAAAAACTATGAGCTGTTCCTTTCCCGTCTTATAGTGCTTAATAAATTCTTTGGGTGCAGCTAATCTAAATCCAACTAAGATGAGAATTGCCGCAAGAGAAGACATAGGAATTAATTTGAGAATTGTTGGAAAGAGTAATAAAAATAATAAAAGAAAAGATCCATGGAAAAAATTTGACCAAACAGATTTTGCTCCATTTTCAATGTTTGCCTTAGAACGAACAATCTCAGCTATGATAGGTAGACCACCAATGAACCCTAAGAGCATATTCGCAAGCCCCTTCCCTATCAACTCTTGATCCATGTTTGTGGATCTTCTTAAGGGATCAATCTTGTCAACAGCAGATGCACTTAACAAAGATTCAAGACTTGCAATAAAATAAATCATTAGAGTATGAAACCAAAATACAAATGTTCCAACAAATGAAAAATCAGGAAAAATAATTGCATCCTTCATAGAAGTTGGAATTTGAACTAAATAATGTGGATCAGCAAGATATTCTTTACCAAAGAAGTTGTATTTGGAAGATACATTAATATGAAAATATTCTACTAAAGCAACTCCTGCAATTACTGCAAGCAGAGGTGCTGGAATCTTACTCAAATAAGGGATTTTGATAAATTGAAAAAAAAGTAAAATTCCAAGTGCAATCAATCCGATTAAAAATATTTCAGGATTCAAATCCAAAATACGTGATGGAAATTCTACATACAATTCCCATGGTAGTTTAGCATTAGGGTTAACACCTATTAATACAAATAATTGTTTAGAAATAATTATAAGTCCAATAGATGCCATCATTCCGTGAACTACAGAAGATGGGAAAATTTTTCCCAAGAATCCTTTTCGAAATACTCCTGTAAAAAACTGGAAAACCCCGACAAAAACCATGGCAGCTAGAGTTCTTTTGAATCCTAGCATGCTATCTCCTTGGCCAAGTCCATCGATTGAATCAATAATAATTACTATGAGTCCAGCTGCTGGACCATTGATGGTAACAAATGAACCACCAAAAATAGATGCTATGACTCCACCTATTATACCTGCTAGTAAACCTGCAGTAGGCGGGGCGCCACTCGCAACTGAAATTCCCACACAAAGTGGTAATGCGATTAGAAAAACAACAAAACCGGACAAAACGTCCGTCTTGGCATACTTCTTCCAATCATTTTGGATACTTCGAAACTCCATTATCTATGTTCCTTGCTTGAGAAACTCAAGCCACTTAAGCTTAAAATCAAAATCACGTCTTCCCATGAATGTAAGGAAGGCTCTAATCATTACATCTGGCCGAGGTGGGTCACCAGCTATCCAAAATTTGGGAGTCTCAGGAAAGATTCCATGTTTCCATAAACCACCAGAAACAGCTTCAGTCCCCATAGCTATAATAGCTCTGGGTTTTGCCATGGAATCCCAAGCAACATTTAAGCCATGGTGCATATTTTCTGATATAGGCCCAGAGACCAACAAGATATCTGCATGCTTAGGAGATGCTACAACACGTACGCCAATATTTTCCATATCAAAAACATTATTATAGGAAGCTCCAATCTCCCATTCAACTCCTGTGTTGGAGCCAGCACAGACCTCACGAAAATTGAAACCATTCTTATGCACCAGCTTATAAATGGGATCATCCTTTAAGATATCCATAGCCTCAGGAAGATCTTTTCTTGATTCAAGGATACCTGATGAGTTATAATTTACTTTTAAATCATCTCTTCTAGCTGAATAGACATCAACAAAACCTGACTCAAGTATAGAATTATTTTCACAAACATCTGAACAAAGGGAACATTGTAAGCAAGCACCATAATCAAAACTAATCTTGTCAGATTGAACTTCGATGCAATGAGTTGGGCAAATTGCTTCACACTTCTTACAATCTGTACAGTGGGAAAGATCCCCCTTATAAGCAGGGATTCCTCTTGCTTTTGGTGCTATACCATTGTGTGTTCTTAAATCTAAGGTTACATGTGGTTTAAAAAGATTAAAAATCTCTTGGAGGAAACCTATCATAAGTCTACTCCCGCATAAGAATGATTGAAGGATTTATTTAATAAAGGAAAATCTCCAATCAACATTTCCCTAGCAGCAAGTTCAAGAGAATGCCAATTAAGAACGGAAGGATCGCGGTAGTAAATCTTTTCGATTTGCTTGGATGCTCCCCATTTAAAAGCAACCAAAAGCCCACCTCTCCATGCTTCTGAAACTCCATAAGTGATTTCCTCATCAGATGCTTGCCTCTTATCTAAATCATAAGGTTTCCATTTTGTCATTAACTCTGTCCAATTGATTTGCTTGGATGCTGCCTGGAGTATAGATACGCATTTTTGAATATCATAATACCTCAATAAGAATCTGGACCAAGAATCTCCAATTAGTTTATGATTTGTAGGATTTTGGAAAAAATTAGATTCCAATTCTTCGTAAAGAGGTTCGGATTTTCTAATGTCAATTTTTGAAAGACTAGATCGTGCAGTATGTCCGCTAAATCCATACTTCCAAGATTGATCGCTTGAAATAGTGCCCACATTTTGCATACGCTCACGAAGAGTACTGGATGCGATTGCTCTTTCAATATGAAACTTGAGATTTTTTAACCATGAATCAAATCGTTTTAAGTATGCTTGAATCTCACCTAAGGTTGTTTTAGAATTGAATCTAGATTGAAAAGGCATAAGAGCAAATCTACCGAAACGCGAGCCAGTTAATAATTCCATCCATCCTAAAGGAAAACCTCGTTCCGTTGAACAAACACCTAACAAAGGGTAAAATCCCACATCACCGGCTATCCCACCCAAATCTCCCACATAAACCGCAAGTCGTTCCGTTTCTAGTAGTATTAATCTATAAAGTTCTTCTGATTTTGAAATCATTGAAGGAAATTTTGCTTCAATAGCACGCGTTATAGCTAGGCTATTCGCTACGCTAGTATCTATTGTTGATGTAGAGAGCAAGTTAGCAATTTCAAAAACAGATTTACCGACACAAGCATTTAATATATTTCTTCTTTGAAATCCTAGTCGTATAGTCAAGTGGCGAATCTCTTCTCCTCTTACAGAGAAACGAAAGTGACCAGGTTCAATCACACCAGCATGGATGGGACCTACTGCATGGGAATAATCGAGATTTGTTAATGGAACTTCTAATTTAGTATAATCGAATCCTCTTATACCTTTGGACGAATTATACAAATAGTTCAATTGATCCATTCTATGTGTTGAAAGATACCTCTCTTCAGATAGCAAGGAGTAATCTTCATCCCAAGTTAATCCAAAATTATAACGTAGCAAGGAAATGGGAATACTTGGATCATTTAGATTTGCTTTGAAATCAGATTTGTTGACCTCAGAGATTATAGAGGAACCTGTATGGTAAAATTTTAAATTTTCAAATAATCCAGTAACTACTTTTCTAGATTCCATAAAGTTCTCCTACTAGCTCTAAATTCATAATCCCATAAATACCCCATCCTATGATTAACAAAAACAATATGCTAACTATTGCTAATCTTCCATTGATTAATTTATGTTCCGAATATTTAATTTGTTTAGAATCTTCAATTGCCCATATATTATAAACTTTTGAGACAAGTAGAGAAAAGAAAATTAAACTTAAGAATGGAATCAATAAGTTTAGGTACATTTTGCTTTGAATGGAAAGTTTGATAATGAGAAAATCAGTTAGAAATGCAGGCGAAACCGGAAAGGCAAAGGCAAAGAATAAACTAGCAAAATATAAGATTTTTACCTTTTTATTGATTTCTGAAAGACGAAAAATTTGTTCTAAATATTTACTTCCTGCTTCTATTCTAAGAATTCCCATTGTTAAAAATACTAAAGTCTTTAGAAGAACTGTCCCTACTAGGATATAAAGAAAGATTGAGAATGGGATCTCCATCCAAATGATCCAGGCTAAGGCACCTGTATGGAAAAGTGCAATTTTTGCAGCAATTCGCCTAATATCATTTCGCTGATAGAGCATCCAGATTGAATGTAAACAAGTTGCTGAGCCTAAAATTGGCAATAATAGTCTTGCTGAGAATATAGATGGATTCCAAATTCTATCTATTGCAACTAACTCACGTAATACTAAAGCAACTGTAACTGGAATTAAGGAAGCAATCAATGAGGAAACTTGTGTGGGACTTTCTCCATAGGTATCGCCAACCCAAAAATGATTGGGCCATAAACCCATCTTGGCAGTGTATCCATAGATGGCCAATGTCAAGCCCAAGTTAACAATAGGACCAGTAGAAAATTGAACCTGTTTCAATGCATAAATATTCAAAGAACCATCTGAGCCACCAGAGAAAGAAACCAGAATAAGTCCAAGGAAAGAAATTCCTAAACCATAGGAGTTAATCACAAGAAATTTCCACGCAATTCTTGATGATTTCACAGTACCTGAACTTGAAATCAATAGAGCTCCGAAGAGAGTTGAGGCTTCTATGAAAACCCAGGATGCTGCAAAATTTTCAGTAAACCATGATAAGGCTAAACTCAAGAAAAATAATGTAGTTGCAGTTAGCCAAATCCATCGCTTCGGCAATTTATGAGTTGGAAAAAAAATCCAAATGATCATAACTGCAAAATAACTTATAAAACCAGAAATCAATAAGGGTAAAAATTCCATCATCCTTTCTCCTGTAAACTCAGAGGATTGAGTTTAAGCACAACGGCTGCTACAATCACAAGCACGGCATCAAGAAAGGTTCCAAATTCTAAACCTATAGGAAGTCCCTTATCTAAGACCATAGTTAAAGCAAAGATCCCATTTTCAAAGACAACAAATCCAGCTATCAAAGCCATCCAGTTCTTCTGAACAATAAAACCTAAAATACCAACATAGATTACTAGAATTACGTATATAAGTCCAATTCTATGAGTATCTAAAGGAAAAGATTGTATTCTTTCTGTTAGAAATATTGCTATCAAGATACCAAATACAAGAAAAAAGGCAGTAGCAAGATAACCAAATCTAGGAGTGGTAGATTCTTCCAGCCATGCTTTTCTCGCAGTCCAAAACAATATGTAGGGAGTTACTATAGCCTTAAATAGAATTACCATTGAAATTAAGATCCACGTATGGCTTTCATGGATGGGATGAACCTTAAGAACTGTAGGAATCAAAAGAAAACCTTGAAAAGATAGCAAGGATATAAGTCTAGTTAAACGATTTTCCACCAAGATCATTAAGCCCGATAGAAATAACAAAAGATATGCAAAATCAAATATCATGTAATTTCACCAAGGTTCCAAGAAATAAAATCACTAAGAAAATCAATCCCATAAGTTCGGGAACCCAGGACCACTTTCGCCTAGCACAAAAAGCTTCCCAAATTCCTAAACCTACAGCTGATAAAAGAACTGCTGGTATAACCCAAAAAGGGATCCAAGAAGGACTCAGATAATCATTCTTATGAAATTTTGTATGCTCCAAACCAAGTTTAACTAAAAGTGTAAGCATGGTTGCGGATTTGATTTGGTAGGATATTTCAAACATAGCAAATTTTCTTCCTGAAGCTTCAAGCAGCATTGCTTCATGAACCATAGTAAGCTCAAGATGAGTTCTTGGATCATCAAAGGGTGGCTTTGAGAGTTCCACTAAGACAGCATAGAAACAAGCAACTAAGAATAAGGCTCCCATAGAAAACGAAGTAATGGAGGCATCCATTTGGATATGAGATTGAGCTACGAGTATCATTAGAAGTAAAGTAGGTTCAGTAGATATTGAAAGTAAGGTTTCCCTTGAAGAACCCATTCCGCCGAAGGAGGTTCCATTTTCAGAAGCGAAACCAGTTAAAGCTACTCTTTCTAAAACCAAAAAAAAGACTATAAATACAAAGGATGTCCATTCAAAGGCAACAATGGACCATGCTATCAAACTGCCCATAATAGCAATCATTGGAGCATATTCAATAAAAAAGCCTGGTTGCGAAGACACAACAGCTTGCTTTTGAAGATTTCGATAAATATCTCTTAAGACCTGAGTAATGGAGGGACCTTTTCTATTTTGCGCTCTAGATCTAGTCTTTCGAATG
Source organism: Leptospira sp. (assembly GCA_002786225.1). Taxonomy (GTDB): domain Bacteria; phylum Spirochaetota; class Leptospiria; order Leptospirales; family Leptospiraceae. The sequence continues at coordinate 162,870 of PEQN01000004.1, read as the reverse complement.
ATACCACCAACTAAAAGTGGTAATAGTATAAATCCAATTAGTTGAAACAATTCTTTCATTTTAGTATCCCAAAACATCTTTAATGAAGAATAAAAATAAAATTACTAAAACCCCACCACTCGAAATCGCAAGGTAATTACTCAAGTCCTCTTCATCTAACATTTGCTTTACTCTATACCAAGAAGGGTTCAGCATATCATGAATTATTTTATAAACAAAATTGTCTAATCGTGATTCACCATTTGATTTTACTAGGTATCTACCCAATGAGTTTCGAACTGGCAAGGAATATGTCTCAGCAGTAACAGATGTTTTAGTAATATCCGCTTTTGATCCACAATCCCAGGTGATTTCTTTTGATTTTTTCTTGGATGAAAATACTAAAATAAAAAAAATAAAACCCAAACTGACAAAAGATAAGAAACCAGAATCCCTTAACCAAATACCCGTATTTCCAGGAAAATATTGAAACCATAAAAAAGGAAGAATCAATGATGGTAAAATTATTCCTGCTCCCAACCAATATAAATCTAAGTTGTATTTACTTTTTTCTAAAGCAGGCTTGAATTCCATCTCCCCTGTTCTAAAGGTAGATAAGAAAACGGTATAAAATAATCTCAAATGAGCAACACCACCCGTCACTAAGCCTGTAAATACTAAAACTAATACAGGTAATACGGCAATCGAACGGCCAGTAGGAATATCTAAGACCTGACTGCTCAGCAAGAGATACATACTCTCAGATAAAAAACCAGAAGTTCCAGGTATTGCCATAAAACTCATCGTTCCTATAGCGGCAAGTGCTGTGGGTATTCCAAGCATTCTTCCCATCCCACGAATATTATTTAAATTATTAAGATAGGGTGATTTCCATATTCGACCTAGAAGGGAAAATTGAAATACCTTAGAAATAGAATGTTGAACCAAACCAAAATAGAATAAAATAATAAATGGTTTCTCTAAATCATGAAAGCTCACATCCGTAGTCGTCTTTGCTATTCCTCCAAGAGCTATGCACAACCATAGAAAATTAAGCTTCTCTATAGAGCTGTATGCAAGCAAAAGCGAAACCTTGGATTGAAAGTAGCTACTGACTCCACCTACAAACACTCCTATGCTTGCAATCGAAGCAAGGACAAGGAAGAAAAGAGGATCCGTCCAAAGAGGGTAAACAAATTCCATGAAAAGGAAAAACGGAAAAATTGCCATAACGCCTGATGAGAAGGAATTGATTTCGGCAGTCCCATTCTCATAGGCGCTAGGCATCCAAAAGTGGAAGAGAAGAAGAGATGATTTAATGAAAACAGCAATAGAGAGAAAATAAGTTCCAATCATAGAACCATTAGGGAAGAAAATCCAAACAGATAAAAATATTGCAGAGATACTTCCACTTACGATAAACGATGAAATACTTTTTCCTTGGTCTTTGTGATCCCTAGGATATAAAAAGAAATAGATATAACTTAAGGATTCTAAACTAATCACTGTTAGAAAGTTCTTTTTCGTATAAAAGGAGAACAATAAAAGTAGGCACTGGAGCGCTATTAAAAATCGAGAATATTTACCCGATTGCTTAGCTAGCAAAAGACCAATGCTTACTATAATGCATAAAGCTAAATAGAGAATTATTTCGTTCAAGTGGACTGCTTCCTTAAAATTATTTCTAGAAAAAATAAAATTTAAGAAATGGTAGGTGGAGGCTGAGAAAGATAATTAGGAATAGAATGAGAGAATAGACAGGGATTAAATAGAATCGAGTCAGATAGCTTTGGTAAAGATAAAGGAAATTGGGAAGAGGTATTACCTTGAAAAAATTTCTCTATATCCTCAATCTCATTGAGAGGCTGTTCTTCAAAGCTAGAAAGTTTTTCATTTACATCAATTTTCTCTGAATATTGGGTTGGAAATTCGAAAGATGAACTTGGAATAATAGGTAAAGCGATAGAAAATAACAAAACAAGCGATAATGCTTTAATTCTATTATTTATTTTGAATACCATTATGTTTACATTAAATTCCCTTTGATTTATGTTGTCAACAAGAATGGTTTTTTCTTATGATACGAATCCGCAATTTAGAAAAAAATTATAGAATTGGCAGCACTTTTGTAAATGCATTGAAGAATGTAAGTCTAGAAGTGTCTGAATCACAATTTGTTACTTTAATGGGACCTTCTGGTTCAGGAAAATCCTCACTGCTCAATATACTTGCTTCTATAGACAAACCAGATCAGGGCTCTGTTGAGGTTTTCGGATTTAATCTTAACACTCTCACCCAAAAGGAATTGAACCATTATAGAAGATCAACAGTGGGAATCATTTTTCAATTTTTCAACCTACTTCCTTACCTATCAGCACTAGAAAATGTTAGCCTACCCTTGTACTTAGCAGGTGTGCCTACAAATCTTGCTCATAAACGAGCCGCTCTATGTTTAGAAATGGTAGGCTTGAAAGAAAGAATACTACACAAACCTACGGAACTTTCCGGAGGTGAGCAACAAAGAGTCGCAATAGCAAGATCTATTGTTCACAATCCTAAATTACTTCTTGCCGATGAACCTACGGGCAATCTTGATTCTGATACTAGTCATAAAATTATGGAATTGCTACTTCACCTCCGTAAAGAAAATGGATTTACACTTTGGATAGTAACTCACAATCCCGCAATAGGAAGTTTAGGTGATCTTCAAATTCATATGAAAGATGGTAAGATGCTGGATGAATCTTAAATTATATTTTAATTTTCTCTTCGTTTACCTCTCCCAACAAAAGATAAGAAATACACTCATACTAGTTGGGATATCATTGGGTATTGCACTCTTTGTATCAACTGGCTATAATGGAATGCGTGCTGAAAGATCCTTAATTGATTTTTCTTTAGGATTTAACAGTACAGATTTCCAATATAGAATCTCTGGATATAAAAATGACCTACCAGAAGAAATCATGGGAGAAATCTTTTACAATCCAAACTTACAGACCATTCGTAAAATCTCTCCCAGTTTAAAAAAAGATATAAATCTCAAACTTTCCAATGGAGATTCAATCTACTTACCGATTTTAGGTTTAAATGTTTTCGAAGATGGAATTCCTGAATCAAGTTCAACTAACAAACAATATTCAATTTTATTTACACGAGCTTTGTTCGAGAAGATTAAAAATGAATCTCAGATTAAAATTTTATTTGAAACAGATGAAATTACTTTTGATTTATCAGAGATAGGAATTCTAGAGGATGAAGGTGGTATGTATGCTGTCTTAGATTTAGAAATTCTACAATCTTATCTTGGGGTGCAAGATAAGATAAGTTTTATCTATCTCTATGCAAGTGAACCTACAGCAGCATTCGAAGAAGAAATAGCAAATGTTTTGAAAAAATACCCAAATGCCAAATTAGAATCAAAACAAGATATCTTAAAACGTGCAGAAGGAGCTTTAAAATCCTTTCGCATGAATCTATTGGTTGTTTCCTTAATTTCTGTTTTAATTTCTTTGTTTATGATTTCACAAAATCTATCAGGACTTTATTTTCAAAGAAGAAAAGAATTGGCTATCCTTAGAAGTATAGGTGCAAGTGCAAGAACGAGTTTTCTACTCTTTCTTTCCCAAGCTTTGGTTTTAGGAATTCCTGGAACTTTGTTGGGGATTTATTTAGGAATAGGATTCACTGAGTTGTTTTCAATATCCGAGACTACCGTTACAAGTAGCGAGCAAGTTCTCTCTTACAAACAAATGCCATGGAATCTCATATATTTGAGTCTCTTTGTAGGAGTATTTGGCTCTCTGCTTGCAGGAATTCTTCCTTCTTTTCGAGCATCTAACACATCACCTATGGGTATTATTCGAGAAGCCAATTCTCAAAAATTACCAACTAAATATTATACACTTTTCCTGATCTCAGGAATAAGTATGATAATTCCAAGTTATGCTTTGGCGTTCGGATTTGAGAAAAATACTTTCACTGGATTTCTCGCGATAGGGATGTTGCTATTCGGACAGATCCTTTTATTTCCTCCCGTATTTCGATTTTTAGCAAGTCTTGCTCCCAAAAATCTTCCAAGTTTTAAAATCGGAGTTGAGGAAATTCTTCAAAGACCCTTAGGCAACACCTTTGCTTCGGGTACTTTTATGCTATCCATATCTTTGGTGCTCACGCTTTCTACCTTAACAGCAAGTTACAAGAAATCTCTGTTAGACTGGGTCGATAGGGAAAATCCTTTTGATTATTCCATTGTTAATTCCTATCATTTAGAAAATGGAATCAGCGGTGGTGTAAGTAAAAAAATCCTAGGGGACCTTAAGACTATGGATGAGATAGAGAGCATTGATCCATTTATCATTATTTCTCAATTCGAAATAGGATCCAAAGTTTATACCATTCATGCTCTTCCTTTTGCAGAAAATGAAACAGAAGAAAATTCTATTTTCATATCATCCAATCTTGCATTCTTAGAAAATCTAAAGGCAGGAGACACTTTAAGTATACCAACCAAACTTTCAGGAAGTATTGACTTTACGATTTTAGGGGATAAGGAACATTTTTTTTCTGAACGAGGAACCATTATCATGGATCTTGCTCTTTATGAAAAATACTTTGGAATTGATTCCTTTAATTCCATTCGTATCAAACTTAAAAAGAATGTAGATCCTGAATTATTTCTTCATAGCTTAAAGATGAAATTTACAAAGGAACAACAACTCGTCATTTTTGATTCAGAAGGTTTGAAAAATATATATCTTTCTGGTTTGGACAAAGTATTTGGAACTCTAGAATCCTTAAAATGGACTGCGCTTTTTATTTCAACGATATCCATTTTTGCTGCCATTTTACATGGTTTATACGACAAATTAAAGCTATTTGGTACACTTAGTATCCTTGGAGCTACACAAAGACAGATTTTTGCAACCATGTTTTCCAGTGCTCTAAGCTTAACACTCTCTGGAGCGGTAGTTGGTATATTATCAGCCTTGAGTTTGATTCCTGTAGTACTTTATGTAATCAATAAAAATGCCTTTGGTTGGACCCTTCAATTTGAATTTCCTTGGATCAGCCTACCAATTCTCTTTATCTCGGTTCCCCTACTTTCTTTTTTTGCTAGTCTCTACCCTTTTTGGAAAATCCAAAGAGAATCTTTACGAAATATTTTTCATGAAGAGGCTTAATCGAATATTCGAAGATTTATTTGAAAAATACTTGCAAGTTCTTATCTCTAGCAAAATTATAATTTATGGGTTCAAAGGTCAAAATTGGATTAGAATTAGCAGAACTCATCAAAACTGAAAATCTAGGTGGGAAGGAACGTTTACCTAATACTGAGACCCACATGAAGCAATGGTGTGCTCACTTTGCACTTGATGAAAAGTCATTAAGAGACATTCTTACAAATCTAAGAGATGCACATTATATTTTTATTATTAATATCGTCCTACCAGATCCAAATCTCTATCTTCCTAGCATTGACTCCTATGCCTATGCAGATCCAAGTTTGCTTAATGATTTAAAGCGCTACTCAGAAAATAGATTAGAAAAAACCTACGAATCTACTTTTTATAAAAAGAAATCACCATTTCAAATCACAAGAGAGCTATTCCCTAAAATTAAAGAATTCAACAATAGTGCTATGGGTAAATGCTTAAATGAGTCTGTTATGTTAGACGAATTCATAAGAGTATTAACAAATGTACCTTTTGAATTTGCAGATCAATGGAGAGCAGCTAAGCTCAGAGAAATTTATTCCGAAGAAGAAGAAGAAACACCTCATATTGAGGAAGAATTAGCGGCAAAAGCAAGAGCCATGGATCAACCTAGCGGAAAGGAATATATCGAAAATCCTAAATCTGCTTGGTCTAAGATAACCAATAATTTTTCTATAGAGTTTCTATTGCGAATTCACTTCAGAAAATATGAGTTTGAAGTTGTTAAAAAACTAATCCTCAAAGGAAAGATCCAATCTGAAACAGACCTAAAATTTATTCGTGATACTCTTCAGTTAATGGAAAGTAGAACGAACCAAGATCCAATTTTGAAAAGACATATGAACGAAATGATAGAGCTAAGACGACTCGCTCAGACAAAATTGAATATCCTCAGAACATCCCCAAAGAGCTACTAAACTCTATAAACACTTGGTAGAAGAAAATAGCGACTAAGATGAAAATGATTTTTCTTCTTGTTTGATATATCCCATTGTATTCTTGCTGTTTCTGATCCACACCATATAAAAAATAAATCAACAAATTACAATTAATAAATAAAAACAAGGTTTTAAAATTTAGGAAAGGTAGATTATTTTTATAAAGTATTAAAAAGCCAACCAAATAGATTAAACTAGGTAGTAAAAAGTAAAACATGCGTTTTGTGAAAAAGTTGCCAGTTTGCTCATTCCATTCATGCTTTAACTTTGATATCTTTTCAATCAATCCAACAAATTCATTATGGTCTTTTAGGTTGATCAAAGATATTGCTCTTTCTTCCCATTCTAAGATAATCCGAGGAAAGGATTTGTATTCACCCACTTGGATTTTGACAAGTCCAACTAAATTCATTTCATTGACTTCAACCTTACCTTCGAATTGAATTAAATTCTTTCCTCGAATAACAAAGGCAGTTTCTGAAAGTAATTTGATTTGTTTTAGAAAATTTCTATAAAGAAAGATAGCAAGGAAAATGCTAAGTGGAATAAAAATTTTTAGAAAATCCATCCTAGCTTCTACTTCAACTTGAAAATAATTCCATACCAAAAAAGCTGTAAATGAAAATAGAACAACTGTAAGACGAATTAGTAATTTCTTGCGATAAAGTTGCACATCATAGCTAAAAATTCTCTCCATGCGACTAAAAGAAATCCGATTTCTTAAATAAAGAATGCATACGAACACCTTTGGACTCTAAGAATTCGTAACCACCTTCCTCTCTATCCAAAATACAAATACCATCTGTTATTTGAATTTCAGATTCTCGCAAAGCTTCTACGGCTTTCCAAGTTGAACCACCTGTTGTAATTACATCGTCCACAACCAAACAAGAGTTTACATTTTGGAAGAAACCTTCAATCTTTTTCTTAGTTCCATGGTCCTTAGTTTCTTTTCGAACAACTAAGGGGTACACTAATTGATTTTGATTCGAATATTCTAATGCAATACCATAAGAGATAGGATCAGCACCTAATGTAAGACCACCTACCGATTCAGCTTGCATATTCGCTCGTATACTTGGGATCAAACCTGATACAAAAACTTGGCAGAGCAACTTCAAACGGTCAGGGTGTAGCGTGATTTCCTTGCAATTAAAATAATGGTTAGATTCTTTACCTGATGCTAATGTAAATGGAACTTCTGCATAACGATAAACATATTGTTTCATAATTTGAAAAAGTTCATTCTTCATTTCAATAGGATTCTTGGTAGACAATGGCTTGATTCCTTCCTTTTTCTTTTGCTTTATAAAGAGCTTTATCAGCTTTCAGAATAATTTCATCTTGTTTATCTCTAAGCCAACTTTCCGTATACTGAGTAGCTATTCCAATACTACAAGTAAGAAAATTACTATATGGAGAATGCTTATGCTGTATTTGAAGTGAGTAAATTTTCTTGCAAATTTCATCTGCAATATGCTTGGCACCATTTGAATTCGTTCTTGGTAGAATGATTGCAAATTCTTCTCCCCCATAACGGGCAACAATATCCCTAGCCCTAGTAACTATTTTATTCAGCATGTTTGAGAATTTTTTCAAAGCAGAATCTCCAGCTTGGTGGCCATACTCATCATTGTAACTTTTGAAAAAGTCAATATCTATCATTAATAAACTCAGAGGTTCTTTAGACTTAGGGATATTCCTCCACTCAGATTCTAAGAATTGGTCAAAGTAACGTCGATTATAAACATTAGTCAATGGATCATGAGAAGATATATTCTCTAAATAACGATTCATCATATTTAAAATTCTAGTCGTCTCTAAGAGTTCTTCTTCTCTCTTCTTTCGCCTCTCCATTTCAGAACCCAATCTCAAGGCAGCATTGACTCTAGCTATGAGTTCGGTTTGGCGTATAGGTGTGGTATTAATATAATCAGTAGCACCGGCATTAAATGCCATATCAATGAAGTTATCATCGTTGGAGGATGTAATCATTAAAATTGGTAAATCTTTGTATTTTTCATGAGCTCGAATGCGTTTGGTAACCTCAATTCCATTCATACCAGGAAGATTGATATCCATGAGAACTAAGTTGTATTCTAAAGTTGGTTTATTAGATTCTATTTGAAGTTTATCAAGGCAGGTTTCTGCGGAATGAACTATTTCTGTATCTATAGATAAATCTTTACTTAAGATCTTCTGTATGAGCTGAGCCTTCACAACAGAATCATCAACTATGAGCAGTCGCATATTCCCTTCCTAATTCTACAATTAAGGAAGGGAACTAAAGGTCAAGTATTAGAGGCGGTTCTTGTCAGAAAGAGCATTTAAAAACTTGGAGATTTTTTGAACTTCTTCTTCGGAAAAATCTTTACCAAGTTGGTGATGACCCATTTTCTGAATCGCTTCTTCTAAGGTCTTAACACTTCCATCATGAAAGTAAGGAGCAGTAAGAGCAACATTCTTTAGAGAAGAAACTTTAAACATAAATTTATCTTCAGGCTTCTTAGTTAAAGCATAAACTCCTAAATCTTTGGTCTCATAAGGGTTCACTTGTCCAAGCTTACGAAAGCTATTTCCACCCAAAACCACTCCATTGTGACAAGAGTTACAACCACTATTTAAGAATAGTTCTAATCCTTCCTGCTCGGAAGAAGAGAGTGCAGAGTGATCACCAGCAATGAAATCAGTTAGCTTGTCTTTGGTAATGAGAGTTCTCTCGAAGGAAGCAATAGCTTCTGCTAGGTTATCATAAGTAATTGAATCCTTTCCGAATGCCTTAGTGAATAGTTCTGGGTATTCTGAACTTGCTTTTAGTCTCTCGATTACCGCAGCCTCAGATGGCATAGCCATTTCACCTGGGTTTAAGATTGGTCCTTTTGCTTGGGCTTTCAAATCGTCCGCACGGCCATCCCAAAACTGCTTCACATGAAAGGCAGCATTTAAAACTGTTGGGGAATTTCTATCTCCGTTCTTACCAAATGCACCTGGTGAAGTTGGTAGATTGTCCACTCCAGCTGCCTTACCTTCCACATTGTGGCAGGAGTTACAGGACTGAGTTTTATTCTCAGAGAGAATTGTATCAAAGTATAATTTTTTTCCTAATGCGACTCTGTCTGCTGTATCTTTTTCTGAGCCAGGTGCAGTTTCAGGAAAAATGCCAAAGTTTAATTTAGCTTTTTTCTGAAGTTCAACTGTCTTCTCAGAAGGACCACATGCTACAGTAGCGATTGCAAAAGTTAATATGGCTAAGGTTGTTATTTTTCTGTTCATAGTTAAAATATTTCATACAAATTTTACAAATGCAAGTTTTTAATTTGTATTCTTAGATAAGAAATCACTATAGGGAAATAGGGAAAAGCTATTGCTAGCCACCCCCTTAAGGAGGTGGCTCTTTAAAATCCAACTCCAAGAACAAAATTTTCTTTTTTTGGCCAAAATTTAGCGATTTCCATTATTCCCTTCAACGCCAAATTGATATAGTTTCTATTCCATCTTTGAATGGATCATAACGATAAAGATTTCCACCACCATAGAATTGAATTAGATTGTCTTTTATTTCAAATCGATTGATGCGAAAATACAATAAGGACAATTCTTGCATTTTTTGGTCAGGAAGGTAGATGCCTATTATTCGACGATCCGTCACTACAGCAGCCAATTCGTTCTTATTCGCCACAGCAAGAATCCTTTCGCCATCTAAAGAAAAATCTATCCATTGGTTAGTATAACCATTGAAAAGATAAAAGTCCCTTTCTGTAATTATAAAAGCTGCTGTATTTCCCGAAGTAGTTTTGAAAACTTCTTCATTGTAATAATCCCCCTTAGACCAAGCCGTTCCATAATTACTGATACCTAAGAAATTGCGATTGGTAATGGTATAGCAAATTTCCCCACTGCATTTCTCAAAAATTTTTCGTTCTCCCTTGATCGAATAACGAATATGAGATCCATCTTTTAAAAAGGCATCATAAAAATCATAGCCTAGATTCTGTGATATATTTGTTTCAAAAGGTATATACGATGTATTGTCTTTAACTATGTTGTAAAAGTTATAATCTTTCTCAGGTTGGGGATGGTTGAGATCGTGAAAAATAATCTCCTGCCGGAATACTCTGGATTTGTTAGACTGAGCTTGAGTAAGATTGGGAGATGCCAATAATATATTTAAAAGGAAGATATTAATTTTAAATAAATGACTGTTTATTGACATATCCAAAGAATACACACTATTTAAAAAAATGCAAAGAATTTTTTGGAATAATGTTTCAAGAACGGTATGTTCTCTTTTTGCAATTGTGAATGAATAAAAATTGTAATTTAGGCAGATTTTTCTTCGGCTTGGGCGAAGAAGGCCTTTAGCTCATCTGCTGAATCGGTAAAGAAAACGGGAGAAGGAAGATCATTTCTAGAAGGAAGAAATACAACTGCCTCATCTAAGAAAACAATTTGTCTTAAATCTCTAGGTTCGTAGGTAAAGGACTGGTTTTTTACTTGAAAAATCAAACGACCATTTTCTTCATTCAATACTCCCTCACCGATTCTTTTGAGATCATCAAAGGAAGATTCATTGAATTGCATTTCCTTAAAATGTTTTTCTTCAAAAGGAATCTTTCCTTTCACATCGGTAAAAAGCAATCCTTGAATGGATAATCTTGATTCTGGTTGTGCTTGCAAATTTTGCCCTTGGGCTCCAAGAATCTCCACTGATTCGACGACTTCTGGTTTGCTAGATTGAGTTTCCGAAACAGGATTAGTATAAATGACATCCATCTCATCATATTTAGGTTGGCTAAAGCTACGTTCCGCAAGAATTCTTGCTTCCATTTCTTGGTTTATGGAAGAATGGTCTTTGGTATTCATGAGAATCTCCCTCTTCTGAGATTCAGCCATTAGATTTCTTCGTCTACCTGGTTGAGACTGGGAGCCATCCATATTTCCTGCAAAATTGGGATGCATGCCTTGTTTAGAATCTTCATTGCCTGCAAAAGAAACATAGAGGAAGCAGAGGACTCCTACTAAAATCATAACAAAAGCAATATAAAGCATCTTAGTTTTATTATCTATCTTTCGACTGCCAATCTGTAGTAGAATTTTCTTGGTTTACAGAAAAGACCCATAAAATTGAATTCAATGTAGGAAGTCAGAATGCTTGAAGAAAAACCTACCTCTATAGGGCAGATTATATGGAGATCCATAATTGGATTGTTCCTTGCCGTACTTGTTTTAATGCTGATTGTTACTTTTTTACCAGGTGACCTTGAGAGCAATTTAATTGACCAGGTGACTGGTAGAATGAGCACCACCGCAGGCACTGTGGGTGATCGTTCCATAGCTATGGATTATTTCAACTCAGCCAGAAAAGATTGTTATTTCCGTTATAAAGACTACGCACCTCAACTTGCGGGCAATGAAGAAATGCTTTCTAATTGTGCATACGAAACCATACGAACGATTTATGTAGCGGAAGTACTTGCACAATCTTTTGGATACCAAGTATCGGAACTTGCTATCAAAAGAGAGCTTTCTAGACAAGCAAGGGAATTGTACAAACAATCATCCACCCAAGCTGGTTATGGGGAAGAGGATATTCGTTCTCCTGAAGAAATTTATAAAAATATACTTAGATCTGACCCTATGCATTTCCGAACGGAAAAAGCAACTGCACTTTCTGTTTTTGATAGCTTTCTAAGAGCAGAATACTATAAGTCTGGATCTGACCAAGCTATCCAAAAAGAAGCAGAGAACACCAAGCTCTCTTTAAGAATTGTTAGTATTTCTGACCAAGATCTAAATACCCTTGTTGAATCTTCTCTTACGATTAGTGACGAAGAAGCTAAGAAGGAATACGACAAAGAGACTAAGGCTGGAAATACTCCCAAGGATGCAGAGGGCAAGCCTCTAAGTTTTGAAGCTCGTAAGAACATCCTGATCAGCAAGATGAGATTAGAGAAGAAAAATCGAGCAAGTGAAGACATTAAGACTAGCCTAAAATCTAAGCGAGAAAAAGGCGCAAGTCTAGATGAATTGGCAATTGAACTAAAAACCAAGCCTGTGGTTATTTCGAATTTAAGCATACAAGAACTTAGTTCAATCAACAGCAATGGTCAGACTTACCGACTAACGCAGGATAGTGCCTTCTTGCAGGATCTAAGCGGACTTGGATTCGGTTCTCAAAAAGTAGGTGGTCCTTACAAATCCAATGACAAGACAATTTTTGTCGAATTTACGGATCTAAAGATACCTGAAGCCAAAGTCGAACCTGCTAACCTGGAACCAAAATTAGATGAATCGAGAATGCTTTTTTCCTTTTTCCTTGAGATGAACCAATCTATTGGCAAAGAAAATCCGTTGTCCCGTAATCTAAGGACAGAGGCTCAGTGATGCAGATCAAAGCAGATTTCATCAATCCATTTCTAGAAGCAGCAACCATAGTGTTTCGAGATGTACTTCAATCTGATTTGATTCGTGGTAAGATTGGAATCAAAGATTCACCAGCACCATCCCATGAGTTAGCTATCATAGTTGGAGTCATTGGCTCTTTTAGTGGAGAAGTTGTTTATAGTATGAATTACGATACAGCTTATAAAATATCAGGAAGACTGGTTCCAGGAATGAGCCTTTCTGATATTAAGAATGAATACAAAGATATGATGGGTGAGATTGCCAACATGACAACTGGTAATGCTATGAATATCTTTACATCAGCGGGTCAGTCTATTGAAATCACTACACCGAATATTGTTGAAGCAAGATCAACTACGATCAAATTCAATAACAAACCTACTCTACAAATCAATCTCTATTCTAAATTTGGTAGAGTTGAAGTAAATGTCGCAATTGCCTAAGCAACAAAAAAACCTTGGAACTTTCAGAACCAAGGTCTTGTTTTTAGTTAGCCTTTGATTGAAAGACTCACTTGGTATTTTAAATTAAAGAATGATTTACCTGATTTTGAAGTTGTGTTCTAGGAAATCCAGAGATTAGTCCTCTGAGTCTTCCAGAAGATTGTTCAAACTATCAACCAATACTTCTACTTCGACTCCATATCCCATACAAACTTGTTCAATAGTCTCTAGCTCATTGATAGAACAATGAGAACATCCGCCTAAATGGTAGCTTGAGAAAACAATTCCAGCCTCTGGATGGAGTGCCATTGCCTCTCCTACTGTCATTTCTTTATAAAATTTTGTTTGCGTAGATTCTGTCATGTTACCACTCTTTAGAATTCTTTTTACTATACAATATTTAGACGACTTAGATAAAGTCAAGTACTATGTTTCTTGAAGAAAAAGGCAATTTTTACATTCGTATTGAGGGTCGATTTGAATCCTCTCATTACCTCTATAAATACTTCGCAGATGGTAGCGATGAACCCCACCATGGACATTCCTGGAAAGTGGAAGTTTATTTGAGCGGAAAGAATGGCTTAAGAGAGGATGGAATCTCTTATGACTTCATGGATGCAAAGAAAAAACTCCGTGAACTTGTTGATACCTTAGAGCATACCTTGATCAATGATCTTCCTGATTTCAAAGGGGTGAATCCAACTTCAGAAAATATTGCAAAATGGTTTTACCATGGTTTGAAAGAGGAGGTTCTTAACACAGGCGGCATTGTAAAGAGAATCGTTATCCACGAAGGCCCAGAAAATCTCGCCTACTACGAGCCATTGAATTAAGATCTTGCCCTCCCAATCATAGAAGCGTATTCTAGCTCCTATGATTGCTAAGTTAAGAATCTTTTTTATACTTTTTATTCCCTTCCTTTCTGCTGTCTGGATTACACTCTCCAGCGCAAATGTAGAATTTGAATCTGAAAACCTTGATAAGATATATGCTAGATATGTCCAAGCTAAGCTTGAATCTACCCATGATTCCAATCTACTTCGAAGACTCTCTCTTCATCTAAGAGGAACTATCCCTGATGGTAAGGAGTCCTTAGAATTTGCGAAAAACTCCGAGTCGGATAAGCTTCGCTTAACTAGCATTCAATACTTACAAAGTCCAGAATTTGCTGAATACTGGGCTACCAAACTTGGTTCCTTATTTCGCGAACAAACGAATAGAAGAGATGAGGTCTATGGTGGATTTTACAAATACCTCGCAAATTCACTTCATGAGGACAAACCGTACGATATTTTAGTGAGAGAAATGATTACCGCAGAAGGTGACCTTGAGAAAAATCCAGCAGGCCATTTCTATGCTAGAGATTCTGCTGACCCCTTACAAGTCGCTGAGTATGTTGGTCGTGTATTTTATGCTAAACGAGTGGGATGTGCCCGGTGCCATGATGATAAATTTGATAAATCATTTACTCAAAGAGATTACTACGCAATTGCAGCCTTCTTCAGCCAACAATTTTACCGCACAGGCTGGTGGGATGAGAAAAGATTCGAAGGGGAGGCTATACCCAATATCCCCAATGAAGATATAGAAAATCTCCCTTTGAAAGAGCAGAAAATCGTTAAAGATAGAAATAGAGAATGGGATCAAACGTATTGGAACAAAATGTCCAAAGAAGAAAGAGAAAAGCATAAAAATAAAAATTTATTGAAATTTGGGAAGCTATACTACGAAGAAAGACTAGGGATTCGCTTTCCAATAAAAGATGATAAACCTGGAGGAGATTTGGTCCAACCTAAATTTCCAGATGGAACAATCCCAGAAATTAAAGAGGGGTCTGATCGAAGGAAAATCTTTGTAGATTGGTTAGTTGCCAAAGAAAATCCTAGATTTAGAAAAGTTATTATCAATCGTATCTGGAGAGAGCTTATGGGTTGGGCGTTTTTCACTCCTGAGGATGATTGGAACAAAGATACAGTTATCCAAGCGGAAGATGTCTTGAATCATTTAGACCAAGTTTTCTTAGAGAAAAATCATTCTATCAAAGAACTGATTTTCTATATCGTTAATTCCCAAGCTTATGCAAGACGAACACCAGCAAATGAAGAAGAGAAATCAAATCGAATCCAATATTTTCCCTCTAGACGTATGGATCCGGATCAATTGATGAATTCTATCGTAAAGGGAACTCTAGAAGTTGACCAACCAAAATGGTTGTTCAGCGAACGAAGGTTAACTCATTTTTTTACTAAGAAAGTTAATCTCAAAGGAAAGGGTGAGCTAAAGATTCCTGATAAAGATCAAAAGGATATTAAATTTGCATCTCAAATGGAAAGACCAGCAAGACCTAACCAGTTCTTGGCAATCTTTGGTTCAGGCAATAGAACCGATGTTGAAGATGACCATACTGAAATAACAATAGACCAAGTCTTAACTCTTATGAATGGAAGATTAACAGGAAAGGCAGCCTGGGATTTTGGGGGGAAGGATTCTCAAAGTGTAAAAACATTTGAGGCAACAAAATCTATGAGTTCTGTTGTCAATGATCCCTTTCTAATTCTTTTAGGTAGGGAGATGACAGGCAAAGAAAAAGAATTATTAATTTCAAATCTCCCCAAAGGAGACGGACACTTTGAACGACAAATTTTACAAGATTTTGTTTGGGCAATATTGAATAGCCAGGAGTTTCTTCATGTCAATTAAATCATCTTTTAATCGAAAAGAATTTTTACAAGCATCAGCTGCCTTACTTGCAGGATTTACTATTCCTAAATCGAATCTATCTGCCTTTAGTTTAACTGATTTATTTTCAAGATCTTATGATTCCAATGAAGACTTAAGTCTTCCTTCTCCTGTAAGGACAGTGATCTTTATAAATATGGAAGGAGGTATGAGCCATGTAGATACTCTAGACCCTAAGAAGAATTCCGCATTTGGTAAAGTAGATTCTTCAATAAGAAACCTTTCTGTACTTGAACCTTTTCAGAAGACCGCCAAACACCTACACAAATTAACAGTTATTCGTTCTACTTCTTGTGAGGATGGAGATCATGGTATGGCTCAACACCTTCTAAACACAGGATATCGTGAAACTGAAACAGTTGGAATACCTGATCTTCCTCATATGGGCGCTATGATTTCTTACATTAAATCTTTGAATAAAAAACCTTCTTCTTATTTTCCTCGTTATATTACCATGGGTGGACGCAATGGAAAGATTGGTGACCCAGGATATTTAAGCGTTGATCATGCAGGATTTCATGTGGGAGATCCCAATAAACCACTCTCGAATATTACTCCTTCTTGGGGTAAGTATGAAAATGAACGAATCCTAAGAAGAGAAACTTTTCTGGATGCTTTGAATTCTGAATACAATAATAAAAATCATTCTCTCAACTTAGATGTTTGGGACAAAATGTACGTAGCGGCTCGTGAATTTCGAGATTCAGATAAGATTTCATCTTTTGATTGGTCCAAGGAAAAAGAGTCGGTAATTAAAAGTTATGGGGAGTCTTGGCAAGGCAAGGCTATGCTTATTGCAAGAAAACTTACTGAAATCGAGGTCCCCTTTATTCAAATTACTATAGGTGGTTGGGATACCCATGATAACAACAAATCTCGTATAACTAAAATTATGTCTGAAACTGACCAAGGACTCGCAGCACTACTTGGTGAATTAGAATCGACTGGTCTTATGAAACAGACGATTTTTATGCTTTCCTCAGAATTCGGTAGAACTCCCGATGTAGGAACTAGAGATGGAAGAGATCACCATCCTAAAGTCTGGACGACTTTGATTGGTGGAGGAAGTATTTCTAAAGGTAGAGTCTTCGGAGAGACTGATGAAAAAGGAGAAAAAGCAACCAAATCAAGTCCAGTTATGCATGTACGAGATCTTGTGGCTAGCCTCTATAAGTATTCAGGAATCAATCCCAAGAAATTAATTAAAAATAGCCAAGATAGACCTATAGCCATAGCGAACAAAGCGTCTAAGGTTGTGGAGATATAAAATGGGTGCATCAATTTATGATTTTTCAGTAGCAACTAGTTCTGGTGAACAAAGCTTAGCCGATTATAAAGGAAAAGCAGTATTAATCGTCAATACAGCAAGTCGTTGTGGCTATACACCTCAATACAAAGGTTTACAAGCCATCTACGAGAAATACAATAAGGATGGATTTGAGGTTTTGGCTTTTCCTTGCAATCAGTTCGGAGAACAAGAACCAGGAGATGATACTGAAATCAAAAGCTTTTGTGATATGAATTATTCTATCACCTTTCCTATATTTAAGAAAGTGGATGTGAATGGAAAAGCAGCTCATCCCTTATACAATTATCTAAAACAACAAGCACCTGGTCTCTTGGGTCTCAAAGATATTAAATGGAATTTCACAAAATTTTTAATAGATAAGAATGGTAAGGTTGTCAAAAGATATGCTCCTATGACAGAACCTTCCCAAATCGAAGATGATATTAAGAAGCTGTTATGAGATTCTTTCTATATCGTAAACAAAGAAACCGGTTCTAGCTTACCTCGAATTTCAATTTCTCCTAATTTTTGTAAAGAATTAGCTTCACTAAAAGATTGATAGGATGTTAATTCTTTTGCAAAGCTTTCAGAAAATAAAATATCTTTGCTAAGTTCTTTACACTTGGATTCAATCCGACTAGCAAGGTTTACAGTATCTCCTATTACTGTATATTCAAGTCGACTTTCTGAACCAATATTTCCTGAAATAACATCGCCATAATGAATTCCAATTCCCTGTCGTATCCAATTTTCTTTATCCTGAATCTGTAAGTCATTATTAAATTGAAGCAGTGCAGTTCGCATACCCAAAGCACACAATAGAGCGCGTTTGCAATCATCGGGCTTGGACACAGGTGTACCAAAAGTAACCATTATTCCATCACCTATGAACTTATCTATTGTACCGCCGTATTCATAGATGACGTTAACCATTCTAGAATGGTAGTCGCGTAAGAATTGAACTACAAATTCAGGAGATTCTTTCTCACTCATTGCAGTAAAATTTCTTATATCAGAAAAGAGCACTACAACTTTCGATTTCTTGGCTTGGAAGATGGATTCTACTTCTTTAATTTGGCTAAGAACACCAGGTGAGAAATATCTTTCCAATTGAGAATTCTGGACTTCTAAGACCACTGCATCACGAATGGATTTTCTATAAGAATAGCAAAGAAAACTTAACATAGCACCAGCGGCGGTTATAGTGATAAGATACATAAAATAAAAAGAAGGAATAACCGCCGAAGAAAACATATTCTCAACGAAATTTTCTGTGAATATTGTTCTAGGATCATTAACTACTAAATAAAGAAAGAAAAGCCAGATTGAATCAAAGGCAATTGTTAAGATAAGTGGATAAAAAGGTCGAATAGCCAAGGAACTGATTGTAATAATGGGGATAGCAACAGCAGGTAGAGAAGTCTTCAATAGATAAGACGGAGGAATATTTTCAATAAAGCCAACAGATATATACCAATTATAAGGCATAAAACAAAGTATAAAAATATCAGCCGACAAACCTAAGTAACCAGCTAACTTTAAGTTTCTCCCATCTCGAATTAAATACAACATGTAAAAGGATCCCAAAGTAAAGAAACTTGCAACTATACCTACTCGGATAACTTCTCCTATAGTATGGTAAGAAAAGAAATGTCCCGTGGTTGTAGAAATTAAAAGTATTATTCTAAATATAAATGTTATTCGCAAGCCTTTGGTTTCTTTGGTATTTAATAGAAGTTCCGATTTACTCATAAATTTGTTAGCTCCTTTACAAATTGAATGCAAAAATAATGTTTTCTAAAAAATACTTATACTAAAGGCAATAAAAAATTGGCCTATGTAATAAAAGGGCAATCCCCATAGCTTATTGGTAAAATTTTTGCCAATGAATCTTTCCTTGGCAACAGCAATGTCGGAAAGATAAAAAAGAAAGGCACCTACGAAAATAATATAATAACCTAATACAGTCTCTATGGATATAAGATTTTGTATGATTAAAGATAGAGAGATACATAACATAGTATTAATGACAATAAAATATATGATAACTGGGATTTTCAAATTTCCCAACAAATTTTCTATCCTTTTATAAAAAAGAGCTGATAGTATGAGTGGTATAGAGAGAGAGATGAGCCAAAAATAGGAGAATTGAAATTTTGGAAGAAAGGCAAAAACATAAAAAATATGCGCTATCAAAAAAGCAAACAAGCCAAGTAGGAAAATTTTCTTTTTCGTAGAGATTAAAAAAATATCTCCAAACATACTAAAAAGCAATCCAAGGAAGATAAAGGTATCGTACTCAGAATGAATTCCCAAGAGATATGCGAATGACACAAAGCAAGCAGAGGCTATGGACTTAGCGATAGTCTTGAGGATGAGATTCTTTTTAGCCTCAGCAAACAAAAGCAAAACTAGAAACACTAGCATCAAATTAAAGAGTAGAGTCGTCATTCATCCATCTTTTGCTTTAAAATTATTCATTCAACAGGAATATGGGAGAATGAATCTCTCGAAAAAGATTTTAATCGTGGAAGATGAACCTGGAATCCAAGAAACTCTTCGAATCGCCTTAGAATCCAATGGTTTTTTGATCCAACAGGTTTACTCAGGTGAAGATTGTCTTAAAATATGGGAAGAGGGATTCCATCTTATGATTCTCGACATAGGTCTTCCTGGCATAGATGGATTCGATGTATTAAAGAGGGTTCGCAAGAAATCACAAATACCCATTCTTCTTCTCACAGCTCGTGACAATGAAGTCGACAGAGTTCTTGGACTTGAACTAGAAGCAGATGATTATGTAAGCAAGCCCTTTAGTCCCAGAGAAATTGTTGCGAGAATAAAGACAATACTCAGAAGATCTACTAATACCTTATCCAAGGAAGAAAATATTTTCGTTCACGACGAAAGGAAAAAGATTATATTTTTCCAAGGTAAGTCTTTGGCGCTCTCTCCTTATGAATACAAGACCCTAGTTTTATTTCTAAAACGACCTGGGATCATTTTCACTAGAGAAGAAATCATGGACTCCGTTTGGACGACTCCAGAAGATAGTTTTGATAGAGCTGTTGATACAGTTATCAAGAATATCAGAGCTAGAATTAAAGAGATAAATTCCGATCTTGATCCTATAGAAACACGTAGAGGTCAAGGTTATGGCCTAAAGGAGATATAAGGTAAATTTATGAATCTTTGGATACGTTTGATTATTGGTTTTTTTTTATCCTTGGTCTAGGTTTTTACTATTTAATAGATAAGACTATGATTACAATTCGTCCACGCTACTTAGAAAGTGTGGAAGAAAGTATCAATGACACAGCTCACCTACTCTCCTCTTTCATTGAGATAGATTTAATTCAAAACAAAGCCAAGCCTATTTATTTGAATGAATCTTGGATGCTTCCGAACCTTGGTAGTATCGTGAAACAAAGATTAAATCCAATGTTTCAAAATGTTCAGAGCCATAAATTCAATGCCAGAATCTATAGCCTCACTAAAACATCAGTAGACACCCAAGTTTATGTTACAGATGCAAAAGGGATAGTAGTTTATGATAGCCATCAATTTAGAACTGGATTAGATTACTCTAAGTTCAATGATGTTTTATTAACTCTAAATGATAAATATGGTGCCAGGTCTAGCAAGATTCAAAGTGAGGAAGATAGTGGTGCACTTTTTGTATCCTCGGCGATTCGAGTGGATAATAGAATTGTTGGAGTTCTAACAGTAATTAAACCAAAAAGTAGTGTGAATTTGTTTATTGAAGATGCGCGACAAAAATTTTGGAATCTATCCATTCTCATTGCTGGTTTGATTTCCTTGCTCTTCCTTGTTCTTGTGTTTTATACAATTCGTCCTATTCGAAAATTATCTGATTATATCTCTAAGATTCGCTTGGGACTATCACCGACTTTTCCAAAAATTGCAATTCCAGAGATTCGTGACCTAGGTCGGGAGATGGAACATTTAATTTCTGAATTAGAAGGTAGGAAATATATAGAAAATTATATCCAAACATTTACTCATGAAATCCGAAGTCCTTTAACATCTATAATAGCATCTTCCGAACTTTTGCAAGATGGTATTCCTGAGACTCAAATCAAAAACCTATCTAAAAATATTCAATCTGAATCTAGACGAATTCAGGAAATAATAGATAGACTACTTGAATTATCCTCCTTAGAAAATTCTAAGGGGCTGGACTTAGCTGACACAATTGATCTCAATGAATTATGCAAGGATATTGTACAAACCTGCATGCCAGAAATTCAAAAATTTGGAATCCAAATTTCATTTTCACCAATAGAGTTGCCACTAATCATAAAAGGAAATGAGTTTTATTTGCGCTTTGCTTTTATGAATCTACTTCGAAATGCAATTGAATTTACTGATATAGACCACCATATTCAAATTAGTATTTCGTATAATAAAATCAACCAAGCTCAAATCCAAATTTATAACGAAACCGATTCTATTCCTGAATATGCTATAGATAAAATTTGGAATAAGTTTTATTCTCTTCCAAGGAAAAGGACGGGAAGAAAAAGTTCAGGACTTGGATTAGCCTTGGTAAAGCAGGTTCTAAACTACCATAATGCTAGCATCCAAATTGAAAATGTCAATAAAGGAGTCATGGCAACTGTAATTTTTTTATAAGCTCACTTTATCCTCACAATTCACTCATAATTCCATCACAATCTTAAGGCATACTATCTTTATCAAAGGAGATAAAGTATGTTTTCAATCGTAAATTCAAAAGGTATAAAATTAGGAATACTAGCTTTTATGCTAATGTGTTTTCTAATCCCACTCAGTTTCGTAGAGTCAATACTCTATGAAAGACAAGAAAGGTCTAATGAATCAATTCAGGAAATCAGTGCCAAATGGGGTGGAGAAAAAGTAATCGCTGGCCCATTTATCGTTGTTCCCTACCAAGTTCAAATCCAAAGAGCAGTGGATGATGCTGGCAAAAAATTTGCTATCGAATTAGTTGATAAAGAGGCATTGATTCTTCCTGATGAACTTTTGATTAAGACTAATGTTTCTACTAATGTTAGAAGCAGGGGAATCTATGATGCAGTTCTATACCAATCTGAAATCCAAATGACAGGAAAATTTCCTGATAGCAGCAAGATTCTTTCCATACAGAATGCACATAAAATTTTTTGGGACAAGGCTTTCTTATCTATTTATACATCAGATAACAAAGGATTGTTGGAAGAATTAAAAATTTCCTGGAACAAAAAAGATATAGCTTTCCATCCTGGAAGTGGCTCAACTGCATTTCATTCAGGAATCCATACAAATGCAGAAATCAATGTGTTCCAAACAAACTCATTTCAACTTGCTTTAAAGATGAACGGCTCTCAGTCCTTAGCCTTTGTTCCCATAGGAAAATCTACCAAAACTCAAATCTTTTCCAATTGGGCTGATCCTTCTTTCTTTGGCTCAGATTTACCATTAGAAAGATCCATTTCAGAAAAAGGTTTTTCAGCAACATGGAACTCTTCTTATTTTTCCAGAAATTACAGCCAAGTTCTAGTGGATGGCTACGAGTTTGTTGATAAGAATGTCTTGGAGTCAAAATATGGAGTAAACTTTATCATTCCATTGGATCATTATAGATTGATAGAACGTTCTTTAAAGTATGCAATCTTAATTTTGTTGTCTTGCTTTACTGTCTTTTTCCTAATAGAGACATTGAATTCATTGAAGCTCCACCCAATTCAATATCTTTTGATGGGTGCTGCAATGATCATCTTCTATGTTTTAAATCTTTCCTTATCCGAGCATATTGGTTTTATGCTCGCCTATCTAATATCAAGTCTAGCTATCTCAAGTTTGATTGGTTACTATTCCGGATTCATTTTAAGTAGTAAGGCTAAGGGCATACAGTGTGCAATTTATTTCTGTATTTTATTTGGATTCTTATTTGTCATCCTAAGTGCTCAAGACTACGCTCTACTGCTAGGATCTATAGCTATTTTTGCTCTACTTGCATTTGTCATGCATGCTACAAGAAAATTGGATTGGTCTAAATCGGAGGTTAAGCAAGCCATAGATTAAACCCTGTTAGCAGAATTATAAGTACTGTCCCCCATAGAAGCAATTTGCGATCCCAAAAGGGTAGAGATTTATCTCTGGTTGAATAGAGTAAACCATCCAATTCTTCTATGGGTTTTTGTTTGGTAAAAAGACTTACGATCCAAATAACAAAGATACAAGTGAATCCTGAATAGATAGCACCATAAAAATTGGAAACCATTTCGGTTTTATAATATAAGACTCCCATTTCAACTAGTACAAAATGTCCGATTCCAGCGCTAGTTCCAAGTAGAAGTCCCCAGAAACCAGAAACGGCAGATGCTCTGACCCAAAACATTCCCAGTAGAAAGATTCCAATCAAAGGAGCATTGAAGAAAGAAAAAAGTAGTTGTATGTAATTCATTACATTGTCAAAGCGCATTGCGATAAAGGAACCAAGTATAGCAAAAAGAACTGAGCCCATAGTACACAATTTACCTACTTTTAAATACTCATCGTCCGGACGACCTGGTCGGATATATGTTTGGTAGAAATCATAAGTAAAGATAGTATTCAAGGCAGTTATAGAGCTAGACATACCTGCCATAAATGCTGCAACCATAGCGGTAACACCAAGTCCTAACATACCGTGCGGATAGAACTCTTTAATCAATATTAAAAGCGACTTATTGTACTCCGTTCCCATTTGATCTGAAAATTTAGTAAGAGCAATTAAGCCAGGGATGATAGTTAGAAAGGGCAGCAAAATTTTGAAGACAGCACCTATCAAGGGTGTCATTCTTGCCGAGTGATAGTCCTTAGCTGCCATAGCTCTCTGAACTTCTGTAAAACCACAAGTCCAATAGGAAAAAGATAAAACAAATCCAAGTCCAAAAATCACAGATATAGCATCCCAACCTAGAGCATTGTCTCCACCGCTTAGACCAACCCACATATGCTTATGAGTTGACGGAACTTTTGCCATGAGTCCTTCCCATCCACCTAAGGAATACAATCCTATGAAAACCAAGGGAGAAAGTCCAAGTATGGTAAGAAAAAATTGTAAAACTTCCGTGTAAATACTTGAGCTTAGTCCACCAAAGTAAGTATAAACCAACACAACACCTGCTGTAAAAAATATCGAAAAAGTCTGGTTCCAACCTAGCATAACTTCAAATATTAAAGACATGGAATACAAATAGATACCAGAACCAAGAGCCATTCCAAGAAGTGTTGTGAAGCTATTAAAAAAGTGAGCCTTTTTATCAAATCTATATTTTAAGTATTCAGGGACAGATCGTATCTTGGTGGAGTAATAAAATGGCATCATGAATATTCCGAGAAAAATCATTCCAGGAATGGCTCCCAAATAATAAAAGTGGAAGGTTAGAAATCCATATTCGGCACCGGAAGCACTCATCCCTATAAGTTCTAAGGCAGATATATTTGCTGAAATAAAAGCTATGCCAGTCACCCAACCTGGAATCTTTCTTCCTGCAAGTAAGAAGTCTCCTGATCCCTTCATTTTTTTCTTTAAGAGTATTCCGACTAATACCATATAACTGACGAATAATGCTAAAATTGAGTAATCGAACCAATTGAGTTGACCAAGTTGCATGCGTAAAATTTTTTCTGTTTATAAACAATTTCGCAAGGAAAAATTATTTTTTTGAGTTGATTTTTTAAACCTGAATTCTCTCAGTATTATCAATCTACTGGTTTCAGCCTTACTGAAAATAACAGGGAAATCTAATTGATAAGAGAATTTTTCCCATGATTGAGAAAAGAACAAATGAGCATGGAGACTTTGGACTTTATGCTTCTGTTGATATTCCAGCTCAGACTTTACTCTTTAGTTATGATGAGTGGATAGAAGACGAAAAGTTTGGTTGGCAAACGCTTACAGTAGAAGAACTAGATTCTTTACCTACCGACCAAAAGGAACACTTCCTAAAATACGGTTACGACATTGACTTTGGGAAGATCATAGGAACTTTTGAGCATGAAAATGCAAGAAACCACTCCAATTTTATGAATCATTCCTGTGAACCAAATATGATCTACGATCAAAATGACAATATCATCGCAAGTAGAGTCATTTATAAAGGGGAGGAGCTAAGTATAGATTACGGAAACTTTATTGTGAATGTAGATCAGAACTTTATCTGTAGATGTGGTTCTGCACATTGCAGAGGAAGAATAACCAAGGAAGATTGGAAATCTCTTGTTCCCAAATTAGGATATAATTTTCCAAAGTTCATGCATTCTGAAATTGAGAAAATTCTTATTTCCAGCCGAATTTCCGCTTAAGAAAGCTTACGATAATTCAAACCGAACTCTACATGGGTTCGGTTTTTTGTTCTTCTTTGAAAAATAGAATCTTCAATCCGTATTTTAGTCCACTTGAAAGTATAGATTTTATTCCTCTATTCTTCCTGTAAGAAAATAAGTATCCATATCTCCCTTGCCTTTTACAGGGATGGTTCCTCTCGATTCAAAATGAAATTTATCCTTTAGGACAGCATATGCATCCTGAGAAACATGAATTTTGCCAGGTGCTCCATGAGATTCCATCCTACTTGCAATATTCACTGTATCACCCCAAATATCATAAGCATATTTATCTATACCTATAACGCCTGCTATTGCTTTGCCAAAATGAAAACCTACACGAACATTCAATTTCTTAGGAACATCGAATTCCATATTTTCAATAGTATCGATAAGATCTATGGCAAAATTCGCCATATCTTCTTCATAATGATCCGAGCAACCGGGAAGACCAGCCACTACCATATAAGCATCTCCTATAGTTTTTATCTTTTCCAAGGAATAGGTTGTGGTAATTACATCGAAGATCGAAAAAATTTGGTTCAAAACATCGATCAATTTTTCGGGAGAAATCAATTGTGATAGCTCAGTAAATCCTACTATATCAGCAAAGAGGATTCCAGCATTGTTATATGTGTCCAAAACCATCTCTTTATTTGGCTGAAGTAATTTCGCAACCGCATAAGGAGGTAGAACTGATTTTAGTAATTTTTCATTTTCCTTAATTGTATCTTCCAGCTCACGAGTTCTATCATTTACTTTTTTTTCCAAATCTTGGTTGGCAATTTCTAGTTGCTCATTCTTCTTTTTGAGAACCTTGATACTTCTGACTTCTGCTTCCCGAAATCTTTGGTTCATAAGCCTAAGTATAAAGTCAGCTACCTTAGGACTGTGGCTGAGAATAGAATTAAAATTATTTCTCGTCATCTTGTACAAAGTGACTTCTGAATTAGCTACTATGGTTGCAGCCCTAGGTTCATCATCAATGAGAGACATCTCTCCAAAAGAATCTCCACCAGATAGCATCCCAAAATCAAGCTTCTCATTGCCATCCACTTCTTTCCAAACTTTTGCCGTTCCCGACTCTAGCATATAATAACTATTTCCAACTTCCCCTTCCTGTATGATAGTCTCGCCAGGTTGAAAAGTAATTTTATCTAGGAAATCTTTAAAATCAAGTAAATTGGATTCAGATCTCCAATCCAGAATTCTATCCTTATTAGTCATCCCATTCATAAAGGAACTAGATAGATAGAGATCAAGAACTTTTTAATTTGAACTTTTAATTTAGCAATTCTCTACTGCCACCAAGTCGTTTTATGTCTTCATAGATAGCAGTTCTTTGCTCCTCTGACATCTCGATGAACTTAAGTAGAAATTTTGAACGATTTGTATTCGAAGGCATAATCTTACCTATAGATTTTACTTCTATACCGTTGGGAATTTGAAAACGTATCTCCCACAATTCGGAAGCTCTCCAGAAATTAGGATTAATATCGTCCTTGGTTTCAAAAATCACACCTCGATCAGATAATTTAGTTCCAATAAAAATATAGCTTACATTTGTCTTTTTATTTGTTTTATTACTTGTTGCCTTGCCTTTAGAATCAATTTCTTTTTTCAAACCATCAAGGTTGGGAGGAATTGACTTGATTTTATCAAATCTTTTTTTGATTTCGAATTCAATAGAGTCCATTTCCTCATGAATGCTTGTATGATCATGTTCTATCATTTTGTCAAAACTTGGTTCTTCTTGTTCAAGAATTTTGGGCCAATTGGATAGCTCCAATTGAAACTTAGTGCTAAGCATGAGGTGGGAATAACCAGCCGAAATAGGAGCTCCAATGATATGGAAAAGTATTGCCCTGTCAAAAGTTCCTAAAATCTCTCCAGGAATATAGAATCCGCCTTCGTTGTTTCTAAAGAGATAGATCTTACCTTGGAAATTTTTTGCCTTTTCAGGAATACTTAGCTTTTGAGCAGATAACAAAAGATCTTCATCAGCGGTTTTCATAACTCTTACCAATTGTTCCCCATGTTCCGTAATCAAGGCAACTATCTCACCAACCTGAATCGAATGAATCGTAAAAGGCTCCTTAGGAACCTTATCTAACATCAACTTATCAAAGATCTGAACTGCAACATCTGGCTTGATTGAATTGTGATTCATTAGATAGGAGTTGAGTTGCTTTCTAAGTAATTTCCAGTTCTTGGTTTCAAGCAGGATATTTCTTTCCTCATCAGAAAGACTTTCAATAAATTTCTGAAGGTGGCTCGATTCTTCTTTTGTAAATCCTCGGCCTATGATGAAGGCATAAGAGAAAACATCTCGTTTAGTGGAATACTTTTGTTTTTTAAATAAAGCATTGATGAGAAAATAAGAAACAACCATAATGCATGTGAAAAATAAAAACCAAAAGAAATCACTTTCGGATGGCTTAGGCATAACTAAAATATCTGCAAGTAACATATTCTCCCTCTTTGCAGTCTAGTATACCATAGTTTTAAAAGCTTGTCAATGCAAGTCCCTCTTCATTCCATGGAACCGTGGCAGAAACCTTTTTCCGTATCAACGGCAAGAACCCCATTTCCGGTACAATCACCCCCCAAGGCAACAAAAACGAAGCCTTACCTCTTTTAGGAGCCGTCTGCTTAGTTAAGGCAGATGTTATTCTAGAAAATGTTCCAATGATAGCGGATGTTTTGAATCTCATTGAAGTATTATCTCTTTTAGGAGTTAAAGTAACCAAGCTTGCAGAAGGGAAATTTAAGTTCAATGCCACTGGCAATCTCAGTTCAGACCTTCCAACCGAGCTATGTTCCAAACTTAGAGGAGCAGTCACCTTAGCTGCCCCCATACTTGCAAGAACGGGAAGAGTCTTTCTACCAAGACCTGGTGGTGATAAGATAGGTAGAAGACGTATAGACACCCATTTGCTTGCCTTAGAAGCTCTTGGTGCAAATATCGAAATTTTTCCAGATGGATATGAAATAAATGCAAACAGGCTCACGGGTCGAGACATCTTGCTAGATGAAACCTCCGTTACGGCTACAGAAAATGCTGTTATGGCGGCGTGTTTTGCGGAAGGAAGGACTATCATTCGAAATGCCGCTTCTGAACCCCATGTTCAAGGACTTTGTAGGTTTTTGAATGCTGCAGGAGCCAAAATTGCAGGCATTGGCTCAAATGTCCTGGTTATAGACCAAATTAGTGAACTTGGGAGTGCCAACCAAGAACCTTTGGTTCATAGAATTGGCTCGGATTATTTGGAAGTTGGCTCATTTATTTCCCTAGCAGCTCTCACCCGCGGTGAATTATTTATAAAAGATGTCAATTTAGAAGATATTCGTATGATACGTATGGTCTATTCAAGATTAGGAATAGAAGTACGACCACAGGAAGATGGGATTTTAGTTCCTTCTGGACAGAAACTCGAAATCAGCCCGGATTTTCATGGAGCGACTCCAAAGATAGATGATTCTCCTTGGCCTGGTTTTCCTGCCGACATGACCTCAGTCGCCTTGGTTACCGCTACCCAATGCAAAGGCACAGTTATGATTCATGAAAAACTTTTCGAATCCAGATTGTTCTTTGTAGATAATATCATCGCAATGGGAGCCCAAATTATTTTATGTGATCCGCATAGAGCCATAGTAATAGGCCCAAATAAACTTTATGGGCAAAGAGTCGCATCGCCTGATATTAGAGCTGGTATGGCTATGATTTTGGCTGCCCTCTGTGCAGAAGGAACCAGCGAAATTCATAATATAGTACAAGTAGATAGAGGATTTGAGCGAATTGATGAAAGATTGCGCAATCTAGGAGCTGACATTCTTAGAGTGCAAGAATGAAGCGCAGAGATTTATTCACCCAAGCGCTTTCCAAGGCTTTTGACGCTTTTGCAGAAGCTGGAGAAGAAATCATTCATACTTTAAAAGTGTATCCTGAACAAAAATCTACTTCGAGTTACCTTTTGGACGAAAATAAAGACGTTAAGGACCATTTAACTTTAGGTCTTGAATTAGCAAAGAATAACGAACAAAATACTAAATTAGTATCAAAAAAGCGTAAATCCAAGCGAAGTTTTGTTCCAAATAACTTAAAAAGACCTCCAGGATCTATAAGTCCTGATTCAAAATTTAAAAAATTGTGTACAGGTTGTTCAGAATGTACATATAGTTGTCCTTATGGAGTCATATTTCCCATATATGATGAGAAATTAGAAATAAATTTCCCGTTTATAGATGTTAATGCAAATGCATGCATGCTATGCGAAGATATGCCCTGTGTGAAATCCTGTGATACAGGTGCTTTAAAACTACCTAAAAATGGCGTTTTTAAGCCATTTGGACAAGCAAATGGGATATTTTCGAATTGTATTAACCACCAAACAGGCGAGAAAACATGCAATGCCTGCGAAGAAGCCTGTCCTATCCCAAAAACAGTCATTTTTAAAGCAAATCAACCTACTTTCACCAAATCATGTATAGGTTGTGGACTTTGTGTTAAATCTTGTCCTACATATCCTAAAGCAATTAGGGTATCGTAATTTTTTTTAATAGTTAACTATTTTTTTTGAGAAATAAATTGACAAATTACTACCTACTGTTAGCATGAAATAAATATATCTTAGGAAAATAAATAATGGAACCTGTAAAAGTAAACCCAGCCTCTTTAGACAAAATCTCAGCAGATCTTAAAAAAGATCCAGAATTAGCAATTGGAAACTATCTATACAAAGGTTATAGAATCCAAATTAGCAAGTATAAAGCATCTGGTGCTGAAAGAGTTCAACAATTATACAAAAGAAGACGTGATAATGGTCTTTGCATAGTATGTGGAACGAAAGTAACTCGTAAAAATCCTTCTACTGGAAAATTATACAGACTTTGTGACACTCACAGAGCATTAATCGACCAAAAAAACAAAGAAAAAGCAGCAGCTAGAAACAAAAAGAAATAATTCCTTTTTAAAACTAGTAGAACTAGCGTTAATAAAAATTTTATTGCGCTAGTTCATTACAAGATAAACCTAATTTTCCGAAACAAGCAATCTATTCATCCAAAATAATATCCTATTAGATCTTTCTGTAGATTTAATGGAAATATTGTTTGATTTTAACGAAAATGTTTTTTATTTAGGAAATTTTTTTCGTCTATGTATGAAAAATAGAAAAATCAGCCATTGATTCGTTTCTCTTACTGCTAGTTTCCGAAACCTTGGTACTTGCCTTTTCAACCAAAACATCTACAAATTGTCCAGGATTTAACTGATTCATAAACTGTTTATCAATCAATTTTCCTTTGATAAAATTATCTGTGATCAGATTTCCATCATTTTCAACAATAGCTTCAAGAACTTTACCCTTATAAGATTCTATATAATCTAATAATAAACGAGAGGAAAGATCCATACAATGAATGACTCTCTCTTTTTTGATATGGGAAGGAACACTATCAATGAATTTTTCTGCTTCTGTATTCTTTCTCACACTATAGGGAAAGGCATGAATCTTATGAAATCCAAGCTCTTTGATCAGTGATAAAGATTCTTGAAAATTTTCTTCCTCTTCACCAGGAAATCCTAATATTATATCGGTTCCAAGGAAGATGCCTGGAATCTTTGCTTTCACCATTTCCACTCGCAAGCGAAAGGATTCAGGATTATACGTTCTTCGCATTGCTCTAAGAATTTTCTGAGAGCCAGATTGTAGAGGTATATGTAAAAACTTACAAAATCTTGGATGAGTCATTAAATCTGCAAGATCATTGCCTACATCAGGTGGTTCTATAGAAGATAATCGTAATCTTGAATAATCCAATTGAGCAAGTATACTTTCAATTAAATGAAGAAATGCCTTCTCACCCTGCTCATTTCGAAACCAACCTAGATTTACTCCTGTGAGAATAATTTCACCTATGCCTTCGTCTTGCAAAAATTTTACTTGGTTGATTACATCGGAAACATTTCGGCTAACACCAGCTCCCCTGGCTTGGGGAATCTTACAATAAGAACACTTTCTATTGCAACCATCTTGTACTTTAAGGTAGGCTCTAGTATGATTGTCAGGAAGCACATCAGAATAAGAAAAGCGATCTAAAGATTTAGAGGGTTGTTCTCCTAAAATTTTAAAAGCTATACTCGATTTCTCGGTGTTGCCAAAAACTCCGTGAACTCCTGGTATATTTTCTAGAACTTCTCTATCAGTTTGCGCATAGCAACCTGTAACCCAAATTTTAGATCCAGGATTTTTCTTGATAGCAGATCGAATGATATTTCGGTTTTTAACATCAGCACGATTGGTAACAGTGCAAGTATTAATAATGATATCTGTAGCCTGTTCTTTGGAATCGGCAACTCTATATCCATTTTGCTTAAGAACAGTAAGAATACCATCGGTTTCAAAAAAGTTTAAGCGGCATCCTAGGGTATGCACAGCAACAGAAGGAGATCGTACTTCTGTTAATGAATCCATCATATGGAATAATTTAAAATTCTTTCGGCATTTTTGGAAATGGAAGAATCTTTGGCATCTAGGGAAAGAGCCTTTTTGATGCTATCTTTTGCTTCTTTTAAATTTTCTGAGGCAAGTTTGGAGTTTTTATTTTTTTTATGAACCAAAAAAAGTCTTTCTTGAACTAGCGCTAAATTGTTCAGTATAGATGGGGAGGATTGGTCTAGGGCAGAAGCCCATTTTAAACTAACATCTGCTTTGTCATAAATCCCTAGTGAGTAGTAAATTTTTCCTTCCAAATTCAAAATATTTGCATCATTGGGTGCCAGAGATTTAAGTTTCTCCACTCTTGAAAGAGCAGTCTTGGGTTTGCCACGTCTTAATAAGGTTGTGGCATAAAGGAATTGTATTTCAGGATCATCTGTAAATTTTTCAATTGCATCAGTTGAGAGTTCCAAAGCACCCTTTGTTTTGTTATGATTTAGATACAAACGGATTAAATCAGCACGAACTTTTGTGCTTTCTGGTCTTTTCTTAAGTGCTTCAAAAAAGTGAGCCGAAGAGGATTCAAAATCACCTAACTTAGAATAGGCATGAGCGCAGAGTGTATGGGATTCAAAAGTACTGCCTCCCGTATCATGCAATTGACGAATTTGTTCGATAGCACCTTTGTAGTCTTGGTTTTTGAATTTTTTGACAGCGGATTCATATTCCGTGTCAGCAAACAAAATCATGGGAGTAAAAATCAAAGCTAATACAATACTGTTACTAATTTTATAAAAATTCATCTGCGATTTCCTTTTTTGAATCAATCGTAATGTGGCACACTTATCTCGGAGGTCTTATTCAAAGAATCAAGTCTTGATTTATAAGGTTCGATTGGATCTATATATACAAATACTGAGGGATAGAGTCTGAGTAAATAATTTTCTATATGCTCTGAAGTAACAATATATTCACCTTCAAAGTCCAAAACAACCATTTGGTTCTCGTCGAGAAAGGCATTGTATTCTCTCTCGTCTAGAAAATCGGCAAGTAAGAGATAGCCTCTACCAAAGTAGACACCGCCTTGGAAGTAGTATTTATAGTAAACTTTTATTTCGGGTAGAACAAGGTTAGGATGGATCAAGCCCAAGTCCAATCTTTCAATGGAAGCAAGGGTCTTGATCTTTCTAAGTTGAAACCAAACTTTTCGAATATAGAAATAGACTACTAGTATCAGTACTGGCAGTAAAACTGTCATCTTATACCAGTGCTATCTCCTTCTCTGGTTCGGAACCATTGTTTTGTTCTGGCTCATCTTTCTGAGTAGAGCTCGCAAGTTTGTAGTCATCCCAAGGTTTATTTTCATAAATAAATTTGCCATCTACATAATCCATAGCAACGATAGCTGGGTTTTCATAGCTACCTTTCAAAGATTCAGTAGCAAGATAATCTTCTAATTCTCTTTGGAACACTCTTCGTAAAGGCCTTGCTCCATATGCTTGGTCATAGCCTATTTCTGCAAAATGCTCTTTGGCCGCCAGAGTTAGTTCTACCTTAATCTTTTTCTCATGCAATCTCTTGTTGAAATCCAAAAGCATGATATCAACAATTTGCACGATGAATTCTTTCTGAAGTGGTTGAAAGTAAACAACTTCATCAACACGGTTCAAGAATTCTGGTGAAAAATGTTTTTTCAACTGTTCACGAGCTTGTTCTGTCTTATATTTTTCATTTTCATGGGCAAAATCTTCAAATCCCAATCTTCCACCCTTGGAAATTTCCTTGGCAGCAATATTGGATGTCATGATCAAAATTGTATCCCGGAAATTAACCTTACGTCCCTTAGAATCCGTTAGGTTGCCTTCTTCCATGATCTGCAAAAGAATATTGAATACATCATGATGAGCCTTTTCTATCTCATCTAATAGAATGATAGAATAAGGCTTTCTTCTTACAAACTCAGTTAACTGACCACCATCATCATAACCAATATAACCTGGAGGCGCTCCAATCAATCGGCTAACAGAATGCGGTTCCATATACTCGGACATATCGACTCTTAGCATTTTATCATCAGAACCGAAAAGTTGTTCAGCTAAAGCCTTAGCAAGCTCAGTCTTACCAACACCAGTTGGTCCGAGGAAGATGAAAGAACCTGTTGGTCGTTTCTCACTCTTAAGACCAGTTCTTGACCTACGAACAGAACGTCCGATCTTCTCAATAGCTTCTGTTTGACCCACAACTCTTTTGGTTAGGTAAGCTTCAATGTTGAGCAGTTTCTGGTTCTCATTTTCTTCCATACGATTCAATGGAATGCCTGTCCAAGCTGATACAATCGTAAGAATGTCTTCTTCTTCAATGTTTACAGCATAGCCATCCATCTTTTCTTGCCACTGTTTCGTCTTATCTTCCAGTTCTTGCTTTTTATTATTAACTTCGTCTCTAATGCTTGCAGCTTTCTCATATTCTTGTGCGCGGACTAGGTCTTCTTTCTTAACGGAAAGTTGTTTTATTTCTTCTTCAATTTCTTTGATTTCAGCTGGTCTTTGGCAATTGGCTAGTCTTGCTTTTGCACCTGCTTCATCTATAATATCAATTGCCTTATCTGGCAAATATCTATCATTTATGTAGCGGTGGGACATACGAACTGCTTGTTCTAAGGCCTTAGCCGAATAACGAACCTTATGGTGAACTTCATATGCTTTCTTCAATCCGGTTAAAATGAGGATTGCATCATCAACGGAAGGTTCATCCACTTTAACAGTTTGGAATCTTCTTTCGAGAGCAGAATCTTTTTCAATATACTTTCGGTATTCATTGATAGTAGTTGCACCTATGCATTGCAATTCACCTCGAGCAAGGGCTGGCTTCAAAATATTTGCAGCATCGACTGCACCCTCAGCTGCACCTGCTCCGATTAAAGTATGAAGTTCATCAATAAAGATTATAATATTGGAAGAACTCACAATTTCCTTCATGATTTTCTTCAATCTCTCTTCGAACTCACCTCTATACTTAGTTCCTGCAATAAGACTTGCTAAATCTAGGGAAAGTACTCTTTTTTCGAAGAGTAAATCAGGAACCAGCTTATCAACTACAGCAGAGGCAAGACCTTCTACGATTGCTGTCTTACCAACACCAGACTCTCCAATTAAAACGGGATTGTTCTTGGTCTTACGAGATAGAATTTGAATCACACGTTCAATCTCTTTGGCTCGACCTATCACTGGATCCAATTTCTTTTCTCTGGCTAATTGAGTTAGATCGCGAGCGAATTCATCTAATATTGGTGTTTTTGATTTTTCCGTTCTAGGTGCAGTAGGTCCAGCACTTGGATTTGGAGTGGTTCCCGCTCCCACTGCAGATGCTGGTGGTGCACCTAAGAGTCGCAAGATTTCTGATTTGATTACATTGTAGTTCACACTAAAAGAAGATAGGGATCCACCAGCAATATTGTTATTATCTCTTAAGAGAGCAAGAAGGATGTGTTCTGTTCCTACATAGTTATGCTTCAATCTTTTTGCTTCTTCTTTGGAAACATCGATCATCTTTTGGTATTTATCCTGGCCTTGGGCTGCGTCCAATAAAAGTGCTCCAGAACCTTCACGGGTTCTCTTCTCAACCTCTCTTCTTAGTTCACTGAGATTGATATTCAAATTAGTAAGGATTTTTATAGCAACAGAGTCCTCTTCTTTTAATAAACCTAGCAGTATATGTTCTGGACCTATGAAGTCACTGCCCAATCGCTTGGCTTCATCTTGAGCGATTTCATTGATTACTCGTTTTGCTCTTTTTGTAAACTCTAGCATATTGTCCCTTCCCTTTAATATATTAGACGAAATATGAAAATAGAATGATTTTCTTTCTCTTCTTATAAAACTATGGAATTCACCGATGAGAGGAAATGATTTTTTCTTTTCCTCGTGAAATTTTTTACAGAAAAAGTAAGACTCAATTCTAGATTTTTCAATTCTTTACCTGCAAATCTTATACCATTTTCCTCAAATCCCAGATCCCAGTTCCTTTCTTCGCTTACTGAGTCCCAATCAACTTTAGTGGCAGATGTGGAAAATTGTATGCTAATTCTATCAGCTCTTTTTGCATTTGTCGGACAAGAATTCAAATAACCCCAGTCCATTCTATGGCAAAACAAGTTTGGATTCCTAAAAAAATGGAGCAATTTATGGAATTTTCCAGGGAAATGAAAAGATACCCAAGAGGATCTACCTTTTTGAAGATAGATCTCCTGCTTGTGAATGAGTTCAAAACGAATTCCATCTTCATCACCAAGAATAAAATTTCCCTGCCAATCTCTCTCATTGATTAAATTAGCAAAACGAATGTGCGGGGATAGGTTGCTAAACTTGCCTAAAAGATCAAAACTTCGAGTCAATACAGATTCTTCGTAATTTGTATCCTTCCTAAAGAAAGGAAATATATGTTTCTTGAAATTTCTCGCGATTCTGTACCTAGTTGAGACAAACAAAGGCTTGTGATCATCATGTTTTAAACTTTGAAATTTATTTCTTGTTTCCGAGAGATAGCTTTCGGGAATTTCAAAAATTTGGTCTGGAATTCTAGAGAGAGCTCTTTCATAAATGAAAGCATGTTGTTTTAGAAAATCTACGCAATACTCACAACCAAACTTTCCATAAACAACAAATTGATCTAAAGACAATCCACAATAAGCGCAATGCTTAGGCAAATGGCTGAAGGACTCCGGATAGAATTTTATTTCTTTTATGTGCCATGGATGCAAGCTCCATGTCGTGAGTTACCAAAATTAAGGAAAAAGCCATCTCATCTTGCAACTCGCGAATAAGATCCATTAGCATACGAGAATTTTCACGATCTAGATTACCAGTCGGTTCATCAGCTAATACAAGTTCTTTGCCGTTAACCAAGGCTCTAGCTACACCCACTCTTGCTGATTCTCCTCCAGAAAGTTGGCCTGGAAATGAAGCAAGTCTCTCCCCTAAGCCAACTCGCCCAAGTATTGCGGAAGCTTTTTCTTTGGCTTTAGTTTTACTTTGACCTGATATCATCATAGGAATCATGACGTTTTCAAGAGCAGTGAAATCAGGAAGAAGCATATGTTGCTGAAAAATAATGGAAATCTTTTCTCCGCGGAATAATTCCTTTTGTCTTTCAGTTAAAGATTTTAGATTTACTCCACACACCTCAACTATTCCTGAATCGTAGGAATCCATAGCTCCAAGTATATTTAAGAGAGTTGATTTACCAACTCCACTTGATCCTTCAATGGAGACAATTTCTTTTGGCCCAACAAAAAGATTCAAACCTTGTAATATTTGAAAGCTCTTATCTACAACTTGGTATGACTTAACCAAATCTTCAACACGTATGATCCATTTCTGGTTAGATTTATTTACTTCAGTCATTACGAATAGTATCCACTGGATTTAAAAGTGCAGCCCATCTTGCAGGAAAATATCCTGCTATTCCAGAAAGTATAGTAGCTGCTGTTGTTACCATAAATATAAAAGAAATATCTATATCGACTGGAATGTGATCAAAATAATAAATATCTTTAGGAACAAGTTCCACATTTCGCCATTCAGCACTATAAACAGTAGAACCTATTAGATTGATCATCTCACTTAAGCCACTTACTATGGATTCCAAGTTAGATGCAAAGAAAATTCCCATAATACCACCAGAAATAGATGCTAAGAAACCAACTATCATAGCATTTAAGGTAAATATCAAAAGAATATCTCTGGATGGTAAGCCTAAGGCTTTTAAAGTTCCGATTGATTTTCTCTTTGCCCTAACTAAAGAATAAACAGTTGCAACCATACCCAGAGCAGCTAAGACAATAAAAAGAAAAACAATAATAGAGATAATGGTCTTTTCTAATTTAAGTGCAGCAAGAAAATTTTCTTGTTCTTCTGCGAGAGTTCTTACAGAAAATGAGTGAGCCTCTCGAATTTTTATATCTATAGAAGAATCATTTAAAATGTTTAAGATAATATTTTTAATTTCTCGCAAATCATCTAAGGCATTTACCTTAACAGATATTTGATTAACAGAATCTTTCAGTCGAAAGAATTCTTGAGCTAAAGGTAGAGACATGAACACAAAGCGACTATCGTAATTATAATATCCTGTCTTGAAATAACCTACAACCTGAAAGTCTTTCACATTGACTTCAACTCCACGCCCTACAGAGAATCTTCCACCAGGAACTGCCATGGTCATCTTTCGACCAAGACCAAAATGGTAAAGATTTGCCATTTCTTTACCAATAACTACAACTCTTTGGGTATTTAGGCTGGTGATTGTATCACGGTTGTAGTGGGTTAATCTTGGAAAATTCGGGAGACGGTTCTCAAGTAAATCCTCATCGGACAAAATAGGAACAGCCCGTATCATAATGGGGATAAAATTATTACTATTCTGCAAGAGTCCATGACTTGTGATATTCCCCTCTATAGAGGATATTCTTCCTTTCAAAGAAGGATGATTCTTGAGTATCTCTATGATTTCATTGTATCGATAAATAGCGCCTGTGTCAAAAGTATTCTCAACGGTGATGTGAGGTCCACCTTGCCAGAGGGATTCTTTGACTTGTTTCTGGAATCCATTAAAAATGGATAAAACTACAATCAAGAGAGAAACACCGACAGTCATTACAATAAATGACAAACGAGATTTCATGGAAAGTAGACCGACCACGCGAGAACCGCGAATATAACGAGATGTGATGAGAAGAACTAGATTCATTAGAAAAGGTATTTCTAATTTAGAAACACAATCCTTTTTGACAAGATTATTTATTATTTACAGACTGTAATTTAAATGGTTTTACGAAGCATACCAAAACATAAGGAAATTTATCATGGGTCAGAATGACCAGTTATTTTGCATTAGATTTATTTCAAGCAATGACGATTCTAAAATTTATAACCTTGGGGTCATTTTATTAGATCTTAAATCAGGAAGGTTATTTAACTTAGAAGTTCTATCTTCCTCTCAGAACTCTATTCTACAAAAATCACTAGAACTTCCACCAAAAGGGATTTCTTCCAAAATTCAGAAAACAATTTATGAAGGCCAGCACCTCAAAGTTATCACAAAAACACTCAATGACCAATTTAAATCATCTCTTAGCAGTGAAGGTTTTCGAGAAGAAATCTTGCATTATTGTGAAACAAATGATAAAGTAAAAGTTGCCTACCTCTTAGGAAATATTATTAGTAAAGCAGCTGGAGTAAGCAATCACCAAATTGAAATTTCACTCGATACAATAACAATAGGGGAATACGAGGATACAAATAGTTCGGAAGACTTAGATTCAATCGATCCCAATGCTAAAAATAACAATCCTGATTTAACGAATGCAGCAACGGATATTCCACCTGGCTCTCGTCTTGTTCAGTGCAAATTACAATTATCTCCCGTTTCAGGTATACCCGTTTCCAGTCTTACCTTTGGATCAAAGATTGTCGTTCGACTCAATCCTTCCGATCCAACAACGAATGAAACCATTCAGACTATGAATCTAAAAGAAGAAGATGGATCAATTAAACCTATCCAAGCTCAGATTCATAAGATTGCACACAATGGTTCTGAATCGGAAATCATTATCAAAATTTCAGAAAATATATACTCAAAGCTGCTCGAAGAAGTAAATACAGTTAAGGTAAAAACTTCTATGGCAGAATCCAGGTCTACTGCCAAAAAAAATATCAATGATATTGAAAAGAATATTGAAGCCCTCAAAACAGACAGTAGCTTATTCTTCTATGCCATAGGCATTGCTGCTTTGATTGCATTTGGAATTTTACTCGTTGTATTTTTTATTTAAGGATCTCTTTCATGAAACAGTATTTTAATTTTTTTCCCAATATCACACCTTGGATACTTTTTATCTTCTTTGCTCAATTGCTTTTTTTAGATTTAGAGTTTCGGTATCCTAATTCCGATATGCAACCACTAGAAATTCTTATGGAATCGGAACAAGAAGCAGTGAACAATAGTTCATGGAGTATTCGCAAAGGTCCTTTGCTTCGGTTAAATGATCTAAAGAATATGAAAGAAGAATTGGATATTTCTATTATTCCCCAAGATGGTGTTCCTGAAAGTACAATTGAAAGATTATCTAGAATTATCTTTGGACAGAAATTACTTATAAGTTTCTTAATATTTCTAATTGTACTTTGTATTTCTTCCTATGTTTCTTGGATAGCAAATACTTGGTTTTCTATTACATTAAATAAAACCTTACATTGGATAGGTCTTATTTTTACCTTTTCCCATTTGATGAAGTCTTTAGCTTTTGTCACAGTAAGTAGTCTTGCAATTTTTCTTAGCATTTATTTTTTGTTACAATTCATATTTTTAATATTTAGCTACAAATCTATCAATCGCCAAAAGAAAAATAAACTTACGTATGAAATATTGAAACATACTTCAGAGTTAGACGAAGAAGGGAAGAAACCAACCCAAACAGTAGAAGTTCGTCCTTTCCGAATGGCTTATCACTTTACAATTATTATATTAGTTGGTTTGTTACTTGGAAATTTTTTCTATATTCCTCTCTTTCTCTTACAAAAGCATTATTCAAACGAATTCACGATTCTCTTATTATTTATGGTCTTTGCACTTTGTGTTTTCTATATCAGAAACTACTACTATCTCTCTAAAGAAAATATTAATTCTAAATGGCAGGGAATACTTGCATCGGTTTCCTACTTGCAATACAAATTCTTGAAAAATCTTGCGATGGGAATAGGAGCAACCTTACTCCTTATCATTTTTGTTTCCGTTCTCTTTATGATACTTGTTTTGAATTCTGATGCTTTAAAGAATCCAAATTTAGGAATTATAGAGAAATCTGCAGAATTTTAAGAAAATTATTTACAACAAAATAAATTGCAAGATAAGTAAATATTATAAAAACATAATTAGCATTAGGAACTCTAGCCTTCAATAGAGAAATATATCCTAATGTAAGAATACTATATACTGAACTCATTTTCCAAAAGCTATTTGGTGAAGGATCAGTCAAATAATAGATGGATAGATTGTAAGCAATAGAGCTGAAGAATAAAAAGCAAAACAAAAAAGAAGTCATTTTAATTGCAGATTACCTGCTTTGACGATTTCGAAATACACCAGACATCTCCACTCGGATAGTAAGTAGTACGTTCTAATAATTCACCAACTTGGTCATAACTTTCTTTGGCTTCCAGTTTGCCATTTGGATAATTGTATTTCCATTCTAGAATTTTTTTTGATTTAAGATAATTACCTGAATATTCTAAAGAGCCATTAGGATAATATTTCTTCCAATAACCTGATTTTTCTCCAGTATCGAAACTACCTTCTTCATCTAAGTTTCCATTCGGATAATATCTCTTATACGGACCATTCTCATTACCCCATATCTCCACTGGTATCCAGAATTCTTTCTTTTTGCCATAAACAAAATTCTGAACTACATAATTCTGCCCATTCGGGAAAGTCCATGTCCACAATCCATCACGTCGACCATTCTTGAAATTCCCATATGAAATAATCTGGTCAGTATTCATAAGATAGGCTTCACATCTTCCATCTAATTGCGAGGATGGTTCATTGTATTCACATTTCTCATACAATGAACCATTAGAATAGTAAACATACTTGAATTGTTCGTCTGAGGCTGTATAAAGATTTTTTTTTCTATCAAACTTTGCGCCTTCTGGAATTCCAGGCGGCAATTCATTTGCCTTACAGTTATGTTGAGAAAATAAAATAAAAGCTAATAGTATATAGGTGCAAAAACTTCCAAGGCAATCCATAGCATTATCGCTATAACATTTGCATGTATAATACGAATAAAAATATTTCATTCAGAATCCTCAAACATTATGTCCGTTTCTGATTTAAACCTTTTCAAGATAGATTTCGAAATAAGAACTCGATTGAGTCTTCTTGATCTAATTGGTGTTAGATAGCGAAGTGACAGTTCAATAGATCCATCTTTAATTGTAACATAGACTATGGGCGTTCTCTTTCCTATCCTAAGTAAATAATTTTTAGAAAGTTCACGCATTTTAGCTTCTATGATCTCGGGAGCAAGCACCAATTCATTTGTTAAAATTTCATTCGCTATTTCTTCTGCTTTTTCCCAATTGGAATCTATTTTTAATTTAAAACGAAACTCATCCCAAATAAAGTCCATGCGTTCCGAAACGACAAAAAACTTTTGCATAATCACAAGATTATTAGGTAAATGAACCAAGCGATTGGTGGATTGCTCATAGTCGGGCTCATTCACTACTTCAACAAGGGAGAATTTAGTAAGTGCTATATTTACCACATCACCTTTGATTCCATCAATATAAACCCTATCGCCTACGCGAAATCCATTTGAACCAAGAATTACCAACCACCCAACTAAATTAAGCCATACTTCTTTAAGAGATATAACTATACCAGCAGCAGCCAAACCCAAAACAGTTGGAAGAAAATTCAAACTGGAAAATACGAGAGGAAATAAGGCTATAACTAAGAAAGTAGTATATAAGACTCTCCCAGTCTTTCGTCGGTTGTATTGAATGATGGTGTCTTGAGCTGGCTTAACCCTATCAATGACAACTAAAATAATTCTATAGATAAATAAGGTTGATATAATAAAATATACTAATAATATAATATTCTCAGAAAGATCTCTTTCTTTAAGCTGAAGAATGTTTAAAGGATTCAGCTCTAAATATCTATCAAAAACTTTCATCCTAAAATTTCCTTTGTTCCTTAAGTGCAGAAAGAATTTCTTTAGAATGAATTGTTACTGCAAATTTCGGTTTGCCTATATCTTCAAGAAGAACAAATTTTAAATCATTGCCTACTTTCTTCTTATCATGCTGCATATGTTTTATAATATCAGATGGCTTAGAATTATCATTAATGGGAAGATTGTATTTTTCCATAATCCGACTCACAGTTTCCACCTTATCAATACTAAATCCAATTTTGTTGGATAGAATCAGAGCTGTGATTAAACCAATAGCTACAGCTTCTCCGTGGGAGTACTTTTTGTATCGAGTAAGGGATTCTATTGCATGTGCTGTAGTGTGTCCAAGATTTAAAATCTGTCGTATTCCACCTTCCTTTTCATCCTGAGCGACAACGGATGCTTTAAATCGAATGGAATCTAGAATCATTTTACGAAGGATTTCAGAATCAACTTTGATATCCTTCCTTTCGTGTGATTTGAAATCTTGCCACATTTCTCCGCCCGCAAGCAAACTATGTTTCAGCATCTCAGCTAAGCCACAACTCCATTCCCTTTCGGGCAGTGTAGATAAGGCGAACATAGGTATATAAACTAACTCGGGCTGGTGAAAGGCACCAACCATATTTTTACCCTTGTCCACATTCACTGCAACTTTTCCTCCGACTGAGGAATCAACACAAGATAATAATGTAGTTGGTATCTGAATAAAACGAATCCCTCTTTGGTATGTTGCAGCAACGAAACCAGAATAATCTCCAACAACTCCACCGCCTAAGGCTATAATCACCGATTTGCGATCAGCGCCTAAATCAATTAATTCATTGAAAACTCTTTTCATTCGGCTGATGTGCTTATTCTTCTCTCCA
The DNA here is from genome assembly GCA_002786225.1 of Leptospira sp. Taxonomy (GTDB): domain Bacteria; phylum Spirochaetota; class Leptospiria; order Leptospirales; family Leptospiraceae. The sequence goes on along the minus strand of PEQN01000004.1, from coordinate 119,454 downwards.
CCCTTAATGAAAATTTGATCAATAGGAACAGAATAGCCCTTTAGTTCTGATTCAATATATTTATTATAGGTTTGTGAAATGGATCTTTCTGAAATAATAATGAATCTAGATACATTAGGTATTTTTTCTAATTCAAGTCTTAAACCGTGAAAATCTTTATAAATACGTACCGGATATTCACCGTTGCTATAGTTAACTTTAATTTCAGAAAAAAACATTATTCATCCACCCATATACTTTTTATATACTCACCCGTTTGAAAGGATTTCTTTTTAAGAAATTCCTTAGAATTAGGTCTTACATCCATTCCTAAAATTTCTTTTGAGTTAAAATAACCATATCCAGTAATTGCCTTCTCATCCTGATTCAAGGAAGGAACTGAATCTTTAACCTTTGTTAGAAAGATCAATTGAACAAGATGTCTTTTGCCCATGGGATCGATTGACTCGTTAAATGCTATGAAATCCATTGAGGTAGCTTCTAAGCTAAGTTCTTCCATTAACTCTCTTTTGAGAGCTGCTTCTGCGCTCTCTCCAAATTCTACACCACCACCAGGAAGCAACCAATAACCAGGTCCCTTACCTCTTTTCTTTTGTTGAATGAGTAAGGTTTCGGATTTAGAATTACGAATCAAGGCAGCAACTCTAACTCTAAGTCCTTTCTTAGGGAAAAAAATGGAACTCACTTAATTCTTTCCTTTGGTAAGATATTTTTTTGCTGCATCATGCTCGGCGCTTCTCTTATTCTTCCCTGTTCCATTTACCGATGAACCATCAGGCATTTCAACTCTAACTATAAAAATTTTGTCATGATCCAGTCCATCATCAGATACCAGTGTATATTTAGGAGTTTTTTTAAAAATTCTTTGGCTGTGTTCTTGCAATAAAGATTTATAATCTCTTACAGAGTCCATTTCATGGATTTCATCAATATTTTTCTTTAAATAGGGAAAGATGAAACTTTTGCAAGCTTCAAGCCCCTGGTCTAAGAACACTGCTCCGATAAGAGCTTCAACAAGATTTTCCATGACTCTTTCGTTGTTTATTCCTGAATCTTTTTCACCCTTTCCCAATCGAATGAATTCCATAAGTCCTAGTTTCTTACAAATTTGCGTTAGCACAGGTCCTGAAACCAATTTACTTTTTAATTTGGCAAGGGAACCTTCTTGGATATCTTTAAATTGGTTGTATAAGATTGATGCTGCAAAAAATCCAAGGACAGAATCGCCCAGAAATTCTAACCTTTCATTGTCTTCGATTTTAAAGTTCGTTTCGTTCGCAAAGGATCGATGTGTAAATGCCTGATCCAAAAGACTAACATCTAAGAATTGGGTTTTTATTATTTTCTGAAGTTTAGAGAGTTGTTGGAGTCTATCGGGGTTGAGGTAGTCTCTACGATCCGATGCGTTTGGGATTCTTCTACGCAATAGATTTAAAAAGGTTCCACCGGGTCTTTCAATCCCCGGTGAATCCTAACTAGGCTTAGCCTTTAAGTTTATCAATAAACTTTTTAACATCACCTACAGTTTGGATTTTTTCTGCATCTTCATCAGAAATTTCAACTCCAAACTCTTCTTCTAGAGCCATTACTAGCTCAACTGTATCAAGAGAGTCAGCACCGAGATCATCGATGAAGTGAGCGTCTTCAGTAACTTCAGACTCTTCAACTCCTAACTGCTCTACTATGATAGATTTTATTTTTTCGAAATCTGCCATGTTTTCCTCCATGCCACATCTTTGTGGGGCAAAATTAGAATTCTTATTTACGATGAATGTATAGAAACACTCATCGTTTTTTTAGGTTTCAATCCACGAAAAATTTGGCAAGCCTTTAAACGAAATTTATTGGTTTCTATAAAAAAAAACCAAAAATCAACCAGCTCCTGGTAAGAAGCCTCCACCATTCACTGAAAGTATATGTCCAGTGATAAAAGAAGATGCATCACTTGCAAGAAAGGCAACAGCATTTGCTATATCTTCTGGTTGTCCTGCTCTTTTCAAAGGAATAGAATTCTGAATCGATAAACGAATCTTTTCAGGAATCGCATCTGTCATCTCAGTTGCAATAAAACCAGGTGCAATTGCATTTACACGAATGTTTCTTGATGCAAGTTCTAAGCCACATGCTTTAGTAAAACCAATTACCCCTGCTTTAGAAGCAGAATAATTTGTTTGACCAACATTTCCATTTTCACCGGCAATAGAAGATAGATTGATAATGGAGCCACTTTTTTGTTTCATCATATACTTTATAGCTGCTTGTGTACATAGGTAAGTACCAGTAAGGTTAACAGCTATTACAGCATCCCAGGCTTCCTTCTTCATTCTCATAAGAAGTCCGTCTTTTGTGATACCAGCGTTGTTTACAAGAATATCAACTGAACCATATTCGTTTTGGCAAGCTTCAATCAATGCTATGCACTGGTCTTCTTTAGAAATATCGCCAACAAAAGCTATAGCAGAAAAACCCAATTTTTTGAATTCTTCCACTGTTGCATTTGTAGTCTCTGGATTCATATCAGCAACTACTAGCTTTGCTCCGAGAGAACCCAATTTATGAAGAGTTGCTTTCCCTATTCCTCTTGCACCACCAGTAACAATGGCTGCTTTTCCTGTTAAATCTATCACTTGAATACCTCTTTTATTATTTTTAATCTAATTTTAAAATGATTTCACATTTATCTTACACGTAATTTATAAACAATTTATTTCATTCTTTATAAAAGCTTATACTCGAATTTCAGTCATCCTTGCAGCTAGTTTCTCATTGAGTTCATGTTGTCCGCATTCTGTTATGACTCTAATAGCATTCTTAACAGCTAAGGCACTAGAAGAGCCATGACCTATCATGCATATTCCTTCCACTCCTAATAAGAGAGCGCCACCGTATTCTGCATAATCCAATCTGCGCTTAACAGCCGTAAATGTTGGTTTTAGCAAAAGCGCTCCAGTTTGTGCGAGACTAGATTCTTTGATGCTATTGCGAAGCACATTAAAAATAGATTTAGAAAGTCCCTCTGTAGCTTTGAGAACTATATTGCCTATGAAACCATCACAAACTACTACATCCACCTCACGACCAGATCCATAGAGATCTCTGCCTTCAATATTTCCGATAAAATCTATTACTTTGATTTTCTTGAGAGTATCAAATGCCTTTAGTGTGACTGCTGATCCTTTCTTATCTTCTTCCCCATTCGAGAGCAGTCCTACTTTTGGATTTTCAATTCCCAAAACTTGGCGAGCGTAAATATCACCCATGAGTGCAAATTGTACTAAATATTCTGGTTTACAGTCTACATTTGCACCTGCATCAAGAAGTACCATGGGCTTGCCTGTTTCTCTGGGAATAGGGGCGGCAATTGGAGGTCGCATAACCTTATTTAGCCTTCCCATATGGAGCAAGGCTGCTGCCATTGTTGCACCAGTATTGCCTGGAGAAAAGACCCCTATGCATTCTTTCTGAGCAACGAGTTTAACAGCTTGTACTATGGATGAATCTTCCATAGCCCGAACAGCAACAGAGGGAGAGTCATTCATATCAATGATCTCAGTTGCATGGACTACTTTGATTTTATTGGAATCGTATTCGTATTTAAGTAAAATTTCTACTAGGTCCTCTTCTCTACCTACGAGAACCACTTGGTTGCCCCAATCATTAGAGGCGTTAACGGCGCCTTCTACTATGCATTCGGGGCCGTAATCTCCGCTCATCGCGTCAACAGCGACCCACATACTCTATTACTTTTCTGGCGTCTCTGCTTTGGCTTTAGGTTGTAGGACTATCCTATCTTTATAGAAACCGCAGTAGGGGCACACTCTATGAGAGAGTACGTAGGATCCACAATTTTTGCACGACGATAGGTTAGGTTTTCCTATAGCGTGGTGGGCTCTTTTTGATCTGACTTTTGACTTTGACTTACGTCTTTTGGGGACGGCCATAACATTCCTCTGGATTTATATATTCGAATACGATTTAACTATCATTTTTTCTCTAGCCTAGGAAACAAGATTTTATTTTTCAATACTCTGCAAGAATTCAAACGCTTCCTTACGTTTTGTATAGAAAGAAGACCTGTTCCATACTAATTGAGCGGAAGATTCCAAAATGACTTCAATTTCCTTCAATCCATTTGCCTTAAGAGTAGATCCTGTAGACACTAAATCCACAATGCAATCAGCCAGACCCACCAAAGGGGCAAGCTCAATTGATCCATATAATTTTACAACTTCACAGCTGATTCCTTTGGAGAAGAAAAATTTACGAGTCAGTTCTGTATACTTTGTTGCAACTTTTACTTTGGATAATTTAGTTAGAGGATGAAAATCATCTTTGCCCGCAAGAGAAAGTCTGCACTTCCCTATACCTAAATCTTTAAGAACCAATACATCATAGCCACCTTCTTGGATTATGTCCCATCCAACTATGCCTGCATCGGCAGAACTTTCTTCCACGTAGGTAGGGACATCTTGCGACCTAACGAATAGAAGGCGAATTTTGCGATTTGGGTCTTCATAGATTAATTCTTTAGAATCTGGATCAGGGAGCTTGGAAAGCATATTCTTAGCCAGTAAGAGTTCTATACTTTCCTCAGCAAGTCTTCCCTTAGGTAGGGCAACCGTAAGCATTAGTTAATTTTTGATAATTTCAAAAGAAGAAAGGTAGAAAGCTTCTTAACTTCTTCTAGGTCAGCTTGTGCGTCACCTGGTTCTAAGTTTAGAACCTTGCGAAGAGAATCACTAGCTCCATTCTTGTCACCCTTCTCATACTTCAATCTTCCAACGTGGTAAATCGCCCATGCTTTAAAGGAAGGGGCTTCCCTCAAGGAATCAAGTAAGGATGCAGAGATTTCATAGTTAACCAAGGCTAAATCTTTTTCTCCAGCTAACTCGCGATAGTTGCCAGCCAAGAAAAAGTAATATGCTTTTGATTCTCTCAGTGGATCGATTTTCTTACCCGAAGTTTCTAATAGTTCGGCAGCCTTAGCAAAATTCTTCTCCTGAACATAAAGATCAGCAAGTATCTTAGCAGTTCTGATTTTAACTGCACCGCTAGAGTCATTTGCATGAAAATTTTCCATAACAGAAATCTTATCTTTGCTTGGAATTAAAGGATTCGTAGTCCAAGATTCTAAGATATTCTCCAACTTCTCCGTGGACTTTAGTTCTTTATAACTCGAATATTCTAGATATCCAATGACGGAGGCGAGAATGACAAAGACAGCAACAAGCCCTGCCAATACTTGTATACGGTTGCGTTGTATCCTTCTTGTAAGCTTAATGAAAAATAATTCAGTAGAAGTTCCTTGAAAGTCTTCTAAATCACGATCAAGGATGGCTTCTTCTTCTTTCTTAAGCTGAGCAAGATTCTTTTTCTGAAATTTATTTCCCATTCGATTCTTATTTCAAATTCATGAAAGAGCCAAGAGATTCACGGGAAACTTCGCCATCATCTTTGATGTATTTCGCCATTTCTTCTCTTTCTACTGCTTTATCATGATCTTTGATAGATAAAGAAATCTTTTTGGTATTGGAATCAATCTTTAGAACTGCTGTCTTAACGATAGCACCAATAGGATAGTATTCTTCCAACTGGTTGGTTCTATCAGGAGGTATCTCGGAAATATGAACAAGACCTTCAAATCCTGGCTCTACTTCAACGAAGACTCCAAAACTAACTATTGATTTTATCTTACCTTCTACCAAAGTACCTGGTGGGTATTTCTTCTTAAGAGCTTCGTATGGATGTTCGGTTAATTGCTTCAAGCCACAAGAAATTCTTTGGGAATCTAAGTTCACATCTAAGATTTTATATTCTACTTTCTGACCTTTTTTAAGAAGAGCAGTTGGGTTCTTTTCTTTCTCATCCCATGTGATATCGGATAGGTGAATTAAACCTTCAATTCCGCTTTCTACTTCAACAAAGGCACCGTATTTGGTAATTCCAGTGATAATTCCTTCTAGATTGTTACCAACTCTTACATTTGCACTTAGGTTATCCCAAGGGTTTGGCAAGAGATGCTTCATGCTTAAAGAAAGTCTTCGTTTATCGAAGTCAATATCTAGAACTTCAGCTTCTACTGTATCAGCTTTCTTAATTAGATCTTTAGGAAGAGGAGGCTTCTTAGACCAAGTCAATTCCGATGTGTGGATCAAACCTTCTAGTCCATCCATCAACTCAACAAAGGCACCGAAACTTGTAAGAGAAGTTACAGTTCCACTTACTATCATTCCCTTTTCAAGCTCGCGCTTAGCCCAATCCCATGGGTCTTCGTGCATTTGCTTAAGACCTAAGGAGAGTTTATTATTTTCTTTATCTAGTTCAAGAATCAAGACTTCAAATTCTTGTCCAACTTGGAAGAATTGTTTGAAGGGTGCAAATTTCTTATAGCTGATGTCATTCTGTCTGAGAAGACCAATAACTCCTTCCACCTCACAAAAAACTCCAAAGTTCGCTATCTTAACAACTTTCGCAGAGACTTTGTCGCCTATCTTTACCTTTTCAAGTAAGCCGTCCCACTTTTCGTTGTTCACTTCTTCTAATAATTTCTTTCTAGAGACTACGCCGGACTTGTTTCTTTCGTTGATCTCTATGATCTTGACATCAATTTCTTTCGTCTTTAGATCTGCAAGGTCTTTGAATTTCATAGCAAGATGAGATGCTGGCAAAAATAAACTAACATCTTCTACATGGACAACAAAGCCCTTCCCTTTTATCTCACCAACTACTTTGCCCATTACTGGGTAGCCGTTCGTATAAGCATCGCGAATGGAATCCCATCCTTTGCGGATGTCAGCTTCTTTCTTAGAAAGTATAGCGTAGCCATCAACACGTCGTTTCAAAACGACTGATACGGGGGTTCCTGTAGAAGGAGCATCGTTATAGAAATCAGAAAGAGGAACTCGCCCTTCTTGCTTCTCGCCTATATCTAGAAACACAGTATCTTCTCGTGTCTCTACTACTACGCCTTCAATGATCTGTCCTTTGTTGGACAGTTGGTTATCTTGTTCGTTGGTCTCCCATGCTTCTAAAATCTGAGCAAAGGATGCTTTTTCGGTGGTTGTGGTTTCTTGGGAATTCAATTTCGTCCGGATTTAACTGTAAATTTGCCCAGAAATGCATGAAAATCTAAGATTTAGATTCCAGGATTCTAGACAGGATCGTCTCAATGACAAGTTTTATAGATAAAGAATCAGTGTCAATCAAGATTGCATCTTTAGCAGCAAGCAAGGGAGCAATTTTTCTATTGCGATCCGAGTCATCTCTTTTCACCATTTCGGAATAAACTTCTTCCCAATCTGCAGGAATCTTTTTGGCAAGCAATTCGTCCAATCTTCGTTTTGCTCGAACCTCAGGGCTTGCAGTTAGAAAGAATTTATTTCGAGAATCGGGAAAGACTTCTGTTCCAATATCTCGCCCATCCATCACCAATTTGTTATCCCTTGCTAAAGCACGAATCCTTTCATTTACGAAATCTCGAAAAATTTGCTTATCGGCTATGTATTTTATCTTTTCTGTGATTTCTGGCGTTCGGATTTGACTTGTGACTTCTTCAGAATTAAGAAATAATTTATTCTCATCTCCATGACCAAAATCCAATCGAATCTGCCACTGATCCAGAGGCAAAATGTTTTGCATTTCAGCTATCCAATCTGCAAAATCTTGTTGGGATTCACTTGCTTTATAGTATTTAAATATTGCAAGAGTTAGGGTTCTGTAAAATGCTCCTGAATCCAAATAGTGAATTCCAAGAATTTTAGCAATTTCTCTTGCCACAGTACTTTTTCCCGATCCAGCAGGGCCATCGATTGCTATAACAGAGTCAATGTGGTTCATGCTAAGGAAACCAAGGATTTTAATTTATCAAAAAATCCAGGAAACGAAGTCTCTACCCAAGACACATCATCTATTTTGAGATCTAAATTTATTACAGCATTTAAAATTGAGAAACTCATTGCAATTCTATGGTCCATAAAGGTTTCTATCTCTGCTCCCGTTTGTAAATCTGTGATCTCGTCAAAGCTATAACCATCTTCTTTTTCATTTACTTGGATGCCTAGTTTCTTTAAGTTCACTACCATAGCATGGATACGATCTGATTCTTTGGCTCTCAGCTCTTTGGCATTTTCTATTGAGAAACCTGCCTTGGAGAAGATCCCCGCTATAGTAAGTATAGGAATTTCATCAATAATTGAGGGAATCCATTTTTCCTCTATATTGATTCTATGAAGTTCACTCCCATATACTTCTAAATCACCTGTTATTTCACCGCATTCTTCTCTTTGATTTACAATTTGAATCTTGCCACCCATCAGTTTAAGTACTTCAATAATTCCAATGCGTGATGGGTTTAATCCTATATTCTTGATATGCAAAATCGAACCGTCACCAGCTAACAATCCGAGTACGATAAAGAAACTTGCCGAAGATATATCTCCTGGGATGGAAAATTTTTTACCAGAAAAGTTATAAGGAGGTTTAAGCCGAAAATGTGTAGCAGTTAAATATTCAATCTCACCGCCCAGAAATCGTATCATATTTTCTGTATGGTCTCTTGATAATTCAGGCTCTTTGTATTCCAAACTTACTCCAGATGCCATGGCTGCAAAAATCAAACAGCTCTTAACTTGGGCAGAAGCAATAGGGCTTTCATAGGAATAATCTTTTAATTGCACACCTTCTAATTTCAATGGAGCCTTCCCATCGGAATGTATGGATGCAATTTTTGCACCCATCTTCGATAAAGGATCTAGGATTCGATTCATGGGTCTCTTCTGTAAAGAAGCATCTCCTGTGAGTGTGGCAAGTATTCCAGGACTACCAGCCAAAATACCAGCTGAAAGACGGATTCCTGTTCCCCCATTTCCAAAATCTAAACTTTTATTGGGAGATTTCCAAAATTTTATCCCAGGAGAAATCACTTTATACGAAGATTCTCCCATTTTTTCAAACTGAACTCCCAATTCAGAAAAGCATTTCATAGTATGGAGTGGGTCTTCTGCTTCCAAAAATCCAGTACACTCTGATACACCTTGGATGATGGAAGAAAAAATTACAAACCTATGGGATAAAGATTTATCTCCTGGAACTGAAACTGGGATATTCGCTAGCTTTAAAGGACTTTTTCGTGTGATATTCATATTTTGCATGTAAAAGTATTTGTCAAAATCAACCAAAACGAGGCATGATTACATAAAAACAAAATGCCAATTGATACAAGAACCAACAATCAAAAACTTCAAGTTCCGGCTGGAGAAGTGCTTTTTCTGCAAGGCAGTCCATGCAACTCACTGAATATTCTCCATGAAGGCAATGTTTCCTTTGAGAAAAAAGTAGGAGAATCCAGTATTCCTCTCTATATTTTGGCAGGTCCAAATATAACTCTTGGTGCAGCAGCGCTACTGGATGGTGGAAATTATTTTTATACCATAAGAGCAAAATCAAATTGTGTAATCTCAACTTATGCAATGAGTCCATCTTCTGTACAAAAAACTTTAGCATCTAAGGTTTCCTTAGCTATGATGGTTGCAAGAACAACCATGCGTGAGGTTGGAGAATTTTTCAAAAAGAACAACCAAGTTGTTAAACTTGCAAGTATGGTTGAATCTTTTTCAGATAACCTAAGTCTTACATACTATCTTTGCAATCCTGGAGTATTTCCGAACATAGATATCAATCAACCTATACCAACGGATGAAAATATTATAGATCCCATACTCAGTATGGTTAGAGATAATTTATCAAAGTTCATGGAACGCGGTGGAAGACTACCCCAGGAACCGAATCTAAAATTTCTAGAGGATGATCTTTCCGAATTTTTAAACAAAAGTTACCAAGATGATCTCGAATTAGATGATAAGGAGTTTCATTTCATCCGCAAAATCCTTTCAGTAAATCCTAAAATCCAGGCTGCTCTTTTTGAAGCAGATCCAAGTCTATTGATTCATTCTGTTGAAAAAATTGCAGACACACTAAACAACATCAAAGATTCCATGGAATCAGAAATTGAGAGACTGGAAACTTACTTGGATATTTTTGCTGGAGATGAGAATTCGCTAGTCGACAAATATGTGTTAATTGGAGAACTTTTAGAGACAGGTTATTCCTCTCTATCCGCTTCATCCATTCTACCCTTATTAGAATCCATTCAGAAAAAATCAGAGGTATTTTATAGCTCATACAAGAATATCTTTGGTTCTCCTTATCTCAAAGTTTCAAGTGGTTACCAAGGTTTAAGATCCAAAATCCAAAGCTTAAATACGAAATTCTCTGGAGAAATCAAAGAAAAATCAAAATCTTCTTCATCGGCTGTGGGAACCACAACTGCTGGAATTGATATGGAAGCTATGCGTGGAGAACTTTTGAATTCTGCAAGTCAGATTCTTAATTTTGCAAGTCTCAATGCAGATCAAGTGAAAGAATTTTCCGCCTTAATGATTAAATTAAAAGGCCTTAAGAATCCCTTGGATTCTGATCCAGATATAAGAAAGATCCGAAGAAATATAACAAAAACTTACTGGGATGTCTACAAAGCTAGTTACCTAAAAAGTATAGCAAATAGAAATGCGGCTCCAAGAGTAGTTCAAATGATGTTGCAATATGGGTATTTCGATGAAACCCTGTTAGATGATGAGCATATTTCATTTCTTATTTCTAATATGGATCCTTCTCCTAACTACAGAGAGCAACTTAAGTCCTATTACGGTCCTGAATGGTTAGATATCATTTATAATAAAAAGGCGCCTTCCTCCATTGATGAATTAGGACAGACTTTCTTTGAAAAGATTAAGTTAGAATCTCGTGATGTAAATTACAAAAAAGAATCTGATTTACCACCTTCTGTGGATACTTCAGAAGCTAGACTTGCCTTTGAAATGTCTGCAATGTATGAACCCAATGTTCGCTTAACATCAGGAGGTCCTGCAACTCATTTACCAATTTTAACTAGGTATCATGTAAGCATTCCTTTGGATAAATGCTTGGTGACTAAGGAACTAGTCTTCAAGACGATTATGGAAATCCTTGAAATTGATTATACTGCATTTCACCGTGAGATCATATATAAAAATGAGGAAATAGGAATTCGCTCTGAATTTATTCAGAAAAGTATTTTGCCAGATTTGATAATTGTTCCATCAATAGGAAGTAAAATCATGATGTGGCAGGATCTTTCTATATTCAAAGGTTCTGGCTCTAAAGAATCTAAAGGACGTTTTGTACTACCAACCTTTGTGACGGGCGATCTCAAAACAGTTCTTATGGAGACTATTGCTGCCTTCCGTTGGGAACTATGTAAAAATATTCTTGGTCCTGATTGGAATAATGTCGGTATGCCATCTATCACAGCAGATTATACTGATTATGTTCAGTTCTTCAAGAAAAACAAAGATCTATCTTTAGAAATCAAAGAAAAACTTGCCTCAGAATTTAAAAGATTCCGAAACGATAGAGATAAATTTGCAAGTGACTATTTGCTTTGGATGAAGTTTGAAGCGGCTGGTGTCCAAAGATTGAACCGAGTTGTTCGCTCTATCTTTTATAGACATATACCATTCCATAAAGATATTAGAGATAGGCTCGCTTCGCAACCAGCATTTGCAGAAATACACAACCGTTTCAAAAATATTCGTTCCAAGCAACATAAGGAGCATGAGAATAGATACAAAAAGTACGCTAATGAAGCGGGAATGATACCTGATGTTCTACAAGAGAACTTGAATTATTATATTGCTTAAAAGTAAAATTCAAGGTCAAGCTAAGGCTAAGCTAATTATATAAGATTAGTAGTATATCTGATTTTAAGTGTAATTTATACTAAACTTCTTCGATGAAGTAAGGACGAGTGTATTCTCTAATAATTTCTATTACAAATCTCCCCCAAGATTTTGGATCTTCTTGGGATAGATGAACTTGTTTCATTTTAGGGAAGTAAGCCTGAGGTTTGTATCCAGAATGGGTAAGTTCAATGACTCGAATGTAATTGTCTATCCGTTTCACACGGACGAAATTGATTATTTCATTTTGGATCTTTTCTTTGGGTAAATATCCTACAATAATCAACTTAGGGAATAAGTTCTTCTTTAATAATTCAATAAAATCTGTGAAGCTATCAACTCGGTCTATGAACCCCTCATAAGCACCACCACCAAGGTTCATAATCTGAGTAACTATATCCATAGTAAAAGAAATACCTTCTGGGCTATCCATATCAGAAATGATCACAATACCTTCGTCGGGTTGAAATGTTTTGACAACATGATTTCCTTTGAAGTGACGGCGCAGCAATTTCGCAGAGCTGACATCAATCTCTTGTGCCTTATTTAAAATTGGTTTATTGGCAGAATCAAGAACAGGTTCTCTTGTAATGATATACCTTTTCTTAACCGCATTCTGGTTCATAATTCGAAAGGATTTTACCTTTTCTTCTAACTCATCGAGAGTACAATAGCCGATTTTAAGAACATTTTCTCTAGACTTTTTATTGAGGTCTTTTTCTTCCATTGTATCTTATGAGTCCAGACTTAATCTTTCTAAATAGACAGAAAAAAGAAAGCATAAAATTGTCTAATTAACTAGATGAGATCTAAACTTTTTGTAGCTTTTATTTGTGTTAGTCTCTATTTTAATTGCAACACGACGGTAGATTTTATACCCGACGCTGATTATCGCAAAGATTATGAAGAATATTCCAAAAAGTCATGGCAGGAAGTTGAAATCTTACTTTCAAGGCCGGATCGAAGATTTTTAATTGTAGGAACTGTAGCCATCCGTGATTTCGAGGGAACAGGGACTCTGAAAGATTATACCAAAAATATCAAAAAAGAAATGTTCGAGAAAAAAATGGATGGGGTTTGGATTTCTTCAAATAAGGTAGAATCTGTAGATGATACCATTTTCACAACTATGGACACACGAGGTAAGACTACTCATGCTTATGAATCAGAAAGACAAATTAAAATTTGGAAGGGTTATGCCTTCCGTTATAAAAAATAAATGGCACGCAAATTTTTCAGTGAAATAACAATCAATCCTAGAGATGAATGGGTTTTTAGAGGAAATGAAATACACCAAGAAGAAATTCTAAAATACTTTAGAGCAAATCTTAAAGAAGATTCAGATGGTGTTTATATAAAAAATGTATTTGGTGAACTAGAAGAAAATGGATATATTGAATCAAACGGCTATCCACTTCATATAGTACGCGTTAGTGAAGAAGGAGGAACTCTTTTCTTTTCAACGGATGCGGATTTAACTTTGGAATTGGATGATGTTCAGCTTTTTACTGATCCATCTGAAAATCTTATCTTACAAAAGAAAGATGAATCAAAAATTTTCTATCGATTGAATTCTAATGCAGGAGGACAATTATCTGAATGGATATTTGAAAACGGGGATTGTTTCGAAATCCACCATCATAATGAAAAAATGAAAATCTTAGAAATACAAAATACCAAGGTTGAGATTCCTAAACAATTCAGAAATCTCAACTAGGACTGTATTCGTTTAATTTTAATTTGTTATATTCTTGATCAGCTCTGCTTTGAGTTGAATAGCTTCTGGGAATTCAGGCTTGAGTGCTATTGCTCTATGAAGAAATTGCAAGGAACGTTCTGGTCTATTCCACATCTTATAAAGAGTTGCTAGATTGAAAAAGGATATATGTGGTGCGTCATTTTGCATGCAACGTATAGATTTCTTAAGCCAAAACACAGCATCTTTATCCTTTCCCATACGAAGCAGAATAATTCCAATTTCATTGCAGGGATTTCCATATTCAGGGTTGATGGTTACGGATTTATAATAAAATTCTAAGGCATCTTCAAGATGATTCTTTTGTGTTGCAATAAGCCCCAAATAAAAAAAAGCTTCAGAACTTTCTTCATCTTCCAAAAAAGATCTAAAATAGTATTCAGCTCTATCTAAATCGCCCAAACGAAAAAAATGTCTACCAGAAGAATATAAATCCACAATTCACCCCAAACAATTACTTTATACAATAGTAATCGGTTGACTGAAAAATCTGCTTGATTGATAAATTTTTAAATGTTTATAAAAGTTTTTTCAAATATAAATGGAACAAAAAAATCATACTAAAGTTATTTAGAAGGAAAGAATTGATTTTGTTATTGTTTCTGGATCTAAATTATAATGTTTTAAAATCTGAACTCTTTCACCATGTAAAATTGGTTCTGGAGGAAGAGCGTAGGTTTTCAGAAACTTCTGCAATGTCTTAGGTTGAAAATGGTTCAAAAGATATCCACTCGCTCCCATATCAACATAACTTTCATCTAGAATAACAAAACCTTTGACACCAGACAATTCTTCTTCAAGTGCATTCAAATCCAGTGGACGTAACCAAAATAAATCTATTAACTTTACAGATTTACCAGCATCTTCTAGCATTTGCTTAATTGCCATAGAGACAGAAAGTATAGAGCCTATGGATAAAATTCCTATATCGCTGCCATCGGAGAGTTTACGAAACTTTCCAATTTCTATTGGGTTTGGTTGAGTAAAATTGCAATCCTGGATAGGAATTGAATCCTTAGGAAAACGAATTGCAATAGGTCCTGATACGAACTTCTCCATAAAGCAAAGTCCATCAATGATATCTTGGCCCTTAGAAGGTGCAAGTACACTCATATTGGGAAGTCCAAGTAAATAACCTAAATCAGATAATCCTTGATGAGTCTCTCCATCGGCACCAACAACCCCAGCTCTATCAATTACAATTCGTACGGGAAGATTCATCAAAGATACATCTTCTACTAATTGATCCATCCCTCTAGTAAGAAAGGTTGAATAGATGCAAAGAAAGGGAATAGAACCTCCACTAGCAAGAGCACCTGCAAAAGCAACTGCATGCTGTTCGGCGATTCCAACATCAAAAAGATTCTTAGGAAATTTCTCCGAGTATTCCTTAAGCCCTGAGCCTTCAATCATAGCAGGAGTTATCACTGAAATATTTTGATTCTTTTTCGTTAAATCCATCAAGACGTTTCCCACGATCTTGCTGAATCCAATTTTGGTAGAATCCGAAGGAGCCATGGCTCCGTCTGTCCGATTGAAGGGAGTTACACCATGGTATTTAATTGGATCCTTTTCTGCTGGAGAATAACCTTTTCCTTTTTGGGTTATCGCATGCAAAAGTACAGGTCCTTCTAATAATACAGATTTCTTCAATATCTTCACAAGTCCAATCACATCATGACCATCCACAGGACCTATGTAAGAAAAGCCTAAATCTTCGAAGAGACCTCCAGGCATCATGAAATGTTTAAAGCTCTTTTCAGCCTTGTGAGCAAAACTCATTAGAGCTGGCCCTATTAGAGGAATCCATTGGAAAAATCGGAAGGAATATTTCTTCCAAGTATGATAAATCTGAGAAGAAATCAATGCATTCAAATAATTGGATATAGATCCAACGTTCTTAGAGATAGACATATAATTATCATTTAGAAGCACTAAGGAATTCGGTCGAATATGTCCACCGTGATTCATAGCTTCCAAGGACATACCCGTAGCTATAGATGCATCCCCTATCACGCCAACAACCTTATGATTGAGACCGAGTAGATCCCTAGCACATGCTTCGCCTAATACTTGAGAAATGGAAGTTCCTGCATGTCCTGTGTTGTATAAATCATATTCGCTCTCTTCTCTTTTCGGGAAACCAGAGAGTCCATTGAACTTTCGAACTGTTTTTAATTCTTCTCTGCGACCAGTTAGAATCTTATGAGGATAAGTCTGATGTCCAACGTCCCAGATTAATTTATCCTCTGGGGTCTCTAAGACATAGTGGAGAGCTACAGTAAGTTCTATGGCTCCTAGATTACTCGCAAAATGCCCACCTATACCAGCTAAGGTATCGATGATGTAATCTCGGATTTCATTGCAAACTTGCGGAAGTTTCTCTAATGGAATCTTCCTTAAGTCAGCAGGTGATAAGATTGTTTCTAAAATTGGATACTGGGACATTCAATAGAAAATTAAGAATGAGATAATTGAGACAAAGGTCTCTTCATTTTCTCCATATCCTCGGGGTTCTTGATTCCTAGCAATTCGTAAATTCTTACTGGTTGTGTTTTTCCTTTCACCCTTACCAAGTCTAGTTCTCTTGCCACTACCTTATCATGAACTTTTTCATAGGTATATTCAGAAATGATGATATTCGTTCCATACATTTTATTGGAGCCTTCTAGTCTTGATCCCAGGTTAATTGTATCACCCATGCAAGTATATTCCATTCTATGAGATGATCCCATGTTACCTACTACTGCTGGTCCAGAATTAAGACCAATTCCTATATCGATCACCGGAACACCTCTTTCTATCCATCTAGGCTTCAGTATCTTATCTAAGTAATCCATTTGAGCAAGGGCAGCAACACAGGCGTAGTAGGCATGATCTTCCAGTGGAACTGGAGCACCCCAGAAAGCCATGATAGCATCACCCATGTATTTATCAATTGTTCCCTTGTATTCAATAATGATTTCTGTCATTGCCGATAGGTACTCATTGAGAAGCTTAACTAATTCTTCTGGACCTAGAGCCTCAGATATAGTTGTGAATCCTCTGATATCAGAGAAGAAGATAGTGATTTCTCTTTTGGAACCACCTAAGGCTAGGTTGTCGGGATTTTTTAGAAGTTCATCCACAACATCCTTGGATACGAATTTTGAAAAGGTAGAACGTATGTATTTCACGTTCGCTTCCTCTGTCAAAATTCTAAATCCTATGATACCAATAAATATCCAGAGTTGCTCTGCTAGGACAGATGGCAGAACCGTAATTAGGTTGTATTCTGAGAATAAAACGAGGGATAGAACTGAATAAAGAATCAACATCACCAAGAATACAGCAAAACCATAAACAGTAGAAAGTCTTGGTTGGAGGAAACCAATCAAGAGACCTATGGCTATATATACAAGAAAATCAAGATAAACAGGGGTATTTTGCAAGAAGTCTTGGTTTAAAATTGTGTTTAGGGCCTGGGCGTGGTGTTCAATTCCAGACATGTCACCAAAGGGAGATAAATGGGAGTCTTTGGATGCTCCACGACCCGTTGCATAGTACATAGCCACTAGGAAAATATTATGTTGGAATTGACTAGCTTCCTCTTGGTTCCATTGAGTGGAGACTTCGAATATCTCATGAGAACGAAAAGAATACCTTCCTCCAACAAAGTTAATCTGCATCTGTCCTTCCCAATCAATAGGGATGACAATCTCCCGCTCTGGGTTCGGAATGTGCATTATATCTTTAGTTTCCATCTTCGCAGTTTTACGGTTAAATGATGTGATTGTTTTTTCTGGGATGTTTTTAATTGTAACTGACTCGCCCATTTTCACAAAAACATCTCTTTGCAGATCTACGCCAAGATAATTCACAGCCATCATCAAATCGATAGATGGAAAATACTCAGGTTCCCTGCTTCCTGTATGAGATGGAGTCTTAACAACCAAAGGCATCTTTCGATTCATACCAGAATCATCTTTCTTGACATTCGCAAAACCCAAACCAGATGAAAGCTCAGCAATTCCTTCGATAGGAGACTGTGCAAATTTCACCCATGTATAATCATAAGGAGAATCATCGATTACATTCTTTAATTTATATTTGCGTAGAATCTCTAAACGTTCATCCAAGTTCTTAACAAGTTCTTTTGATTCTGCACTGGTTTCCATAGGATAATCGAAGAGAACATTATTATTGGTTTTCAGTGCGTCGACCATGGCATCTTCTTGGCCTTTTTTATAATCCAAGAAGAAAATATCGAACATGAGCATATTGGATGTGCCCGAGAAAGTCTTTATAATATCGGCATAGTATTGCCAAGGAAGTGGCCACTGTCCATCTAACTGCTCCAAAGAATTCGTAGTGATACCTATGATTTGGATATCCTGTCTTGCCTTAGGAGGAGGATCAAATTTGGTATATTCGATTCTTCCTTGTTCATTTTCCGATTCCTTAACAGTGTTGGACCCTCGCAAAATTTCAAATCGATTCGAAATAGAACTCTCTTCCAAATTAATCATAGGTGTGAAAGTCTGAGCCAAGGTAAAAAAGCCTATGGCAAAAACATAAGCAAGCCAAAGCGAACCTGTTTTCTGCTTATTGTCTGAAAACTTTTCTAAGGATTTATAAACTAGATAATAAGAAGCGATTACAAGGAAGGTTCCAATCAATAAAAGCAAAATATAGGTAGGAGACTCAGGATCGAGAACTGTATAGCAGAGTAAAATTGTTCCTATAGCTGCAAGGCTTATACCAAGTATATCCAGGAGGGAAAGTTTCTGATTCTTCTTATTTTCTGACATGACTTAGACAATATCCTTCTACTTAAAGACAATCTCAACAAGAAATTGCATTGTATCTAGAAAAAGAAAAGCATATTCTCAAAATTTTAAAGCATCAGCGCATAGATGAGCGAATGGATTTGCAATAATCTTCCAATTTCTGTGCACAGGAGCTAGAATTTTCTGAATTTTCTTCAATGATCCTTTGGATACTTGATCCTATGATAACACCATCAGAGAATTGAGAAATCTTAGCTGCCTGGTCCGGAGTTGATATACCAAATCCCGCACAAACAGGAAGATTCATTTCTTTTCGAACATATTGTATCCTTTCCTCTAGATCTAAAGAAAAATCTTTTCTCTCTCCTGTCACACCAAAGGAAGTCACATAATAGATAAATCCCGATGAGTTCTTCTTCATCTTTTGGATGCGAGACTTTTCTGTGGCAGGTGTTATAAGATGTATAAGATCCACTTTGTGTTCTTTGGCAATTTGGAAAAGAAGCTCGCTCTCCTGGGTGTCAAAAGGCAAATCAGGAATAATAAATCCAGATATACCAGCCGCAGCTGATGATTGAATAAATTTTTCTATGCCCATATGATAAATGGGATTAAAGTATGTTAAATAAACCAAAGGAGTTGAAAGATTTTTATCTTTGATACGTCTTGTTATCTCAAAGATATTTTTCATAGAGAATGGATTTGCGAAAGCTCTCTTAAATGCTCTCTGAATTACTGGACCATCAGCTACAGGATCAGAAAAAGGAACTCCCAATTCTAAGATGTCAGCTCCTCCTTTGATAATAGCATCCGCCCATTTTACAGAATCTTCGTAATTCGGATCACCCAAAGAAAAGTACGGAATGTAAAGGGAACCTTTACTTGAGTGGAATTTTTCTGTGATTTCTGATTGAGTTCCTGAGTTCATAATTTCCTTGGGAATTTAAATCTTACCTAAGAGGCGGTAGACTTCAGCTGCATCTTTGTCCCCTCTTCCCGATAAACAAATTAGAATGTCTTTCTTCTTACCAAGATCTTTGGCAAGCTGCTTCGCAAAATGAAAAGCATGAGCCGTCTCCAAGGCAGGAATGATTCCTTCCACCTTACAAACTTCAAGAAAACTATCTAAGGCTTGTTCATCATTTACTGAAGTGTACTGCACTCGTCCACTTCGTGCTAGGTGAGCATGTTCTGGTCCTACACCAGGATAATCCAAACCTGCAGATACTGAATGAGCAGGAACAATTTGTCCGTTCTCATCTTGTATAATTAAAGTTTTAGTTCCATGAAGAAAACCAGGTTCTCCCATGGTAATGGTTGCAGAGTGATTGCCCGGTTTGCTATCAATTCCACCAGCCTCAACCCCATATAATTTCACTTTCTTATCCTTCAGAAAACCATAGAACATACCTATTGAATTGGAACCACCACCAACACAGGCAACAACACCATCAGGTAGCTTGCCATTCATCTTCTTAAATTGCTTACGAGATTCTATTCCAATAATGGATTGAAAATCTCTAACTATGGTTGGGAATGGATGCGGGCCTATAGCTGAACCTACGATATAATGAGTATTCTTTACATTCAGAGCCCAATCTCTCATGGCTTCTGAAGTCGCTTCCTTTAGAGTTGCTTCACCTGAAGATACACCTCGTACGGTTGCACCCATCATTTTCATTTTGACTGCGTTCAATTCCTGGCGCTTCAAATCTACTTCGCCCATATAGACAACTGTTTCAAAACCGAACATAGCTCCAACAGTAGCGGTAGCAAGTCCATGCTGGCCTGCTCCAGTTTCTGCTATGATTCTTTGTTTGCCCATATGACGAGCGAGTAAAGCCTGTCCTATCGTATTATTGATCTTATGCGCACCAGTGTGATTGAGGTCTTCTCTTTTCAACCAGATGCGAGCGCCCTTCCAGTGTCTAGTTAGGTTCTCTGCAAACATAAGCAAAGAGGGACGGTTGACATAATTCTTAAAGTAGTAATCGACTTCTTTCTTGAATTTGCGATTGTCTTTGAGTTTTTTATAAACTCTATCAAGTTCAACCAAAGCCTCAGTTAAAACTTCGGGCGCATAACTGCCCCCAAACTCACCAAAGTAGCCTTCTTCAAATTTTTTCATTAGGATTCTAGACATTGGATGCTCCTAGATCAGTATATAAATCTTGGATGATATCTGCAATTTGCTTTTTCAAAGATTCAAAATTTGTATAGGTATGCTGAATTTCTTTTCCTGACTTTCGTATCAAAATATTGATTTCATTTCTTTCTACAAAATCTTTGCCCAAGGTAAGACGTACGGGAAATCCTATGAGCTCAGAATCTTTGAATTTGAACCCAGGACCAAGATCTCTGTCATCCCAGAAAATATCTATCCCAGATGATTTCAAAGCTTGGTAGATTTCCTCAACTCTTGCTGTATCTTCTTCTTTCTTAGTGATATTGACAAGGCAAACTTCAAAAGGAGCAACAGAGATTGGCCAGAAAATTCCTTTCTCATCATTGCACTGCTCTATAATAGTTGCCATGCAACGGTTCACACCGATTCCGTAGCAACCCATAGTAAGATCACGGGTCTTACCATTTTTATCCAAGACCTTCATTTCAAATGCCTTGGTGTATTTCTGACCTAACTTGAAGATATGACCTACTTCTATTCCCTTCTCTTCATTCAGGTCTGATCCACAATTTGGGCAAGAGTCACCTCTTCTAGCGAGCACCAGATCTAGCCTTTCATAGGGGGAATCTTTCTGGGACAAACTATCCCCAAAGATATATCCTTTCTTATGAAATTCAAATTCGTTGGCACCTACCACATATTCCTTGTTAATCGAGATAGAAGCATCTAAATAAACCTTAAGCCCAGGGTGAAAAGAAGAACTTGGTCCTATGAAACCAGCTTTGAGATTGTATTGTTCCAAATCTTTTGGACCCATAGCATATATTTCATTCAGACCCGATGCATTTTTTAATTTGGCTTCATTCAATTCTCTATCACCAGGAATGAAGACAAGAATACCTTGTCCATCTCCCATCATTGCTACTGCCTTGATAGTCTCGGACTTATCCACAGAAAAGAAACTCGCAACTTCTTCTATAGACCTAACATTGGGAGTTTCGACTTTGTTGCCGTCTACGAAAGATTTGGTGGCAGAAGTATCTTCTTTTAAAATAACAGCTGTCTTTTCAATATTTCCATTGTAACCGCAAGAAGGACAAATCATCAATGTCTCTTCCCCTATTGGACTAACTACCATGAATTCTTCAGAATCAGAACCACCCATATTTCCTGAGTCAGCTTGAACAGGAATGGTTGCAAGACCCATTCTACCAAAAATAGCTCTATATGTTTTACGCATCAACTGATAGGTTTCGTCCAAAGATTCATCATCCAAATGATAAGAATAAGAATCTTTCATAGTAAATTCACGCGAACGAATCACACCATATCTTGGACGAATCTCATCACGAAACTTTGTATGCATCTGATATACGTTAATCGGTAAATCTTTGTAGGATTTAAGCATAGGCTTCATTAGGTGACAGAAGCTTTCTTCATGGGTAGGACCAAGGCAAGAGACATTATCATGTCTGTCTTTTAATCTAAACATTTCCTTCCCCATTTTATCCCACCTTCCCGAAGTCTCCCAGAATTCCGAGGGAGTAAGTATAGGAAGTTCAAATTCTAAGGCACCTGAAGAATTCATTTCTTCTCGGATAATAGATTCAATTTTTTTTAAAATTTTTAAACCCAGAGGCAGGTAAGAATACAAGCCCGAATGAGATTTTCGAACAAGGCCTGCTCGAATCATCAATTTATGGGATGCTACAACTGCATCTTGCGGGTCTTCTTTGGTAGTTGGTAATAGAAATTGACTTGCTTTCATCTATATATCAGAAAAAACGAAGCACGTCGTGGAAGGAAACATAAATACCAAGTCCTATCAAAAAGAAAAATCCCACTCTAAAGATTGCTTCCATAACTTTTCGAGGAAGTGGTCTTCCAGCTATTGCTTCATATGCATACATTACAATATGTCCGCCGTCAGCAACAGGAATAGGAAGTAGGTTCATGATCATAAGTGCGATTGAAATTTTGGCAACAAAATCCAAATAGGTCTGCCATCCATATTCTAAGCTGAGACCCGCAACTTGTACTATACCAATAGGCCCAGATAGATTGTCCTTGGGAGAGAGTAGCCCACTGAAAAGCATTCCAATGCCTTTCAAGGTAGTTGCGACATTTTGGTAGACTTTATTTCCTGCTCCAACCAAGGCTTCTCCTACAGATTGTTCCTTGTTGTGGTATTCAGCAACAAACTTGATAGATGGCTTAAATCCAAGAAGCCCAATAGGCCGAACATTGATTTCCGAAAGATATTCTCTTCCTGAAAAAGAAACCTTAACAGTGTTAGATCCTACATTTTTTGCTGCAGCGACTAAGCTTGGGACATCTTTATAAAATGTATCATTGATACGGATATTACCCAGTCTTTTAGAAAGTTCTGGATCATAGGCAGGTAATGAAAGTATTTCCTGGTTTAAAATTGGGAATTCATTGTTTCGTAAATTTTTGAATTCTATCACATCAGCTGCTATAACTGGAACAGTTATTTCTTTTCTTTCGGTAAGCCATGGAGTTATTAAAGGATAGGTTTTACGATCAACAAGAATCTGAACGGATTTGTTCTGGTATTTCCCAAGTTCTTTTTGTAACTCAGGAATGGTTCCTACATCTACTCCGTTTACAGCAAGAATTACATCACCATCATTGAGATATTGAACCGCTCGGGATTTCAATTCTTTAGACTGAGTTTGCTCTTCGTACTTTTTCACTACTTCTTCAGGAATTAACCCTTCTGCAACTTGGTCTTGCAATTGCTTTTCAAAAAATTGATCCGCCTCACCTGATTGATTCAATTTTTGATTCAACCATTCTGAAATTTGTTCACCATAAGTAAAAGTTGCTACTACCCTTCTCTCACCAGCAGGCTCAACTCCTATTGCTGGTCTTCCACCGCTAGAATACATACTTGGTACAATAGAAACTGAATTTTGTTGTCCATCTCTTAGGTATGTAACTTGGATAGGATCTCCTTTGGATAAGGCGATTTCTGTGAAAAGTTCCTCAAAATTCTCAGTATTATTTCCATTAATAGATGTTATCCTATCACCGGTTCGTAAACCTGACTTATAAGCCTGAGACACGGATTCTATGGAAGGATCAATAAATATTTTATTGCTTGGGGAATTATCTCCTGTTAACTCAAGGATAAATAATAATAAGAACCCAAGTATTAAGTTGGCAAATGGCCCGCCTAAGACAGGGATCATACGTTTGAGTGGTGGGGTAGAAAGTAGTTCTCCTGGCTCACCTTTTAGCTTCTTACCATATTCATCACCCTTAAACATCACATAACCACCCAAAGGAATAGCTGTAATTTGGTAAGTAGTCTCTCCAATTTTTTTCTTCCAGATTCCCCTACCATAGCCCATAGAGAAAATTCTAGCCTTAACACCAACTAACATCCCACAGAGCAAATGCCCAAGTTCATGAATGAAAATCGAAACAGCAAGCATCATAACGGCACCAATTATAAGTATTAACACAGAGCAACTCCCTTGTTGTATTTCTCCAAGACAAATCTTCTTGCAGCTTGGTCTGCAGACATAAAATTCTCTAAATCGAGTGATTTTGAAATATTCATAGTATGAATTGCATCAGAAATGATATCAGGAATCTGAATAAATGATATCTGCTCTCTTAGAAATAAGTCTACGGCTACTTCATTGGCAGCATTGAAAATGGCAGGAGCCGTATAACCTGTTCTACCTGCTTCATAGGCTAGCTTTAAGGCAGGGTATCTAGACTGATCGGGCTCACGAAAGCTTAAACTTTTCCAGGAAAATGGCTTACGTTCTATTAATAATTCAGGAATTTCCTGGGGATAGAAAAGCGAATGTGCCACAGGAAAAATCATATCAGGATGAGATGCATAAGCAAGAACTGCTCCATCCACGGTCTCAATAAGACCGTGGACAATTGATTCGGGGTGGATCACAACTTCGATATGGTCATAAGAATACCCAAATAAGAAGTGAGCTTCAATTACCTCCAAACCTTTGTTAACCAAGCCAGCAGAATCAACTGTAATCTTTGGGCCCATAGTCCAGGTTGGATGCTTCAAGGCTTGGGCTATGGTTACATGAGGCAGTTGCTCTATAGGCAGGTCTCGGAAGGACCCACCTGATGCAGTTAAAGTAATAGCGGAAATCTCAGATGGTTTCTTAGTCTCTAGTAGTTGAAAGAGTGCATTGTGTTCGGAATCTACTGGCAGCAATTTGGATTTCGAAGTCTTTAATAGGTGATTGATCACGGGACCGAAAGTCACAAGTGTTTCTTTGTTCGCTATAGCTATGTCTTTATTGCATTTGATAGCCTCTATGGTAGGAACAACACCTATGGAACCAACAACAGCAGTAACAAGAATATCTACACTAGGATGAGACGCTATCTCGCTTAAGCCTTCTTCACCATAAATGATTTTTGTGTTTTTATATTTTGCCCCAAGGCTACGAGATTCAGAATTCGGAGAGGAGATACAAACAAGTTCGGGCTTGAATTCAAGAATCAACTCTTCAGCCTTCTTCCAATTCGTATGAACAGAAAAAGCTGTTAGTTGAAAATCTTTAGAAAATCGTCTTAGAACCTTAAGTGTTGAGTCACCAACCGAACCAGAGATTCCGAGAACTGCTACTTTTTTCATCTGTCTATAGTTTAGACAGGGAAGCCTAAAACTTCCTTGAATTTAAAATAATAGTAAATGCATGGAATGGTAAAAAGCAAGGCATCGGCGAGATCCAACATTCCACCATGTCCAGGAATAATGGAGGCTGAATCTTTGATCTTGGCGTCTCTTTTTAATCCAGACTCTGCCAAATCACCAATCACAGAAATGAAGGAAATAATTACACTAAGTACTACAGATTCCAGCAAACCGAGTGGGAGTTCTTTGTCAGATGTAAATGTAATCCAGAGATAATTCAGTAACTGAACACACAATACTGCAGAAATATTTCCGGTAATATATCCTTCCCAGGTCTTCTTAGGGGATACTTTGAGTCCCGCTGGATTTTTACCAAACCATCTTCCTCCAAAATAGGCTCCTGCATCAGAGATTATAGTTATCACACAAACTAAAAAAATATAGTATTCTCCAAAACGAGAAAGCCCCAAAAGCAAAAGAAAATGTCCAATTGGAATTACTACATAAAGAGTTGCAAGAACAGTGGATGCAACTGACATCAAAGCACCATCTAGCGGACGTTTGATAATTTGAAGGAGAAATGATGAGATCATCAGAAGAACCAACAAGGCAATCACGGGAGAGAATCCACTTGTATTAAATAATTTTGCTACATCCAAAACCCATGCTGGTGGATCTATATACGTTTGCATTCCCATAAATTGAAAGTAGTAAACTAAAAAAATGAGTAGAGAAAAGAAATAGCCCGTTCCTCGAAATGCTTGGGATTCTTCTCTATGACTGAAATCATAGAATTCTCTCAAACCAAAATAGATGATGAATAATCCAAAGAGAAACAAATCGATATAGTAAAATCCTGAATAGAGTAATGCTACAAGGAAAATTACAACTAGTACTATTGCAGAAAGAATACGTTTTGACGTCTCACCCATTATAAACCACCAAATTTTCTAACTCTATGTTCATAAGACTTTAGTGCATCAACCAAAGAATCCCTATTGAAATCAGGCCAGAGGGTATTAGTAAAAAAAATTTCCGAGTAGGCAATTTGCCAAAGAAGAAAATTCGAAATTCTCTGCTCACCTGCTGTCCTGATGAGTAAATCTACAGCTGGCAATGGATATGTATATAAATATTTTTCAAATTCTCTTTCTTTCATGGGAGCTGAAAGATCTTTTCGATTTATTTTC
Organism: Leptospira sp.; assembly: GCA_002786225.1. Taxonomy (GTDB): domain Bacteria; phylum Spirochaetota; class Leptospiria; order Leptospirales; family Leptospiraceae. Next base: position 93,192 of record PEQN01000004.1, on the reverse strand, counting down.
CTTTCTTTCATTGCTTCGTTAAAGGCATGAAGGATCTCATCCTTGGATCCATAGTTTAAACAAAAGTTGATCGTAAGGACCTTGTTTTTTTTTGTTTTTGCTACAGCGGCATCTATACTTTTTAAGGCAGAGGCTGGGATTCTTTTTCTTGAACCTGAATGCTGGATGCGAATCCCCTTGGAGTGAATATTATCCAACCTATCATTGATAAATTCAATCAACAGATCAAAGATAGCTTTTATTTCTAGAACAGGTCTTTTCCAATTTTCTGTGGAAAAAGCATAGAGTGAAATATTCTTGAGTCCGAACTCAATTGCATCATCCATCAATCGATCGATTGCCTTGGCACCTTCACGGTGTCCCTCAGTTCGCTTGAGACCCTTGGACGAAGCCCATCGACCATTGCCATCCATAATGACTGCTATGTGATTTGGAATAGCTTTGAATTGTTGTGGTGTCGACACGAATGAAACTTATACAGTGAGAATTTCTTTTTCTTTGTCTTTTGCTAGTTCATCGATTTTTGCAATGTAGGAATCAGTCGTCTTTTGGATTTTATCTTGAACAAGCTTCATCTCATCTTGTGATTTGCCTTCGCTATCTTTCTTCAAATCATCATTGGCATCTCTACGAATATTTCGAATAGCTACTTTTTTTTCTTCAGACTTTGTCTTAACAACTTTGGCAAGCTCTTTTCGTCTTTCGCCCGTTAGCTCAGGAAGAATAATACGAATCACAACTCCATCATTAGTTGGTGTGAGTCCAAGTCCAGAAGATTGAATCGCTCTTTCAACTTCTTTAATTGCTCCCTTGTCATAAGGAGAGAAAACTAACATCCTTGGTTCAGGAGCAGTTATATTCCCTAATTGATTCAAAGCGGTTGGAGTACCATAGTATTCTGCTTTTACATCTTCTATCATAGCAGGGTTAGCCTTGCCAGAACGAACTTGGGAAAAATCTTTTTTCAAAGCTTCAATGGTCTTATCCATTTTGCTTGTCATTTGTTGTATGATTTCATCAGACATCTTTTACTAGCTCCTCAGAATTAGAAATTAATGTTCCTATATCAGCACCTGTTACAAGTGCTTTTAAATTGCCTTTCTTAAAAATATCAAATACAATGATAGGCATATCATTGTCCATGCACAAGCTCAAAGCAGTCGAATCCATAACCTTTAGTCTCTCTTTGATGGATTCCATGAAGGAGACTTTCTTATAACGAGATGCCTGAGGATCTTTCTTAGGGTCAGCAGTGTAAACTCCATCTACCTTGGTTGCCTTAAGGATTACTTCGCATCCAACTTCTACAGCTCTAAGTGAGGCTGTGGTATCTGTTGTAAAGTAAGGATTTCCCGTTCCACCAGCAAAAATAATGACTCTGCCCTTTTCTAAATGGCGAACAGCCCTTCTGCGAATGTAAGGTTCAGCGACAGATTTCATCTCTATGGCAGATAGAACTCTTGTGAACATACCTTGCTTTTCGCAAGCATCTTGTAAGGCGAGAGCGTTCATAATGGTACCAAGCATGCCCATGTAATCTGCTGTGGCTCTATCCATACCAGATTTCGCTAGAGTATTACCTCTAACAATATTTCCGCCACCAACAACCAAAGCAACTTGCAAGCCCATAGATTGGATTTCAGCAATTTCACCTGCTAAAGAGAATGTTTTATTTGTATCAATACCAAGCTCACCCTCGCCAGCCAAAGCCTCGCCGGAGAGCTTGATTAGAATCCTTTTGTAAGGATAAGTTGATTTACTTGAATCAGCCAACCTGAAACCTTGAGAACTTAGCAACTGTTATATTTTCGCCAAATTTTGCAATTGCTTCATTGATAAGATCTTGAATCGTTTTAGAATTTTCTTTGATAAAAGGTTGGTTCAGTAAGCAAACCTCGGAATAGTATTTCTTAAGTTTGCCTGGAAGTATTTTCTCAATTTGTTCTGGCTTCTTGCCTTCTTCTTCCAATTGAGCTTTCAGAACCTTAGATTCCGCTTCAATTTCATCCTTAGGCACTTGGTCTTCACTTATGAAAAGAGGAGACATAGCTGCAATTTGCATACAGATTTCTTTACCTAAGGCTTCGAATTCTTCATTATTTCCAACAAAGTCAGTTTCACAATTCAATTGAACGAGAACTCCAACTTTTCCAGTTCCACCATGGATATAAGCAACCACTCGACCTTGGGAAGTTTCTTTCCCTACGCGTTTTGCTGCCTTTGCCATACCTTTTTCTCTAAGATAGTCAGCTGCTTTTTCAATATCATCATTGTGATCTGTTAAAGCTTTCTTACAATCGAGCATTCCTGCCCCAGTTCTTTCTCTTAATTCTTTGATCAGTTCTGCACTTGCCACAATAAATTCCTTTATTAGTTATTGGCTTCTGGAGCCTGTGTTTCGTTAGTTGATGGAGCAGGATTTTCAGCTGGAACTGTTACACTTGCTACCACTTGTCCTTCAGCAGCAGCTGCCGCATTCTTTTCCAATTCTTCATTTGCCAAAGCTTCTGCCGCTTTCTCTTCATCTTTAATGAATCTACCACTTTCGTCGTATTCTCCACTATAGAGTTGAGCTGGATCAATATCTTCATCTTCAGTAAAATTCGGTTGGATTACTTCTCCACCTGTTCCTTCTTTCACAGCATTCGCCATAGTATCAAGAAAAAGTGTAATTGCTCGGATTGCATCGTCATTGCCAGGAATTGGGTAATCAATTAATTCTGGATCACAATTGGTATCAATAACTGCAAAAACTGTAAGCCCTAATTTCTTCGCCTCTTTCACTGCGATTTCTTCTTTCTTAGGATCAATAACAAATAAAATTTCAGGAATCGTTGCCATATCCTTGATTCCACCAAGAGTAGCTCTAGACTTTTCTAATTCTCTTTTAAGAGAAAGAGCTTCTTTCTTAGTTTTGGCTTCCTGCTCAAAAGAGTTCTCTGCTTCCATAGTCTCTAATCTTTTCAGACGAGCGATAGATTTCTTAACTGTATTCCAATTCGTTAAAAGTCCACCTAACCAACGGTTAGATACATAATACATACCACAATCAATGGCTGCTCTTTCAATAGCACCACGCGCTTGTTTTTTGGTTCCAACAAATAGAACTTTCTTGCCTTGGGAAGTTAATCTTCTAAGTGCATCATAAGCTTCTTTTGTTTTTTGAACAGTCTTCTGAAGATCGATAATGTGGATTCCGTTTCTTGCAGTGAAGACATACGGAGCCATTTTAGGATTCCAACGACGTGTTTGGTGACCGAAGTGTACGCCTGATTCTAACAGGCTTTTCATGGAAATTACTGACATATTTACCCCTTTTTTAGTGCGAGATACCCTGTTACTACAATGCCAATTAGGCTTGCAGGGGTTAGTTGGATCCCGACTTTAATTATATATAGCTCAAGAACAAATGGTTGGTCGAAGAGGAACATCGAGAAAAAATGAATCCCAAATAAGCGATCCAATATAATTCCAGAGATGGCACCTATGAAAAGTCCTAATACTAGAACTAGAAATAAATTGCCTATCTGCCCCCTATTCATATCTATGGGCTTGATTTACCATTCTTGGAAAAATAAGCTTGGAGTCAAGTCTTAGATCTCTTCTCCAGGTTGAATCATCTCACAGTTTCCATCAAAGATAACTCCATCAGCGATTTGCAGTTTCGCAGTCTTAATGTTTCCCTGAACTTTCCCAGTTTGAAGCATTTCGAGACGATTTGTCGCGATTACATTTCCAATGACCATTCCGCCTACTATAACTGTGCTTGCTCTTATATTGGCTTGGACTCTAGCACCTTCATTGATGACCAAATGCCCTTCGGATACAATTTCGCCTTTGAATTCGCCAGAAATTTGAAGTGGCTTTTTGAAATTCAAAACTCCATTAAAAGAAGTTTCTTTGCCAAGAACAGTGGATATAACTCCATGCTCTGTAACTAAGGGTTGGTTATTTTTTTTACTCATATCTATTTTGTTGTCATGGTATAGACGCCGTCCCAATCCGCAGGCGGAGGGTTTAAAATAAAGCTTTCGCATCTTTCAATATACAATTTGGAAGGACCATCATTCGGAGATATATGCAAGGCTTCTGTAAACTTTGCTTTTGCATCTTGGAATTTCTTTGTTTTATAAAGCATTAATCCTTCGTTGTAGAGCAATAAAACTCTTTCCATGTCGCTTGATACTATCATCATTCCCCCTAGGTTAGAAGCACAACTGCCGTTGAAAATTCCTCACAATGGCTTATGGAAGCCTGAGCATCTAAAAATCCCTTAGAAGTAAACATTTCCTTAGATTTACCGTACATGCAAAGCCTTTTTTTACCAAAGTCACGACCGAGTAATTCAATCTCTCTCATATCCAAGGTTTCATTTGACTCTAAACCTATTGCTTTGATGAAGGCTTCTTTGCATGCAAAACGTGCAGCAAGATGAGGTACGGGATCTTTTTTAGCAAGGCAATAAATCTGTTCTTCTTCTGTAAAAATTCGATTTAAAAATCTGTCCCCATGATCTGCGAGTGCTTTTCGTACTCTTTCATTGGAAATAATATCGTTTCCTATAGAAATTGGCATTTATTTATCCAAGAGATCGCTAGGTTCTGGAATTGGTGTTGTGCTAGGATCAATTTCGGTTGGCTCTGTTTCATCATCATTCATATTCATTTGTTCGGTTTTTACTCTATAGCTAATGGTTACTTTCTCAGGAATAATTTGGAGGATTTCGATATTCTTCAAATCTCTAGATCTCGATACCCTAACTCTTGTTATAATAGGTTGATCCGTTGGGATGATTTTCTTTTTGATGGGATCATAGGAATGATTGCAAGGAACTGTTGCATCTATGCCATTGATGACGGAACTTGATTTCAATGGTGTCCTAGAAAATATTTTTATAGCCACTTGTTCTTCTGAGAGCTCTGGTTCTAGGTATTGATTGGTTCCAATACATTTCAAGGGAATACCAGAAATCAATTGCTCCCCTGCTTTAATTGCAAGAGAAGATATTGTAACGGAAACTATAGCCTCTTTGATTCCTCCTGATACATATACACCCTTTGGTAGATCAGGAATTTTAATTTTGCGAACAAAAGATTCACTTTGGTCTTGTAAAGAAATAGTAGGTAGAACTATTTTATTCATACGTTCTACATCCGATTGCTTTCCGCTTATTGTAATCTTACTGGGTCTTATCAAATAAGAAACCTTTTCAAAATTGGCTGAAAGCTCTCCATCAAAATTAATTTCCAAGGGAATCTGTTTGGTAGTTGAGCCTTCTACTGTAAATAGAATCGTTTTCTTAAGTTTGGTTACCTTTATTCCACTTGGCACGCCTACAATTTTCTTGATAGATACTTCGTTCTCACCTAACTTAAGATCTTCGACATCAACTACCGCCTTCATGAATTGAGAGTAGTAATTAACAATTTCTCGCAGACCTTCTACCCGTATGGGAAAAGTTTTCTCAGGAGTCTGAGCATAATACAAACCGTTTTCAAGTTTAGGATATTCAATGGGGACATTGATATTCTTAGTAAGGATTTTGGAGTTCTGGAGGTTTAGGTAAAATAAAGAAGCTATAAGAAAGGATGCTAGCTTTGCTTTCCAATTTTTCAAAAACAATTCTTGAAGCTTGGCTATGATTATTTTTCTTTCCATGCTGCTCCAGACTCACTATCAACTTTCTTCTCTTTCTTTTTCTCAGTGAGAAAAGAATTAACTAAACTCTTTAATTCCAATGGTTTCACTGGATGAACCATTTCACTGTCATAGCAAACAGAGATCTCTCCTGTTTCTTCCGAGGTCACAATAACAACTGCATCTGTTTCCTCAGCAAGCCCTAAGGCTGATCTATGCCTTGCTCCAAAAGTAGTATTCTCTAGGGCCTCTGTCATCGGTAAGTAAGAGGAAGCAGAGACGATTCGATTTTGTTCAATGATTACAGCACCATCATGAAGTGGTGTATTCTTCACAAAAATTGTCTGTAGCAAAGCAGAGGTAACTTGTGCATCGACTTGTATAGAATCTTCAACTATATTCTTTAGGGAAATTTCTTTAGTAAGAACAATAATGGAACCTGTCTTAGATGCTGCCATAGCTTTGGTTGCGTCAATGATTGGATCTAGATCATAGGATTGCTTTATGATAAAAAAATTAACTAACTTAAACCTTGTTAGATCACCTGTAATACGCCTAAGCTCTGGTTGCAAAAGAACTATAATAGCAAAAACTAAGGCAGGACGAATATTCGTAATAATCCAATCTAATAACTCTAACTCAAAATATTCGGCAACCCCACCAAGAATCCAGATGAAACCAACTCCCATGAGAAGTTGAATGCCCCTGGTTCGTCTAAGTATATTATAAATTTTGTATATAAAAAAGCTAACAATTAGAATATCCAGAAAAATAAGAAGAACACTCTTATTTGAGGATACAAGAACTATTCCTTTAAAAATATCAAACACTTATATCTCTCTATATTCCCAACACATCAAACATATCATACAAACCTGGCTCTTTACTAATCACATATTCGATAGCCTTTACTGAGCCAACACCAAAGGTCTTGCGATCCTGTGCCTTATGAGAAATTTCAATTCTCTCCTCAGGAGAAAAAAAGAAAACAGTATGATCACCAACAACCTCACCTGCCCTAATAGTGTGTATACCGATTTCTTTAGCAGGTCTTTCATTATAAATTCCATGCCGTCCATAAACCACATCAGACTCTTTTCTTTGTAAGGTCGAAAGTAAGATATCCTTCAATTTAGAGGCAGTTCCTGATGGTGAGTCCTTCTTATGTTTGTGGTGGATATCCAAAACTTCTATATCAAAATTGTTATCTAAAACCTTTGCTGCAATTTCTGTGAGCTTAAATAAGAGATTCACACCTATTGACATATTTGGTGAAAGAACGATAGGTATAATTTTGCTTGCTATTTCAATTTTCGCCTTATGCTCTTTATCCAAACCAGTAAGTCCTATAACCATTGGTTTTTTGTATTTTGTACAAAAATCCAAATTCGCATCTAAGGCCTGCAAGGAGCTAAAATCTATTACTCCATCTGAATTCTGGATCGCCTCTTCTAGTTCAGAAGAGAATAAGATTTTATTTTCTTTACCCCCCGAGTGTAGACCAGAATCAAATCCTAAGGAATAAGTATCTGGGCGAACTATAGCGTATGCTAAACTAACAGAGTTGGATTGAGGAAAAGCTTGGGTAATTGCACGCCCCATACGACCAGCGGCACCTATGAGTGCAATTTTTTTCTTATCCAAGTCCTTCCTCTCTTAACTTTAGCACTAACTTCTTAAATTGTTCGGAGGCAGGGCCAGGGGAAAGCTGAGTCATTGGTAAACGTAAATTATTTTCACATAGACCTAACCAACTAAGCGCTGCTTTGACTGGTATTGGATTGGTTTCCATAAATGCAGAATGAAAAATCGGCATTAATTTATAATACAATTCTCTGGATTCAACGATCTTGCCCTCATTCCAAAGCCGAACCATCTTAACAAGAGATGCAGGGAAAATATTGGACACTACTGAAACAACACCAACACCTCCTATGGCTAGCAATGGCAGTGTTAAATTGTCATCACCCGAAAGCATAGTAAAGTCTTTGGGAAGGATGGCTTTGAGCCTTGCCATAAAACCTAAATCCCCTGTGGCTTCTTTGATAGAGACTATGTTCTTATGTTCTGCTAATTTCTGAATAGTCTCAATGCTTAACATAACTCCTGTTCTACCAGGAATATTATAGAGCATAACTCCTACAGAAGAATGATCCGCAATTTGCAAGAAATGCTGAGTCAATCCTTCTTGGGTAGGTTTGTTGTAATATGGATTAACCGAAAGAACTCCGTCTACACCATCCTTGCATGCCTGTTCGGTAAGTTCTATTGCTTCCTTAGTCGAGTTAGAACCGGTTCCTGCTATAACTTTGATTCGCTTATTTACATGCTGAACTGTCTTCTGAATGAGTTCAGAATGTTCTTCATGAGCAAGGGTAGGAGATTCTCCAGTGGTTCCACATGGAACAACTCCATTCACTCCAGCCTTGATTTGCAAATCTAGCAATTGGAAGTAACTATCGTAGTCTATTTTTCCTTGGGAAAATGGGGTGATTATAGCCGTGTATACGCCCTGAAACATAGGTTTACAATCGAGAATGTAGGGAATTTGTCAAGAAAAGGCGTGCTTAGAAACGAAAGTTGTAGTGAATATGTCCTTTTGCTTCGGAATATTGGTTGGGAGTGACTGTTCCTATTCCTGGATCGAAGCCAATATCCAGTGTTTCTTGGTCTAGGCCCAAGAAATAAAAAGTCAAACCTGTCGCGACCATAAAAGCTGCCCCATAAAGCATGAGTCCACCCCTTGCTTGGGAACGAGTTCTTCCAAATCCAATGTTGCCTGCTATTCGGTTATAATCTCGAATCTGACTTTTCACTTCTCGAATTCTGATTTCTTCGTAAAGAATTGTTGCTACAGCAAGATTATTATTTTGAGAAAATAGTGCTTGAGCTTGTGCAAGGCTATTGATTTGAATTTCAGGACGAAGAGAATCTCTAAGCTTGTTTGCTTGCAATTGGAAATAAATATTTCCTGCATAAAATAGCAAGGCGCCCCAGACAGAATAGACCATAAAATCCTTGTGAGTGTAATCTAAGAAAACATAGTCTTTATTCAAATAATATGCCTCCGATTTGCCAGGCTTTAAGGTAACTTTAAATTTACCCGTCTCTGCAATCGCAAGGTCTATACCTTGGTAGTGGTCTATGAATTCTTCTTTGGCTATGCGTAGTCTATTCTTGCCTGCGGGTACAGAAACTTTGGCTAGAGGTGTCTGTCCAATTTTCTCGACTCCCAAATAAACATCCGCTCCACTGGGTTCGGAGCTTACCGATATAAATGCAGATCTTTGGTTAGAGATTAAATCTACTGAAATGGATTTGGATTGTTCTGGCAAAAGTTCCAATTCCGATTTGTACTCCTGGTAATCCTTGTGGGTAATTAGAATTTCATGTCTTCCAAACGGTAAAGAGGTTTTCTCCAAAGGAGTTTTACCAATGTAGTTCCCATCTACAAATACCAAAGCACCTGAGATTGGATTGGTCTGAATAGAGATATATGCCAATTGTTTCTGAATTAGGGTCTTCTTAATTTTATCAGCTAGTGGAAGCATTTCCTGTAGAGATCTTTCTATGCTTGTAGAGTGAGTATATTTTGTAACTTTTCCATTCAGAAGATTGGTTAATTCAAGATTTACGACTATAGACCCGGATGATGTTTTGCTAAACTCTCCTGTTAAACCATATGAACAGTTTTTCTTAAGGCCATAACGATAGACATCCTCTGATTCGATTGCAAGAGCCTTATCTCTTTCGTATTCAACTGTTAGCGGAATGTATCTTGGGTCCTTAGATGGAAGTTCTTTCTTTTTGTTCGAAAGAATGGCATCTAATTCTTCTTGTTTGTATTCCAACTTTCTTTGTAAGCTGGCATTGAGTCCGCCACCATCCAAAACACGTTTGTTGCTTAAGTTGTTATCTAGTCCTTGCTTTTCTTTAGTGTTGGAAGGATCTTTGGGGTTACCCATAGTATGGCGAACCACATCATAAACTAGATTCTCATCATAAACATAACCCAATTTTCTAACTTCTGTTAGAAGGATAGATGGAATTCCTCTTGAGAGATATTGTAAATCTCCAATATCTTCGGACTTAGTTCTAAGAGCAAAGAAGCAAAATTTTCTCTCTTTCTCCACTGTTACCAATTGGGGAGAGTAGTAGCTAGACAGATTGTAAAGTTCATCCACAGATAAAATTGGACTCACTTGGGCAAATAGGATGCATAGAATTAGAGTGCTTGAAAATAGCTTTTTCATTTTCTTCCAATTCCTACTATCATACTTACGATTCCAAACACGGGCATTATTACAGCTAGAGGACTCTTGTCAAAATAGTCAGCTGAAAAAGCAATCTGCTCACCAAGTCCCGGACCAAGAAAATCGCCTGACCAATCAACTCCCAGAAAGCTAAATAAAGCAATAGCCATTATGACATTGGGAACTCCTGTTACAAATAGAAAAGAAAACAAAGAAACTAAACTTGGCACGATGTGGAATCGAAAAACATGTCCCTTGCTCGCTCCGCTTGCATAAGAGGATAGAACATAAGCAGATTGGTTGATTTCTTTTAATTTAGATTTCATTGTTTCATAAGAACTTGCCCAATCAGATAGCACAATTGAAAGCGGTAGAGTGATAAAATTAGCTCCTAAGCCCGTAACAACCAATAAAGCAATCAGAAGAGAAGGTATAGAGAGAAAGACATAGGACAATTGGTCCACCAGGAATCCTACAAAACGATTGGAAATATAAATAAGTAAACTAAGACTTAGTGAAAATGCAATAGTAAGTAATCTTGCTGGTATAGCGACCAAAACTGTAGATAAAATTCCAAAAGAAAATAATGCATATATATCTCTTCCTAATCTGTCGCAGCCGAACGGATGATCCAAGGATTTAAACGCAGGATAATTTACAGCATCAAGATCAATTCCTGTTGGGGCATCATACAAAAAGAATCCAATGAATACAAACAAAACAAAACAAGACATGTAGACTAACATAGCCCTATTCATTTTTCTTTACCGAATAACAATGCATTCCTAGAATCCTGGTATAGCAATGCTGTACGATTCATTAAGTAAATTATACTTCCAGAATAAACCAAAAGTATAGAAAGAAGCACCTGATCCATTGATTTAATCGCATAGAAAAGGGAACGACCTATTCCAGGAAAAAAAAATATTTCCTCAACAACCATTGCACCTGAAAGCAAAGAACCTAGATCAAGTATTACTAGCACAATAAATGTTGGCAATAATTTAGGAAATAAATTCTTGAATAAAATTGTGTTACGAGGAATTCCTCTAATCTCAAGCAGCTTGAAAAGTGGTGATTCTAATTCTATTCTTGCTTGGCTTGAAAGAAAGAGTTGCAATCTTGCATAAACTCTAACTCCCAAACTAAGGGAAGGCAAAATCAAATAAGATATAGATCCGAATTTATAACCACCAGGAGGAAGAATCTCCCATTTATAAAAAAAGAAAATCAATAGAAATAAGGAAAAGATAAAGATAGGAGTGGAAAGAATGAACTTTGAGATAAAATCGGTTGCATTCAATAATTTCGGAGAATCCAGAAAATACATACTAAATAGAATTGAAGTTATAATACCAAAAAGAATCGCAAGAATTGAAATCTGAAGAGTGGGCAGTATTCTATCCGCTAAATGAGACAAGACGTTTTCTCCACTTTCTGTCTTGCCTTCTTTTATTAGAAAAAGATAAGCATAAAGGTCAAAGAAATCTTCAGAAAAACTTGTCTTAGAGCTTAATTCTTTGATTGTTTCTTCAGACAAACCTGAATCTGTATACTGGTAAGCTTTATCTACGACTCGCAACCTAACTAAGGCAAGCGATAAGAGACTAAGAAACAAAAAGAATATAAGAAAACGAAAAAATTCCTTAGCCAACAACTAAAACTTTCTTAATTTCTTCCAAAGATTTAGAATGAATGATCTTCTCTCTCTCATCGGGTTGATTCAAGGTCTTAGCAATCATTGCAAGTGTCTTTATATGCTCTTGGAACTTAGATTTTGGAACAATCAATAAAATGAAAATATGAACGGGATTCGAATCAATAGAATCAAAAGCTATTCCCTGGGGCGATATTGCCATAACAGATTTCAAAGTATCCACTACAGAAATCGAGCAATGAGGAATGGCAACTCCACTTCCTATCCCGGTAGACATAGACTTTTCTCTTTGAAGAAGAGATTCAATAACTTCATTTCTTTTACTTGAATCCAAGGTATGATTATTTACTAAATGATCTACCATTTGTTGTATTACGGATTCTTTGCTATCTGCATGAAAATCGAATATCACATTGGATTCATTTAAGATTTCCAGTAAATGGTTCATTGGTTCTTGCCTTTCATGGGTATGCTTGCATGAAAAAATTTCAGAAAGAATCCTTCCACCATAAAAAATAAAAATAGTAGGAATCCTAGAGTTTGATCTGGGAGTTCAAAAAAAACTATTCCTATTTGTAAGATAAGTAATATAAACCATGAGAATTGGTGTATCCAGAAGGAAGAGTAAAAGCTCCTACCAGGCAGAAGGCAGGCAAAGAAAAATATATTTGCATGAGAAGCAATAGTAAGCCATGGAATAGAATCAATATCATTGAAATATGGAATGATAGAGATGATCATTATCCAAAACAATGCAAGAATTGATATAAATCTCCGAAAGATAAATAATGCACTTAAAGACAATGCATAAATAGAAAATGATTCCAATAAACTGAATTGATTCAGACCGAATAATCCGACATAGTCTAATCCTGTCCAAGATTCTATTTCCTTCCAGGGAAATAAAGCTAGATCTATACTCATCCCTTCTAATTTGAAAAATTTAGAAAATAAAAATAGAATTAAGAGAGGAAGGAAAAAATAAGGAAATCGTATAGCGAAGTAATGTTGAAAGATTGAAAAAAGACCTAAACCAATTGTGCATGATACAAATATCCACAGTGGATTCATCCACTGAACAGGAATAACAAATTGAAGAAATAAAAGATGAATTAACAAACCAAAGAGGTAGATATATTTTTTAGTAATTTTGTGGATAATAAAAAATCCCATGTAAGGAATGAAAATTGAAGCAAGGGACAACAAAGAATCTATAAATCCGAAATAGACCAGACCTATTTGCAGACTGAAGAATAAAAGAAAGCTCAGAGTATCAAAAATAAATTCAGAATTATAAACACTCCAACCTTTTCTTGTAAAAACAAGTCTATCTTTAAGCATGAATATGCTCTCTCTCCTGATTGGCTTCTGATAGTGTTTCTTTAGCTAATTTAATTTTAGAACGAAAATCTATTCCTGAAGGGCAATAGAAATCACAAAGACCGCACTCAATGCAGGATTGAAAATAAAATTTTGATCTATTATGGATCAAAGCTTGGGGATTTGCATGGGTTGGACAGATCGCATCACAATCATTGCATTCAGTACAAGGTAATTCTATGTTTTTCTTAGGGTGATTTACAGAAAGAATCAAATCAGCATCTTTATAAATATTATAAAAATATTCTTCGGAACGCATCATGATTCGAGATGACTTATCAAATGAATTTAAAGAAATGTATTTGTATTTCTTAAAAAAGATCTTGTCAAGAAAACGAAAGCTCTGACCATTCGAAATAAGAAAATAACGTTCTCGACCATCAACTCTTCCACTCCTATCGACGCATTCTACTGCTAAGTGGCGTTTGGTGAAAGGAATATCATAGTATAAGGCTCGGATAAGGTGCCAAATTGTTTCACCGCCCAGAAAGAACATTTTGCTTTTATCCGATTGGATTTCTCCATAGATATTTTTCTTTAATGCCTTTTGAAGGAAGTATTCTGGCTTACCTAAAGGAAATTTGTATTTGGAAAGAAATTTATTTTTACTTGGCTCTAAGAAACTAATAATCTTTTTATTAGGGAATATGGAGGATAAAAATTGTTCTAGGGCTACGATTTCTTTAGCAAAATCTGTTTGTAGAATTTTTGTATAATTGGGTGAGATTCTATTGGTGTGGGTACTGAGAACCAATTCACTATCAGAAACTTTTGCAAAAGCTGAGAGGTAATTCCACAGTGCTGTCTGAGGAAAATCTAAGGAATAAATCCCATTCTTTTCTAATAGATTTAAAAAACCATTCGAGTCTAAATTCGGTTCTATGTACAGAGCCTTAGTTTCAAGATTACCATCTTGGGTGAGTTTAAAATACTTCTGATTGTTGTCTTCGTGTTGTTCGACTATGCCGTTAGCTGATGCAAGGATTTTATGAGTAGGTGTAATTCCTAGAACATCACCAAGTTGAACTCTTCTTGGGAATTCTCCTATAGCTTCAGTTTTTTCATCTTGGAGAATCTGGAAACTCCCTTGCCAGAGAGTTTCGTTTTTCTTCCCTTTCTCGTGGTGCCTTCGGGAAAAGGAACGTGAGGGTAAAGGGAAGCGCAATGTTTTAGCTAGCTGACTTCACCATGTAGATTTCGTCTTTGATGGGAAGTTCTTTCTTAAGATTCTTGATGTAAGGGAGAATATCGCCCATTTCTTCATAGAATTCACAGTCCGATTGCATTCTTCTAGCTACTGTGAAATACTTATAAAGTTTTTCTTCGCCTGATCTCTTGGACCATTTCTTTTTATTGCATTTTACCCTAAGAATATATTTATCTTGTTCTGATTCATAATTTCTAACAACAACGCATTGGATGCAATTTGCACAGTAAACCTTCTCGCTCATTCGAATTCCTTATTCCTTGGGTTATGAATGTACCAGAATTCTACCTGACAGCCTCTTGTCAAGCAGGATTAGTTGATACATCTTGTTGTATTGTTGAAGGAGATTTTTTTCTCCAGATGAAAGCTTCTCTCATAGATTGGAAGGCAACATAAAAGAATCCTATGGAATACAGAACTAAAAATCCTATCACATAGGGCTTGTCCAAAGCAAGGCAAAGGTAGATACAAAATGCACAATAGCAGCCCATTAAAAATTCTAAGCCTACGTGGATATCAAGTGGAATCGTATATTTCATTCTATCTGCCAAATTGTCCGCTTTAGATTCAATTTTCATCTTAGGAGTTCTCTTAAAACCAGATTGAATGCCAAGAACAGCTTCTAACCAAGCTCTTGTATTTACAACTGCTATACCTGTTCCTATAACTACCATGACTGGTAGAAAGAAAAGTCTTCTCTTCCAATCTGGATAGATCTCTTTTTGGGAATAAGCATAGAATACCATGGGGCCGATTGAACCTATAATTAGAACGGTTGCTGTAGGACCTATAATTCCAAGAGATAAGGTGTAAAAATTTATTCCAGACCAATACTCCATCAAGAGCAAAGGGGCAGTTAATAGAATATTAATGATCATAAATGGATGAACAGAATAATTTACTAAATGAGTAATAGCCTCTGATTTTGTTTTCCAATCCAGTTTCGCTTTCCAAATTCTAGGAAGTAGCTTAACAGCGGTCTGAATGGAACCCTTGCACCAACGAAATTGTTGGGATTTATAAGCATTCATAGTAGCAGGAATTTCAGCCTTACAAACGACATCGCGAAGGTATTGAAACTTCCAACCTCGAATCTCAGCACGATACGAGAGATCAAAGTCTTCAGTAAGTGTATCATGTTCCCAGCCACCTGCATCAATGATACAATCTTTGCGCCAGACTCCTGCAGTTCCATTGAAATTCATCCACAAGCCAGAACCATTACGAGCTACCTGCTCTATCATAAAATGACCATCAATGCCATAACACTGAGCCTTAGTTAGAATATTATAATCAGGATTTAAATGTCCCCATCTAGCTTGCACCATACCTATGTTAGGATCAATAAAATACCCAATTGTTTTAATTAAGAAATCTGGATCAGGAACAAAATCAGCATCAAAAATAGCAATGTATTCACCACTCGCCTTAGCCATACCCTCATCTAAGGCACCAGCTTTGTGACCTTGTCTATTGGTTCTATGTAAATGCTCTATCCAGAATCCTTTCTTTGCATAATAATCAACTAACTCTTTTGCTTTATCGACGGACTCATCAGTTGAATCATCTAGAACTTGGATTTGTAATTTATTTTTAGGATAACGAATTTTGACAGCGGAATCAATCAATCGATCAATTACGTAAAACTCATTAAATACTGGGAGTTGAACGGTAACTATAGGTAAAGATTTAGGCTTGCTTAGATCAAGAAGTTTGGTTTCTTCGGAGTCGCATTCATTTTTATATTTCTTATACAAATACACCATAATGTAGGTATGGATTCCAAAGTAAAAAAGGACCAAAATGTCCAAAAAGTAAATGGTTAAGAATGCTATCAGGATGGCAAAAGTCATAGTTTTTCCAGTAAAACTTATAGGATGGACAGGTCAATTCGATTTTGTGCACCGCATAATCAAAAAATTGCAAATTCGTGGAATTTTTCTTTTCAGGCTTGTTATTAATAAATAAGTTCTGTCTGTGCGTCCGCTCCAAGAAATTTATTTACCAATACTTGAAATGGGAATCTCCATACTCATTGGTGTTTTGTTTTTTGGCACTCAGCTACTACTTGTCTCAACTTCTGTAGAAATAATAAATTTCCTTGGTGGATATCCAGAACTTTTAGTAATTTCCATCATCTCTTCTTTGTCTGGATATTTATTCTATTCTTTTGTAAGCAAGGAACTCAAGAAAAATCTTATACGATTAGCTATTCTCTCACTTATTGCAATTTGTATTTGGATAGTTTTTATAATCGATAGACCTATATTATTAGAAAGTATCTTTTACCAAAATTCAATCCGCCTACTTATTGCCTTATCCTTTTTGATAATTGGAATCTTGCTTTCAGACCAAAAAGAGGTTCAAAAAGGAGGCTTCCTTATCGGGATGTTATTCTTTTTATTCCTCGATGAATTCATAAATTTTACGAATGAGAACCTAAAATGGATCCTACTTAGTCTACTTACAGGATTATTTATAAATTATTTATTTAGAACGAATTTATCATTAAAAAATCAATTTCTTCCAAGAAGACTTTCTAGAAGAAATTATAAATACTTTATTCCACTCTACCAAAGCTTTCTCATTTTATTTGTGATAACTATAGGCACATATATCTACAGAAGTGTTTTGCCATTGGATTTAGTTCTTATTGTCTTTCTAACGACTTACACAATTACGAGAAGCATTGCTATATATAAAATTCCAGAACAGGTTCATAGGCTGGGTTTTATCTATGGACGTTACTTATTGACCGTTTCATTTATACTTTATGCCGCGAGCTATTCTTGGAATAGTTTATTCTATGGTTTATTGATTGCTATCGCAGTTGGCTTAGGATTTTATAGACCTTCTCAATCCAATGAAAGAATCAATCAACTGCCTATACTGCTAGGCATTCTGGGTTTGGTTATTTGTGGGCTGATAATATATATAACTAAATTTAATATCTTATTTATACATCTATTATTTTTACTGTTTGCAATAATTTATTTACCTATCCAACGCAAAACAATAATGAATCCCATAGATAAACAAGCTCCACTCATCGTAGGTATGCTTCTTTCTATGTTATTATTTCAAATTCCATCCAAAGCAATTTCGCAAACAATTCGAATACAACAAAATTATGTTGATGAACCTATCCCTTTTTATTTGAGTAATCTTTTCGAAGAAAATAAGATCTATAGTTTTATCCAATCCAATCTTCCCTATTCTAGTCCAATTGAATTTCCCACTGAAGATGAGATTAGCGGTACAATTCCAATTCTTGGATTCAACCAAGAAAATAAGTATTTAAAATACTATTGGATCTATCTCAAAGAAAGAAATATTCCACATTATATTTTAGTTTCAGAATCAGGAGATATTAAAGCAAGAGCAAGTTCTGTTTTGAATGGTATGAGTTTTGTAAACTATCCAGGATTTACAATTTATTATTTTCCTGACTCTATCAAACCTGGTTGGTCAAGTAAACTATCTCAGGATTGGAAATTTTCATCTATCAATGATAGATTAAAATCTGCTAAAGATTGGAGGGAATTTCCTGCGATTTTAAACCAAATGTCTACCTACGGCGGATCGGAAATAAGATCCGAGGTAGCAATTTATAAATCACTATTGCATGAATCAATATTAGAATATTGTAAATTTTTTGCTGAAGAACAAAGACATAATGAATCCATTGATTGTATAGAACTATCCTTAGGATTTGGCGAATTAGATATTGGTACCAAAGAGATTGCATTTAATGCTATGAATTTCATCACCCCCTCTACGAAACATATAGCTTTATTGGAATATCTTTCCAAAGATCCAAAGTATAAAGCTAGCAGTCTTGCAAAATTGTTTCCACTCTATGACTCCATAGATGATTTCAAGAATTCAGTCGATGTAATGCAAAGACTCAGAATTAGCTTACAAGAACTCAACCATGAACAAGAACTACGCGATTTAGAGATAGAAGAAGCAAGGTATTTCATCAAAATGAACAAATGGGAGGAGGCAAGTTCTTCTATTAGTTCTAACTTTCGGAAGTATCCTGAATCAATCGTATGGCAGAGATTAAATGAGGAACTTGCTAAATGGAAAGAGTCCAGAAGAAATTACTGGACTCCTAGAGAGAAGATAGATACAAAAAGTATAAAGTAACTTTTCTAATAAAAAATCATTTATTTTATTTTTCTTCTTTTCATATACATAGCTAGAGTCTTAGCAACCTCGTTTTGAACTTTCTTACGAAACATAGGAGTCCAGCCAAGGAATAAACCTGGTAAGCCAAATGCCATGCGAGACCATTTCCAAAATGGGAAGCTATCTTTATGTTCTAAGATCTTACCATCTTTAAATTTAAATTCAGCATGGATTTTATTGTGAACGGTTCGTCCAGTTTTTGAAAATTTATAAACAGCTTCCCAATTCGCAGAACCTTTGTTATCATCTGCTGAAGCAGAAGTACATTCAATGGTACCATTCGGGTCCATACCTTCAAGCAACATTGCCCACATACCATAGCATTCTCGTCCTTTAAGATTTTGGAAGGCTGGATCCGAGAAGCTTGACTCTTCATGGTAAGCTTCTCCCATTTTATCTGCCTTTCGTTCCGAGAAAGCCTTATAGAAATTACGAATTAGTTGTTCATTTGCGTGCATGGTTGCTTATTTTGTTTTCTGTTTTAAATTCTTCAAGTTATAAAACACTTTAATAAATTAATTTTTTCTTTTAAATATGAATGGCATGACCCAGACTTGCTTCGGCAGCTTCCATAATGGTTTCCGAAATGGTAGGATGAGCATGGATAGATCTTGCCAAATTATGTATCGTTAATTCTGCATTAGCTGCAAGAGTGATTTCATTGATCATCTCCGTTGCAGAAGTGCCCACTATGTGTGCTCCCAAAATAGCCCCTGTGTTTTTTTCATGCAAGATTTTTACAAATCCCTCTGAATCTCCCACTGCCCTAGCTCTCCCATTTGCTGTATATGGAAATTTACCAACGGCATATTCTAAGCCAAGTTTCTTTGCTTTATCCTCCGTCAAACCAACCGAGGCAACTTCAGGGTGACAATATGTACATCCAGGAATGGCATCATAATTGAGGAAATCAAAATGCAATTTATGAGGATTCCCCTCTTGGACGGAAATATGCTCAGAAGCACGAATGCCCTCACTAGATGCAACATGTGCAAGTAAGGGAGTTGCTATACAATCTCCTATAGCATAAATATTCTTTACTGTGCTTCTGTAATACGAATCTACATCGATAAAGTTTCGAGATGTCTTAATGCCAATTTGATCAATGCCCAAATTCTCTGTGTTCGGCATGACTCCTATTCCAACGATTACCTTGTCTACTTGAAGTTTCATTTCTTTATTCTCACTATCTTGCAAAGTCAATTCAACTTGTTTAGAGACTTTAGCAGATAAGACTTTGGTAGAGGTATAAAATTGTATTTTTCTTTTTTGGAAAGATCTTTCCAAAGCTTTAGAACTATCTGTATCTTCATTAGGGAGAAGATGTGGCAGGGCTTCAATCACAGTGACATCAGAACCCATAGAAGCATAGACATCAGCAAATTCTATTCCAATAGCACCTGCCCCTATGATGGCAAGTTTTTGAGGTACTGCTTCTAATACCATAGCTTCCCTACTTGAGAGTACTTTATCTTGGTCAAAGGGAAGAAAGGGCAAGGGTCGGGGTCTTGCTCCAGTTGCAATGATGAAATACTTAGAGGAAATAGTTTCAATCACCTTAGCCTCTTTATCCTGCACTTGGATAGTATTTTTGTCTTGGAAAATTGCATTTCCTGCTATAACAGGAATTTTGTTCTTTTTCATTAAGAAGTCTACTCCCGAAGCCATTTGGTCAGCAACAGTTCGGGAATGTTTAACCACATCTGGAAAATGAAAGCTGAGCTTCTCGGCTCTTAGACCAAAGTGAGCAGCGTTCGCCATCTCAGTATAAAGATGTGCACTTTGTAACAATGCCTTGGTTGGAATACATCCCCAGTTGAGACAGACTCCACCCATTTTCTCACGTTCAATAACAGCAACCGATAGTCCTAATTGAGCAGCACGAATTGCTGCCACATAACCACCAGGGCCTCCACCTATTACTACAACTTGGAATTCTTTGGATTGGTTCGTCATGCTTGCACTCCTAGTGCAATGCTACTATTTTTTCTTCAAAACGTAAAGGATTCTTCCACCGAATCTGCGGAATTTTTCACCAGAAAATCCACCAAATTGATTTAGGATTTCGAATTTACCATCTTTGATTGACGTTTCAAGTTCACGTGGGTAAAACACTCGCATTACATGTTTATCTTTAATATCGGATTTGTCTAAATGATAAACATAATTCACCTCAACCATAGTCTGGTCATCTGCTCTCGTTAGTCGAAATCCACGATTTCTTCGAATATTTGTTGTACCTATCTTTATATTGGCTACAAGACCCAATGGTTTGCGTTTGATTCTTTTTATAGGTTCTGCATTCCAAACGTCCAGAATTAAGATTCCTGCTGTCTTGAGATTCTTGTACGCATTTTGAAAATATGTTTTTATTTCATCATTGCTTGTGAGATAATTGAATGTACCAAACAGACACACTATGCCATCGACTGGTGATTTTAGTTTATAGTCTTCCATCTTTCCGACTTCAAATTTGCAATGGGGAAATCTTTTTTTGGCTATATCAACCATTTGCGGAGACGCATCTATTCCAAGAATTTTAAATCCCATTCCTTGTAAGTCCTTTACATGCTCACCCGAACCACATCCTATATCTAGTGCTGTTTGAATCTTATGTCTTTTAAAAACTTCTGATATAAAATGTATTTCTTCATCCAGACGACGTCCTGGTTTTTCAATTTCGAAATAGTATTCTGCAAGATCCGAGTAAAGTTTCAATTCTTCCCCCCGAGAAAAAGGATTCAGTCCTGACCTTCTATCCCGATACTAATAATATAACGGCAGAATCATCATGAAAAACAATCGAATATTTTTAATTCCTATAGTTCTATCCATACCTTTTATCTATTTATTATTAACTGGCAGCAAAGAGACCATATTCTTAGGGTTTATTTCCTTAGCCTTACTCACTCTCTTTTTCTACACTCTCAAACTTATGAGTGGAACTGAAAAAATACATATAAACTCCCAAGAAGAAAATATTGATTCAGATTCTTCCCTGGAACAAGAAAATGAGTTCCAAGAAGAAGAAGGTGTTACCCTTCCAACAAAGAACAACAAAAATGTTCCAGACCAAGAATTACAAAAAGTTCTTTCTGGCACAAATGAGGCTAAGAAAAAAATCAATTACCAAGCTCTTTCCTTTTTTGAAAAGCCAACAAAGGTTGATAATATCATTCCTATCCATTTAGGAATCAGAGAAATCCGTAAGTCTCGATTCAAAAAAGAAACCTTAGGTCCTATGGTTAGAAGTTTTGTCCAAGAACTGCCCTTAAGAATCAAAACTGTCTCCTTGCTTTTCTGTATTTATGAAAATTCCCTCTTTAAAGAATTTTTAATGCAGAGAGGATCTTTGTTTATCGATTGTGATACGGATGCAGTATTGGAAGCAGAGGATCATGTTTGGGAATCCTTGTTACAAAATGAATCTATTTTATCAGAAGATGGAAGAAATCTCTATGTAAGTATTGCGACACCAACTAAAATCCTTGGAATGGTTTCACTTGAATCCATATCAGGCTTTCTTCCGAATGAAAAGAGATTAATTGAATTAGAATGCGAGAGGTTCGCCTTAGATTGGGAGGCAAGAACAGATTATGAACTTGCAATTCTAGATCCAACAACCTTGGTCTATAACAAGAATCACTTTAATACGATACTTAGAGAAAAATTCTTCACCAGAGAAGAAGAATTTTCTCTTTTCGCTATTGAAGTCAGTGACTCAAAAAATCGTGAAGAATTTATTTCCTATCTAGCAGAGAATCTTCCCTTTTCCATTTATAGAATGGATGAGAGTAAATTGGGTTTTTTCCTTTCACCTGCTGAAATTGACAAACTCTCTGACCAGCTAGATGCCATAGTTCAATCTTTGGATGAACAAGGATTCTTTGTAGAATTTTATGTGGCATATTCACCCAAATCTAGAAAATTAGAATCTGCTTTAGAATGGGAAGAAGACATCAACCAACAATTGATCATAGCAAAAGGAAAAAACGCTGAAAAACAAAGACAAGTTGCAAATGGATAAAAAGTAAAACACTATGGATCCTTTGTTAGATGAAAAGTTTATTCTTACCATTTCACATGTTTTTCCAGATTTTATAAGAAAATCTCTCCATATTCAAGCTATGAGAGAAGCGTACGGACCGTCCAAGAATGAAGGCATATGTTACGAAAGTTGTACCAGAGTCCCATTTCATGGAGAAGTGAACGGTTCCATGTTTTTGACCATGGATGGATATACTAAACTCAAATTGCTTCCTAAAATAGCTTCTGGTTTTGGCATTGATCCAACAACACAGTCACACTCAACATCTATAGTCTTAGAATTTGCTAACCAAATTTCTGCGGGCTTAATCAACGAGATGAGGCAAGGTAGATTTGATATTGATATAGATCCACCTGAAGTATGGAATCACAAGGTATTTCCTATAGATTTAAGATCTTATAGACAGTATATTTTGATTTACTTCTTAGCGGACAAAAGAGAGAAACTAAATCTTGGAAGAATAAATTTAATACTATTACTTGAAAAATATAAAAATGCAATCCTAGATCATCATAAAGACAAGATAAGTAATTTAGAATAAAATTATTGACTAAATAGCTTACTACTGTAATATTCTATTAGTATTTAATTTAAAATTTCAATTTTTATCGATTTAGATTAAAATGGCTTTTCTTGAATTTTGACCTATCAGAAATTGTATCTATTATATGGAAGAAAATAAAAAGGATATAAATCAAAATTCCTCACCTGAGCCGAATTTTTCGATGCAGAAAGTTTTTGATATTGATAGGGGTCTAGAATTAAAAATTGATCCAAGCGGATTAAGCGTTACTTTACAAGTTAAACCGAATCTACTCACTTCTAGAGAAGTAAGCATCTCCGATTTTTATTATACTTTTGAAAGATTTAATATTTCTACCAAGCAAGTTTTAGAAGATAAATTGAATGGAATGCTTGCCCAAATTAATGAAATCATCAAGAAAAATGATAATCTAAAGCAAATACTTAGCTTTGAAATAGCCAAGGGTACTCCTGCCATCGAAGGTGAAGATGGTTGGATCAAATTTTTATTTCCAAGAGCCAAGAGAGTTACCATCAAGGAAGATGGAACAGCTGATTTTAGGAATATAGAACGATATATTCATGTTAATAAATCAGATAAAGTTGCTATAGTATTCGAAGGTACAAATGGTACGGATGGGATCAACGTCTATGGAGAAGTGATACATCCGAAACCAACCAAGAAACCAAAATTAATAGTTGGAAAAAATGTATCCAGCTCAGAAGAGAGATATAATGAAGATCCCCAAAAAATAGTAAATGTCTATTATGCTACTTGTAATGGTGTTATTTTTACTACGGATAATTCCGTAACTGTTTCGCCAGAGTTAAATATTGATTCAGATGTTGGTATTGAAACTGGGAATATCAATTTTGAAGGTACAATCCGCGTTAAAGGGAATATAGTGGAAGGTGCGGTTGTTAATTGTAAATCTAGTTTATTTGTTGCGGGAAATGTAGAAAGCAATGATGTACAAGTAGCCGAAAATCTTGAGATCAAAGGTGGAATCAAAGGCAAGGACAAAGCGAGAGGAAAGATCATGGTTAAGGGTGATCTTCATGCAAAATATATTGAAAATTCCAATGTAGAGGTTCATGGTGATTTAATTATTGAAAATTATATTTTAAACTCTAAAATCAATTGTTTAGGAACTATATTCGTCTCTTCTGATTCAGGTTCCATAATTACATCGGAAATAATTTGCTTCCAGGCTGTCTCTGTATCTAACTTAGGTTCGTCGGCTCAATTGGATACAACTTTAGAAGTTGGTTTTCATTTTCTAAATGATTCTTTATATTCAATTGGTTCTGAGAAATTGAAAACATTTAATACGGAACTTGCAGAAATTGAACCAAAATTATTAAAGATTAAAGAAGTAATCCAAAGATCTCGCGGTAAGCTGGATGAAGCGAAGAAAGTAGAATTTAAAAATTACTTTGAGAGTTATGCAAAGAAAAAGAAAGCCGTTGATATTTTTGCATTGAAATTAGACCAACTTAAATCTGAAAGATTCAATTCTGAACCAGTAAAGGTGGTAGTAAGACATGGAGCTTATCCAGGTGTAATTATAAAATATCGAAGGCAAATTGAAAAGATTAACAAATACCAATCTTCCTTTATGTTGAACTTTTATCCAAGCCAAGACAAGGCTACTATGGTAGCCTGGAAGGCAAATTAAAATAGAAGTAACTTTGTTCAAGTATGAACAATAATATTATAAAATTTGAAAGTGTTTCAGAAATCCAGAACTCTTTGCACTCTATTGCAATAGAAGCTGGTTTTGAAATGATTGGATTTACAGAGGCAAGAATTTCCGAAAAAGACCAAACCAATATTCAGTCCTTTATTGATAATAATTATTATGGTTCCATGAAATGGTTTCCAGAAAGACAAAATATTCGTCTTAGGTTCGAGAACTTAGGCTTCCCAATTGCAAGTTGTATAGTTCTTGGAATGGTGTATAAACCAAGCGAGGAATCAGTAAAATCTTGCGAAGTGATATTAGATTCAATTTCTAAATATGCCTGGGGCCAAGACTACCACCAAGTCTTAAAGGATAAAGCTAAACCCATACTTGAATTCTTAAGATCTCAGTTTCCGAATTATAAATTCAGACAAGCCGTTGATTCACTGCCTATTCCAGAAAAAATTTTGGCAAGAGATGCGGGCTTAGGTTGGATAGGAAAGCATACTATACTTATAAATTCAAATTACGGTTCGTATTTCTTTCTAACAGTTATTTTATCAGAGAAGGTTCTCCACCTAATAGATACAGAGAAGATTGCTTTTAAGATGCCTTCTAAAGATAGATGTGGAACTTGCACGGCATGTATAGATGCTTGCCCAACCAATGCAATTGTAAATGCCTACGAATTAGACTCTAATTTATGCATCTCGCATAATACAATAGAATTAAAAGATCCAAGCTTTGATGAAGCTACCAAAAATCATGGTTGGGTCTATGGCTGTGATATCTGCCAAGATGTATGCCCATGGAATAAAACTGTCGCTAGAAAAAAAAATATTCATTCTAAGATAGAAGAATTTAAGCCAATAAAATTTTTCTCAGAATCATCCGAAATCTTTCATGAACTAGATGAACAGGACTTTGAGCATGTCTTTAAAGATTCTGCTATTCTAAGAATAGGTTATAAAAATTGGAATAGAAATATTCAACAAAAAGATACTTTCTAATCTTGATTCTCTTTGTAGAATTAAAATGGGGGTTATAACTTTTTGGATTGTTCCTATGGAAATTACATTCAATGAAATAATTTATTTTGGAAAATTGGGATCTTTTAAAAACTTTAAAATCCCATCCTTCAATAAGAAGTGATTTTCCATAGCAACCATGTTGATAGCAGCAGGAATGATATAGATTCCTTTCCAAGAAAAATATCTATACTTATATGAATCCTCTTCAGAGATTTTTTCTACATGACTTTCTTGGTGGCCTATGGCTTGCTTCCATGGTTTAAAAATATTCTCTAAGGAAGGATTGCACTCACTAAATTCTATTTCATCAGCAGATCGAACAATAATATCAGATAGCTTAGGAGGCAAGGCAGGTGCTTGGAAAAGATCTCGAATCATCGTTAACTCTTGTTCAATTTCGACTTGAGATACCTTAGGCAAGGGAAAGAGATTTCCAAAACGAATAGCGAAAGGTAGGTAGGTTGCAAATTTTTGGTCATTGATTTGCATCTTTTGCAAAGCCTTTCTAATGCTCAATCTTGCCACATCATTAGGGAAGTCTAGTTGCTCATCATTTAAATTCCGAGTCAGATTGATTGTATTCTGGGTCAGTTTGATTTTCTCTACCCAGAAAAGTTCTAATGTACTAGATTTCATACCTTATTTTCAATTTCTGATTGGTCGTTCTTTTTTCAAGAAGGAAAAGATTTAAAATTTTCTGCTTGGTTGCAGATTTATAAGAAAGCTATACACATTGAGGAGATTGTATGACTAAAGAAGAAAAGTGGAAAGAATTAGTAGAAAGAAAATCAGATTTTCAGCATATTCTGAGAGTATTGAATCGATACTACGAAAATAGAGAATCTAGTGCCCAATTAGGTCAGTCACATTTTTTTCGAAAGAGATTAACTGAAGAATCAGAAAACAACTTCAAAATCTTTATCAAGAAATTCGGTAACTATGAATATCTCATCCATGCTGAAATCCATGCTGCCAAGCAATCCATGGAAAAGGAAACTTGGATCCATATCGATGGAATTTCAGAAGAAAAAGAACAATTAGAGAAACAAGGAATTACAGAACATCCTTTATTCTCCATAATTGGAGTGGGAGATTTATTCCAAGAAAGCACCAAAGATTCAAATAGAAAGGATTTACCAAAATAAAAATCTTCTTGCTCTTAGTTGATAAAAGTTCACTAATTGACTAGCATGCGGTTCTGGATTCTGTTAGCTTTCCTATTTTTAAGTCTTAGCATAAATGGCGATTCCATTCGCGGGAAAATCCATTATGATCCTAAGACAGAAGAAGGATATTTCCAAGGCTGGAATTATTCTTACCGAGATAAAGATACTATAATTTTTGTTACATTTTTAATTAGCAACCTTGGACCAGGATCTCTCAATAATGGTGTTAGTTTATACATTCAATCTAAGAAGACAGGGACTTTTTATTCAACCCAAGAATTAGCAAGCCATGATTTAGAGGCACTACCAGGGAGCTTTGGACAAAGATCTGGACTAAATCGTTTCTACAAGAAAGACAATACCATCACTATAGAAATTCGCTTAGAAAATATTAGCCTAGATTTGAATTTTCAAGTCTCAAGGTTTCCTATTTTAGCTTTATCGAAAGGCGATTATTCCTTAGATCCACATCCTGGATTTCTTAGAGCGGATATTGGATTTGCGAGAGCTAAGGCAGTGGGAGAGTTGAAATTCAATGAGCTAATTATTCCTTTGAATGGACAAGGAAGCCTTGAACATTTGAATACAAATGTTGAAGTTTATAAATATAGCAAGAGTTGGGAAATTTTAAGAGCTTATTCTAAAAATGGTTGGAAGTTTTTTTATGGAGGATTTACGGCCACAGACGATTTTCCAAAAAAATTCTTTAAACGATATGCTATTCTCAATGAGAAGAATGAAATTATTTATTCAGGAAATGTTAAGCAGATTCAAGTTACCAAGTGGTTACCCAATGCATTTTCAGGCTATGAAATACCAGTAGAACAAGAATTACAACTGGAAGAAAACGAACAGTGCAAGGTTCTTATCCAAGATTCAAAAAATTTGGGTGAGATCAATGTTCTTTCTAATATAAGTGTTGTTCTGCGACTTTTTGTTAGAATGTTTTTTGCAAGACCTTACCAAATTCACAAAGAAACTAAAGTCGAATGGAATTGTAATCTTAATCCAGACTCCGAAGAAAATCTGAAGTTCAATAATGGGACTCATTCATATTACCTAATTAACAGATAGTTTAAGACCTTCGTATGCTATAATGATTTCAACCTTGTGTGCATTGCCTTTGATCTCATCCTCGATAATTTGCATTGCGACTTCATCCGTGTGATCTGGTTCAAAATGTGTAAGCACAACTTTCTTCACTCCTAGGATCTCAGCCGCTCTAACTGCCATACTAACAGAAGTATGGCCCCAGCCTATCTTCTTCTCAGATTCTTCTGAGCTATACTGAGCATCAATAATTAGTATCTCACAATTCGTTAAATCCTTGTTCCACTTTTGGATGGTTTCTAATTGATTTTCACGTAATTCTACATCCGTACAGAATAAGACAGATTTATCTCCATTTGAGATTTGGTAACCAGTACAAGAACCAGGATGCATAAGAGGAAATGGAGTTAAAGTATATTCTTTTATTTGAATAGGCTCGTATTCCTCTAGACAATGAAAGTTTTTCTTAGATGCCATTGCAGATAAAGTGATAGGAAAATTTTCATCCCATTGTTGGCGCTCTAATCTTTCTTGGAGATTTTTAATACAGGAATAAAAGTTGATATTTACCTTGGGGGAATATGCTGGCTTGAAGAATGGCCAACCTTGGATATGATCCCAATGAGTATGAGTCATAAAAATATTTAAGTCTAGACCTTCCGTAAATGCTTTGGCAGCTAAAGAATTGCCTAACTCTCGGATTCCTGTTCCCATATCAAAAACAAAATGATTCCCCTTGCTACTTATAAAATCAAGGCAGGTTGTATTGCCTCCAATATTTCTTTGTAAAGTGGGAGCAAGTGAATTATACAGTTCTTCATGGGAGATTTCACCATTCTTTCCCTTCCAAGTTTGGGAGGCATGCTCAAGGATATGCATAACTTTAGCCTTGTATTCCCTGGCTGTAATTGGTGTGGGACAAGAACCACGAACTCCGTAAAAATTTATTTCCATTGATAAATGAACTGCTTAAATCCTTTGTTTTAATCCTATGGTAGATTATCGGGATGTTGAATGCAGAACTTAGGCAAAAACTTTGGAGCTTAGTAAGTAAAACGCATTCTAACTCATCACTGATTATTAGACCAGATAAGAAACCCAGTCCTATTCCTCTCCATCATTATTTTCCAGGTAACATAGAACAGCATTTTCTAGAATTAGGTTCGGGATGGTGTGAGGTAATCCTTCAATTAGCAGAAGAAAATGTAAATACAGGATTTATAGCCATGGAAAGGAAATGGAATCGTTTGAGAAGAGGATTTGAACTAGCAGAACAAAAGAATTTGCAAAATATTTTCTTTTCGGCAATTAATTTCCAATGGTTTCTAACTGATATTTTTCCTGAAAATTCTTTTGATACCATCTTTCTCAATTTTCCCGATCCCTGGCCCAAGAAGAAACATCATAAAAATCGATCAATCGACCAGAATTTTCTTAAATCGATATACAATATACTAAAACCTG
The DNA here is from genome assembly GCA_002786225.1 of Leptospira sp. Classification (GTDB taxonomy): domain Bacteria; phylum Spirochaetota; class Leptospiria; order Leptospirales; family Leptospiraceae. Next base: position 63,898 of record PEQN01000004.1, on the reverse strand, counting down.
GTGGGAAATTCCTATTTGCAACAGACCACTTCGGTTATGCAAGGTGGACTATTCGGCATCTGAGAAAATTCAATCGATTTGAATACACTTCCCAAGAGTACTGCTTTGAAAGGCCTGCCCTACCCATCTCCTCCTTTGAGCAGGAAAAGATGGATGAGGGCAAAAGAATTTTCTATTTAGAAAGATCTAAGCCTTGGCTATAAAGAGTAGCTAAATCAGAATTCGAATTATTCCAGTCAGAAGGAGCCTTGGTTTCGGCAAGTATGGCTCCGGAAGAATTATGAAACCTAACCTTGTTGAACCGATCCCAGGATATATATCCTTTTTCAACAGGAAGTATGGAAATCATGCCTTGGGCAAATGGTAATTCTTTTGGTTTGCCACCTTTCCATTCATAGTATCTATCCTTAGATATTAATAATACAATTCCAGATTCTACTTGGTATGAATCTATAGGGAGATTCCATTTTTTGAAAGCACCATCTTCTACATAGCCTTCTTTAGAGAGTAGATAGGGCTCAGCATTGATCCAAACGACATCGCTGAGTTTGGTAGAGGAAAGATCTTTTGTATTTGAGAATTCAAGTTTAGAATTAAGAAACTCAGTTATGCTTCCCTCTTGGAAGCTAAATTTACCCTCATGATTCCAAATTAAAAAACTCTGTGCATCTGGGGAAACATCAATAAAGAAATTACCAGGAATTGAAATTTCTTTCAAAATTTTCAAATCGGAATCAAACAATTTAATAAAAGTTTGCTTATCGAGCTGAGATGCATAAACGATATTCCCTTCAGTTGCAAAGAAAGACACAAGCTGCCCTGTCTTTGTTGATTGACTTCTAACAATTGCCAATTCTTGTCCTGACTCTATATCATACTTAGCAATGGAAGAAGAGTTTGCTGCAAATAATCTTAGATCGGTTATTAAGGTATCAAACTTCTGTGTGCTTTCTGTTCGCCATTTTCTTGACTTAGTTCTTATATCTGTGGCAACCAAGGATGTTCCATAATTTGAAATCATTGCATCACCAACTAGCAAAGGTTTGGATACAAGTTTTCCCAGGGTCTCATGAGATTGGAAGTATAGCGGCTCACTTTGGAATGTATTATTTTGGATCTTGCTTGTGAAGCTAGAAGATGGAAATTTTTCATTCATTTCCCTTGCAACCAACTGCCAATTTTTCTTGTCTTTCTTAGCTTCCAAAATTTTTAAGTAAGCATACAAATAAGCTGGAGTACGCTCTATCTTTAAAGCTTTTAAAATATTTTTCTCAGCAGAATCAATTCTTCCTTCTTTGAAATCTAAATAGGAAAGTTGGTGGAAGCTCTCCGAAAACTCTGGACTTTTCTGAGTCAATTCTTGGAAAACTTTTCTAGCTTCCTTATCCATATCTTGGTTAAAAAATAAAACTCCAATATTAAAAGATGCTATATCCAAACTAGGATCTTTGTCCATAGCTCGGTTGAATTCTTCCTTAGCTATTTTGTTATCACCTTTTCGGTAATAGGCGACACCCTTGGCAACATTGCCAGCAGGAAAATTATAATTGAGAACCAAGGACTTATCAAGATTCTCTATAGCCTTATCATAACTCTTCCTGGACATCTCTATCAATCCCAGTTTATAATAGCTGTAGAAGGAAGTTGGATTTTCTATGAGTAGATTGCGAAAGCCATTCTCAGCTTTGGCAGTATCACCCTTGGAAAAGTAATAGGAATAAATTGCCTCACGAAAATCAGTGAAACCTGTCTTTTCTTTATTCGCAGAGGCTTCGAGTAGATTCAATGCCTTCTCTTCTTCTCCCATTCCCACATAACATTCTGCTACCTTCACCAAAAGAGTTGGTTTGTTTGTCTTTTGGTAGGCAGAATTATAAAGCTCGGATGCTTCTTTATAATTCTTTTGGTCATAATTTAAATTGGCTTTCTTAATGAGTGGTAGGATTTCATCGAATTTTTTGTTTTCTAAGATTACCTTTTCTGTAGAAGCAATTCCTGGAAAATTCGGATCTTCTTTACTAGCTTTCTTAAGATAGGAAATTGCCTCCTCGTATTTTTCTTCAGAGTTTTTATCAACTGCAATTTTATAATAAAGAGAAGCTAGTCGGTAAGAAATTGCAGAATTATCTGGATACTGATTCTTGAGAGAAAGATAGGAAGCCTCAGCAGCCTTGCTATCTCCATCATCTTCTTTCAATCGTGCAACTAAAATCCCAGCAGTTGGATCACCTTCTGTTAAGGAGTTCAGTTGACTGAGTGCCGCCTTTTCTTTTTTAGAATCTCTTAGCCTAGAGTAAATTCGTATCAAACCAATCAATGCAGGAATGTTCTCAGAATCAAGGGAAAGTGCTTTCTGAAAGCTAGCTTCCGATTTAGAAATAAGACTTGAAACAAAATAAGATCTACCAAAAGCATTGTGAACAGCTGGTTCATTGGCATTCATTTTCAAAGATTGAGAGTACAACTTGTTCGCATCATTTATCTTACCAGAGGCTAATAACTTATCACCCTTTTCTATCAATTCAGATTGCTCACAAAATAATATAATCTTATTGTATTCTGGAGTGGCTGCAGGATCTCTCTTACTTAAGGATTGAAGCACTAATTTAGAATCATAAAATCTTTTGTCTTCCATCAATAGATAAGAAAGATTCTTATCACTTTCTACAAACTTAGGATTGATTTCACTAGCCCTTCGAAAACTTAAAGCTGCTGATTTAAGGTCACCTAATTTCCATTGTGCGAGACCTAATCGATTGAAAAGTCTTTCTGATTTTGGGAAAAATCCCAAACCCTTCTTAGCCCAATCTATGGAATCTTTGTACCTTTTTTCTTTAAAATACAAGGCGGAATATGCCTCGTAAGCTGGTTGGTAATCCTCATTCAACTTTAAAGCCTTGTTCAAATTTGCTTCAGCCTTGCGATAGTCTGGCTTGAGGATAAAAGCATTGGCAAGAAATACTAAGGGAGATGGATTCTTACTATCTACTTCAGAAGCCTTGGTGTACTCATTGACCGCTGTATCATAGTCTTTAGCTGCCATTGCCTTATTGCCGTTTTCAAGATAAGATGCAGTCTTTACAGTGGATTTGTTTGACTTCATAGAGCTAGAATTAGGTGATTCCTTTTCCGCTAGGGTAAAATACTTCTCCGCATCAGGATAATTCTTTAATTTCATAGAAACATCACCCAATTGTGAGTAGAGTTCTGCCTTCTGAGGAAAAGTATCTGGATTAATACTTTGGAAAGTGGTTAAGCTCTCATTGTATTTGGTGAGTGATTTCTCTTGGACTCCTTTTTTAAAAACATAAACGGGCTCATCAGGATAAAAGGAAGCAAGCTCTTTATAAATATCCAAGGCATCTTCTTCTTCCCCTAGGGTAGTTTTGACTAGAGCTAGAGTGATTAAGATTTGTTCATTCTTGGGTGCTATGGCTCGACCAGCTTCAAGATCACTTGCAGCTGCTTCATTCTTTCCAAGCTTTTGGTTACTAAGACCTGCTAAATAATATCCTTCCGAGGTAGGAAAAGTTTCAAAAGATTTCTGCGCTAATGCTAAAGCATCCTTATACTTCCCAACCTGAAATTCTTTATTTCCTTGGTTTACAATTTGTACGGCTTGCTTGTATTTCAATTTCTCAGCAGGGCTCAAATTGCTATGCGTATCTGAGGCTTGGGTGGCTTTGAATTCTCTACTCGCACAATTGGCATTTAGAAGTATTAGAGTGATTGCAAGTATAATAGTATGTTTCATTTTTTATCCCATTTGCTTTGAAATTTCACCAAATCTGGATAGGTGATTTTTAATTTGGATAGAGGGCTACCATTGTAAAAGGCTTCTCCCCGAGTTAAGATAGCAAGCCGCCATAAAGGTCTTCCTGTGAATTTGGATTCATAAATCTTTCTATTTCCAAGATACCAATAAACCATGCCCTTAGCTAAATCTGTTTCTATAGCAAAGGGTCTTTCCTTTTCTGGATCATCTTTCTTAAATGTCCAGACCGCTATACTTTTGGAGAGAGAACTTTTTGCATCGAAATGATAAAAAGAAACCTCTCTATCGTTCACTTCGTACGTATATGCATCTTCGCCTATCTCAACTAGAAAGCTAACCTTACCCTTTGCATTTTCATTTGGATTTACAAAGCTTCCTTCGATTTCAAGATTATCCGTGAAGAAATAGCCAGAATAGTAACCATAATCTCCTGGAACCAAGCGACTTGTAGTAGAAGAAAATAATAGAATAGGTTTGAAGCCAGGATTGAAACCTGTTCTACCAACAGTAGTCCAAAATTCTGATTTAGTGTGCGTTAGTAGATCATCTGCAAAATAAGGAAGAGTAACAACCTTCTTATCACGAGGATTCAAGCTAATAGAACCTTCCGAAAAAACCATTTCTTCCCCTTCCCACTCTCTGGTGTATTGGATAGAAAAATCACCAGGAGCAATCTCAGAAAGATATTGATTCGTCTGACCTTTCATTTCCCCATCAAAGATAACATTTAAGCCCTGAGGCACGGATCCTATTCTTAAAGATGCTGTTGAAATATCGTCTTCCCATTCTTGGTAAAAATTTCTTTCTTCCCCCGCTCTAACATGGATATAAAGTTTCTTAGGTTCAACTCCAGGCTTAGAGAATTGAACAGAGTGTGGACCGTTCAAGATTGCTAACTTAGTTATCGGAGTATTGCCAATGGTCTTACCATCCAAGGTAAGGACAGTATCCGAAGAGGAGGAATAAAATTGAACTATCCCTTTCACAGAGAGATCAAATATTCCAGTCCACTCACCATTGGATGCCTGTAAGGTGACCTTGGGATAGGTTGAAGAAGATGGACTTAGTGCAGAAAGTCTAGCTCCTGTTTTTTGTATCTCCCATTTAAGAGATGGGTCAGAATCACCCTTGCCTATATTCCATGCAAAATCAACAGACCCATATTGCTTTTGGTTCACTGAATCCAAAACAGGAACATTCATTTTTATCTCAGATCCCTCTTGGGCAGCCTTAGGTTTCAAAATGACATCCACGTCTTTAGATCGCAGCCATTCGAAAAGATTTTGCTTCTTGGTATTTGTTTCTAATTCTTCAGGAAGAAGGAAAGAACTAAAGCCATCTCTCGTAAGGGAACGTTTGAGTTCTTCTAGTAAGAAATTTCTGATTCTTGGATCAAAATTTTCTTTGGGCAAACCAAGAGTTGAAATTGCAAGTGTTGCCTTGGATTTATTTTTCTTTCGAATGCGGTGGTCTGTGAGGTCAGTAAGCTCTTCTTGGATCTTAGGTTCATACCTAAGAAAAGCAGGTCTTTGCCTCTCTGTAGCAAATCCTTCTTGGAGTTGGATGGTGCTACAGGAGTAAGAAAAAGATACAATTAGTAAGCATAGGATTCTATTTCTAAGAAAGGACATAGGGAGATAGTAATCCTCCTAGCATAGAATCAACGAAAAAATTAAAAAGTTTCTTTTGGATCTAGTTTTAATTTTTCCTTAGAAATATCTTTCTTAAGATACTTGGTTTCATCTGCTTGCTTTGCAGTCTTCAAAATCTCATCAGAACTCTTGCTCGCTGCAGATTTCTGCAATTCAGATTTAGCATCTTCTAGACTTCCTGAGGAATCAAGTTCAGCAAGTTCACGAGAATTTTTCTTCAATTCGTCCACTAGGTTCTCGAAACCGCCAATTCTACTCTTATGAAAAACAATGGAACCCTTAAGTTCTTCTAAAGATTTTTCACCAAGAGGCTTGACTAGCTCTTGTTTTAATTTAGTGGAACCTGGAATTGTTACTTCAGAACCCTTACCTAGAAAGACTTCTTCTGGGCTATCAACTCTATGAACGGCAACAGCTCCTTCTAATACAGAAACTTTTACAACACATTCTTCTTTGGCACAAGCCACTGTCTTTGCATTGCTATTAGGATTCTCAACACTAGTCATGAAAGATGTTCCACGCACACCCGCAACTAAGGTTGGAGTTACAATATTGTAGTTTTCATTTTTCTTTTCTTTCTTAACTACAGTGACTATCTTTCCATAATTGATATGGACATTGGTATCAGAAACTTCAGAATCCCGTAAAAAAGAAGAAACCATAACTGAAGATTTCTTAGCAACTTTTACAAGACCAGATTCTCTTATGAGTATCTCAACATTTCCCGTTTCACCAGTAAGTATGACATCATCACTTGCAAGTGACATGCCAAGCTCTGGCTTAGTCTCAATATTCTTTCGAACTATCTTGGCATCACCTGAGAAAAATGTTATCTGGACAGATTGTTCAGATGGTCCTGTCTCTGTAGTAAGCTTATCTGATTTGCCACCACATGATATTGCTATGGATAAGCATAAAATTAGTATTAAATTGTATATTTTCATAAAGATTCTCCCGATTAATAACACTTTACACTTATAATAACACAATTCCAAGTGATTTTTTGCATTAAAATCTTTTTTATTGGTGTTCTTTTTTAAGATGAATACAAAGAGAAACTCTATTCTTCTATTGCTAACTTTATGAAGAAGAAATTTATGATCAATGATCCATCTCAGGGATTAATTTAATCATATCACTTTGAACAATTTAAGTAAAATTATTGCTCCACACATATGAGATGGTGGTTTTGGTTGCAAGCTAAAGTATTGGAATTGCGAATGGATGTATAATCTGTTTGGTTTGTAGACCCTGCTCTTCCATCATCGCCTGTATCTGAACTGGTCCAATCCTCACAATCATCGCTTGAATTAACCCATTTCACATTTTGAGCAAAGCCCGTCCAGGTCTGAACAGGTCCTCCCGAAGAAAGCGGTGCATTGAAATTTCCAAACAAAAAAATGGCACTATTATTGGAAGTGAAGAGATTTGTAGAATCAGAGGCACGGATGTATTTTATATTTCTTTTAAGCACCCAATCAAGACCTTCAAATCTTCCTGAGATCCCACAGTTTTCAAATTGACATGCCCTGCGATTGCTTCCGTCAACTATAAATGCTTTGTAAGTGGACGAATCGGTTGGTTTATTGGTATCAGCCATGCACCTTGCATCCGCTCCCAATATTCCGTTACTGAATGTCCCTAATCCTATACTCGATGTTAAATTTCCATTATAGTTAGCGGCTGTTATAAATATTTTCTTACCATTGTTGCAGATGACTTCTAGATTAGATACGGATGTATTTGAGATTTTGCCTGAATCATTATTGATAGAACAACTTAATCCTGTTGGCTGCTGTACAACCACAACATCATAATCCGTTCCAGAACTAAGATTTGAGGCAAATTGAAAATTGCCATTTTGAGTTAGGTTAAGGTTTTCCGTGCCATTCAATTGCAAGGTCACATTGCCGCTAGTCAAACCTGCCAATGATCCTCCTACTTTAAACTCTAAAGCCTGGGAAGCTGCTTGCCCACTTGCGAGATCTAAGATAAAGAAAGATCCTTCTTCTTGTTTTAAATTGCATTGGATAAAAATAAGACCAAGTGAAATAGAAAGAGAAATAAAGTACTTATTTAGTTTCATAGCCAGGTAGGAACCTTATCTGATACAACAAGTGAAACTGTTTTTTTCTTATAAAAGCGAAAATTTAAACTAATTTTATTTTTTGAGTTTTTCTAGAATTTCTATTGCCTTTGCACGAAGAATGGGATGAACCTGAAAGTCCTCTGGTGTGATTGGTCGAGCTGGTTCCAGATTATTCGCCGATTTGGGCTGAATCTTAGCCTTATTTGAATCTGCACTTGGAATGTTTGGAGCATTGTGGTTGGAACTGGCAACATTTGCAGGCTTGAATTTATCCTGTCCTAGCCAGGTTGACAAGGCAAAAATCATACGCTGAAAGATTTCATCCACCTTGGCTTGCATTCCTGCTTTTTTGTAATACCCAAAAGCAAGCATAGGCAACTTTCTATCATACATAAAATAATCGCCCATACGAGCTAAGCCATCTTTGTAATTGGTTTTGAGATAGAGCTCTCTTGCTTTACGAATATCTCCTGCATTGAAGGCAGTGTTTGCATCTCGGATCAATTGTGCTCTTGTGCTCGAATCCATATACTTTTAGACTCGGAAAGTTTTGTACTTTCCCTTACGAAATTTCTATGTCCCATTTTCAGTCAAATTTAGAAACTGTCTAAAAGAAGTTCCCAAGGAGAAAACAAGAAATGAATTATCCAGAAGTTGGCAAAAAAGCACCTACCTTTACCGCTAAAAATACCCAAGGAGAAAATACAAAACTCAGTGATTTAGTTGGGAAAAAAGGATTAGTCCTTTATTTTTATCCAAGAGATTCTACTCCAGGATGCACTACGGAAGCTTGTGATTTTCGAGATAATTTTACCAAATTACAAAAGTTAGGTTTTAATGTTGTGGGTATATCTAAGGATGATACAAAATCCCATCAAAAGTTTACAGAGAAACAATCTTTGAATTTTCCATTGATCTCGGATGAGACAGGAGAAATTTGTGAGAAATACGGAGTTTGGCAGGAAAAAGTTTTTATGGGAAGAAGAGGAATGGGCATAGTGCGAACTAGCTTCCTTCTAGATGAGAAGTTGAAAGTGCTAAAGGTTTATGAGAAGGTGAAGGTCGCAGGTCATGTGGATGCTATCATGGAAGATATAAAGGCTTTGAAATAGAATATATAAATTTAAGGAAATAGAGACAAATGAAAATCGAAGGCAATCAACTTTCATATAGTACTAGCGATAACAAATCAAGCTTTCATTATAAAGTACATTTTGTATACAGTGGCGAGGATAAAAATATCCAACTTAAGAAATTCCAAGAACAATGGAAGGCTGGAATTTTCAAAGCAGATATGGGACAAATTTTTACAGATGAGTCCAATAAGACCATCTTGGTGGGACTTGGTAAGGCAGATAAACTTTTAATTCGAAAAATCTCAGCCTGCTTTATTAAATTAGGAAATAAATTATCTAAGTTAGATGGTGTTGGATATCACATTTATCTTCGCAAAGAACTCACCACCCAACTCTCCCCTGAAAAGCTAGCCTACCAAATCGTTACAGGACTTGAAATTGGCTACTACTCCTTAAATGTTCTTGCAACCAAAGATAAGACTAAGAAAAAACCAGGTTCCATTACTTTCACAACAGAAGATTCTATAGCAGAAAATGCTGTCAAGGCTGGAATAAATAAAGCAAAATCTGTTGCAAGACATATCAATGGAGCAAGATATATTGCTCATCTTCCTGCAAATCATTTTACTCCAGAAGGTTTCGTTAAGAGATCCAAAGAAATAGCAAAAGAAAACAAATTAAAAATCACAGTATTCGATGAGCCACAGCTAAAGAAGTTAGGAATGAATGGAATTCTTTCTGTATGTGAAGGCTCAGATAAAAAAGCAAAGATGATAATGCTTGATTATGCACCTCCTGGAGCGACTAAGACTCTTGCTATCATTGGAAAGGGACTAACCTTTGATAGTGGAGGAATTTCCATTAAGCCAGCTGGTGATATGCATGAAATGAAATATGATATGTGCGGCGCTGCTGCAACCATCCATGCTATAGGTGCAATTGCTTCTTTAAAGACTAAGATCCGAGTTGTAGCGGCAATAGGTGCTGCTGAAAATATGCCTGATGCCAAGGCAATCAAACCTGGTGATGTTTATACTGCTTACAATGGGCTGACCGTAGAAGTTCAAAATACGGATGCAGAAGGAAGACTTGTTCTTGGTGATGTGCTTTCCTATGTTTCTGAGAAAATCAAACCCGACTACATGGTTGATTTGGCAACATTAACAGGAGCTGTAATTATCGCACTGGGTCATGAGGCAGCTGCAGTAATGTCCAATAACTCTGATTTGGTGGACACAATTAAAAAGGCATCATTGGAATCAGATGACCGTGTGTGGGAATTTCCACTCTGGGATGAATACGGTGAAGATTTAAAGAGTGATATTGCAGATCTCAAAAATATAGCCGGTGGCCGTGGCGCTGGAAGCATAACAGCCGCTATGTACTTAAAAAATTTCGTCGGCGAAAATATTCCCTGGGCTCACATAGACATCGCAGGAACAGCTTGGAGAAAGAAAGCATCGGGAACCCAGTCCAATGGTCCTACAGGGTATGGAGTTCGACTTCTTGTGGAGCTTGCAGAAGAATTAAGCAAATCTTAAATTCGAAAGTTTGTATACTTAGGATTTTTGAATCGTCTCATTGATTTTGGATTTGATCTTCAGAGCTAGCTCATTTTCTGGATCGATTAGATCTATCTTATTCAGAAGAAAGTTTGCTCTGGTGGTATTTCCTAAAAATCTATGCACATCTGCAAGATTGAGCAGATTGTTTAGATGGTTGGGCTCTCTAAGATACAATCTTTCTCCATAATTCAAAGCTTCTTGGTAGTTTCGATTGAATTTGTATGCATAGGATGCATAGTAATAATTTTCGGTATTCATAGGAAACTCTTCTACAGCTAAAGAGAAATTCAAAGAAGCTTCTTGGTAATTCTTATCTTTTAGAGCTGCTTTAGCTGTCTGTGTTAAATGAGTGATTTTATCATTCAGTTGAGATCTATAATCATCTATGAAGGTAGAATTCGGATTGTATGCGATTCGAATCAAGGAAAGATCATCCGTTAACTCACCTTTTGTAAGTATGGAATTGACAGTTTCTTCTAAGTCAGCTTTTCCTTCTTCTACACAATGTAAGAATTGGGTTTCATCTTCGTTGATAATCCTCTCACCCTGTGCATTCCTTCCGATCAATAAATCATCTCTCCCATCTGAACCAAGGAAAATTACATCTCCTGGTTCAAGAAGAAAACAACGAATTCTAAAATCAGTAGGGACTCCCATGGTTCCAATCTTTCGAATTTCCAGTGAGGTTTCAATAAAGCTTGCTCTCTCATCTCTATATAATACGGACCATGGATGTTCTGCATTAAAGTAAAACATACATCCTGATTTAACATCGATTAGACCCATAATGACTGAAATCAACATAGACCCATCAAATGTTTCAAAAACATTTTGCAATTCAATATAGCATTCTTTTAACCAAGTTTCAGGACCCTTGTTCATGGAATCTCTTTTAGAATTGGTTCGAGTCACTACCGAGTGAAAAATGACACCAAGCACTAAGGCTCCACCTGCTCCTTGCATAGATTTGCCCATGGCATCACCATTTACAAATGCAATAAATTCTTTCCCTTTTAATTGGATGCGGTCTACGATATTTATATCCCCACCAATTTCTAATTTTCTTTCCCTAAATTCAAATGCCTTCTTCTGTTTAGAATAAAACTGTACATCAAAATCCTCTAGGGTATTTTCAATTTTATTACTGGTTAAAGGATTGATCAGTAAGGATGTTAAGAAATAATCTCCGTCTTGTTGGACTTTTAAAGATTGGATTTCAGTTAATGAGTATTGCAACTCCTCGGTTCGTTTCAAAACTTTTTCTTCTAAATCATTATTTAAACTTTCAACTTCTCTATGGATCTGCAAGAAACGATTGGCAAGTATGAAAGCAATTCCTACTACAAACACAAAGAAGCCGTATCTCATTAGGCCATAATTCTGAAATTTAAATAGACCCGTAGCTCCACCCACATCCCAAATCCCACAAATGAGAAGAACAATAATTCCAACCAGAAGCCTGCGAACATCTTGCACTTTACGACGTATTGCTATTACACAGGTAACCACAGTAGAAACTATAACATAGATTACAGAAGCTTGCCAAATCAGCAAATAAATATTCAGTAAGTTCGATGGGGAAAAAGCAGTAAGCAAGGCTAAAACAGCGATTAAAGAAAGATAGATCCTTGAAATTAGGCTAACCTTGCCTAGGAAGTATCTCTCTAAGAAAAAACTCATAAGACCTGGAATAAAGTAGACAGATATAAATTCAATTCTCTTGAGAATCATAGTATCCATCTCAAGTTCGAATACTGCCTGGCTTCTAGTATAAATATAAATGGAAAGCAAGATAGAAAAAATTCCATAGTACAAATTGTACTGTTCTTGGGGGCGCTTGAAATAAAATAACAAATGGTACAATCCCATAAAACCATAAAGGAACATGAGCATTAATGAAACTCTTTCTTGGACTATCTCAAGATTGTTAGTATGATAATCTATGCGAAGAGGATAACCATCTGCTGCACTGGATATATCTATGGACTGTCCAATTATTCCACCTAAGACGATATGCAAAGTATTAGAACCGACTTTTAGATTTTTATAAGGAATAGGCTTGATGAGATGACGCATGATTTTAAATTTTTCAATTTTCCCATCCTTCCTCTCGCCTCCTATCTCCAAAATTTCTTGGTTCCAAAGAATCTCATAGTAGCTTCCAATAAAAGGAATGTGAATACTAACAGGTTCAAAATTTAGGGCATCAATATCGTCTTGGCTTAGAATAATGGTTTTGCGGAAAGTAAGAAGAATCTCACCTTCTAACTTATGATCTGCTGTGAAATTCTTCAATGGAAAGGAAGGAAAATTTTCCCAAGCCTCTGTAGAATTTGTTGTATCTCGTCCTAGCTTGACCTCCCAATCGGAGCTTAAATCAATAGGAACTGAAAGAATTGGCTGAAAAGCTATCAGATTACAAGCAAGTAAGCAGAAGCTCAGGTTTAGGTTTAATTGTTTGAATTTTAATTTCATAGAATTCTTTTCTTTGAATCAGGCGAGAGACTTATAGATAATTTTCTGTTGTAGCTATGCTCGAAAAGATCTTTATTCTCTTCTAAACTGAAAATTTCCAAATGTGGATCTGCTTTCTTTCTTGGTACTAAAATCAATTCTACCTTAGTTTCGGACATAGACACAGATACATCCATTATATTTTTCTTTAACGAACGATCTAAGGCATCGGCGATTTTTAGTATAGATGCAAGTTTCTTGACTAGAGATTGTTCTTCTGGGGATAAAATTTTAAATTCCTCATGCTTGGGTTTGGGAATACTCTTGCGATGGTATCTGGCAATTAAGGCAATAATTTCTATCTCGGAATTAGAAAATCCAACCATATGTTCTGAATTTCGAATGATGTAGTAGCTGTGTTTATGATAAGCAGAATGGGAGATAGCTAGTCCAACTTGGTGGAGAAGAGCAGCAGCTTCTAGGTATTCTTTTTCATGAGTTCCTAAGTTATGAAGCCCTAGCATTTCATCAAAGAGGCGCAGAGACAAATGTGTGACATGTTCGGAATGTTCTTTTCCTTGGGGATAGAGATTGCTGATAGAACGAATTGCCTTTGTTCGAATGTTATCTAAAGAATGAAAATCTCTACTTTCGTATCGTTTCCAATTCTTGATCTTATCATACACTATTCCCTCTCTTAAAGCATAATCACTGATCATCATTTTCTTAAGATTAAAATGCTTAAAAATTTCATCTAGAATTAAGGATCCTGCTGTGATAATATCAGCACGCTTTTCTTCCAGACCTGGGATCTTTGATCTTTTCTTCAGTGTATTTGCAGCATCAAGGGACTCTCGGATTTTTCTCAATTCAGACGCTTCGAATTCAAAACCGTTCAACCTGTCCCGCTTTTCGGAACGCAAGGCGAGAACCATAGATCCAATTGAGGTGATGGATCCCGATGAGCCTATAATCACTTCTGGCTTCCACTTCTGGATCTCTGCTACCAAGGGAAGAATATAAGCTTCTATATGGAATCTACATCTCTGGATATCTGTAAGCTCCATGGTTTCTTTGGTGAAAAATCTTTCACTCAGTCTCACTGCACCAATTTTCAAGGATTGGGAGAAAAGAACGTCACCCCCTTGCCCTATCAGAATTTCTGTACTGCCACCTCCAATATCCACCATCAGAATTCGCTTTTTATAAACAGGCAATCCTTGCAGAATCCCAAAGTAGATCAATCTTGCTTCTTCCTGGCCTTTAACAACGTCTATATGAACGCCAGCCTCTTTCTTTGCCTTCTTAAGAAACACATCTCTATTGAGTGCTTCTCTTAGTGCGGAGGTAGCTATTGCAAAAACTTCTGCCTTGTGAGAATCTGCTATGACTTTGAATCTTTTGAGACAGGCTATACCTCGGTTCATAGCAGCCTCATCTATCTCTTCATAATCTCCAGAACCAGAACCAAGCCTTACGGCTTCTTTTTCCTTCGCTATAGATTCATAACTTCCATCTTGGCGAACCTTCACAATAAGCATGTGAAAGGAATTGGTTCCTAAGTCTATAGCGGCAAGATTTTTCTCTTTCATTTTAGGTTTTTTAAGTTTTTACCTTGGAAATGAAAGGTAAATTCTTTTTTTTCAGAATCCTTCTTGCTATGGAAAAAGAAAAAATTAGCATGGATTTTGATATTTACTTCAGAATTCTTCGAGTTCGTAAGATAATTCTTAATAGTATGAGTCGTCCAGGAAGCTATAATGATATTCGATAAACTTTACGCGTTATTTTCAAATGATATGGGAATTGATTTAGGAACTGCTAATACCTTAGTTCACGTCAAAGGACAGGGCATAGTTCTTTCTGAACCTTCTGTTGTTGCAGTTCAAGCTTCCACAGGAAGAGTCCTTGCAGTAGGACAAGAAGCAAAGCGAATGCTCGGTAGAACTCCTGGAGATATCGTAGCAATTCGACCTATGAAGGACGGGGTGATTGCTGATTTCGAAACTGTGGAAAAGATGATTCGTTATTTCATAGCGAAAGTCCACAATAGAACTACTTTTGTGAAACCTAGAATCGTCATTGGTGTTCCTTCTGGAATTACAGAAGTAGAACGTAGAGCGGTTCGTGAATCCGCAGAGCAAGCGGGTGCTAGAGAAATTTTTCTCATCGATGAGGCTCTTGCTGCAGCCATTGGTGCCAATATACCTATCCAAGAGCCCGCTGGTAACATGATTGTTGATATAGGCGGTGGAACTACAGAGATTGCAGTGATTTCTCTTGGTGGTATGGTGATAGCAGAATCCATACGAACCGGTGGAGACGAATTTGATGAAGCGATTATCAAGTATTTAAGAAACCAATACAACCTTGTAGTTGGAGAGAGAACCGCAGAAGACATTAAACTTACAATAGGAAATGCCTTCCCTGATAAGAAAGTGGATACCATGGAAGTAAAAGGTCGGGATGCGATTTCTGGACTTCCAAGAACTTTAGAATTAGATAGCAATGAAATCCGCAAGGCACTCAAAGAACCTACCGATGAAATTTTGGATGGGATCAAATCGGTACTCGAAAGAACTCCTCCTGAACTTGCAGCTGATATTGTAGAACGTGGTGTGATTTTAACAGGTGGTGGGTGTTTGCTACGAGGATTGGAACTCTATCTGTCCAAAGAAACGGGTGTTCCCGTCTTCCGAGCTGAGAACCCTCTTACCTGTGTGGTCTTAGGAACAGGTCGCTACTTGGATGAGCTAAAATACATTAAGCCTGGTATTCGATAAAAATTTTCTGTTTTCTTTTTTTCCTAGGGATTAGAAAATGAGACATAAATTTCTATGCTCTGGGAAAAAATCTCAAAAAATCGGGAGTCTGCCTCCCTCATCTTTGTAGTCGTATTTTCACTCACATCTCTTGTGTGGAATGGCAATTTCGTTGTTAGTGGAATAGCCAGTTTCCAAAGAGTTGGTGATTTTATTTCAGGCTCCCTAGATTCCTTCGGTTCCTTAATTAAAAGCGTATATACCAAGTTAGAGTCTTTTGAAAAAGTTCGTGATGAAAGAGACTCTTGTCTCAATGTAATGGAAGATTATTACAAGCTAGACCAAGAATTGGTAAGACTCCGAATGGAAAATGACTCCCTAAGAAAAGAATTAGGCTTTCCTGTTCGTTCTGAATATGCTACTGTTCCATCTGAAGTACTTTCTGTACGCTTAAATACCATCTATAGAACTATTATCATTAACAAAGGTTCGTCCTCTGGTATCAAGCCATATATGCCAGTGGTAACTAGAACCCTAGATGAAAAAGGAAATTTCATTGAGGCTCTTGTGGGAAAAGTGATTGCTGTGGGATCTTCTACTTCCGTGGTTCAACCTATCATCAATTCCAATTTTGCTATGGGAGTCTCTATGCCAGGAACTAGTCTTTGGGCTAGTTTATCTGGGAATTCGGGACGAGCAACCGAAGCAATCTTAGAATTTATAGATTCTGGAATAGTAATTGATCCTAAATCATTTGGCAATTTCCCTATGGGACCAGCCCCTGCCCCAGGTCCGCATAGTACAATCTTTACGGAAGGCTTTAGTAAAATAGGAAAGGCTGTATATACTTCGGGTGGCTCCGGAGTATTTCCTAAAGGTCTTCCCGTTGGAATCATTACAGAGGAAGGTCCAAGAGAGGGTTCTTTCAAGACAGCCTACCTCAAACCCTTTGTTCAATTTGATAAACTCGAATATGTGACTGTGATACTTAAATCACCTGATAAATGGATAGAGGAATGGCCAACGGAAAAATCAATCAAAATTGAGAATCCCTACCTAGGTGAATTGAATTATCCTGAAGAGGAACGCAAGAAAGAAAAGGAAAAAGAGAAAGAAAAAAAATCTAATCCAGAAAAGCCAGTGATTGAAAAACCCGTTTCCAACTCAAACAAACCACCTAAGTTAGATTCTACGCCCAATCCAGCACCCTCCAATTCGGATAATGAGGTTGAGCCATGATTATTGAAAAAGTTGTTATACTCATAGGAATGCTTTTTGCTCATTTCCTTAATGGCTCTAACTTATTTGAACTCGGTGGATCATTCAAACCAGACTTTATGATGATCTATATTATTTTCTTTAGCTTACGAAAAGGCTCATTGTATGGTATCTGGATAGGATTTCTGGGAGGTCTTCTTACTGATTCAGGGTTAGGCGGTGAAACAGGGGCTGACCAAGTTACCTATTATAAAATCGGTTTGCATTCTTTCACATTCTCTATTATTGGATATATAGTTGGTAAGTTTACAAGAAACGCATACAACGAAAATTATCTATCAATCTCTATCTATAATTTCATTTTTACTTTGTTGAGTAGAATAATTTTGTATTTTATGTTCATACTCTTCTTTCATGATAATTTGAATTATTCCTTTTTATCTACATCAATTTATACAAGCATTCTTGCACCTTTGTTCTTCTTCTTCCTTACTTGGGTGTTTAAGTTAGAAGCCGATGAAAGTAAAATATGAGTACCACAAGATCAGCAAGTGAACACAAACTAGAAGCATCCTATAGAGGAAGATTGTATTTCTTCACTGGGCTTATACTATTTACGATGTTCTCTTATACTATGCAGTTGATCAATCTGCAACTCCTTCAAGGCTCAGAAAATTCAATCAAGGCAGAACGTTTTGTACGTAAGTCTGAATCCATTCTTGCAGCAAGAGGTCAGATTTACGATCGCAATTTCCTAACACCCGAAACAAGTGAGCCTTTAGTATCTAATTCTGCTTCCTTAGATTTGGTATTGAATACAAATTTATTAAAGAATGATCCTAAGAAGGTTCGAGCCTTTATAGAAGAATTCTGCAAATACCTATCCATACCCATTTCTTATTTTGAAAAAGACCTAAAGCAAGATAGACTTGTTAAGAAAATTCGCTCCAGAGAGCCGTTTATTCTATTGGAAGGAATCTCAAAATCCCAACAAGAGAGGATTTCGGTCTTTGACAATATCAACAAATACGTGCAAATGGTTCCTGCCCCGACTCGTGTATACAACATGGGTGCAGCCCTAGCGCATGTTACAGGCTACTTGGGTAAGCCCAACCAAAATGATATCCAAGATAAGGATATAAAATCTTACCAATATGTTGGCAAAGGTGGATTAGAGAGCCAATATGATTCTATACTGAGAGGAATAGACGGATTTAGAATACAAAAGCGATCTACAGAAGGAAATATTGAAGAGGAAAGAATCATAGAACATGCTCAGTCAGGAAATAATCTAGTTCTCTCCATAGATAAAGAAATGCAAATAGCAGCTTACAGAGCTCTTAAGGGAACCAGAGGAACTGTTATAGCACTTAAACCAACCACAGGCGAAGTACTTGCTATGACTTCCAATCCAAGCTTTGATCCAAATATTCTTTCAGGGAAGAATCGCCAAGAAAGAAGTAAACATTACAGGCAGGTTCTTGATAACACTGGACTTCTAAATCTTTCGATTCAATCCATTTTTCCCCCAGCTTCCACCTATAAACTATTAGTTGGTCTTGCAGCACTAGAAAGTGAACATAAGATAGAATACGATCCTTCTACGGAGTTTCATTGCAACGGGAAGTTCTATCTTAAATCTTCTATGGCAGGTGTTCCAGACCAAGAATTCAAATGTTGGGAACCCAAAGGACATGGAACGAATAACCTCGCACATGCGATAGAAAAGTCTTGCTCAGTCTATTTCTATAACCTAGGATACAAGCTAGGTTCAGAATCTATACTTTCGTATTCCAGACTTTTTGGATTAGATAAGAAATCTAATATTGATCTACCTGGTGAGGTTACTGGTTTTATTCCTAGCTATGAGTGGAAGAAGAGAACTTATGGAACCAAATGGTTTGATGGTGATACAATTAATCTTTCGATAGGACAAGGATTCATATCTACTACACCTATGGCTATGGCACTTTTCTACATGGCTATTATCAATGGTGGAAAAATCTACCAACCCTTTCTTCTCTCTGAGATTCGAAATCCCATTGACAATTCAATTATCCAAAGAACAGAACCTGTAGTGATCCGAGACATCCCCTTAAAGAAATCGACCGTAGAAGCTCTTCGTTACGGCTTAGAATTGGTTGGATCAACTGGAACGGCTTCTTATATTTTGAACCAACCCTACTTACCAGAAATTGCAGGCAAAACAGGGACAGCACAAACTAGAAGAAGAGGATCGTCTAGAACCAACCATGCATGGTTCATAGGCTATGCTCCTGTGAATGCACCTCCCGAAAAACAAGTGCTAGTTGCAGTCTTCGTAGAATATGGTGTTGGAGGATCAGCAGGAGCTGCTCCTGTAGCAAGGGAAGTTTTCAAGGCAGCCTTCCCACCTGGTTCTTACCCTAGATCTGAAAAAGTAAAAGGAAATCTAATGAAAGAAGAAACTCCTATAGAAGATCAGGAGGTCGAATTGTAATGTCTGATAGAAATAGTGAACGATTAGATTTATTTCTTATATTTGCAGTTATATTTGTAACTTGTTGTGGGATTTTAACCCTATATACTCAAGAAGCCAATATCAGCGATGGACAAGGAAGATGGTACAAGCAATTAATTTATGCTTGCATTGGTCTTGTATTGATGTATTTCATGGCTAGGGTCAATTACCAATTAATCGGAAGTTATGCGGTCTTTATTTATCTTGCTTCTTTAGTTCTCTTAATTGCTACATTAATCCCTGGCATTGGTTATCTACCCGATGGAAGAGGAGCGAGATCTTGGATTAAGATAGGCCCTGTAGGTTTTCAAGCTTCAGAATTTGCTAAACTTGCAACGGTAATTTTACTTGGACAATATCTTGTTATCCGGGAAAAGGAAATGCGTCGTTTAACAACTCTTATCATTCCTTTTATCATTGTTTTAATACCTATGTTCTTTATTCTTCTACAGCCAGATTTTGGGACAGCAGTATCCTTCCTACCTATTCTATTTGCGATGTTATTTTTAGGTGGTGCGGACATTTTGCATATTGGTTCCCTTCTCGCCTTAGGAGGTTTATCCTTGGGTATTCCTATGTATATAGAATATAGCAAGCTTACTCTGCTTCCTGATATCTTAGAATACTTACGCAAGGAACAAAAGGGAGAATTACTCTCTTTGGTAAGTAAGGCACAAGGAAAAATCTGGCCTATTCTTGAAGGACGATCTCTTGGAGTTGGAACAGAACGTACAGGTTTAGAAGATCCTAAGATTTTGCAATCACTTAGGGAAATAGTCGAAGCAGTTATTGATGACCAAGGTTCTATCATGTTTCAGATTTTCTACAATCAAAATTTACTCATAGGATTTGGAGTATTTTTAATTAGCATATCAGCATTAATGGTTGGATTCAATATTGCACGCGGACTGAAGAATATACGCCAATACTATATTCCTATCGGAATCTTAGGAATTTCGATACTAAGCTCTGTTGCAGTCTATAAAACGATTCCGTTTAGAGAAAACCAAGTTGTTCGACTAACAGCATTTTTGAATCCTGAAAAATTTAAACAAGGTGCAGGTTACCAATTGAGAGCGTCTAAACCTGCCGTTGGTTCTGGTAAATTTTTTGGTAAAGGATTTTTCAAAGGAGAAATGACAGAAGGCAGATATCCACATGTTCCTGAATCGGGAACAGATTTTATCTTTGCTTCCTGGGCAGAGCAAACAGGATTCTTAGGTTCTGTGCTATTAATCTTTTTCATTATGTCTATCCCTCTGAGAGGTCTGCAAATTAGCTTTGAGTCCAAGGATAGATTTGGTTCCCTGCTTGCTTCAGGAATAGTTGCATTAATCTTCTTCCATGTCGCAATTAATATGGGTATTGTAATTGGCTTACTTCCTGTAACAGGCGTACCACTATCCTTTATGAGTTATGGTGGTTCCCATTTACTTATGTCTATGTTAGCTGTTGGGATTATTCTATCGATCAAATTAAGGAAATTCGCCAATTAAGTATGAGCTCTGGTTCTTCTCTACCTGAGGATTCTAGGACATTCTTTGAGAAGAAATATAAACTAAAATATTTACTAGAAGATTATGAAAAGAAGATTCTAGACGCTACTGAAATTTTAAATGAAACAATTTCTATAGCTAGTGAGATGGAAACCATAGCGAATAAACGTAAGGCATATTATTTTTTACATAGAACAAGACGTCTTAGCTTACAATTGGATGACTTAAAAGAAGCCAAGGGATATGAGAGAAAAGAATTTGATTTTGTTTATAAACTCTTAGATAAGATAGATGAATCTGAGAGTTCTGATTTCCTGGACTCTGTACTAAGAGGCAGCATGGAGAAAGTTGCACGTGGACTCAGGGCACAAAGTGTTAGTGAGGAAGCGATTCATAAATACGATGACAAAAAGAAATCCTACTTCACTTTCCATTATAAAAATGTGTATTTTATTGCCCCTAAGTATCCTAAAAAACTAGTTCAAAATATTAATCCTCATAAAACTTCTGTTCGTATAGGAAATAGAAAATGGGAAATCCATCCTGGCAAATTCTTTGGACTCAGTGAAGAATTGGATTTTCCGGAAGCAACTCATCTTTGTATACTTAAAAAGAGTGCAGAAGATATGGAAAATACCTATCGTTGTTTTTTTTATCATTCTATGGATAGAGAAGTAAAGTTCGATGAAGCAAATCTCAAGTCTAGATTAAAAGTCATAGAACCAAATTCATCTAGTTTTATTAAATATTACTTTCGTTATGCTGGTAAGAATTATTACTATATAGATTTCTAATACTTTAGATTTAGATTTAGATTTAGATTTAGATTTATCTAAGACGAATCCTAATACATTTATTAGAATACTTTTTTTGTTTCTTAAAATAACTTTTCACCTTAAGCAAAGTAAATTATTGTAAGAATCTAGTTTTTAGTTCTTCTGTAGGCATCTTACAAGATTCTGTTCTACCGAACATTTTGTACCTATTTTTAGCTATCCATTTATAAATACTATCTGTTAGGAACTTAGGAAGATAATGAAAGTAAGAAATAAATCTTAGGATAGAATCCAATTTAGAAAAAATCCGAAATGCCGCTTCTGATCTAGCATAGATTCGACCAGATTCCCAGAGATAAACACTTCCTTGCAAAGGATTCGACCTATAAGGCAACAACATATCCGGTGGAATGAATTCTTGAGATATTTTCGAATCCAAAGTAGCAAATAAGAAATACTTCTTAGAATCATGATCTATGCAATAATTGACAAAGCTATTGCATAGATTGCAGTTTCCATCAAAGATTATGATAGCATGGTTTTTATACCTTTCTTCTGATGAATTCATATAAATTAGACTTTTCATTTACCTATAAAGAATTTTCCATTTACCATAGAACTTAATATAAGTAAGTCTAATAGTCAGAGGTAATTTCATTGGCATTTGCAGAATTTAAAGTAGACAATTTAAAAGCAAAAAGTGAGGACTTTAGTTCTAAACTTCTCTCTAATACCAAACAATTGGAAGAATTGCTAGCAATTTCAGGTAAAACATATTCCAACTTCTTAACACCCTACCAAATCATGAATCATGACTTAGATTCCATTTTTACAGAAATATCTCATCTGCATTCAGTTAAAAATAGTGAAGAAACCAAATCTATTTATGCAGAACTACTTCCCAAAATTACAGAATACTATACAAATCTAAGCCAAGATAAAAGAATCCTTTCAGCTTATGAAGAAATTTGGGAAAACGAAAAGGAACATTTGCAGGCTGTTCAATCCAAAGTAATCCAAGATGGAATTAGAGATTTTAAACTCAGCGGTGTGGATCTTCCTTCTGACACAAAAGAGCGCCTAAAAGAAATTCAAATTAAACTTTCCGATTTATCCAATCAATTTTCTCAAAATGTTCTGGATGCAACCAATGCTTATGAATTGATTATCAGCAACCCCAAGGATGTAGAAGGTCTTCCAGAATCTGATATTGAAACAGCCAAACAAGAAGATGGAACTTATAAGTTTACTCTTCAAATTCCAAGTTATATGGCTTATATGACTTATGGACAAAATGCACAACTTAGAGAAGAATTATACAAAGCCTATGTAAGTCGGGCGCCTAACAATGGAAAGGTTCTCGAAGAGATTCTCAAACTAAGAAAAGAAATGTCTTCTTTATTAGGATTTCCTAATTATTCAGAATATTCTTTAGCTTTTAAAATGGCAGAAAGTACAGAACAAGTTTTGGATTTTCTATATAAGATAGCAGATTCTGCAAAACCAGTAGCTCAAAAGGAATTTGAAACACTGAAAGACTTTGCAAGCAAGAAAGGAAAAATAGATTTCAAGGCTAGTGATGTAGCTTTTTATTCAGAACTCTTAAAGAAGGAATCACTGAACTTTGATGAGGAAGCTTACAGACCATACTTAGAAAAAGAACGAACGGTTCATGGATCTTTTGAATTTATTGGAAAACTTTTTGGTATACAATTTAAAGAAATTAAAACTGAAGTATGGGACCCTAAGGTTCAAGTTTTTGATATTCAGAAAAATAACCTTACAATTGCTAGACTGTATTCTGACTTAGAGGCACGCAAAGATAAAAAAGGCGGAGCTTGGATGCACAATTGGATTTCTAGGCATAAACTAGATTCTAAGACCATTCTTCCTTCTGCTTTCATTGTTGGGAACTTTCCACCGTCCCACGGTGATAGTCCTTCACTCTTAAAGCCAGATGATGTTGTTACACTTTTTCACGAAATGGGTCATGCTCTCCACCATTTGTTAACTGAAATCGAAGAACCATTTTTAAGTGGGATCAATGGTGTTGAATGGGATGCTGTAGAATTCCCATCTCAATTTTTAGAAAATTTTGCATATGAAAAAGAAGCCTTGAAATTCTTTGCAGTTCACCACAAAACAGGCGAAGCCCTACCAGAAGATATGATTCAGAAATTAGTTGATACAAAAAATTTCCAATCAGCCATGGGTGTTCTTCGTCAATTGGAGTTTGCGATTTTTGATATAAAAATTCATACAGAATGTCCTGATGAAGTTGGAGTTCAAACTATACTGGATGGTGTTCGAAAAGAAATTGCGGTGAATATACCACCAGTCTATAACAAATTTCAAAATAGTTTCTCTCATATATTTGCAGGTGGTTATGCTGCAGGATATTATTCTTATAAATGGGCAGAGCTTCTAAGTGCTAATGCTTTCTATAAATTCAAAGATAATGGAATATTTAATCCGAAACTAAGTGAAGATTATATAGAGAAAATAATTTCAAAAGGTGGATCAAAATCAGCTATGGAATTATTTAAAAATTTCTACGGAAGGGAACCTGAAATTGAACCTTTGATGCGATTACTCGGTATAGCTGCATAAATTTATTGACAAGTGTATTGAAATTCAATATAATAGATTTTTCTTATAGTGTCCTAAGGAGAGGAATATGAAATTTAATTCTAAGATTGCTGTCATTTTGGTAGCATTAAGTACATTAGTTTTTGCAAATGGAATTGCTGCCCAAGAAGGAAGTTATCCTGTAATCACAAATTCATGGCCTAGTAGTTTTGATGAGTTGGATGCATTTCGTACACAAAATGGCTCAACACCGGAAGGCGCTGTAGTATCTTTGATTGCTGCATTGGATTTATTTACTAAGGATACTGTGGAGGGTGCCAAAGGTTTGGTTTTAGTCTTGGATCCTTCCAGCCTACAAGCTGATTCAACTGGCAAAGGCTACAAAGGTTTTATAGTTAATAAATCAACCTTGGGTTTGGTCGAAAGACAATTACAACAGAATCCTCTTCTTATCAATTCCTATCTACCTGGCTCATCTCCATCTAACGGTTATTCAATCACTGAACCACCTTATACATTTACCTTAACAGCAAATAGATACAGTGGTGAAGCAGCAAAAGGAAAAATTAAACTATTTATACCTTCTTCTGGTGCAAGTTCTGCAAGACCAGTGACTGTGACTCGAAATTCTAAGGGCGTATGGAAGGTCAGTGAATTCTCAAGTATTTTAGTCGGAGTTGCTAAGGCAAGCAATGTAGCTAATCCCGCAGATGATATCTAAGCAGCCATTTTAGTATTCTTTCCTATGGATGAAAAGTGGAAGGCTTCTTTTTTTGGAATCTTTCCATTTTTTTTAAGAAATAGCAGATTCATTCAAGACAATCAAGAAAAATCTTGTTAAACTATTTGAAACTTTCTTAGGAGAACCCTTATGAGATTTGCACGAGAAATGGCATTCTATTCTGCCTACCACCAAGAAAAAAGAAATATCTGGATTCATGTGATTGGTGTTCCAACCATTTCATTTAGTCTTCTGCTTGTACTTAGTTGGGTAAATTTATTTACAATCCAAGGATTTCAAGTTACCCTAGCTATGGTTGCGGGAGCCTTGGTTCTAGGTTATTACTTTACTTTAGATTTACTTTTTAGCTTAGTAGCAACTGTACTTTTTGGAACTATCTTGTATCTGGCTAATTCGCTTTCAGCAAGTTTGGATCCAAATTATGTATGGGCTATCTTTGCTTGCGGCCAGATCTTGGGATGGGGAACTCAAATTTACGGACATTATGTATTCGAGAAAAGCAGACCAGCATTTTTAGATAATCTTTTCCAAGCACTTGTCTCTGCTCCTTTATTTGTGGTAGCTGATGTATTCTTTGAACTTGGATTTCGCAAAGACTTAGAAGATCAAGTAAAATCCATTCTCAAAGAACGAGGTGTTTACAAAACATTCACAAAGTCAGTTGCATAATTGAATTGAAACCCCAGAACTAGCTCCCAAGAATAAGGAAGGCTGTACACCAAGCATATCTTTGAAAGTTCTACTCAGATGTGCTTGGTCTGAAAAACCTACTTCATAAGCAGCTTCCGTAAGACTCTTCCCTTTCTGCATTTCCTTAGCTGCACCAAAAAGCCTCTGCCACAACACATAGCGCCTAACAGGAATACCAATTCCTTCTTTGAATAGATGCATGAAGCGCGTTTCTGATAATTCTGCAAGATTTGCTAAAATTTTCACATGCAAAGGTTCTAGCAAATTCGCTTGTATGTAATTGCAAACCATTCTAATTCTATGATCAAGATCGGAAACCTTTCTTTTGCTTGAACCCAAAGTAGAGTGGATTCTTTGGTAAAGGCTGTAAATTTGCAAGCAAGACAATTCTTTATCTATGACTGAATCTAATTCAGCTCGCAGATGCTCAAGTCTATCCCAAGCTAGAATATGAATATGATTTCGCTTAATCCATGATGATTGATTGCTAAATTCTAATTCATGTGGATCCCATTGTGCAACTATGAGATTCGAATTTTCTGACTCTAACCTATGTTTGGTGTTGGAACCTATTATAGCAAATTGGCTTTTTTGTATGAGACCAGCTTCGTCTATAATTGTAAATGAATTCGGCCATGAAATCAAAAGAGAACTTGCGTAATGTGAATGCAATTCATTCTTCAAAGTTGCATTGGTAGCATAAATGAAAGAATTTTTGAAGATAAATAATTTCTTAATAATCATAAAAACTTTCAGCTCGAAAGTATCTTCTGAATGTATTTGAGATAGACTGGCCTTGATAAAGAATCAGTAAAAAAACCATTATGCCCACCTCTAGGCAAAATAATTACATTCAATAGACCACTCATCTCTTCAGTAGATAAATTCTCAAAATCTTCTACAGGTATAATAGGATCATCTTTTGCAGTAATCAATGTTATGGGAGAGGAAATCTTATGGAAATCCTTAGGATATACCGTATAAGCATCGAAATAGGATTTTGCATTATCAAACTTTCCTGTTCTCCTAACGATATAATCAGTAAGATCCATAACTGTTTTGTATTTTTTTCTTTCATCGAATTCAAATAAGCCAGGATGAGCTTTTACTTTCTTATCTATTGAATTCATCCATTTATTCAGAAAATATCTACCAAGGATTTTATATTGATCCATCATGAAAGTAGCCTTCTCAGGACTAAGAGCCGGTGAGATAGCAATCGTATGATGAAGATTCGGAATTTTTTTACTAAGATTGCTTAGTGCAATTCTGATAGAATAATTGCCTCCTAAAGAAAAGCCTATAAGATGAACCTCTTGGAATTTGGCAAAGGTTTGGCTGATCCATTCTATAGCTTTGAAATGTTCTTGTAATAAATTTCCATGAAAAATTTGTTCATTCCAAGATTGGGTATCTCCATGATCCAAAAAATCCAAACGGATAACATCAAATCCATTTTCGTGTAAGCTATACAATGTTTTTAGTATATAGCTAGATTGAGAAGAACCTTCCCATCCATGCAGTAGTATAACTAAGGCTTTAGAGCATTCTAGTTTTGATTTATTAAAATATCCCCGAAATTTGTTCTTATCAGTTGTTTCAAATTCGAATAGCACGGATCGATGGTGTAAATCTATGAATCTAGGTGAAATATAACCAACTCCAGAAAGGATAGTCTGTGTGAAACCCCCGCTTACTAATCTAAAAAAGAGTCTTCTAAGGTTGCGAGAGAAAGGATGCATCTATGGATAAAAATGAAATACCTTAATTTATTTGTCTAGTGAAATTGTAAATGTTAAGACCGATCTATTGCCATGATCATTTTCAGAAATAAAGGTTCCTTTGAGTTGCTCTGTAAGCATTCTAACTATAGTTAGTCCAAATCCTGGAGATTTGTCCCTATTTTCCTGTTCATTAAAACCGATTCCATTATCTTTAATTGTGAGAGTTATAGTATTTTCTGATTTGATCAGTTGAATAAATAAACGGGGATCTGCAATTCCTTGAAAGGCATATTTAAAAATATTTGTTATTAATTCATTAAAGATAATTCCAATATTGATTACAACTTTAGAAGGAAGATTAAAATCGCTTATTGATTTTTCTAATTTTATCCTTTTACTTTCAGGAAAAACCAAAAGCAAGGATTCTATTAAGCTGTCCATATAAAGCTTAACTGAGACTTCTTGGTAAGTATCATTCATTAATAATTTATCGTACAAAACTCGAATGCTTTGTACTTGTGTAATGGATTCGTTGATTGCATTTCTAGCTTCTGGAATATTCGTTGAACTTGCGTGCAGAGATAAAAGGCTCTCTAGAGATAGGATATTGTTTTTGATTCGATGGTGAACTTCCTTTAACAGAATTTCCTTCTCATTCAATTGCCTCTTGATCTCATCCTCATCCTTTTTTCTCTTCGTAATATCTTGGCAGGTTCCAATCGCTAATATTGGTATATTTTCTATATCGCGTATGATACGCCAACGTTCCTCTACATATTTGAGATTGCCTTTGGAAGTTATAATTCTGTGTTCTAGCGTGTTAAATGAATCAATAGAAAATGAATTTTTGAATGCTTCATCAACTTGTATACGATCTTCTGGATGCACATAATCTAGAAAAGCTTCATGAGATGCCTTAAATGTTTTGGAATCTAATTCAAAAATATGGTATGTTTCTTCTGACCAAATAACTTCCATATTCGAAAGGTTAGTCTGCCAGCTTCCTACTTTTGCAGCTAATTGGGCTTCTAGTAGGCGAGCTTCATTTTCTTGGATTTTGATCTTTGTTTCAGTCAATTCCACTTTTGCTTTATAAAGTTTCATCGCCATCTTTATTGAGGCTTCAATAATCACCATTCCAGAATTCTTCACTACGTAACCATAATAGGTTATCTTTTCCGTCTTATTGATAATCTCAGGTTCTGTATGAGAAGATAGAAAGACTATAGGTATATCTGAAATTTCTAAAATCTTTTCAGCTGTCTCAGTACCATCGAGTCCTTCTCCTAGATCAATATCCATTAGAATGAGATCGAAAGGAAATGCATCATTTCGAATTAATTCAATTGCTTCTTCTCCACTTAATGCATGCTCTACTGAATAACCACGGTTTTGTAACTCGATTTTCTCGTGAAGAGCAATGAGAGGTTCATCTTCAACAAGCAAAATATGTAATTTTTTATAGGATAGATCATTTAAATCCATTTTGCTTATCCTTGAAGGTAGATAAAATTACGAAATGTAACAACAACTAAAATTCTACATTAATCGTAAATCTCTGTATCATTTAGAAAATAGGTTCATATTTCTACAATGAAAATAATTTATTGATGAAAGGGTTTTATTTGAAACAGGGAATTATGCTGATGATTAAAAGCCTATCCAGTTTATTCTATTAATTTAATCCTAAGGCACACAAGGATAAAATATGGACAATTTGTTACTTTTGCCTTGACATAATATTCAAGATATTGAAAGTTAAATTACAGAAAAAGTATGAAACATTTTATTTCATTGATATTTTTGCTATTTGCCTGTTCACCAGCAAAGCTTGACAGCCCTTGTGATTTGAGTGCACCTTCTTTCTCAAATACAATGATAATTAAGTCCATACTAGGGGACACTTCTCCTCATTGTGGAATATCAATTCCCAAAAAGAGTACTAATCTTTGCAATCTTGGTAGAGACCAAATTATAAAACCAGAATTTGCTCAAGCATTCCTAGACGAATTAAATACCCAGGCTAATTTAGGTGAAACTGGGATTCCTACTATTGATACAACTTCCATCGTCGTTCCTGGTGGATCGTTTCGATGGTCGGGTGGAGTTCTAGCTTCGAATGGAAAAATCTATGGAATTCCATACAACTCTGCATCTGTTTTGATTATAGATCCTAGTACAAATACCTCAGATGCCACTACCATCACAGGTCTAGGCGCTGGTGGAACAAAATGGAATGGTGGTGTTCTTGCTCCCAATGGAAAAATTTACGGAATTCCTTTTGCAAGTGGGAGTGTTTTGATTATAGATCCTGAAACTAACACTGCAAATACAACATCAATATCAGGACTTGGAGCAGGATCTAAATGGACAAGTGGTGTCCTTGCACCTAACGGAAAAATATACGGAATTCCATCCGATAGCACCAGTGTGCTAATCATAGATCCAAGTAATAATACCGCAAATACTACAACAATTTCTGGCTTGTCCGCATCAACGAATAAATGGTCGCGTAGTGTTCTTGCTCCCAATGGAAAAATTTATGGAATGCCTTATCATCTTTCTGATCCAGTGTTGATAATAGACCCTTCAACCAATACTGCAGATACGACTACCATAACAGGACTTAGTGGTTCATTTCTTTGGTCAAATGGGGTTCTTGGCCCCAATGGGAAAATTTATGGAATTCCGAATGATGCATCAAATGTGTTGATACTTGATCCTAAGAATAATACTGCTAATACTTCTGCGATTACAGTACCTGCAGGCACAACTAAATGGATAGGTGGAGTGCTTGGTGCTAATGGTAAAATCTATGGTATTCCTGCAAGCAGTGATCGTGTTTTGATTATTGATCCAAAATCAAATACATCTGATGTCACATCTGTTACAGTTCCTGTGGGAGTTAACCAATGGAATGGTGGAATCCTTGCACCCAATGGAAAGATTTATGGAATTCCATTTTCAACAACTTTAAACTCTGTTCTGATCATTGACCCAAAATCTAAAGGATCTCTTTGTCCTGCTATTTTAGAATCTGCTTATTTGAATAAGTTTTAATTTATATTTACAATTTTAGAATAAATCAAATTATTGCTTATCTAAGTCTAGAAAATTTATCTATTATGAAATTATTTATTTTCTTAACTTTTTGCTTAACTTATGGTTGTTCCTTCCCAAATATTAAGAATCCCTGTGATCCAAGTTCCAGCACTTATTTAAATGCATTTGCCATAAAGCTTGCCCTAGGATTAAACAGTCTACCTTGCGGGACAGATCCAAGTTTATCAAGAAAAGAAATTACTTCTTATTCAATCCCTTCTTTAGGTTTAACAGGTATTATTTCAGGCAATCAGATCAATCTAGCTTCAGAAACTTTGACAAGTTTCTCTCCCCTAATCGCTCATTTCACCACCACAGGAAGTTCAGTCACCGTTTCGGGTCTAGAGCAACAAAGTGGAGTGAGTGTGAATTCATATACTACGAATTTAATTTATAAAGTCACAGCTAGAGACGGATCTTCGCAAGATTATACAGTGACTCTAACTGCGCCGAGGACTTATGGTTCAGGTTCTCTAAGGATTTGGTTAAGAGCTGATTCACTCACTCTCAATGATGGAGATCCAGTAGTAAGCTGGAATGATTTAAGCGGTTTTGGAAATTCATTGCCACAGGCTGTAGTATCGGCAAGACCAAGCTATAAAATTAATCAGATCAACAATCTTCCCGCCATTCAATTTCGACAAGCGACTTCCCAAAGATTACAGCTATTAGGTGGAGGGACTGGTCTTTATGTGAGCAATAGTGGTAGCTTTTTTGTTGTCATGAAATGGATACTGACCAATGCGATCGGTTCTAGTATCTTTAATCTTCATATTACGGATGGAAGGGAGATGGGGATCACTCATCCTACAGGTATCTACCAGCAATGTAGAAATAACTTAACTTGCTATACCATTTCTGGATCACCCTTGCCCCAGAATCAGTATCTTGCTATAGGAAGTGTGCAGAACCTCTTAGCAAGTCAAAATGAATTCTGGAATGGGGATTTAAAAGGAAATGTCACCGCAGGATTGCAAGATTATTCGGGGGGAACAAGCCCAGGACAAGCCTTTATATCCAATGGATTCTTAGATGCAGATATAGCTGAGTTATTGTATTTCAATACAGCCCTATCGCAAAATGAAATTGATAAAGTATTCTGCTATTTACGTCTTAAATACAATCTAACATCTACCACTACGAGCTGCGGATTGTAGTTCTGTATGCTGCTTATCGAGTGGTTAGAAACTTTATGAAATGAAAAATACAATTATAGTTATTACGATATTTTAATCATGAATGCAGCTATTCGATTGAAGTAATAATAATTGAATCAGATCTATCCTTTATTTTTTTTATCTTTGATAGTAGATCCATCTGAATATTTCGCCTTTCTTAAATCGAACTCACCACCATACTTTTCGATGTCTTCAATCAACTTTCTCAGTTTCTTGCTTTCTGATTTGCTTGGTATTACTTTAACGTGAGTTGCTTTATCTTTCATAGCTTATTCTTTTATATAATATATGGATTTTATTATCAAGGATTTTTAAATATCAGCTCTAACTTGGTTCGATTAGAGCCAGTCTGGAGAAAAGCAAAATGGGAGCATATAGTTTCGTATCTACAACAGAAAAAACCAACAGAAGCGCATAAGTTAGTTTCAGTTGATCGAATCTCAAGACTGAACATGATGGTAGATGCAGAAGATTTTTATCAAATGGAAAAAATCCATGGAGTAATAGGCGCATACGGTTCAACCCTACGCATGTGGGGAAATGAAAGAGTAAACTCCGGGTTGAGCGAGAGCAACCTTGAATCTCATGAATTCATCGGTTGACTCTACCAGCTCGATCGTTGCTCGATCATATCTAATTGCTTCGTTCGGCATCTTTAATATAAGATTACCAGAGTACGGATGAATGAGCAATACGACAGTATCACACGTCGTCAAACGATCTGAAAATCAAATCAAGAAATAGATCTCTTTG
Organism: Leptospira sp.; assembly: GCA_002786225.1. Taxonomy (GTDB): domain Bacteria; phylum Spirochaetota; class Leptospiria; order Leptospirales; family Leptospiraceae. The sequence goes on along the minus strand of PEQN01000004.1, from coordinate 31,757 downwards.
GAATTGTTTTTAGTTGTAATAGAGCTTTTGAGCAAGTGGTCTTACATGCTCTGGTAAGAGTTCTAGAGGATATTTTCCAGCAGAAATTTCTTTGGAATGGTAAGCCCAGTGGTCAACATCTGGAATATCATGATTTTCATAGATTGCAGAAATTGATTTTGCTTTTCTGATAAATTCGATTTCGTTTTCCCGAATCGGATTCTTTATTATTTTATAAACAATAAAATCTATTTCCAACGGATCTAGCTTAACTCTATCCATTAATGAAAATGCATAGTAAGGAACTCCTTCAGAAAGTTTCATAGTAATAGCCTATATTTTTCGTAGAAATAGTCAATCCAATCTTAGTCAACGGGAAAAATTGTTTGATTAGAGCCATTCTGGAGAAAAGCAAAACGGGAACATTTACTTTCGTCCATTCTCTTCATTGCTGAAGAGAGAAACGGTAGCCATGATTGTCATAGACCAAAAGGTCAGATTCAGTTGATCGTATCTCAAGACTGAACATGATGGGAATCCTTTCGAAGGAGCAAACGGACAAACATTGTTTCAGTTGATCGAATCTCAAGACTGAACATGATGGTGGAAATCTCACAAAAGGAGGTTTCGAGAGTGGCGTTTCAGTTGATCGAATCTCAAGACTGAACATGATAGGTGAATTAAAACTTGATCAAGAGTTTCAGTTGATCGAATCTCAAGACTGAACATGATGGTCATCACAAGTTAAGGCAGCAATTGATAAGTTCTTGTTTCAGTTGATCGAATCTCAAGACTGAACATGATGGACTAATACAGAAGCATATGGAATGAGTCAATCTGTTTCAGTTGATCGAATCTCAAGACTGAACATGATGGCTATGTTTACTACTGCTGAGGAAGAAGGAGACTAGTTTCAGTTGATCGAATCTCAAGACTGAACATGATGGCTGATCCTAGCAATCATCCTGATGCTCGTTATCTGTTTCAGTTGATCGAATCTCAAGACTGAACATGATGGAAATCTATATACTTAGGGTTCAAAAAGGCGATAAGTTTCAGTTGATCGAATCTCAAGACTGAACATGATGGTGTGTCGATTGGCATTATTCCCCAACTCCCCTACTGTTTCAGTTGATCGAATCTCAAGACTGAACATGATGGAGAAACAGCAGTTGGATCGGGAGTGTATGAATGGGTTTCAGTTGATCGAATCTCAAGACTGAACATGATGGTGTTAATATCTGTATTGGAAGTAGGAACTCCTTCGTTTCAGTTGATCGAATCTCAAGACTGAACATGATGGATACGTTGTTACTAAAAACGGAATAGTTTTACATGTTTCAGTTGATCGAATCTCAAGACTGAACATGATGGCTTGGCATTGATCTCGAATAGATCTAACCCAATCAGTTTCAGTTGATCGAATCTCAAGACTGAACATGATGGTTGTATGTTGCCTCTTTTTTGAATTTTTTTACAGTTTCAGTTGATCGAATCTCAAGACTGAACATGATGGTAACGGAAAGCTTGTATCCATCTATAGATTCAAAAGTTTCAGTTGATCGAATCTCAAGACTGAACATGATGGTATCGATTCCATGGAAGATGCGGTGGAAATGGAATGTTTCAGTTGATCGAATCTCAAGACTGAACATGATGGTCCATTGCGGCACGAGCAATCACCTACTCTTACTGTGTTTCAGTTGATCGAATCTCAAGACTGAACATGATGGCTAGATGTTTTACTAATGCCAGTGCTTATTCTGGGGTTTCAGTTGATCGAATCTCAAGACTGAACATGATGGAGAAGCAAAATGAAAACACGGAATAAAATCCTTCGTTTCAGTTGATCGAATCTCAAGACTGAACATGATGGTTTCTAATTCTCCTTATTTAAAATGATTATCTCTAGTTTCAGTTGATCGAATCTCAAGACTGAACATGATGGAAAAAGGGATACACGTTGAGTCACCAGAATCTGAGGTTTCAGTTGATCGAATCTCAAGACTGAACATGATGGACCACTAACAATAATCCAGCGGAAATCGTAAAGATGTTTCAGTTGATCGAATCTCAAGACTGAACATGATGGAAATAGTTGTCGCCTTTGTTGTAAATAAACCCAATAGGTTTCAGTTGATCGAATCTCAAGACTGAACATGATGGATTTTTCCTCGGAAATATGTTATGGGTCGAGCAGTGTTTCAGTTGATCGAATCTCAAGACTGAACATGATGGCTTATGCAAGTGATCTGATAAACGCAGTTGTTGAGTTTCAGTTGATCGAATCTCAAGACTGAACATGATGGACCCGCCAAGCCTCTGAATATGCTCAAATGTGCGTTTCAGTTGATCGAATCTCAAGACTGAACATGATGGCTGAAGGTCCAAATAGTGAGCAAGAAAAAGAATGTTTCAGTTGATCGAATCTCAAGACTGAACATGATGGTCAAGGACGAAGCCGGGAAGACCTAGAAAGATTAGTTTCAGTTGATCGAATCTCAAGACTGAACATGATGGCTAACTACCAAACCAGCGATCAATTCAGATTTTATAAGTTTCAGTTGATCGAATCTCAAGACTGAACATGATGGTAAGAAAGCTGTCCGGTTGGAAGCTTGATTGTTTGTTTCAGTTGATCGAATCTCAAGACTGAACATGATGGTCTCAGTTTGTCCTCCCTCCTGCTGAATTATTAAGTTTCAGTTGATCGAATCTCAAGACTGAACATGATGGACCACATTGGATACATGATTGCCGTCTTGTATTTGTTTCAGTTGATCGAATCTCAAGACTGAACATGATGGTCATTTAGTAGGTGTTGTAGGACTCCGTGCCCTGTTTCAGTTGATCGAATCTCAAGACTGAACATGATGGCTATTCAACAACCATGGGCAGAGCTGATTTGTATGTTTCAGTTGATCGAATCTCAAGACTGAACATGATGGCTCCACTTGCGAGATGAGCTATCTTTCTATCGAAGTTTCAGTTGATCGAATCTCAAGACTGAACATGATGGATCTTTCAGCTTCAACCTTTGAAAGTTTTTTTAAGTTTCAGTTGATCGAATCTCAAGACTGAACATGATGGAAAGAATTTTCATTGATAGGAAGTTTCTTATGATAGGTTTCAGTTGATCGAATCTCAAGACTGAACATGATGGACCTATAGTAAAATTCAATGCCCCTACTATTTTAAAGTTTCAGTTGATCGAATCTCAAGACTGAACATGATGGCCATATCCTTCTTTTTCTAAGAGATTAGTCAGTAGGTTTCAGTTGATCGAATCTCAAGACTGAACATGATGGAGCCCTCTCAAATGTCCCAAAAAGACAATTGGGAGGGTTTTCTTTTTTTTTAATTCGCAATAAGGTATTTTGCAAAAAAAGATAGACATTTTGCGAAAACAAGTCATAGTGTAATTGAGATTCGTACAACTGAAATCAATCAAATGTAAGATTGGCTGACCCTCTACAGTGCGTATGGTCAGTAAGTTAGTGTTCTTAAAAATTCCTATCATTGCAAAGATTTAGAAATTCGCATTGCGTGCATTTATTAATTGATGCTGCTGATTCTGGCAATAGCATCGTAATTTGATCGTTTTTGATTTGATTTACGATTTTTATAATATCTTTCTTTTTTTCTTCACTCGGAAATACAGAATAGGGTTTCTTGTTATTGCCGAAAAGAAAATATCCCCTTTCAAAATTCAAATTCTTCATTTCCGAAAGAGCATACCCATAGGCGAGCAATTGAAGTTCCTGCCCACGAGTAGGTTTATTTCCAGAGATTTTAAATTCAATCGGTACTACGTATTCATCATTATAAAAAGTATAGTCTACTATCCCATGAAGATTAAGTTCAAAGGAAACAACATTCATCCTTTTTTCGAATCTTGGATTGGCTAGGCCAAATTTTGAAGGTAATCTCCTTTTGATTAATGATTCAATGTCCGAATGAAATTTTTGCCCTTGCTCAGTCCACAATGGTTCATTTGAATTAAAGCCGAGTAGTTCCGAATAGTACGGAATCCTGGGACAAAAAACATATTGTCTCAATAAGCTTATCGGTAAGCTATGCAATGTAGTATAGTTCTTCATCGAATTGACTACCATCTCCATAACCGAATCCGGATAACTTAATTTGTACCGAGAGTCTAGTCTCGAGTATAAATGCCTTATCAGTTTCTTTATCTAAATGTTCTTTGAATAATCTTTGAATTGATCTTTTTTCTGCTTCATTTACTCGTCCCCAGAAAACTGAATTTTGAATATTCTGAAGACCAATATTTTTTAATTCTTTGAATATCTTGGTTCTTTGTTTGTTCTTTGATATGTCATAAATAACAACAATTTCTTTTAATAAATTCAATTTGAATTACCATTTAAAAATATAAGGTTTATATTCTTTGTCAAATAAAGAACCAGCTAGTCGATAGGCTTGTTTCTGGAGAATTGATTCAAGTTTTACTTTTTGTTTTTTGTAATGATATTTTTTTAGAAATGTTTTGTGGATTTCTTCAATTATAGATTTTTTTAATGAATCATCTAGCTGCTTTTTCTTATTTAATTCAGCCCTTAGCTTCATAACGGATCTATCAACAACCCATGGTCTATACTCTTCCATAAAGTCTACAACCATTGATGGCTTACCTGGTCTGTCCGTGTGAAGAAAACCAGCATATATTTCCATTCCTGTATTGGATAATGCATTCCACACATAAGATTCAAGAATCGCATAACCTAAATTTAGCGCTTGGTTTGTAATGTCTATTGCTGCTCGACCAGTTCGGGATTTGAAGCTATTACCACCTAACTCTAAATTGGATATAGTTCTCCAATAACTTGCTGCTCCCCTTCCTTCATAACCTAAGACTCGATTTCTCCAATCTGGTTCTTGAGAATTTCGAGAATCAAGAAGTCTATTAGAGAGCATCAACAATTCTTCTGAAGTTTTTTTTAATTCTTCATACTTCTTAATATTCTCATTTTGGAAATACTTTGAAAAGTATAGTAAAACTGCACGTTGGTTCCTTAATTTGCCATATATTATTGAACTTGCAATTGATTCAGATTTTGATTCTATCATCTCAAATTGCTTTTTGCGAATCGCGACCACTGCATGCTGATGAGTTCCAGAAATACAAGCAGTATGCCTTTTTCTGAAATCCTGAATAAAAAGACGAATTCCCCTATCCGAAAAGCTTTGCACCAAATTACTTGTTAAGGAAACCCCACGGTTTAGTACTGTTACTGACTTAACTCGATTGAGAGGAACTTCTTTGACAAGATCAGAGCCTTCCATGATCAATAAAAGACTACCATCCAATTTTAAATGGGATCCAGCGTTAATTACTGTCAGGTGTCGCATATGGGGATCCTATTGGTTTACCTAAGTTATAGAGTTCACTGATTGCCTTATCTGTGGATTGAATGATATATTCAATACCTAAAATCCCTTTTTTGGCATCAATTAATTTTACACGAATATCTCCCCTAGGCTCCTTTAAAATTTTAAAATTCTCTGATATTTTAATATTGTCTTTAAGTTTTAAAACTTGCGGGATTTTATATATGCTTAGAGAGTCTATGTTTTCGCAGACCTTTTTGAAGTCTGTTATATTTACTTCAGCATATATTCTAGCACGCGGTAACGAATTTGGTTGTATGCACAGTCTCTTTAATGTTTCAACTTCGGATATGTCAATCTCTCTCCAATCATCCATGAAAACAAAATCATCCGAAGAATTATTTTTATTTTGTAAAGTTGAAATGCTTTCTGCTTTTTCCAAACTGGGTAAAGCTCTTCCGAGTTTTTTATTATAGATTTCTACATTTCCATCAATAACTGTAAAACCCGCAGCATAGCCATCGTCCGCAGTTGCTACCTGATAAATTTCTGTACCATCATAGTTCTTCCTTTTGATTCTAAATCCACCTGATGGATTGTCTATCACTGGAAGACTAAACATTTTTCTTACTTTTTGGTGTTGTTTATCTTGCTTAATTATATTGAAATATTCACGACAAAACTTGTCGTAGATTTCAAAGTTTAGTTTTTCCCCAGTCTTAATTCCTTTCTGTTTATAGAAATCTTTCAGGAAGGTATTCCAATCTGTAATCCCTGGATATTCAAATACTCCCTTTAGAAGTTCGCCAGTTAGTTCCAGTTTCGATATTTCGACTTTTATATTTTTTTGTGTTTCTTTTAATATCTCTTCTTTATCTTGAATCTTGCTATTTTTATCAACTATCTGGGAAGCTATATCTTTTTTAGAAACTGTATATCTTAAACCCTGTAAAATTTCTGACACATCGTTCCATGTATTTTGTTTTACTGAGTCAAACAAATATCTAACAGCTTTCTTTCGATCGATAGGGAATCGAATAATAGATTTCTTTGATAATTCCAAAGCTTGATTATAAGAAATATTGTGAATCATGAAGTAAGGTTTCAATGCATCAAATACTTTTTCAGGATTATTCTTAATTTCTAATCCTGATTTCATTTGAGTATCGAAACCGATAAAGAGCATTTCTTTATGCAAATACAAAGGAACAAATCTTTCACCAAAGATTCCTTCCTTGAATAGTGACTTACTTCCTAGATTTTTTTTTCTATACTTAGGCAAACTATCAATCTTAAGGATTCTAATCTGAGAAGGTAGGCAAGCTTCAATCGACTTTGCTTGTTCTTCCTTGGACATATCTCCCTTATCCTCTGAAAATATATCAGTCTTTAATATAGATTGTATATTGGGATTTCCAAGACTTCCAACCAGGACAGAGACTGCGTCCAAAATATGACTCCCTGGTGCTTGCTGTTGCCCCTTACCAGGTTTTGAATAATCTTGTTTATAGTTTGATAGTTCTTTTCTTATATCAGAAATTTCTTCAGATCTTAAATGAAAGATTGAAAATTCGAAATTTTTAAAACCTTCTTTTTCTAATATATCCTTCAATCTTTTCTGTAGACATCTTGCTAGATAGGCTTGGGTTCCATTAGCCTTCGCCATGATTCCTTCACCCAATAAAGGAATAACTAAGGGAAACAATTCTGGAATAAACAAGCTATGTCTCAAAATCTTCTGTTCATCAGGTCGATAAGATCGAAATACTTTTCGTTTTATTCTTAGAATAGATTCGATTCCTTCCGTTATTTGTTTTTGAACTTGTTCTTTATCTTTGGTTCCAAACTGAGCTTGGAGGTAATTCGGATGAAGATCAGCTATAGAGTAAAACTTTGCTCCTTTTTGAACATTCCCTCCAGTTGAAAGATATATTAGATTCATTTCCGTGTTGAAGATGGTTGCGTTCGATTTCTTTGAATGGCTTCGAGGTATAATATGATCAATCTGCCCATTTTCTCCTATTGCTTTACCAGTAATTGCACATATTTGGAGAGATGCTTCTTTAATTCTATCCTTCTTGCTGTCTTCAAATGATTCCAATCTTTCTAATGCCTGTTCGTTTTTTTGATTTCCCTTTTTCTGCATCCGAGATGCAATTCTTGCCTCTAGCTTGTAATGACCTAGGTCAAGGTTGAATTCAAAACGATTCATTTCAGTTAGAATTGGAATAATAATTTTTGAATTTCGGTTTATATCTTTGAGTTCTTCTTTCTTTTTATATGCTATCTCGAATGCTAAACGGTCTGTCATTCTTCGAAGAACACCATCAAATTGCCTAATTGTGTCGCTATTCAGTCGACTTGCTATCGCACCTTGATCTAGGTTGGATCCTGATCGAACAATTGTTCCTCTCCATTTATTTTCTACTATACATTGATTACATATTTTTGAAAAACCTCTAGTGTCTCCTTCCAAAATATTGAATATCTGAGCTAGGCTAAATAAGTTAGCAAAAGGAAGATAATTATAATCTTTATCCTCCCAATCTCTCTCCATTCTCTTGGAACTGATTTCTTGGATTTCAGGAAATGCTTCACAGATTTTCTTCACTGCAAGATGCATATTATCTAGAAGTCCAGAAACCTTTTTTTCGTGGTCTTCTGTAATATTAATATTGAGTTTCTTTTTCTTCTTCACACTCGATAATGTAAGAATGAATGCTGTTCCATCTTTCTTCCGTGCCTCTTCGCATGAATTGCAATAGGATCTTAGAGTCGTGTTGCCATAAAGTCTATCTTTCCAGACAGTATCCATAATAGTTTCCAATCTTTCATCGCTTATATTATTTATTCCAAGTATTGTTCGAATGCTTTCTGTTTGATTATTTCCTTTCTTTTTTGTCTTTTCCTCGCAAGAGTGGAATAGAGAAATATCTTCAGATAATTCAATCCCCTGGCGTATGGTTTTTAGCTGATTGTAGTAGTCTTTTGCCATTCCAATAAAGGCATCACTATCTTTATCTAGCAGTTTATCCAATCTATCTTTAGCACCTGCTAATTCAGATTTTTCCTTTTTTGTTAGCCCTTTTTTCGTTTCAACTGATTGAGATCGAATGCTATAAGGATCAACCTTCTTGGAAAGATCCAATACCCTCTGAAGTAATCTAGCCTGTTTTCTATCTTGAATTTCTTTATACGATTCACCTACTTTTGGCAGAATAATCAGTTCTGAATCCAATCGAAAATCATCAAAACCTGCATCTGCAATCAATTCCTTTCCGTCAGTTAAATCCTTAACTAACTTATCCGTCCATATCTTCCATCGTGGGTAGAGTTGGTTTAGTGCAGGAGTATGGAGATACTGGGTTTGGCAAGATGGAATTCTTCTATTGTTCATATCCTCGTAAGGTGGTATTGATAGTTCTGGATTTGTTTTCAGTAATATCTCTATTATTTTACTCTCATTACTCCTAATTTTGGAAAGTAATGTTCTAAGGTTTTGAATATCTTTTGCTTCTGAGGGTCTCAAGGACTTTAGCCATTTTCGAATAATAGTCCCCAACCTTTCTTCGTCCCAATAATCATTTCCTTCAGCCATTTGAGGATCGTTGAAATACTTTCTGAGCGGTTTAAGTTGTAAATTAGAGATGTGCCCTAAAAGATTTGAAAAATCTAAAGGCTCCATATTAAGACTACTAAATTCCTGAATAGATTTCCACTTAGCTTCTACGTCTTTAGAAATATTTTTTATATAATCTCTTCGATGTTTATGTCCATCTATATCAGACTTTATTATAGTTTCTAAATAACTTTTCGTAGATTCAATTTGATCCAGAAGATCATCGTTAACTTCAATCTCTTGGGTTCTAAGAAAAGATTTAATATCCTTTTTATTTTTTTGAAATATTTCACAATCAAGTAAGCTTTGAGCATCGTAAAGATTTTGAGAAATATCAAACAACTGATTCAATAAAGGCGATTTCTTAGTGATTTTTCCTTGGGTAAACTGTTCGAAAAATTCTAAATCAGCCGATTTTAGAACATCCTCATTTATATTTTCAGAGATATAGGAAAAGCCTCGTCGTTTCAAAAGTCCTTGTAAGAATTCCGATGTGCTTTTAGAAAACTCATTAATTCCAAATTTCTCCTTTAAAATTAGAAAAAGCAATCTTCGAACTAACTTTTTTCTTCGATTTCCCCTCAATTGGTGCCTTTTAACAGTTCGATCTGCTTGTGATAGTTGAATATCTCCCATTTGAAGCAGATAGCCTTCCTTTATTATATCAGGATTTGTTAAAAATTCACCAGGAACATATGTAGCAGCAAAAACACCTGTATTCTTAGCGCCTAAATCGATTGCAATTGGTGATATAACTTCCTTTCCCATATCAAATCCTTCCCCTTCTCTCATCTACTTCCCAACATTTCACCAAGAATATAGAATCTGAATTAGAACTCAAGGGTTTTCCACTAACAGATAGAAATAATAAACTAGCAGAAATAACACTATTTTTTTGAGTAGCGGACAAATTTCGGGACTTTTTGTAACTTTTTTTGGGAGGCTTGGATTTTTTTAGAATCTTGTTCTCTATTTGCATTCTTGCCTAGTTAGCTTGTTTCACTCTATTGGCTAAGTTAGCTTGCGTAGTACTAACAAGTTCACAGCTAATTCTAGTTAATTATTTATTTACTATTCTTTGCGATAGGGATTCGAAGGGCCTGGTCTAGCAACATTTATGTTAGTTGGCTTTTAGATAGACCTATCTTCCTTGGCAATGGTGCTAGACGGAAGCGTAAGCGCACCCCGTAGAAGCCCGACCCAGTAACATTTAGCAAGCCAAAGGTGAGCGTTAAAAATGGTGCTGGGGATCGCCTTGAACTTGTGTACGAAAAGTACGATCTTTCTTACCAATCGATAGGAAAATAGTCTTTAAGGAATTTGCCACACCAATGCTTGCCTGAGTTGATGCCATCGAAGATAGGATCTAGAACCCTTGCGGCACCGTCGACTATATCAAGCGGTGGCTGGAAGTCGTGGACATCTTGTTTGTGTTTGGACAATTCAAGTGGATCTTCATCGGTCACCCAACCTGTATCAACTGCATTGGTATAGATTCCGTATTTTTCTAAGTCACTTGCTGAGGTATGAGTTAACATGTTCAAGGCGGCTTTGGCTATGTTAGTATGAGGGTGCCTGTCTTCTTTCTTAAAGCGGTGGAATTTGCCTTCCATGGCAGACACATTTACTATGTGCTTCATTCCAGTGTTCTCTCGCTTCATGATGGAAATGAGTCGATTGCACAGAACAAAGGGGGCTATGATATTCACCAATTGTACCTCTAGCATTTCCGAAGTAGGAATCTCGCCTAACTTCAGTCTCCAACTGTTCGTCTTGCGAAGATCCACTTGTTGGAGATCTGCGTCCAAGCGACCCACTGGGAAAATTTCCTGGCTTTCCAATTCCTCATCTTGGGTATAGGGGATTTGAGAAAGTTCGGCGGCAGATAAGATGCCCATGGCAGGTTTACGATTCTGCCAAGACAAGGCTATGTCTTTGGTAGATGAGTTCGTATAACCATTATTCAATCTTGATTTGCAATCTTCATACATAACAAATAATTTTTGTATTTTTGGATCCAAGCTATCAACCGAGAGTGATTCATTCTGCATCAAATGGCTGTAAAACCCTGGCGGTCTTCGAACAGTTTGTGCGGCATTATTGATCAGGTGGTCCAATCTATCTAAGGTATCTTCTAGGTAACTGCAAAATATTTCTACACTGGGTGTATGTCGCAAATCTAAGCCAAAGATCTGGAGGCGATCGCTCCAATAATTATAGTCTTTTTCTTTGCTGAATCGTAGCGCTGAGTCAATTGGAAATCTTGTAGTAGCAATCACCTTGGCACCTGCTCGCAAGAGCATCAGTGTTGCATGGTAGCCTATCTTTAGCCTAGAACCTGTAATGAGAACAACTTGTCCTGTTAAATCAGATGTCTGGAATCTTTTGTCATAATTATAAGATGCACAATCTGGACACATTGTATCATAGAAGAAATGAATCTTGGTATATTCTTTCTTACAAATATAACAATTTCTAGGGGAGTGCAATTCTCCAATCACACCTATCTCTTGGCTTGGGTTCAGGCTTAGTAGCTTAGGGGGAGCTGAGAAGATAGTTGATTTTCTTGCTTCCCGAATCCCTGTTAGTGAGCGGATTTGTTTTTCTTGGTCTCGGATGATTTCTTTCTGAACTTTTCGTACGCCCCGGTTTCTCTTACGGATTTCATCGCGGTTTGGTCGAGATATGATTCCCGTATATTTTAATAAGAGAATACGCTGTTCATTGGATAATTTTGCAATTTGAGAAGGATCATCCGCAAGACTTTGTAAAAATGAAAGGATCTCATCAACGTTCATCTAGAGCGTCATACTTTCCTTTTCTTACGTTCAGAGTTTTCACTTTCTTGGGCTCTGAGCTTGGGAGTGTATTCAAGGCAGGAGTGGCATTTAATACAGGCTTAGTGTTTGTATTTGCTATGGATTTTGATCCACTTGAAGCAGCATTGGCTGCTGGTGCTGAGATAGTAGTTGTAGTTGGTATGGCATTCGATGGTATGGAAGCATTGCTCTGTAAATTTCCATTAGGAACTTCTGATTTCTGCCCATCCAAATTTTGCCCAGTTACCTGCATCTGGTTTTCTAGACTTTTCAAGCTAGCTAATTCTTTGGTTCTAATAGTTTGAACTGGATTCAGTATAGAAACTTTTTTGGAAGTGATCTTTGCCGTATTACCTTCAAAATTTAAATTATCGTTTTCTTTGAGATTGTATTCTTCATCACCTATGGTTGCTTTCACATCTCCCCTAGCGACTCCAATGTTTAGATTTTGGTTTACTAATTTCGAAAGTTTCACATCAGCATTTTTGAATTCAATACTTCCTGAATCGGTTCGTATGGTGAGTGCATCCTCATCTGAGTCTGAATTGTTTTTCTTGAGAATATTCATAGAACCATTGCTAAATTCTATTCTCTTCAGGGCATCGGAAATATCCAGAATAACCATAGACTCTGGTTCCAAATGAATCTCTGTTCCATCCTTGAGATGGATCACTGCATTTGAATTCGCTTCTGTTAGAATGGAATCACGCAGAGAGATGATAGAATTCATGTCTAGATCACTCCATACTACCTGGTGTTCGAATTTTCTCTTAACGGTATTGTATTTAAAATTAATATCACCGATTATCTCACGGCTTCCAAAGTCAGTAGATTTATTTACATCGAAATAGAAAAGAGTTAAGAAGATGATAGAATTAGAAACAAGAATGATAGCCACTCTCCATTCTTTCATCCATCCTAGTATTGATTTTTGCTGGGTTTTAGTTAAAAGTGGACGCATATATCTTCTCTTTCATTTTAGATTCAGCAAGTTATCTTTAATTATAGCTAGCTTAGCATAAATTAAAATCATTATCAATTTATTGCAAACCAAATGTTTCCTAAAAAGTGACAATTGAATTTAATTTTATACAATGTATAGAAAATATATTATTTCTTTTTATCCATTCCTCCGAGTCTAGGAGCAGCTGGAGCTGAGGTTTTGGAACCATATACAGAAGTAGCCTGCTTGGGCAGATTCGACTTTCTATATTCAAACCAAGATCCTTGGTAAGTATACACTTCTTGGTAGCCAAACTCCTTGAGCATTAAGGCGAGAAGGCAAGATCTTGCCCCATTGTAATCATAAAGAACTGTGGGTCGCTCTGGCATAAAAGGAAAACCAGCCATTCTTTTCTTAAAGCTAGCTCTATCGATGAGATTTCCATCTGCATTGTAGAGACTACGCCAATCCCAAAGAAAAGATCCAGGCAATCTTCCACAAAGAGTTCCTTCTTCTGGTCCTGCAAGTCTTGGAAGTAGACCTTCGTATTCTTCTAGGGTTCTAGTATCAAAGATCTGCAACCTAGTTAAGTTCTTCTCCATGAAAGCCTTATCAACAACCCATTCTATGGTCTTGAGTTTATCTTGTATGGGTGGCTCTATCTTGAGGTTTCCAGGTACTTTCTTTCCGTCTAAGGGCCATTTCGATGCAAGAAGATAGGTTTCTTTGAATCCAGCAGAGCGAAGCAAGAAAACCATTCTCGCTGAGAACATGCCCATACCTTCGTCATAAACTACTATTCTGTTTTTATTCTTCTCTTTGGCATCATCTAATATATAGTATACGGGGCTAGATAGCTTCTTATAAGACTCTGTATCAGAGCCAAAAGCTTTCTTTATGAAAGGGTAGCAGTAAGAGCCTTCAATAGCCTCTTCGTCATAGGAGGTCACATTCCTACAATCAATGCAATAATCCCCTGGTTTAATTTCCTTAGTTATAAAATTCCAATTCAATATGAAAGCCCTAAATAATATTTATGTCTATTGTTCCATGTTTCTATCCTGGGTAAAAATTTAAAAGTATGAAACCGAAAAAAAACTTTTCATTTTAAAAAGACATAAGCCTTTCTTAGAGAATCCTTTCTCAAATTTCCTGCTTCCCTAGCCGATGATAGAATGGAATGGTACCCTATTTTCAAAGAATTGCGGTTTTTGCCGTCCTATGCTTGCTTCCATCTATCCGTATGGCTGAGTCTGTCGGAGCTTGGGAAAAAATCGATGAGCTCTTAGCTTGGAATCGTTTGCAAGGACAGGCACAGACAAGTCATTGGAATAGATCTTTAGAAAATATGGTTTTAACGAATGGAAGAAATTGTGGATTGAAAGAAACAACTAGCTATCAATCAGCAAGATACTTCCAATTGGATTGTAAATCACAATCTTTGAATGCATTTATTAACTTCCAAGATAAAAGCCTGGATGCAAGTAAGCCTTGGAAATTAAAAAAGACTCATACCTTTGGAAATAAAAAATATATAGAAATCCAATTTATCGAAAACACTTCTCTAGCTAGCAAGCAGAAGAATCTAGAAAATCGATTCGAAAAGAATGAAACGCTAAAATCAAAAGAGGATCAAAGCTTACAAGATAATCCCAATCTCAAATACTTTGTTGAGACAGCCTTGTTTCGAAAAAATTACATCCATGCCTCGCCTAACCTAGCCATCTTCTTTGATCATTCATGTCCTTTAGAGTATTTGGGTGAGAACCATGATTTCTATTGGGATGACAAAATTTATCATGACTTTTATATCACTTGTGTCCAGGATTCTCTTGTCTCCTTAATTCGATTGGAAGGAACAAAGCTAGGGGAAATTCAGATTGGAAATCTACTTCGTAAAGATATTAAGAAGGGAGAAAAATTCCTTGCCTCTATCTTATTGAAAGAGTGGCAAGATGATAGAATTCTTTGGGGAGAATTTAAACTTTATCCATATGAAAATTAAAAACCTAAGCTACCTATTCTGCTTCCTATTTGCCTTGGTTACAAATAGTATCCAAGCCCAAGAAGAAAATCCTAAGAGTTTTAAACAAGTATTTGGATCAGTGGTCCTTATAAAAAATGAAAGCTTTATAACAGAATCAGCAAGCAAGCCTTGGATGAAGGAATCATTTACAACTGGACTTGGTTCTGGTCTTGTCATTTCTCCAACTGAAATATTAACCAATGCTCATGTTGTGATAGATTCTAAATTTCTGACAGTTCGAATCTATAACAAACTGAAACCCTATGTTGCCAAAGTAAAGTATATAGGAATCGATTGCGACCTAGCTATCATTGAAGTGGATGATCCAGAATTTAGCAGAGATACGACGATCTTTCCTTTCTCAGATACCATTCCCGTGCTTGGATCGGATCTCTTGATTCTTGGATATCCGAATGGAACAGAGAACCTAACGGTAGAAAAAGGAAGCATTCTAAGTTTTGAAAAGATGCGGTACTCATTCACAGGACTTGACTTCAGATCTGTATTGAAAGCTAAGGCATCCATCTATCCAGGAAACTCGGGAGGTCCTGCAATTCAGGGCAACAAGGTTGTTGGACTTGTATTTCAAATTTCTCAGATAGAAAGAGATATTACCTATCTAATTCCTACACCTGTCATCAATCATTTTCTGCAAGATGTTAAAGATGGAAAATACGACGGCTTCCCCAATCTTGGATTCAATTTTCAAACAGGCTATTCCAATAGTTTGAAAAATTATTACAAGGTTCCTCCTGAGACGCAAGGAATTCTCATCAATGCTATCTATCCTCAATCTTCCTTCTATGAATATTTACGAGAGAAGGATTTTATCTTTCGAATAGATGATTATCCTTTGAACAACGAAGGCGAATTGGTCTCGGACAAACCTCTGAGTATGATTGATTATTTGGAGAATAAATTTATCGGAGATAGTGTTACCATCTATTTCTACAGAAATGGTGAAAAGTATAAAGCAAGCTCTAAGCTCAAGAAAACAGATTCCTTGGATTTGTACAGAGACGAATCTTCTTCGTATTTTGTAAATGCAGGTTTAGTCTTCCAACCTGTATCTAGGGCATTTTTCTCCAATCAAGAAATTGCAAGTTTAGATAGCTCATCTAAATACCACTACAGCTATTATATTCAAGACAAATTGTATAGGTTCAATGACAGAGATATTGTGCTTGGATATATTTTCGATGATCCTGAAAATCTAAGGTATAAGGATTATCGACTCAAAATAGTTGAGACTATCAATGGTTATACTGCTAAGGATCTCAACGATTTCTCAAGACTTTGGAAAAAATTTGACAAGCAAGCTATACAGATTAAATTCCGTGGAATTGACTTACCTATCATTTTAACTCCTAAGAATGTAGATAAGATTAATATTAGAATTAAGAAGCGATATGGAGTTGATCATGAAACCAATTAAATTCTTTTCTATACTTTTTGTTCTTACATACGGAATGAGTGAACTTAGATCTCAAAATATTTCTGATATTGAAGTTATTTTTAAGAAAGCATCCCACCAAAATCCTTGGTTAGTGAAAGAGCCCATCCGTAAGATTACACCTGGTATTCGTGTAGGTAAGAATTCATATTTTACTATCACCATACCCAATGAAAAGCCCTTGTTTGCTGAATTAGAAAGAAGCAATCATTCCAATAGCAAGCTTAAGGTGGAAAGATATGATAGCTCTATAGGATTCATCCATCTTACATCCGATGAAGTCTTTGCTCTTCCCATTGTTAAAGTGGACTCTCCTACAGCGCAAAAAATTTGCAATTATAAATCGTCTGACTATATTACATTTTCCTTTTCGTATGTTCCTCTGTTAGCTTATAGGTCTGATACCTACGTGGACCAGGCTCAATTTATCATAAGAAATGGATTCCTTTGTGGATTCCAAATCCAAAATTCTATCATCCCTACTTTCTATATGGAAAAATTCTTAAATGATAAGAATCCATTTGAAGTTCCTCACCCAGGATTTCAATTTGTATCTGCTTTAACGAATTCTGAATTGGAATTTTATTTTCCAAGTAAGAGTAAAGGAATTGTGGTTTCCCAAGTTTATCCTGGTGTGGGCCCAGCCTTTCAATTATTTCCAGGTGATGCAATTACTGCTATCAATGGACAGGAGTTAAATCGCTTCGATAGAATCGAAATGGGCAATAAGGCATTGGATTTAATTCTGAGATCTGGCTCTAAGCTCAAAGCTATTGGTGATAAGGTCTCCTTACACATACTGAGAAACGGAAAGCCACTCATTAT
The DNA here is from genome assembly GCA_002786225.1 of Leptospira sp. Taxonomy (GTDB): domain Bacteria; phylum Spirochaetota; class Leptospiria; order Leptospirales; family Leptospiraceae. The sequence continues at coordinate 14,744 of PEQN01000004.1, read as the reverse complement.
CAATTACTATCTACAAAAATATTCAGAAGAAGAATTCTTAGTTCCAGAGACACATCCCGCTGATACACCTTACTACTATATCAGTGGAGGACTATTTTTTACAGAACTAACAGGGAACTATCTAAAAGAGTTTGGTGAAAACTATAGAAAGAATTCAGAAAAGAAGCTTCTTTATCTTTCGGAATCCTACTTCTCTAAGGTTCATCCGCATAGAGAAAGGATAGTATTGCTCTCTAGGGTTCTACCCGACGAACGCAATCTGGGCTACCAAGAGTTTCAAGATCTCATCGTTCAGAAAGTGAATGGCTCCAATATCTTCAATCTTAAAGAGCTAAAGAAAGCGATCCAAGCTAATAAGAATGAATATCTTACTATAGAGTTATCTGGTGGCAAAATCATCATACTTAGAACGGATACAATCCGAGAAATTGATACAAACATTTTGAATAACTATAAATTAAAATATCTAGACAATCTAGGTCTTTAGAATATAAAGATATTACCTATGCGTATCTTATTTGTTGATGATGAGCCATCAATACGAGAGCTATTTCAAATTTCTTTTGGTGAATCCTATGAGTTAGTATTTGCAGAAAATGGTCAAATAGCCTTCGATATTTGCATGAGTGAGTCAATAGACCTCATCATAACAGATATCAGCCTACCTAAACTGAGTGGTGTTGAGTTTATTCGTAAACTGAAAGAATTTCAGAAATACATTCCATTCATCATAATTACAGGAAATAGTAATATAGATCTAGCTATAGATACCTTTCGCATGGGTGCTGTTGACTTTTTCTTAAAGCCTTTCCGTATCGATACTTTACGAGAAGTAATCGAAAAGGCAAAAATGGTTCATTTTGATAAGAGAGCCCATATCCCATCAAAGGACTTTGTTCATGAATCTGAGAATAGCATCTACATTCTAAATCCGAAAATTAGAGAAATCAATCAATATGTTGCCTACATTGCGGGCAGATTGGATTCCCTGCCCAATGTAGGAAATGAGGATCTCATCGCAATTAAGGTCTCTCTCTATGAACTTATTTCCAATGCTATAGAACATGGCACGGCAGGAATAGATTATTCTCAGAAGAAGGAATTTCTAGAAAACAGTGGAGACTATTTCAATCTTGTTGATGCGAAATGTTTGGAAACGACTAAAAAAGTTCGTGTAAGTACTTTTTACAAAATCAATAGTATAGAAATTGAAGTTGAAGATGAAGGAACAGGTTTTGATTTGGATAAAATCCCAGATCCAATCAAAAATCCATCGTACAATTTGTACTCAGGTCGAGGAATATTTCTAACAAAGATGAATGTTGATAGCATCAAATACAATGAGATGGGTAATCTTGTACGCGTTTCTCGTCTTTTAACAGCAACGTAAGCTCTAAAAGTTCAAACCCAAACTAAAATAAAACTTCAAGAACTCTCTAGGTTTTTGTTGGACTTGTATCTCATCAATGATAAAGGATTCTTTTTCTCTAGGAAGCACTTTAGCATAAGCAATAGAGGCAAGAAAGAAATTACGATGCTGTTCTTGCTTAAATAAACTCTTCTTGCCTAGATGGAGAATTCCTTCATAACCTCGTCCTAGTTCCAGATTGGCTGAATTGATAAACAAAGATGTGTGCCAGTCAGAATATCCAAAGATTTCATAACGCCTATCAATGAAAATGCCACCCATCTGAAATCCTCGTTTCAACTCATTCCACCTCTCTGCATAGGTATTCCAACCCAGTAGTATAGAGGTATCACCTCCCATAATTCTTAAAGGACCAGACATTGCAAAATAACCTTGCTTAGATTGGAGCAGTCCCGTTGCTTCCAATCTCCAATTTTCATCTTTCCAGCCTAACTTTGCATAGGTTGTGAAGAAAGTATTTGAAAGTTCTGTGCTTGCCTGGTAAGAATCGGGAAGATAGAGATTTTGATAGCTTTTCAAGGAATTGCCACCTAACTCTAGGAAGTATTTTGTGTCAAAAATATTTGAACCAAGATCTGCACCGAGATAAGAAAGGGATTCTGAGGGAACAAAGGAATCTTGGTAAGTTGGAATTTGTTTATTGGTTAGAGAACGATAGAAGTAGAGATTTCCATAGGCAAGGCTTCCATTGTTCTTTTGGATAAACATATGACCTCCCCATAGATTTCTTCTATCTTCCTTCCAATCTCTAGGTGTGAGGCTCAGATTATCCGAAGAGTAATTGCCCGAGACCAGAGAAAATCCCAAGGTCATATCCATCCATTCTTGGCTAAGACCCAACTCTATAAAATTCATTCTATCATTAAAGACAAAGCCATAGCGATCCAATCTTTGAAAGCCACGTCCAGCTTGGAAGAAAGAATTTCCAGGAAGCAAAGGAAGCTTAAGACCGGCTATACCTTCGAAATCATAAATTGTAAATTTTTCATTTTGTACTATCTGAGACTGGACAGCACCTATTTTGGGAGCAAGCACTAAGAAAGGCTGAAGGTAACTGGCATTCACCCACTGTAGCTCAGGTTCAAGAGCACCATAAGCTTCATACCTAGATTGTTGATCTTGGGTTCTTCCTCCTTTTTGACTTCGAAACCTAGACTGAGAATATAAATCCAACTTCCAATTGTTAGTTGAACTTTTTTTTTCATTAAGGAATTCTTGAATACGTGGAGCGGAAATGTTATTCCTACCTCCTCCTTGGCTATAAAGTCCATCATCCAATCGATGAGAGGAATAAGATTCTGCTTGCAAGGCAAATGGGATAGAGAATATTCCTATACTTATCGCAAGCAGCAGTAAGTTAAATTGGAACCTGATACAAGATTTCTTTTCTTTCTTTGTTGGAGAAGTTTCGAAACCATGAAAATCTGCCACTGGATTAATTGGATTCTTTATTTCGAAAATAGGCAAGAAAATAACCAACAAGCAATAACCAAGAAACCAATTGCCCAAGAAATAAGGAAATGGCAGCTCCCTGAGTTGAAAATTCTGGAATCAATAAATTATCTAAAACGATACCAAATACTAATCTAAGTAAGGCGAGAATTGAGAGCAACCTTGGCAGTCCCATTGCAAACAAAGCCATTCCCAAAGGAGCAAAGACCAATTGAAGCATATAATTTGGATACAAAAGATGAAAAATAGGAACCGAATTGGAATAGTTCCCTTTAAATAATAAATCCATAATCACTCTACCTAGAAAAAATCCAGGTGAGAAGACTAGTGCAAGCAAAGAACCTGCAAGAATGCTTTTGATTAAAAATCCTTTGAATTCGGGACTATCTACAATCCTTGAAAGCTTAGGATAAATCAATGAATTTAATACAGAAAGTATAATAACAAAACCACTAAACAACTGCAAGGTTGTCCCGTATTCCGCTACAGCCTCCGAGCCGTGGTAGTATTTTAAAAAGAAAATTTCTAAACGATCCGAGATAATGGCAAAGATAGAAGCAAGAAGAGACCAAGAATTGAATATCGCCAATTTCTTCTGGTCAAGCAAGGTATCTTTGAAGTTAGATCTCCACTGGAGCTTCTCTTTATAACTAATAAAGAAAAAAATTCCAATCACATACAAGGGCGCTATGCAGTAGATACCTAAAATATCTATGTAACCAATAGCATCCTCACCCATATTTGAAAAACCTATCAAGCAACACAATCTTATGAAATTAGGCAGAGGATTCCAGACAGCCAAGGCAGAATAATTTCGAAAAGAAACTAGTATACTCTCAAAATAGGAAGCAAAGGAAGCTATAAATCCACCTAATATGAGCAATACGATAATTAAAATATTTTCATGAACAAACAAGAATAAGGCAATTCCTAAAATTAAAAGGATGATGAGAGCATAAATTTTGAGAACCAAGGAAGAGATTAGAAGCTTCCCAACCTGCTCAGGATCGTCTGTGGAAGGAGCCATATACTTTACTAAGGCAGAAGGAAGCCCGAATTCTGCAAGAGCAAGTATTACAGGAAAGAAACCTAGGTAATATTGAAATTGCCCATTCTCAGCCTTGGAAAGAAGATTCACAGCGTACACCATGAACACAAGATTCATAAGGGAAGAGATGACCTTAGAAATAGTTACATAGATAGAATTCTTAAAGACATTTGCACGCGATAACTCTACTTTAAGTTCTTGGAATTTTGTAAAGATTCTAAGCATTCAAAGATTTTCTCAAATAGAGTCCATTCTTCCAATGAAAAAGAATAAGTGGAGTAAGATAAACAATTGTTAAACCAGCTATAAAGTATCTTAGGTAGCGAACTAGAATATGATTGTAAAAGTCGTAGCCTTTTAAAACTAAAGATGGAAGTAAATAGAAAAGAAAGATCATAAGAACAAGGGTAGAGAGTCGAATAAATAAGGTTAAAGTAGGCGAATCAGATTCCACATAAGAAGACCAAATTTCTCTTGTGGGCAAGACAAATGCCTTCATAAAAATGCTTCCTACTAAAAATCCACCCAAGGCGGCACTAGCAGATACCATTATATCCAAGGAAGCCAAATGGGGTGTTGAAAGTCCAGGATGATAAAGCAAGGTCGGGCTTAAGGTGATGGCGAGAACCATTAGAACCAGTGAGCGAGTTTTTCTTTGGATGGAAAAACTGGATTCATCTAACAAATCCAAACTTGGAAAATCTGGGAACTTGCGAATAAACCATAATAATACAAGTAGATTGATGATTCCCAAAATTAAACTACCTAAGACATCACCCAAATAATGAACACCAAGATACAAGCGCGATACAGGCATGATGATAATTACAATTAAGGAAAAAGTTTTTACGTATTTGTTCTTAATAGACAAAAAAATCAAACCCCATATAACAATGCTAGTGTGAACATGGCCAGAAGGAAATCCAAATGAAAATTCACCTGCCTTAGATTGCATATGCGCAAGATTATCCGAAAGATTCATAGGTCTAGGGCTTTCCACGATAAACTTAACCAAAGAATTGAGGATTCCAGCAGGTAGCAAACCCAGCGCAAGCTTAGAGCCTAATTGAGGTGAGAAACATAGATAAACCATAGCAAGAAGACTAAGAAAGAAGATACTAGATCCCAAATTGTGAGCAAGCAAAGACAGAGTCAGAAAAAAACTCCCAAAAGAAGCATCTAGACTGTGTAAAATTTCCAAAGGTTGATTGCCGAAGAAGATTTCGCTAGAAAAGAGAACGGAAAATTCCATATTCATCTAAGACAAAGCCAATTCCTGGGAAATCAACTGATTTTTCCTTGATTTTGTTTGGAAAGACAGAAACCATGATCGATAAGGAAAAAACACACGTGAACGAAACTTCCACTGAAAGCTTAGAAGAACTTTTCCTCATCCCTCGGGAAATTCCTAAATTTCTTCTCAAACAAATCCTCGAATTGGTTTATGATATTGAGATTACTGGTTCCCATTTTATACCCAAAACAGGTGGTGCTGTTATTATTTGCAACCATACTGACTATCTTGATGTACCCGTTCAAGGTGTTTACATAGATAGAAAGATAGTATATTTAGCGAAATACGAATTGTTTCATCCCCAAGAAGATATCATGGCATACATTGATAGTCCTAAGTCGCCCTTTTCCAAGCCTCCTCTTAGTTTAACCAAACCTATGATACGATTGCTACTCAATAGAATGGGAGATTCTTTCTCCAAAAATCTACAACACTGGGGAGGCATGCCCATCATTCGAAACCACTATGGAGAGAGCATGGATAAGAAGGCAGCAATGGACTACTATGCTCAATTGGAAGATTACATGGTTAGTATCTTGAAGTCCGGTGAGCTACTTAGCATCTATCCAGAGGGAACAAGGTCTGAAACTGGTATCATGGGTCCTTTCAAAGCCTTGGCGGCAAAAGTTGCCTTGCGCGCTGGTGTTCCCATTATACCATCTGGCATCTCTGGAGCGCACAATATGTCCAAGCCAGAAGCTTTTTTATCTGGAGCTGCTTTCAAGGCTAAGATTGTTTATAATATTGGACAACCTATTCCTCCTGAAGATTTCCCCAAATCCAACGACAAGAAGGCAGCCAAGGAACTCACGGAAGAATTAGAGAAAAGAGTTTATTTTCTCAAGGATAAACAAGAGAGAAGAGGCAAACCAAGAAAATTTATTACTAAACTATAGAATTACTAGACTATAGAATTTTATAACTTTCTAATAAACTCCAAGATTGCATTTTGGAGTTTACTTTGTTCCAAATCTTTGGGAAGAATACGTAAGACTCCCAATTCCTTTCCCTTAGTTTCTATTTCCCTGTATACATGTGCTTCTCTTTCCGACCAAGATGTAACAATTACCAGTGGAATTTTTTGTTCGGGATATTTTTCTTTTAATTCATAAGCAAAATCCAAGCCAGTCATTCCAGGCATGGCATAGTCGGAGAAAATAAAATCCATCTTCAGATTTTCAATTTGCTTTAAGGCTGATTTGACATCTTCCTTCTCTATAATCAAGAGTGGTAAATCGAATGAATTAAGAATAACCTTCATCTTTTCTCTAAAGTTTACATTATCATCTACAATTAAAATTGTATGTTGGGTAAGAGGAATTTTGATTTCTATTGTTGTTCCCTTGCCTAGTTTAGAGTGAATTTGAATGGGATAGTTTAGAGAATCTAAGATTTCTTTTGAGAAGGGTAAACCAAAGCCCGTTCCAGACTCCCCTTTGGTTCCTTGGGTCGAATAATTTAATTCATAATCAAAGATACTATTCAATCTTTGGCTATCTATCCCTTGGCCATTGTCCTCGAAGATAATTCTCGTATAATCCTTATTTTCTTCAACTTGAATCGAGATCCTTCCACCATTTTGTGTGAACTTGATAGAATTGGAGAAAATATTTGTTAAAACGATACCAAGTAAATTAGGATCTGTTTTAATTAGAATATTAGAATGAAAGTTGGTATCTACAACTAATCTTTTTTCAAGAACCAAACCTGCAATCTTCATAGTATTTTCTGAAATCAATTCTGATAGATTTACTATTTCATAATTAGGCAATATACGAATGGCTGCATTCTTTGCATAATTCAAGATCTCTGAGGTCATTAATATGAGACCATCTATGGCTCGTTTGGATTTTTTCAGAATGTCCAACCTATCTATCTCTTCTATTTCTGAATCACTCAGCAATAAATCCATAGCACCACTCACTCCCGATAGTGGAGATCGTATATCATGGGATACTATAGATAGGAATCTATCTTTCAATTTGTTGGTGTCTTTAACCTGCTCCATAGCATCACGATATGCTCGAGTTCTTTCTTCTACTCTAAGCTCTAGTTCTTCCTTAGATTTGGAAAGCTCGATAGAATATGAATTATTTTCCTTATAGATAGTTCTAAGACGTAAAACCATAGCAGTAGAATGAAAGAAGAACATAATAACGATACCATATAAAGTTAGATGGTAAGAGTTTAGAAAGCCCAACTCAACCATTGAATCATTCACAATACTAAGAGTCACAAAAGTAAATCCAATTAAAATTACCTTAGCCTGAGGTCTCTTCCTGTAAACCGCAAGCGACATCACCCAATAAGTATAAAATGTAACTAGAATATCGATCACAACAAACGTTAATATGGTCTGAAACATGAGACTTAAAAAAGGTAAGGTAAAAATTATAGAAGCAGTTCTTAAGCTAACATAAAACCAATAAAATTTATGATTTATTTCCTTAGGAAATAAATATCTTAAGAAAGTGAGGTAAATTGGAACCATCAGGGAAACAAAAATAACTTCAATTCTAACAACAACATAATAACTCATTCCTGGAAATATATCCAAAATAAGTCTATCTCCAGAAGAGCTAAATGGAATCAATAATATTGTGTTTAACAAAAGAAGGGCATATAAGGCAGATCCCTTATCTTTTGAATTTGAAATGTAAGTTCCAAGATTCACAAGCATAAAGAGAATAAGCACTAGCATTACGATCAAATCATAGAACTTTTTACCATATAACAAAGAGTATACTTCATCGGATTTTCCTAAGATGGGAGCTTCTATCATACCTTGCTCCACAAATGAAAAGTTGGATATTTGGATTACAACATCCATTACTCTAACATAAGGGAAAACTCCTAATTTTGGTTTAACTCTAGGAAAATGTTCTATATCGATTTCGCTTACAATGCCATTCTCAAGAATCTTATTTCCGTTGATAAAAACATTATGTGCCGTCCATACTTTTCTAGTCATGATACTCAATGTTTCGATATCATACGAAGAATAAGGAAGTTCTACATGAAGAAGCAAGGTAACCGTTTTTCGATTTTCATCTCCTGCAAATTTTTTGCCTGAAGATGGAATGGGAATAGTAAATATTTCATCAGGATAATCCAGAAAATCTTCGTAGGGTCTAATTCCTGCTAAGGCTTGCCAATCTCCTTGTAGATAAATGGCTTCACCCTTCCAATCTTTTGGAAGAGTTAGACTACCTTTTTTTACTTGGGATGAACTTGGGTAATAATTGCAAGATACAATAAATAAGAATAAAATAAAAAATTTTAAATTGTATCTGAAAATCATTTTCTTATTCTTAGCCATAGAGCGTAAAGATAGTAAAATTGCTTCTCTGCTATCGCCAAGCTCTAAATTTTTCTTTAAATCAGGGAATACAAGAGGTTTTTCTTGGCAAGATAAGAGAATCTTGGGATCTTGTAGAATATAGACCTAGGCTTTTTGAATTCATGAAAAAAATTTTATCCATAATGCTCTTTCCTTACTTGCTTTTTACATTTTCTCTTAGTGCCCAGACGACAACAACTACAACAAGCCTTACCGATCCCAATCAAATTCAAGAGTTCCTAGATGCTACTTCTCGCTTGCGGTGTATCTGCCTTCCATCTCTTGCCATCCAAAGTTGCTCCTATAATATGTGTATCGTTTCTAGCTATCTCAAGACTTTCATAGAGAACCAAATCAAGCTTGGCCTTAGTGCTGATGAAATTGTTTTTAAATTTGAAAATGGTTTTGGAGATACTATTCTCAATGATGCAGTGATTCAACAATTTCGAGAGCAAGGAAATGAAAGAATGATCCAAAACCTAGTGCAAGGGTTTGGCCCGAATATCCAAGCAAAACCAGACTCCACTTGGATCAACCTCTCTCTTGCCTTCATTGGCATACTTGGACTTATAGGAATTGGAAGCTATTTGGTTCAAAGAAAGAAAGCATCCCCCCTAAATAAAGTAAATCCATCTGAATTAGTTTCAGAAAGCGAAACAGTTGTTAGTCCAAATTCCAACTTAGAGAATGATATCGCTAAGCAAGAAGCACTTACTAAAAAATATCTATCTGAATTATAAAAGGAATACTTAGTTATGGATGAATCCTTAAATGTTTTCGGTGAACCCTTAGAACCCTGCTCTTTTGATCCTGTTACAGGATTTTTTAGAAATGGATGTTGTGATACATCTGATGAAGACCTAGGTTCCCATACAGTTTGCACGCTAATGACAGTTGACTTTCTGAATTTTTCGGTTTCTGCTGGCAATGACCTTGTTACACCTAGACCGCAATGGGGATTTGAAGGACTCAAGCCTGGGGATACTTGGTGCCTTTGCGCATCACGCTGGTTAGAAGCATACCGTGCTGGAGTTCCACCCTTAGTAAATCTAAGAGCAACCCACAAACGAGCTTTAGAAATAGTACCATTGGAATTATTAGAAAGATTTTCTTCTGAATCAGAGGATTGATAGTTTTATCTTGAGTTTCTTCTTTTTGAAATGAGTTAGCTTATCCGGACGATAACGACTCAATTCCAACTCTAAGATCTGGCCATTCTTCCAACGATTGGGCAACAAATCAATAATTAGATTCTTAGAAGATTTATAGGATCCATTGCCTCCACAAGAACTGCAATGAATATCAGAGCCCAAACAGATGGGACAGAGTTTACGAACTGTTAGTGGAATGTTGGCTCTTAGTATCTTTGATACCTCATCAGGCTCGATACGAATTTCTACATCATAATTGATTCCAGTCCATTTTCTTCTATCCTTCATTCTATAGCCTTTGCGCATCAATCCTATTTTAGCATATTCTGTTACAGAGTGGGCGAAAACTATGCGAGAATGCGGAATAGAATAGGTGTTTTGATTTTGTACCTCATTCACCCATTCTTTATGAAGTAAAGATTGGCGAGTGGATTCAATTTGGCTATTGATAAAGCTCGAATAAGCATAATCATAGATCTTTCTGTCCCTTTCTGAACTTAGAATCTGGTAGGCTTTTAGAATTTTTTGGAATGCTGTTTTGGATCCAGTTTGTGGATTATCAGGATGCAGCTCTTTTGCGAGAGCTCGAAAATTCTTCTTGATCTCATCAAGACTTGCACCAAATCGAATCCCCAGACAGGTGTAGTAGTCTGGGAACTCACCTCTTGGTTTCATTCGAGTTCTTGGTATTGTCCTGATGTATTCATTTCATTATTAATGAATCGAATATCATCTGTTAGACCTCTCCCCTTTGCATTGATGTATCTATCTATGGAGGAGATGATCTCTCTCAGTTTATTTCGATACATGGTAGCAATTAAAACTCTTTGGTCAGGTTCATAAATTTCTGTGATGGCAAATTCTTCGCTGGTAGTACCTGAGGAAGTAATCTTCTTGATAGAGATCTTCATGCTCTTCCAATCATCATCTGCTACAGGTTTATTGACTCTCATGATCTTAGTATCTATATATTCAACATGTTTGGTAGTGCTTGATTTACGAGTCCAGATTTCAATATCCTTTAAGGATTGGGATCTGTCTCCCCCTGTTACATTCAAGGTGAATTGGTGGTTTACTATAGATCTTTTCTTGGTTGGGTATTGGAACTGCTCTCTGGCAATGGATGACTGGATGTATTTTCCATCATTGAACTTTTTTTCTTGGGCGAGGAAATTGAGTCGTTTTTGAATCTCTTCATGCAATCCTTTCACATCTAACTTGAGACCTTCCATAGCCTTAACTTGGCCTTGGCTCAATTCAGGAAGCGGCTTCAAACCACCATAAGTTGGATCTATGTCTACCAGTTCCTGAGAGAATACTCCCGTTGTACCTAAAACGAGGGATATGAGGAATATTCTAAAATGCATATAATTCTCCTTGGACTCATTTATATTTTCGACAAGTAGCAAATCAAAATTAAAAGACTTGGATCCTATTTCTCAAATTTTAGTGCAAATAGAGAAATTTTAGTAGTAAAACAAGTTTATGAACCACAATATGACTCATAGCGAGCCTATAGCAGAAATGGAAATTGATCTTAAGAAAGCAGCTAATCACATCGTTATCAGCCTTACTGGTTCATTAGACATCTATACTTCCTTGGATTTCAAGAACTTTATTGAGAACAATTTAGGAAAGGATGCATCCCAAGCTCATGTTGTGATTAACTTAGAGAAGTTAAATTATATCGATTCTTCAGGAATTGGAATGTTAATTAAACAATTGAATTATGTTCAAGACCTTAAGGGTAAATTTTCTATTGCGAACATGAAACCTGCCATAGAAAAAGTCTTCAAAGTTGCTGGCTTAACATCTTATTTCCATACGATCAGTGAAGACGAATTCAAGAGCCAGTTTTCCTAAGAATCCATTTTCGTATTCGAAAGAAAAGCATCCCAGATTCCCCAGAAGGCCCCTTTTTGAATAGGACCAAAAGGTTCTAGTCTCACTTTGATCTTAGTATCCGTAAATTCAGAAGGATCCAAACGAATCATAATGGGATTTCGGAAATTTTTCCCTTTTGCTATTTCCACAGTTTCTTTCCAATTTCCATTTACATAGACCTTCAAGATTCGGGAAGGAAGAGGGCTGAATTTAGAATCTCTATAACGAACCAGTTCCAAATAGAGATAAACTGCTCTTTTTTCTAAGTTTTCTTTTTGTAAATCAAACTCTATTCCATCTTCACCTATCATTTGGCAGACTTGGTTTCTAATGCCTGCAAAATTTTGATCAGGCTCCACCTTCCAGCCTTGGTAACTAGCCCAAATTTCTAGCTCAGGGTAGGTCATAAAATTTCCTGTTCCAGAACCCAGTCCAAAGTCTTTAAAGTGCCCAGACTGAGTACTTCCCTCAGCGAATAATTGGTACCCAAAAAGCAAAAAGAAGAGGATAGAAATCATGCGAAACATAGTAATCTTAGGATCGGTATTCTAAGCTGTCTTGTCTACAAAATTTGATTTTTCATTCCTCACTAGTCCACTTCAATGGACATATCCAAGAATTCAGATAGATATGGAATTATTTCAAATAGTACAAGGATAGAATACATTGACAGGAAGAGCCATTACATTAGGGAATTTTGACGGTGTTCATTTGGGACACATTGCACTTCTTCAGAAAACCCAAGCTATCGCTCAATCGGAATCACTCAGTTCTTTGGCTCTAAGCTACCATCCTAACCCAGCTATAGTCCTTGGTAAGAAATCAGATTTTACCTATTTGCAGACTCTTGAATCAAGAATTCAAAATATCCTCTCTTATGGAATCCAAGAAGTAGAAATTCTACCTTTTACCACAGAACTTTCAGAAATGGAGGCAGAAGATTTTCTTAAAGAAATACTTCTCCAAAAATTCCAGGCTAAACACCTTATCATAGGATACAATCATTGCTTTGGTAAAAATCGTAGAGGCAACTTTGAATTATTGCAATCCCTCTCCAAAGAATACGACTACCAAGTAAGCCAAGTGGAACCTGTATTTGCTGGTGAATGGAAGATCTCCTCTTCCCTAATTCGTGACTTCTTAAAAAATGGGGACCTTGCCAATACAAAAGTATGTTTGGGGCGCAATTACAAAATAGAGGGGAAAGTGGTGGAAGGAAGAAAAGAAGGAAGAAAGCTTGGATACCCTACTGCAAATCTCAAGATACCACAAGACATAGTAATCCCAGGTATAGCAGTGTATGCATGCTTAGCAAATGGAAGACCTTCTATGACCAATGTGGGAACCAAACCCACATTTGGTGACAATACCATCACCATCGAAACTCATATCCTGGATTTTGATGAGAACCTCTATGGCAGAACCATACAACTGGAATTCGTAGAGAAGATCCGCGAGGTTACAAAATTCCCTAGCCTAGATGCTCTGATGGAACAACTTAAAAAAGATGAACTGATCACTAGAAAAATCCTTACTAGTTAAATGGCGACTGCTTCTAACTTCTCAATGATTTTATCCAAATAAGGTTTCAATCCGTCCAGGAGTTCTGGCAATTCGTATTCGATCAAATCCCCAGCTTCAACCAAATCATTTCTCTCTAAACCCATTGCGATTTGAGAAAGACATTCATTCAAGCTTTGGTTGTAAGATGCGAGATCGCTTTCTCCTACAACTATTTTCTCCAATTCTAATTTTGGATAAGAATTTCTAAGTGAGATCAAAGCAGTAAGTAAGGTATTCATTTTTCCTATACTCTCTGTTAGTATTGATGAGGCAATTTGATCTTTACCTGATTGGAAACTTTCATTGATCTTTACAAATTCATTTTTGATAGAGTCCAAATTCTCTGAATATTGTTTCACGATTTCTAATAATTTATCATTGTCCAAATCCAAGATCGCAGTTCGATTGCGAAGATCTAAGATAAAGAGCTTCAAGTCTCTTAAGTCTTCTAGAAAAACATCAATTGCTTCCACTGATTCTAGATGAGAAACAGTTTTGTGCAAATGTTCTAGAATCTCTTGGACGTTTTTTCCCTTGCCCATAGGTCGAATGGAATCTAGATTTAGTTTGAGTAATTTCTTGGCTGAGGTAATGATAGAGTCAACCCAGATGATTCCTTCCGAAAGATCATTGGATTCTTTTTCCGTCAGGCTATCTCTTCCAATCAAAGTTGAACCAATTGTATCTACATAACGATCTAATTCTTCTAAGCCAGATACAAGGACATCCAACTCTTCCCCAATGATAAAATCAATTCTCTGGATTTTCACAAAATCAACTTCTTCCATTTTCTCAAGATCATAGTCGACTCCATCCACAAAGCAGGAGACTACGTATTTATGATTTGCTTCTACCCAATGATTTACACCTTTTACAATGTCGCCTATTGTTTTCTCGGTTTCTAAATTCACATCCAACTTATGGTTGTTAACAAATATTTCCATTCTCTTTATTCTCCTCTTTGGGCTCCACGTAAATTGTTTTGTAGGTAATTACCAACTGATTTGTTCTTACCTACTCCTTGTTCCATATACAAAAATCTTTGCTTCAATTTGGACTCATACGCAAGCATATGAGTCTCATGGTTCTTAATCTTCTTCTTATTATCGGAGATATTATCTTCTAATAGCTTAATCTTACTATTCACTATACCACCAGTGAATTGAGTATATGGCTTCATGTGTTCTAATATTCTAAAACCAACACCTTCATCTGTAATTGCATCTTGGTTGATATCTGTTGCAAAAAGTTCTTTCACAGCTTCCGGATTTTCATTCAAAGCCTTAGTAAGCATCTCTTCATCAATTTGAAGAATCCCTTCTTGGATTTTCTCCCAAGATGATCCAATTTGCCCAGTTGAGATTCCTATCTCTGCAAGAGTTCTAAATCCTGTCTCTTTACGATTTGGATAAGCACCACTGATAATTGTTTTAAGACCAGATGATAATCTCAGAACAGCATTATCTCCAGCAAGAAGCCCTGTCTTTTCTTTAGCCTTGAAATAGTCCTTAGAAATATCAGCTGCTCTGTCTTGGTCGGAGGTAAAGTCCTTATCAGTAAGTTTACCATCTCTGTCAACTGCG
>PEQN01000003.1 GCA_002786225.1 Leptospira sp. | reverse complement strand
ATAAAGAAAGCTCCCTTGGTTTGGAAGGGGTTAGAGTAGAACCGTATTCCTTTTACCTTAAGCGGGATTTGCAGGGATTGAACTAGACGAATATTTTTTTCAGGAATTTCAAGCCTAGCTTCCATTCTTTTCCAGCCTTCAAATTTAAAATTTCCTAATTCCAAATATAAGTCTTGGGATTTTTTCTGTTCTAGAATTAGCTTTGCACTCATGTTAACATTTTCAGAATAAGCCCAAAATTGAATTCGTATTGGGATACCTGATGGCAGGTAAATCGGAGCCTGAGGTCTAATCTCTAATTTATCTATCCCTGGTTGTTCTATGTGAGAGTGAATCATAAAAGAGCGATTTTTTTGAGAGATCTGAGTTTTATTGATTATATTATATTCGAGATTGAATGCATCAGAACTTGGAATCTTGGAAATAAATTCTGATTGGTTTAAGAAGGAATTTCCACGAAAAATTTTCCAAGGATTTTCATTTTCAAAAGCATCAATTAAAAACAACTGATACGTCGATCTCTCTGAAAGAACTCTATCGAGTAACTCAACGCGTCCTAATTCATCTGCTTCCTGAATTCTTGGTGCAGAAACCATTGGAAAAAAGGTTGCCAAAACTAGAAAAATTTGCAATAATCTGGAGAGACGGCTTAGCTGAGCCGATATTAGTAAAGCCATGGCAGATAGAGAAAATGTTAAAATAGTTATTTCAGCCGCACTCATTGTAATCGTTGCATCCATGGGTATCTATGCTTTTATCTATCGGGATAAAATCTCAGAAATGTTACCAAATTGGCAGGGAAATAGAAAAACTTCCGAAAGAATGATTGTTGGTGAAGAGAAAAATCCCTTACTAGACTCTCCTTCTCCAAACTTAGCCAATGCAGAGGAAGATAAGGATCTTCCTAGCTACAAAATGGACGCAGAAGCTAAGGAATACCCTGAAATTCCCAATCTTCCACAAAAAGAACCAATTATGAATTCTCAAACTATGGAAAAGGGCGTTGAGAAAGGAATCAACCCTATGGATTCAAAACCTAAGATGAAAGATGCAACATCATCGATAGCATCTTTAAATGAAAATCCTATTCCACCAGAAATTTCTGATAAATCGACAACTGTATATAAGGCTGACCCTGTCAGTGAATCTAAAATCGAGAATAAGAAAGTTTCGAAAATTGAATCCAATGCAGTTATAAAACAAAAAACAACTAAAGTCAAAGTTGAAAAACCAAAGCCTTTAAATAAAATAAAATCAAATTCATTAACAACATCTAAAACAAAACCAAGTATAAAATCTGAGTCTGTTGCCAAAACAAAAACTAACCTAATAAAAAATGTAAAAACTCAATCTAGTTCTAAACCAATTAGTTCAAGTAGCTCTACTTCAATTTCCAATGTAAAATCCAATTCGGAAAGAATTAAAAATTTAGAAACTAAATTAAATGTTCATATGCAAGATACAAATTCTAGATTAGAATCTATAGAAAGACGAATAGAAAAACTTGAATCGAAACTTTTAGAAGCTAAATGAATTTTGGAGAGAAGTATTTCTCACTTCTAGAGGAAGCAAAAAAAATATCAGGTAATGAAAATGTTACCTTAGTTGCGGTCTCAAAGAAACATCCATTTTCAAGTTTAGAATCTGCTTATGAGCAGGGAATACGAATTTTCGGAGAAAATTCTGTTCAAGAAGGATCTTCTAAGTGGAATGAATTTGAGAAAAATCATTCTGCAAAATGGCAATTTGATCCTTCCCAAAAACCTATCTTCCATCACATTGGTCCCCTCCAATCTGGAAATATCAAAAAGGTTGTAGGTGTTTTTGGTTTTGTACATGGGCTGGGTTCCTGGGGAGCGTGGAAAGATCTTGCAAAGAGAGCCTTAACTGAACAAGTCAAGATTCAATACTTCTTACAATTCAATCTCAGCAAAGAAGATACCAAACATGGATTTGAAGAAAGCGATTTGGATACAGTTTTAAAAAGCTTATTAGAGTATTCTAATGAATATTGTAGTTTTGCAGGACTTATGACCATGGGCCCCTCAGATGGAGATCCTATTCTTACACGAAAAGTGTTTAAAGAATTGAGAATGATTAGAGATCAGTATTTTTCTAATGGACTTCTCTCGATGGGAATGTCTGGAGATTATAAAATTGCCTTAGAGGAAGGATCTAATCTCATTCGAATCGGAACAGCAATATTTGGAGAAAGAAATTATGGATAAATTAACAGTAGGTTTTCTTGGTCTAGGAAATATGGGATCTGCCATTTATCTCGGATTAAATGACGATTTTGAAAAAATAGCTTTTGATATTCATAAAAAGAAAGATGAAAGATTTCATTACACAGAATCTATTGAAGATTGTATATCAAAATCAGATATATTAATTTTGGCGGTGAAGCCCAATACTATAGAAGATGTAATTTCTAAAATTAAATCTCCCAAAACAATTATTTCCATCGCTGCTGGAATCAATTTTTCTTTCCTAAAAGATAAGGCTCCGATAGGTAGCCATATAATAAGAACTATGCCTAATCTTCCTATTGTGTATGGTAAAGGAGTGCTAGCTTATTACGGCGATAAAGAAGTTTATTCAGTTGTTGAAAAAATTTTTGCACCAATCTCGCTTACCTTAACTTTGGAAAAAGAAAGCAATATGGATGCTATCACTGGACTCAGTGGATCAGGACCTGCTTTTGTTTTTAGTTTTATCCAAGCACTTGCTGAAGGTGGTGTTAAATCTGGTCTGAGTTATAGTCAATCTTTAGAGATTGCAATTGAAACTGTTTTAGGCTCAGCAGAGTATCTAAAGAGAGAATTGGAATCTAAATCTGCCACTCATCCTATGGAACTACGTAATCGTGTAACATCCCCAGGTGGAACTACTATTTTTGGTCTTGCAGAATGGGAAAAAAATTCCATAAACTCTGGTATTATAGAGTCCGTTTATCAGGCAAGTTTAAGATCTAAGAATTTATCTTAAAATCCTTGTGAGAAGGTCTCGGACAAAAACTTTCAAATAAGTTTTAATAGATTCCCTCTTCATCGTAATGGAAAGATATCCCTGGCATAATATAAATTTCTGTTATAGTTTGCTTGGCAGAATTGGAAAGTTCGGAAAAACCTATTAGAACTGATCTCGCTGAATAGTCGGTTCTAAGAACGCTACCTAAGGTATCTCCATAGTATTCGGAATAACTTCTCTTGAAATCTTGTCGTATTAAGCCTATATCTAGACTAAAGCGACAATATCGAAAAGAAGATTCTAAGAAGAATAAAGTTCCCTTATCTCTCGCCTTACCTCCATAAATTGGTAGAACTCCCGTATAACCTGTCCCAGTTGATGAAGATTCTTGGCTAATGAGTTGGGAACCGAATACAGAAAAATTTCCCTTTCTATCTAAAAGTTCAAACCTAGACCGGATCTCCCACCAATCTGTGAGTTTCATCTTCATTAATATTCCAGGGACTATTCCTTTCATGGAAAATTCTGCGTTAGCATCCCCACCAAAGGACCAAGTTGTCCTTGTATCGCTAGCACCTGTTTGTGGACGCGATGAGGCATAAGAACCATAGGATATTTGGTTCTTCTCAGAATATCTATGTATGTTCAAGGAAGGGCCTATCATCAACCAACCCAGTACTGGATGTATATAAGAAAACCTGAGGTGCTGGCTTTTTCCTTCGAATCTAAGCAAACGATTTCCTTCAAAGGCAGATGCCCAATAATTATCTGTTCTTGGTGCAAAAAAATTAACAGAAGCTGGATTTTCCCTACCATACTTACCAAGAGTCAAGTCTTCCGCAAATTGGATTTCGTATTTATTATTATAGCCGTACGTAATGTCCCTATATTGGGGAGTTGTTTGTAAATTTTTAGATTCACTTATAGGAATAGCGAGAGGTGCTCCAGGATCTACACCTTGTCGAAAGATAGAGTTGGTAAACCAGTTTTTACCAGTCTCATTGAGAATAGCAGAATCTAATCTTCCTAGTCCAACTCCCATACGAAATTGCAATCTATGTTCAAACTCTCCATTGAATTTTGCAAATTCTTCCTTACCTGAAATCAAAGCATGGCTATCACCAGGCTTTGATTTGGTTTCCTCTTTAGGCTTAGGAAGGGATTTTGCCTCAGAATTTTCTGATTTGGGAGACTCTGTTGATTTTGGAGATGAATTTTCAGAAGTAGGACTCGCATTCTGCGCTTGTATACTTTGATAAGGAAAGAGGAAGACTAGCAAGGCAAGAAAAATAAAACCTTTCCAAAAAACAATGCTTGCAGTTGCATAACTTCGTCTACCTAGATTCTGAAAATATTCTTTATTATTTCTATTGTCCAATGGGGATCCTATGTTATAAATTTTATTCCAAAACAAAGTCTGGAAGCTTGTATCAATTTGTAAGTATTTCATTTACTTTAGGACGATTTTTACAGTGCCTATTGTAATTTCTGTTCGGCGGTTTCTGGGCTCCGCACGTATAGTATCCACAATCTTTCTCTGGTCCGCATATCCTTCCACTTCTGTAAATCTAGCTTCGGCGATATTTCCCACTTTAACCATCTCATCCTTTACAGACACGGCTCTAGCCTTAGATAGACGAAGATTCAATTGGAATGCTCCCACACTATCTGTATGACCACCCACCTTGGCCTTGGTCTCTGGGTAAGCAGCCATTGCTGCAGCAATTTTGGCAAGTAGATCCTTGGCTTTGGGAGTAAGAGCAGATTTACCAGTAGGGAAGGAGACATCGCCATCTATAGAAAGTAGAATTTCTCTTAGGCGTTTATTCTCATCTTCAATTCGCTTTAAGGAAACACCCTGAGCTTCTAAACCATCAGAGACTTGTTGAAATTCGGTGCCTGAGTATTCGAAATCTCTCTTTACACCCTTGTACATTTTCTCCATATAATCTTCTGTTCCAAGTTCTTCTAATTTTCCCTCTTGTAGAGAGCCTAGTGCTTCTTCTCGAGTAGCCATTTGTTTGGCTGATTTTGCCACCTTACAGCCACAGATCTTCTGCCATGTTTCGGTCTGTTCTATCTCTGCCCAATCGAGAGCGAGTAGGGGAGCTTGTGAAAATATTCCAAGCAATGCTGCAACAAACAAGGTAAATTTGGTAAGATTATAGTTCATTTTGTTCCTAGGATATAATTTTTTTATCACTGATGTGCACTCATTTTCTGTAAACTATTGTTCCACGCAAATCAACTTCTTTGTAGCAGTACAAACTGCCTCTGAACTTATAACTGTTCCTCCACCATTGTTCTTCCAAATCTGTCCGTAGAAATTAGGATTAGGGTTATCTGGACAATTTCGATAGGTGAATCCATGGCAATTGTGACGATAGTTAGTTGCCGCACATGCAGGTGTGCTAGGTTGTGTAGTAGGTGAAAGATTTGTTGCCATTCCAGTCCAGAATTCATCCGCAAGTGTAGTTGAAAAATCACGAACCATACCCATGGGATTGAAGCTGCCTGTTCCATCAGCTATAAACAGTCTTCCATTTTCATCACTGCAATTGGCATAGCTTGAATCGGTGCATCGGTAGTAATGAAGATTGGGCTGGATTACTACTGATCCTGTAACTGAAGGTCTATTGTTCAATACATCGGGATTTGTTCCATTACTAACAATTAATGCTTTGTATGTTCCAGTTACTCCACCAGGCTTATTGCTATTGCAATTGCTATCCGCTCCTAATACTCCTGCGGCTGTCATTTCTCCATTGAATGAAGTTGATGTAACAAATACTCTTTTTCCAGCAGGTTCATTGTCCAAATTGTTGATATTTCCAGATGAAACAGTTGCTGGAGCAGCTGCATAGTTTGGTTCTGTAGTAGATTTAGTCATAGTTACAGTAAATGTTTGGGTTCCGTCAGCGTATGTATCATCAAATCCAGTAACTGTAAAAGATTGTTTTTTCAAATCATTTGTACAACCTGTATTACTTGCATTTCCAATGTCTACTTGGCTATTCACAGGGAATACTATACTTGCAGTAGAGAGTGTTCCACATTCATCACCAGCAAGAGTACATGAAAGATTCAAAGTAACAGGGTTAGATGGGTTGTTTGCACCAAGACATACTTCAACAGTAGCAGTGGTTGTTGTGTCTTCACTGGTATTTCCCGTTACTCTTACATAGAAGTAATTTTCATTGTCCGTAGTTGCTGCAAAAACATCAATAGGATCATATGTTATTCCTCCTGTGGATGTTGCGGTGATTACTGTCCAATCTTGGCTTGCATCGACTATAGCGTCATCAACATGAGAAAGGACTATTCTATTGGAACCAGCAGTGTCCATTCGATTGTAATTCGTGTTGTCTATTGTTACATTTGCAGGAACTGTGCCTTCGGTTGTATCTGAGCTTGACAAGCCTACAGTTGTTGTGCTTGCTGGGCTATTCTGTGAGATCATCCAGATTTGCGTACTTGCGGAAGGTTCAGCGCCTGTTAGTCTATTGCCACTGGTTCCTAAAGGTGAACCAGAAAAATTACAGGGTTGTATCAGTCGAGCTACATCATTGTCACAAGACCGTATAGAAAAAACAGGTTTAGCGACAGTTGTGCTATAGGTTGTGTCGGTTGAAGTTACTGTAAAGGTAACATTATAATCTGAGTTGCCTGTGTTAGCCGCGTCACTTCGACCTTCCACACGAATTTCTTGGTAGGTGTTCCAATCGGATGTAGTAAAGGTTAGACTTGTGGTGACCAATTGGCATTTAGTCCCACAGTTAGAACTTAAATTAAGAGTAACATTGCTAGTTGGTTTAGATCGAAGTTTCAATCTATATGTTGCATAGGTTGATACCATACGATTGGATTCATCTGTTGCGAATCCTGTTATAGTTCCACCTGCAGCGGCTGTAGTTCCTGTGGTAGCATCAAATCTTTCATAGGCATAACCAGGAACACTTTGGTCGCGGTTGTATACGACCACATCCCTTGGTTTTAGTCCATTGTAATCAGCATCGGTACTTACTGCAGGATTGGTTCTTATCGCATAGATCTTTAGACCATCCACTTCTAAATCATCATTAGAATTAACAGTTACAGTTTGAAATGTATTCCAATTGGCTGTTGTAAAAGTTAAAGATGTGGGAGTGGCATTTCCTTCTCGGTTATTTGCATTGATGGGATCGAAGGTATCATTGATTCCTATTGTTACATTCGATGTTGGAGCAGTTCTAAGTACAACTCGAAATGTTCCACTATTAGGTGTTGCAACTCCTGGTTCTTCCATGATTTGGTTGATATTCGAAACCCGAATCCCAGGACCTTCATCATCTTCCAAGGTTGCAGTTATATCACAAGGATCTTCTCTTGTATAAGCTCCTGTTACAATTTCGTTGGAAGCATTTTTCATAATAGCTTTGTCTAATCTGATAGTCGCTGGGCTTACTACAGGATTACGAATGGCATCAATCACTCTTGTAAATGTGAAGCATTGGCGATTGTTGGTTCCTGATCCAGTGAAAGTAAGTAAAGTAGGAAAAGGAGAGGATGCAGCTTGAGCAACATTTGCAATGTACGGAATATGTGTGATTGTCATCCTGGTATCATAAGGATTTGTTAAAGCTACTGGAATCTCTACACTTCCAGTAAAAGCTGTTGGCAGATAAATACAACTTTGGAAAGAACGATAGCCCCAAGCCGCTCCAGCATAGATTCCTGAATTATCTACGTCAGTATCTGTTAAAAAATTATCAGAGGCTGCATTGAAAACAGAGTTCACATCTCCATCTTCTAAGATACTGACTTCCCTTGTCGAAACAGTAATTGATG
This sequence comes from Leptospira sp., assembly GCA_002786225.1. Lineage (GTDB taxonomy): Bacteria > Spirochaetota > Leptospiria > Leptospirales > Leptospiraceae. The sequence goes on along the minus strand of PEQN01000003.1, from coordinate 194,133 downwards.
TTGAACAGGTAGAGGTCGTAGAGGCTGCAATTTCCTCCCGTGTTCCCCCAAAAGCCTCAGTAACTCCAAACAACAATCTGTCCGCTGCTTCGTTGGCCGCATTGCACTGCAAGATTAAATTTGAAACGATTAGAATAGTAAATAAGTTCTTGAATTTTTTAACCATATATGCGTTGTACATTGAATGACCTCGGGCAGTAATTCTTATTAACTGTTCGTACTATAAAAGTAAATTTTCGTCAATAGAAATAGGTTTTTATTTTGTTTTGGAAAGGATTAATTTCTAATATTCTTATAGATAAATTAAAGATTTTTTAAAAAAAAGAAGAGCTAGTTTGTTGGAATTAACAGAGTATTTTTCGTCGTGTGAAAATCAAATTTGCTAATGTTTTAAATTCAAAAGAAAAGAGAAAGAACCGTGCAATTTATACACCATTCTTTCCATAAGATATTGTATTGAAATAATATTCTAAATGAAATTTAGAAATTGTTCCACGTCTTTCTTAGAGCCAACTATCAAGGTAGATCTTTCATGCAATTCCTTAGGATGAAGATCAAGTATGCGTTCTCCCTTAATAGTAACTGCCATTCCCCCAGCTTGTTCGGCGATAAATGCCATAGGTGCAGATTCATAAAGAAGTCGCAATTTTCCATTCGGGAACTTGTTAGACTTTGTGTCATTTGGGTAAAGGAAGATTCCACCTTTCAAAAGGTTACGGTGGAAGTCTGCGACTAGAGAACCGATATAGCGAGCAGATCTTGGCTTATCATCTTCTATGGATTTAATATGTTTGATGTAGTTTTGGAATTCAGGAGACCAGTAATTGTAGTTCCCTTCATTCACCGAGTAAATACTGCCTGATTCAGGCATTTTCATATTCGGATGGGAGAGGAGGAATTCTCCACAGGAAGGATCTAAGGTAAATCCAACAACACCATTGCCAGTGGATAGAACTAACATGGTTGAGGATCCGTAAATAATGTAACCTGCACATCTTTGTTTGTGTCCTGGTTGCAATAGGTCTTCTTTAGTACCTGGAGTTTTAGCTTCAATATCTTGACGACGGTGTATAGAAAAAATAGTTCCTATCGAAACATTGGAATCAATATTCGATGAGCCATCTAAAGGATCAATAGCAATGGTATACTTACCGCATTTGTAACCTTCAGGTATATGAATTAGGTCTTCCTGTTCCTCAGAGGCCATCACACAAAGATGACCACAGATAGAAAGTGCATTTGTGAAAATACGATCTGCATATTCATCCAGTTTCATCTGGGTCTCGCCTTGTACATTTTGTGTGCTATTGCTACCTAGAATGTTATCTAAGAGTCCCGCTTTTCTAACTTCTCGAGTAACAACTTTGGCAGCATAGACCAAATGACTCATAAGTGCAGTAAAGCCTCCTGTAGCGTAAGGAAGTTTTAGCTGTTCTTCAATCAGAAATTGCGATAAAGAAATAAGGTTGTCTTGGGGTTTTACTTGCATCATAGAACGTAATACCAAAATAATGAAAAAACCTTCTCGGTAAAGGAAAATCTTAAAACAAGTATGCTTCAATTGAAAAAGGAATTCTTAGACATCTGCGATGAATTGACTCAAGAAATGGGACAATTGGAACCTCATTTTAAAGTTGTGGAAGCATGGGACAATGAAAGTTGGGATTTCTTTGGGAAAGCCATTGCAATTAAAGCAGCAGAATTAGGGATTTTTCAATCCATTCTCTACCAAGACAGTATACTTTATGAATCAGGCTACAGACTGCTCAACCCATCCAAAATCAATGCTAAATTAGAAAAGTGGAAACATAAGGCCTTCCGAGAATATGCCCCTTTTAAAAGAATTTCTACAGGTAGCTTTGAAGTTGCTGGCAAGCAATTTGAAATTTTTTCTTCTCTACATACTGTACACAATTCTAAGCTTATCTTTATTTTTGTACTTGCCCAAGGTGCTGAAATCCCTGACGAGAAATGGAAAGAGATGGTTCAATTGATAGAAAGTCTAGGATTTTCTCTTGGTGGCAAGAAGAATATCTATGAGCCATTATTTACAGATATATCAGAGCGCTTTTTGCGACATGTTGAGAATGAATTAATGGAATCAGGGACGGGTGTGCTTACTCATTTTTACATCCAAGATTTAAATAAATACTTCGAGAGTATGGGCATGCAAAAGTCCTTTGAAATTCTTAAATCAGTTCATACACTGCTACAATCTCATCTTAAAAAAGATGATTCTTTTATTCATGTAAGTTCTAGGTCGATTTTTACTTTTTCCCCACGCTGCACTTCTCAGATTGTATTGGAGCGTTTCGAGGATGTTTTTATCCAAGTTCACCATCTTATCATTGATTATCGCATGCGTTTTCGCGAAGTGACCTCCGAAAGTGATCTTAAACAAGTCTGGACTGAGCTTGTATTGGATAGAAATTGAGCTTGGGGAAGTTTTCGGCTTACTTGACAAATAAACTTGACCTAAAAATATAGGTTATTCACGGAATTTAGGAGATAGGTCCCCATTTATGGTAGGAATAGTAATTAAAGAAGGCGAGTCTATTGAGGCAGCTTTAAGAAGATTTAAGAGAGATTGTGCCAATGCTGGTATTATGAGTGAAATCAAAAGACGAGAATACTTCGAAAAACCTAGCGTTATCAAGAAAAAAGCGATTGAAGCAGCGAAAAGAAAAAGAGACAAAAAAAGAAGACTCTTCGCTAAAAAAGACAAAGCCTAATTCCGCGAATCTAACGAAAAACTAACGTTCCTTCCAGGAGACGGCCTTACAACACCATGCCAACGATCCAGGAAACCATCTACAACGATATGAAAGAGGCTTTTAAATCTAAAAAAGAGCCCAATCTTTCTACGCTTAGACTATTAAAATCTGAAATCCAATATGAGCTCACCAAAAGTGGAGCCAAAGAACTCTCAGATCCAATCATGATCCAACTACTTAAGAAGAATCTTTCTCAAAGAAAAGAATCAGCCTCTGAATATAAGAGAGCGGGTAGAGAAGATCTAGCAAGCAAAGAACAAGAAGAAGCTACAATCATTGAAATGTATCTTCCTAATGAGGTTGCTATTGAAACGATAGATGCAGCCATCCAAGATGCTATAAAAACACTTTCTGCTGTGGGACCTTCTGATTCTGGTAAGGTGATGGGGAAGGTTATGCAAAATTTTAAAGGACAAAATATCGACGGCTCGAAAGTATCGGAAGCCGTTAAAAAAGCTTTACAGGCATTAGGTTAATAATGTCAGGAACTGAGTTTAAGGATAAAGTTCGAAGGGAAATACCCATCGAATCTTATATAACACGCTTCGTTCCTTTGAAGAAGGCTGGTAAGAGTTTTACGGGTCTTTGCCCCTTTCATAAAGAAAAAACTCCTTCCTTTCATGTTCACCCGCAAGGTGGCTACTACCATTGTTTCGGATGCAAGGCATCAGGCGACCTTTTCAAATTTGTCATGGATTACCATCGTGTAGACTTTGTTAGATCCATGGAGATTCTCTCTGAATTTTCAGGAATACCCTTGCATTTAGGTAAATCTGCTCAAGATACAGAAAAGGCTAAGCGCAAGGATGAAGCCTACCGTCTCAATCAGAAAGTAACTGAGTACTTTAAGAAATGTCTTAAGGATGCAATTGGACAAAATGCACGAAATTATCTAGAAGGCAGAGGCCTTAGTCCTGAAGAAATTGAATTGTTTGATATAGGTTTTGCACCTGATGGTTTTCAAAATTTAAAAACGAACCTCTTGCATTCTGCTTACGAAGAAGAACTTGCCATAGAACTTGGTATTTTAAAGAAGAATGAGAAGGGCAATGTATACGACTTCTATAGAAACCGTGTTATGTTTCCTATCAAAGATGCCTCTGGTCGAATCGTTGGTTACTCAGGAAGAACACTTGCTACAGGATCTGATTTTCAAGAAGCAAAGTACATCAATAGCCCCAACTCACTTATTTATGACAAAGGTCGTCAGATATACAATCTTTTTCTTGCCCAAGAAGAAATCCGAAATACGAGAAAAGTATTTATTGTTGAAGGTGTGATGGATGCCATAGGTCTTTATACCAGAGGTGTCAGAAATGTCATCGCTCCTCTGGGCACTAGTTTCACAGAAAACCAAGCTAAGATCCTAAAGAATTTAGCTGATTCCATAACTCTTGTCATGGATGGAGATGGGGCTGGAACTAAGGGTGCCTTACGTGCCTCAGAAATATTACTTAAGGAAGGATGTTCTGCTTCGGTTGTTACTATGAAACCTGGAGAGGATCCTTTTGACTTTTCCAGAAAAGTGAATCGATCCGAACTTAGGACAAGCTTAGACGAATCATTAAGCGCTTGGCTTTTTCTAATAGAAGATGCAATTCTGGGTAAGTCACAAAGCTCAAGCCCCGAAGAAAAGAAGGCAGCTATAGAATCCTTGTTTGTTTTTGTCAAAAAATGGGAAAAAGTTACAGACCAACAGTTATTCATAGGCGAGGCAGCCAAAAAATTAGGGCTTTCCGTTTCTGCTTTATGGAAAGATTTTACAGCCAACACAGAACAGTTTGCCGTTCAAATTTCCGATAATAAAGATAAGGCAATTCGTAAGGTAGTCGCCAACCGTCCAATTACCAAGGGAGCGATTGAATGTGAAAGAACCTTGCTTGCCAAGTTAGTTTCTCATCCTGATTTATTTCGGTATTCAGATGAGGTGGATGGATTAGAGTTCTTGGAGGATTCCTCAGTTGTTGTTTGGGAATGGCTTTATACTCAATTTCATATGGGCGAGACTATAGTTCCTGCGGAATTTCTTTCGACGGATTCTATCCCTGAAGAAATTCGCGAAATGTATGCACCCTTTCTCATGCAAGAAGAAGTAGGTGGATTGGATGACCAATTTGAAGTTTTCGAAGGGTTGTTGCAGTATCAGAAAAGATACTACCACCAATCAGAATTAGATCGCTATTTGCTGGATAAGACAGCATCCAAGGATGAATTCGATCGCATATCTTGGATTAAATTTCATAAGGATAAGATCGAACAAATCAATGCTTCACAACGAAAAGGTGTGAAGGTTGCTCGTTAGATTAGATGTTATAGACAAAGAGGATTTGGAATGATAGAAAATTTACAAGAAATGCCTGAAGTTCAGAAAATTATCGCTTTAGGCAAGGCTAATCGAGAAGTAAGTTATGATGAGATTAATGAAATCTTACCTGACAAGATCCTTAATTCTGAAAAGATTGACGACGTCTTTACATTGTTACATGAACTCGGAATCGAGGTAGTTGAAGATTATACCAAGGAAGCTGTTGAAGAAGCCGTACAACTTGCACGACCTGAGAAGATAGAGAAACCGGAAAAGCTCAAAGAAATAAAAGTTAAAGATAAAGAAGATAAAAAGGAAAAAGAAGAAAAAGCTGCTAAAAAGAAAAAAGACGCAGCTGGCGGTGGATCTGAAGATCCAATTCGACTCTACCTAAAAGAAATCGGTAAGGTAAGTCTTATTTCTGGTGAGACTGAAGTTTTTCTTGCTAAGAGAATAGAAAAAGGCGAGAAGATCATTGAAGAAACTATCCTTAGTTCTAGCATTCTTCGCCAAAACTTTGCTAAACTCATTCCTAAAATCAAAAGCAAAAAAATTCGTGTCTATGAATTGGTTAAAGTGGACAAATTGTATGCACTAAACCAAGATGAGGCTGAAAAGCTTGAGAAAAACTTTTTTGATAATATGGATATCATCCAACAAGATGAGAAAGTATTCAATGAAGCGACAAATCGAATTCGCAAATACTCTGAAAACAGTAAGAAGTATCGTGAGTTAAAAGAAAAAATTGATAATTCATCCAATAAAATTGATGAAGCAATCCGGAATATTGGTGTATCACAAAAAGAAATCCAAAAAATTTCTCAAAAGATAAAATCTATGGTATTTCGAATCAAAGAAATTGAGAAACATTTCTTAAAGATTAAAGCCAAATACGGACATGATGTCAAAGAAATCAAAGCCTTCAATCGTTTCATAGAGAAGAATGAAAATCTTGATGAAATTGAAAAGATGATGGGTGTTGATATTGATGAAGTTCGTGAAGTAATCAAAGACATTCGAAATAATGAAAGAAAGCTTCGCCGTATGGAACAAGAAGCAGGATCGCCTGTATTCGAAATCAAGGAATGGGGCGAGAAGATCATCAAGGGTGAGAGGGAGATATCTCAAGCCAAAAAAGAATTGGTTCGTGCGAACCTAAGACTTGTAGTTTCTATCGCTAAGCGTTATGCAAACCGTGGAATGCATTTCTTTGATTTGATCCAAGAAGGGAATATAGGACTTATTAAGGCTGTAGATAAATTTGAGTATAAGAAGGGATACAAGTTTTCAACTTATGCTACTTGGTGGATAAGACAAGCTATAACTCGTGCTATCTCAGATCAAGCTAGAACCATTCGAGTTCCTGTTCACATGATAGAACAAGTAAACAAAGTCATTCGTGAGACTAGACTTTTTGTCCAAGAATTTGGTAGAGATCCATCGAATGATGAAATCGCTGAAAGACTTGGCTGGCCAGTTGCAAAAGTTAAGGCAGTGAAAAATGTTGCCAGAGAACCTATCTCCTTAGAAATTCCAGTTGGTTCAGAAGAAGATTCTGAATTAGGAGATTTTATCGAAGACAAAGATGTTCAGACTCCCGTAAATCATGCAGCTTCCAAAATCCTTGCAGAACAAATTCGACAAGTTCTTCAGACTCTTCCTGCAAGGGAACAGAAAGTAATTCGGATGAGATTTGGCTTGGATGATGGATATGCTCAGACCCTAGAAGAAGTTGGTTACCAATTCAAAGTTACAAGAGAACGAATTCGACAAATTGAAGCTAAAGCGCTTAGAAGACTTAGACATCCATCTAGGTCAAAACGACTTAAGGATTATATTGATTAATAGTGTCAGAAGAAATTGCATCCCAACTTGAAATCATTCGGAGGGGAACAGTCGACCTTATCAGCGAGGCTGAACTCAGTTCGAAGTTAACAAAGAAGAAAGTTTTAAACATAAAAGCTGGATTTGATCCGACGGCTCCAGATTTACACTTGGGTCATTTTGTACTTTTGCGAAAGCTCAAGCATTTTCAAGATCTTGGTCACAGTATCCATTTTTTGTTAGGTGATTTTACGGGTATGATAGGTGATCCAACCGGTAAATCTGAAACAAGAAAACAGCTTACCAAAGAAGAAGTCTTGAAGAATTCCAAGACCTACCAAGATCAGGTTTTCAAAATCCTAGATTCAAAAAAAACAAAGATTGTTTTCAACTCCGAGTGGTGTCTACCTATGAAGGTAGAAGAAGTTTTAGCCTTAACTGCTAAATACTCAGTAGCAAGACTTTTAGAAAGAGACGATTTTAGTAAACGATACAAATCAGGTAATTCCATTTCCTTAGTGGAGTTTATGTATCCATTATTCCAAGGCTACGATTCTGTAGTAATGGAATCAGATGTGGAAATAGGTGGGACTGACCAGAAATTCAACCTTCTTGTGGGTCGTGAATTGCAAAGGGATTACGGCAAGGAAGCCCAATGTGTAATCACATTGCCCTTATTAGTTGGACTGGATGGTGAGAAGAAGATGTCCAAGTCACTTGGTAATTATGTTGGTATATCCGAATCACCAATTGATATGTATGGAAAATTAATGTCTATCAGCGATGACTTGATGTGGAATTATTTTGAGTTATTGACTGATGTTGCCATGACCCAAATTGAATCTTGGAAATCTGGTATGAAATCAGGTAATATTCATCCAAAAATTGTAAAAACGGAAATGGCTCTTGCAATCATGGATCAACTTCATCCAAAAGAGGAAAATCGCAGTGCAATTGATGAATGGAATCGAATTCATGATCCTAAAAATAGATCTATTCCTGATGATATTCAAACAGTTCAAGTAGGATCAGAGTTTTTTGCAGATAAGAATCCACAACTTGCCTTTCTCTTAAATAAATTTGAATTCACCACTTCTGTCTCTGAAGGAAGACGCTTAATTAAAAATGGTGGAATCTATGTTAATGATGAAAAAATATCTGATGAGGCATTTTCTTTAGAAAAAGGAAATGAATATACGATTCGGCAAGGAAAGAAAGGCAAGTTTATTAAACTTGTAACTTAACTGAGGTTCCATTGGAAGAGCAAGAAGTCCAAGACATCGTCAATGAACTTTCAAAAGATATTTCTAGGGATGCTCAGATTCGAGATAAAATAAAAACTTTAGTTCTTAGAGTCACAATAGGAGTTGTCGTAGTATTTCTGTTAAGTATAGGAATTTATTTATTGTATTTAAAGTTTTCTTTGAGCAAGGTGGAAGAAGATTTAGCATTAAAGCAGAATACTATTGATGACTTAGAATCTAGTTTAAATTCGCTTATGTATGCAGAACAGTTGCGAGAAGAAGAATTATTAAAAATCCGAGAAAGTTCAGATGATTCCGAAACTGTTTTTACAGATTCACTGGATCGTAAGGTTCTAAAAAATTTAAAAATAATGGAAGCTGCTTCCAAGGATTATAAGGGAAAAAATATTTCTAGAGGAAATGAAAATTTTCCAGAAATAGCTTTAACCTTTGATTTGGCTTCTGGTGATGAATTAAAAAATGTAGAAAATCTAATCAAAAAATACGGAATTCGGGTAACAATCTTTCTTTCTAATGAAAGGGCACAGGATACATCAGGCTCCTTTTTCCTAAGTTCCAATTTAAAATTCATAAAATCTATGGCTAAGTCGGAGAATGTTGAATTTGGAAACCATACCTGGAGTCATTACAATTATGTAAGAAGTATCCATGAAACTTCATTTAAGAAGAGACGAGTCTTGGAATATCTTTCCAAGGATGTTTTGACTCTAGAGAGAATGGCAGAAGAGTTATTTCGAGTAGAATTAAAATTTGAAGATCTTACAAATAAGAAATTAAAAAAATTTTACAGACTTCCCTATGGAGCAGTTAACTCATTGATTCTGAATTCTCATGCTTCAATTGGATATGAAAATCATATCATGTGGTCTAAGAATTCTGTTGGTTCCTTGGATTTGCCCGATTATATTTATAAACAATTTTTAACTCGCTATAATGAAAAAGGAAAGCCACAAGTAGTAAAAAATCCATTGTATAAAACGGGAAGGGAAACATTAGACTTTTTATATAAATGGGAGAACCGAGATAAAAATGGCATGAATGGAGCAATCATACTTATGCATTTAGGAAGTCCTAGGAAATTTGATAAACTCATTGATATACTTCCAGAGTTTATAGAAACCATGCAGAAAAAGGGTTACCAATTTGTAACTGTCTCAGAAGTGTTAAACGACAAATTAGATAATAATTAATATCAAATAGAAAGGTTTTTATAAAGTAACTTTATTGATAATACGTATAATTTATAATACGAATATATTGCTATATTAAGGAAGTCTTATTATAAGCTAGCTCAAAATGTAATTTGAATAAGAAAAACATCTAGAAAGAATTTCTAGATGTTTAAAACTAAAAACCTAACATTTGCAATATAAAAATCAATACATAGACTTAATGAGTTTATCGTATTTATCCATGATTACGTTTCTTTTCATCTTAAATAGATTGGTGAGTTCATCTCCCACTTCTAATGGCTTAGGTAGGAATCGGAAGTCAGCTATTTTCTCAAAAGATTTAAAACCATTTTCAGATGAAACCGATTTCTTGATTATATTCATGAATTCAGTTCTCAGTTCCTTATTGGAATTCAAATCTTCTCCTTCTTTTACTTTGAGACCGGCTTCTATCATTCTTGCATAATCAGGCCAGATAAGAGCTGTTAAATTCTTTTGGTCTTGTCCAACTACTATTATCTGATTGATGTATGGGTGTTCAGTGATAATATTTTCGATGGGAACCGGTTCAATGTTTTCACCACCTAAAAGAACAATGGTATCCTTTACTCTTCCGCGTACGGAAAGTGTTCCATTGCTTGAGAAAAAGCCTAAATCTCCAGTATTCATCCAACCATTATTCAAGGCCTTAGAAGTTGCCTCTGGATTCTTGTAGTAACCCTTCATAACTTGTGGACCTCTTGCATGAATGACTCCCATCTTACCTTTAGAAACAGAATTGCCCTTGTCATCTAAGATCTGAACATCAGTTCCTTTAGGTGGAAAACCTACAGAGCCTTGGATTACTCTTCCCACGGTTCTTACTGCAATAATAGGTGCGCATTCTGTCATACCATAGCCTTCATAAACAGGAATTCCTATAACATTAAAAAATTCATCTACATGAGAAGGAAGTGCTCCTCCTCCTGAGATGGTTCCTCGCAATTCACCGCCTAGTACGTCTCTGATTTTCTTAAAAACAATCTTATCAGCAATTTGGGAAGGGATAAATAAGTTGATTGAATTTGCCAAAGATATCGCGGTGTTCTTACCTTTAGAAATAAGATCTTCTTCATGTTGCAAGAGTCTATTGCCTGCTAAATAATCTACACCATCTTTCCAGGCTTTACAAATTTCATATGCTGTCTCAAAAATCTTTTTCTGAATTTCGGAGGATTTATCCACTTTTTGTTTGATACCCATATAAAGATTTTCCCAAAGTCTAGGTGCAGACGCCATGAAGGTAGGTTTAACTTTCTGAAAATCGTCTCTGAGATCTCGAATATTTGTATAATAAATCGCACAACCTGCAACCATCATAGAATAATCAATCGCTCTTTCAAAAATATGCCATACAGGAAGTATGGAGAGTGCTCGATCTTTTTCTCTTAAACCAACCATTCCAGGTACTTCGGTCATATTATAAACCATGTTTTGGTGGGTAAGCATTACACCTTTAGGTAGTCCAGTTGTTCCAGAAGTATAGATTATAGTGAATAAATCATCAGGTTTAGTTGAATTCATTCTCGAATGCAATTTGGAAAGATTTTCTTTTCTAAGAGACTCACCTTTTAAGATTAAGTCGCTAATATTAAAAACATTTTCTTCTTTTGGCTTATAGCTTGGATCTAGAATGATCCATGTTGTGACTTGAGTCTTAGCTAATATTGAACTTAGGGATTGAAATAGTTTTTCATGTTCTACGAAGCATATTTTACTCTCACTATGTTCTAAGATGTATTGAATTTCTTGGGCTGTAGAATCGGAACCTCGAGGAACATCCACAGCACCATTGATAAGTACTGACATATCCGCTATAGCCCACTCAACTCTATTATCTGCCATGAGTCCGACTTTATCCTGAGGCTGAAGTCCAAGTTCCATCAATGCTAATCCGAGATTCTCAGCTTTGGTATAGACTTCACCTAAGGTCGAACCTTGGAATTCTTTATTCGAAGTTTTAGCGAAGAATAATTTTGTATTTTTAAAATGTTCTAAGGAATTTTGTATTGCTTGGTTGATTGTTGTATAAGGTTTCATTGTTTGTAAATTCTATGCAAACCATTCCTAATGACAAGTAATTTCTATGGTTTATTTGAGAATTCTTGGAGATCCCTGTGTTCTTTTTGTGAATTTTCTATAGCAGGAAGTAATTCTGGATTTAATTTTAAGGCTGACTGGAAGTATTTTTTACTTAAAACCTGATCAAAGTGGCTAGGCGAAAAGAGATACAAAACTCCTAATTTATAGAGGACAATACTTTTTTCTTTAGAATCTTTCGTAGATTCTAAGGCAATTCGAAAGCAAGGGAGTGCTTCATGGAATTGCTTATTCCCTAATTTGCAAGAGCCGAAATAATAATTGTAAAAGAACCTTCCTTTTTGATTAAAAGGTCTTCCTGCTATCTTCTGCAAGGATGATAAGCAAGATGGGTATTGTTTCAAATTTAAATACCCATAACTAAGAGCTAAATTAATTTCGATAGAATCCCAGCCTCTTTCTTCTTTATAACTTTTATTTGCATCTTCTAGTTGTTCTACTCCTAAGGATAATTTTCCTAAAGAATATAAATTGATAATTCCGATAAATATTTGTGATTTTTTAAGTTCTTTCTTGCAATAAGGATTAGATTTCAATGCATCATAATGTTCATCTAGAACTGTATAATTCAATAGATTGTATTGAAATTGCAAAATCTTATAATTTGGTTCACAGATATGTCTACTTTTTTCTTTAAACTCAGACATGTAATCTTCAATCAATCGATTGTAATATCTAATAGACTCAACCCAGTTTTCTTGTTCTTCGTACTGTTTGGCAAGTAGAAGATTCTTCTCGCCAATTCCTTCGCATAAAACTATATTTCCATTTTGGTCATACTTGCATTTTCTTTCTATGTTTCCATTTTCATTAAAATCTTCTTTATGGCTGATTAGTGTACAGTTTTCGTAATTATACCATACATCAGGTATTCCATTAAAATTTGTATCCTGTGTCTTAGATAGAATGCAATTCAATTTATTTGGATGATATTGTGTTATACTAGTTGGATTGCCAGTTCTAAATTCATCTATACCAATAGAAATAAGTATATTTCGAGAATAGGTGACCCATTTGTATGCTTCAAAACCTTGGTCAGCATTTAATTGAAAGCTAATTTGAATTCGATCTGTATCTAAGGATTCGGAAGAAATACAATTGAACTCAGGTTTCTGCGTTCTAAGAGTAGAAGCTTGGGAATAATAATGATTCCAAATTAAAGATTCCATTCCATTTCTATGATTGACTTGTACATAATTAGGAAATCTTAGTTTGATAAAATAATAACAAAAGGAGTGCAATCTATATGCTATACTTTCTTGGTGGAAATCTATAGGTTGGTTAGAGTAAAAGAGTCCAAATTTTTTATTAAGAATTTTTTCTTCTGTTAGATTGAAATACTTCCAAATTTGCTCATTAGGCATAGCTCCCACACTTGAGGATACCACTATGCTTAATAGAAATACTAGAAGTAAACGAATAGACAATTAGTTTTAAGAACTTTGTTTTTTGACATAAAGATCATAAAGAACGGAATTCTCATAGGGATTTCCCAGTTTTCGTATGGAAAAAAGTTCTGAGAGTGGTAGCTTCTTAGCATCATCTAAATAAAAGAGTGCTCTGCTAGCATCATATCGAACAATACCTACTAATTGGGAGATAGTTCCCGCTTGGGCTACAGTATGTTCGATAATATCTTCTTCGAAGATCTCTTTATCATATTTATCCAACATATTCGTGAAAGCAAGAAGTCTATAATTTTCAGGATTGGTAACTTCTTGGTTGAATTTTAGAAGTTTGCCGTGTTGTGTTACTGTTATGCCTTTGGAAATAAATTCCTTTTGTGCTTTGTCCCAAATACGAAACTTGATTTCAAATGCCATTGTAAACTCCAATAAATGAGACTTAATTACTGATTCAAGAAAAAAACAAAGAAAATTGACAATCGTTCTACAATCCTAAATCTAGGGATAGTAAGCCATGAAAATTATTACAGTATCTAATATCAAAGGTGGATCTGCCAAAACCACAACTTCTATCTTTCTTACAGAAGCACTTTCCCGAAAAGGAAAAACTCTTGTGATTGATTTAGATATGCAAGCAGATTTGACAGATTATTTTTTACCAGATTCAAGTCCCGAAGATATTGACAAAGGAAATATTTTTAAACTTCTAACAGGAGAATCAGATTTTGCAAGCTCAATACACAAAGGAAAATTTGCAGATATCATTCCTGGAACTATAGATTTAGCTTACCTAACAACCCGAGTCTTTCAAAATTTTTCTATCTTAAAAAAATTAAGAACTATTCTAAGTGAAAATAAAGATTATGATTTCGTTGTAATTGATACTCCTGGTTCTGCGAGATCAGAATTAACTGTATCTTTGGTTGCATGCGATATAATTTTAGTTCCAGTAACACCAAGTAAATGGGCGATTCGAGCTGTTAATCTCTTGTTAGATGAAATCAAGAACTCACGAGAAATTACAAACAAAGAACATAAGGTTTGTTTTGTGCCATCCATGTTTGGCAAATCCAATAAACATACAGATTTGCTGAATCGCATAAGATCCTTAGAAGATTTTAAAACTCTCTCACCCATACCGAAAAGTGAAAGTATCAAAACCAAATCTGAAAAAAGAGCAAAATTACAATTGAAATCCGTTCCTTGGGAAGCATTCGACCAGCTAGCTAATGAGGTTATCGCACTATAATGTTAAAACTATACTATGAATTTAATTCCGATTTAGATTATTCTCGAGACAATCTCCGCTGGAATGGTTGGGGTTCCTACCAAGAAGATTTTTATGCAAGTAATCTTATGCCAGAAATCATAAATTTTCTTAGAGAGGAAATGGATGTAGGAAAAGATGTGTATACTCCCTCAGTTCCTCTGCCTGCAATTTCACTTCCCAAATCGAAGCTTAGTCCAAGAGAAATATCAACTTTGGAATCGATTCTTGATGAAGATCTATTGCAGACTTCTGATAGAGAAAGAATTCTCCACTCAGCAGGTAGGAGTTATTATGATACAATTCGATTGAATTTTAATTTGTTAAAAAGTTTTGTCGATGCAGTTGCTTATCCTGTTTCAGAGAAACAAATCACCAAGGTTTTAGAATATTGTAATAAGAATAATATTGTTGTGATTCCTTTTGGTGGAGGTTCCTCGGTTGTTGGTGGTGTTGAAGTTACCAAGGCAGCAGGTCAATCCAAGGTTCTAAGCTTAGACCTAACACGTTACTCGAAGTTGATTGATCTAAATACTAACAATAGAACAGCTACTTTTCAAGCCGGTATTTATGGCCCGCATTTAGAAAAGATTTTGAATAAAGAAGGTTATACCCTTGGGCATTTTCCTCAGTCTTTTGTTTATTCTACCTTAGGTGGTTGGATTGCTGCAAGATCAGCAGGGCAACAATCCAATCATTATGGGAAAATTGAAGATCTTTTAGTCTCTGCTAAATTGATTACTCCATCGGGTATCATCCAAACAGGAAATTATCCTTCTTCTTCTTCGGGACCTGATTGGAACAGAATTATTTCTGGTTCGGAGGGTTTATTCGGAATTATTTCTGAGGTTACAATTCGTATTCATGAAATCCCCGAAAAGAGATATTATACTGGTTTCTTATTTCCGAATTTCCACGCAGGAAAAGAATGCATACGTGAGATTAAGCAATCAGGTATTTCCACCTCCATGTTACGTCTTTCGGATGAAGAAGAGGCAAGGTTGTTTGGAACTCTTGGAACCTTGGGATCTAAGGGAATTTTTTCAAGAATCAAGCATTCCCTTCAAGATTTCGTCTTAAATATCTACGGACTAAGAGATAAAAAAGCAGTTCTAATTTTAGGATTGGAAGGCGAGCAGTCCGACCTAGAGCAAAGGCTGATAAGATTACGTGAAATTATCTCGAATCGTAAGGGCTTTCATGCAGGGACATCTATAGGGAAGAATTGGATCAAGAACCGCTTCAATATGCCATTTCTCAGAAACCACATCATGGAATACGGATTTGGTGTTGATACTATGGAAACATCTGCGCCTTATGATAAGCTAGAGCAAATTCGTGACGAGTTCCATACTAAAGTAAGAAGCCAATTTAAAAAGGCAAAATCACTTTGTCATATATCGCATTCCTATGAGAACGGAGCCTCTTTGTATTTTACAGTAATTTTTGCTCTAGATGCTAAAAAACCCATAGAGCAATGGTTTAGGTTAAAGAAATTAGCCTCAGATATATTCTTTAAACATGGAGCTGCAGCAAGCCACCACCATGGGATAGGTACAGATCATAAAGAATGGTATACCAAAGAATTTGGTAAGTTAAGCATCACTGCCCTTCAAGCTATGAAATCCATTGTTGACAAAAAGAATATTATGAATCCTAAGAAAGTGTTTCATGGATGATGAATGACCTTCTAATAGAAAAGTTTTCTATTGAATTAGATAATGGAAATCTTTTCTTCAAATCATTTTCTCCTAAAAATATCTTATTTCCAACTCCAATTATTTGCATTCATGGTCTAACAGGGAATTTATTATCTTTTGAAAGAGTAGCAAGCTTTCTTGCTGAGCGTGGTCATAAGGTATATACCTATGATTTGCGAGGAAGGGGTGGAAGTAGCAAAGAAGAAATTCCATATTCTGCTGAATCTCATTCTCTTGATTTAAAGAAAGCCTTGGAAAAATTCTCTGAAAATAAATTCCAAATAATAGGTCATTCACTAGGAGCTTGGGTAGGTTTATATTTTGCCAAAGAATTCCCTTGGCTTGTTGACAAATTAGTATTAATTGATGGGGCAGGTATCACTGATTTACAAAATAAGTGGACTAACCTGCAAATGGTTAGAGCGTCCTTAGAGAGAATAGGCAAAAGCTTTACCTCACCAGAAGACTATTTTCAACATGCCAAACAGTCCAAGCTTGTGGAGCAGTGGAACAAAGATTTGGAAAGCCTTCTTCGCTATGAACTTGTTAAGGTTGATAAATCCTGGCATTGCAACATACCGAAATTCGTAGCAGAAAGCGAATTACAAAGTTTAGGTGGTTCCATCACGAATAGAGGATTGTTGCAGCTAATATTTTTCCATTTTACTACATGGTTATCTGTTATTAAGAAGAATAAAAATCTACCTTACCAAGATATTCTAGCAAGTACTCTTATTATTCGTGCACTTAAACCAACACTTAAGGGAACAAAACCCTTGGTGAGTGATAAGAGTTTATCAACCATGTTAAGAAAGATTCCACTCTCAAGATCGATTTCAATTCCAGATAAAAATCATTATGGAATCTTATTGGATTCTTGCCCTACGCGTGACATAGAGTTGGCAAAATTTCTTGAGAATGAATCAATTCTCAAATAAACCCAAGCCTAGCTTTAATTGGTTCGATTGACAGTTAACTTGCAAATCTGAAATTGGACTTGTGAGGAATTTATGTTTAACAATGCCAAAGAAAAATTTGAAAATCTAAAAAAAATGAAAAGAATGCGTTCTCAAGTTAAGAATCTTGAGAAAGAATTACTCTTGGTTGATTTTAACGGTGAGTCAAAAGGCGGGCAGGTTACCTGCACTATGGATGGTAAATTTAATATTAAGAAATTAGATATATCAGAAACTCTTATATCATCAAAAGACAAGAAAAATATTGAAAAATATGTCGCTGAAGCAGTTTCTAAGGCTTTAACAGCCGCTCAAAAAGGCTCAGCTGATAAGATTCAAGAAATGGGCGGATTGCAAAATCTAGGTTTTTAATTTAGAATTTAATATACACTATAAAAATGATGAAAAGAGATAGACGCTGAATGCATCTATCTCTTTTTTAATTAGGATTTTGGAAGAATTTCTACTTCTACTCTTCGGTTAGCACCATCAGCAGGCGACTTACCTGGAAGTGGTTGATCAGAACCAAGTCCTTTAACGGAAGTTACTCTAGCTTTTTCAACACCATTGTCAGACATAATAGAAACAACTTCTTTGGCTCTTGATTCAGAAAGTTTTAAGTTTACTGATTCAGATCCAGTTTTGTTGGCATGACCAGTTACAGCAAGATTGGTATCTGGATAAGCAAGTAAAGCTTCTGATAGTTTGTCTATGTTTGCTTTTCCTGTTCCTTTAAGATCTGATTTACCATTTTCGAAAGCTATGTCACCGTCCATTTTTACTTTAAGAGCGGTTATGTCACCATTTCTGTCTTTCACATCTTCCAGTTCGATACCATCTTTACCAAAGTTTTGTTTGATATCTTCTTTCATCATATTTAGATAAAGACCAGTTCCAAGACCAGCTGCACAACCAGCAGCTAAACCAACGATCTTACCGTTGTTTTGTGCTTTTTTCTTTTTAAAAACATTGAATACTTGGTTTTCTAGTTTTTTTCTTTCTTTTCCATCTTTAGCTCTTTGCATTTCATCATAAACTGCACCAAAAGCAAGACCAGTTCCACAACCTATACCAGTCGCAATCAATAATCTCTTTGCATTTTCTGAACAGCTACTTACAAGCATACCAGCTAATAATAAACTTAATGTAATTTTCTTCAATTTTCTTCTCCTGTAAAAATTTTATAAAATGAAGACATTCCCTCTATCCAAATCGATCTGACAGTAATTTAACTACTTGATCTGGTCTACTATTTGCTTGGGCTATCATGGCAGTTCCCGATTTGGTTAGAACTTGGTTTCGAACAAATTCAACTACTTCTTCTGCCATATCAGCATCCCTGATTCTGGATTCCGAGGCAACCATATTCACATAGTTGTTCGATAGAGAATTGATGGTTAATTCTAAACGATTGTAATAAGCCCCTAGGTCTGCTCTTTGTTTGTTTACTCTCCCAATTGCATCATCAATTAGGCTAATCAAAGCATTTGCCTTATCTGGAGTGGAAAGAGACGTTTTGTTCGCACCAGCAATCAACTTGAGTGAGGATGCATTCATAGTTCCTATATAAAGGGAGAGCTTTTCATCTTGGTTCGCTCCTACATGTAGGAGCATGGGGCTACTGAGTGATCTAGAGAATCTTCCATCTAGAGGGCGAATTCTATTGAATTCAGATGTCTTACCTATGCGATCCACTTCTTCAATCAGTTGAGAGACCTCCAATTGTACTAATTGTCTGTCCTCGGAGGAATAAATTCCATTGGCTGTCTGAACAGAAAGTTCTCTAAGCCTTTGCAGGATTCCATTTACTTGGTCTAGGGATCCTTCTGTGACTTGTAAGAAAGAAAGTCCATCTTGGGTATTTCTTTCTGCTTGCGCAAGACCACGTATTTGGGTCCTAAGTCTTTCGGATACAGCAAAACTAGGTGCATCATCACCTGGTCTATTGATACGCATTCCCGTGGAAAGTTTCTCTAAGGATTTGTCCATAGCATTATTCGTTTCTTTGAGAACTCTATTGGCACTGAGTGCAGAAATATTATGGTTGATTTTCATAAGCGACTTCCTTGTAAAAATTTTGGATCCGTCCAAAAAAAAGTAAAATGAGATTAAAGTCAGGTCCTACCAATTTCGATAATCGATGTGGGGAGCCTTATTGCTTTCATAAATGGTGTTAAAAAAGAATTTGGCAACTACAAAATAGAATAAAATCTGAGAAATAATGAAAATATACACTAAAACTGGTGATACGGGTGAAACATCCTTGGCTATGGGTGGCAGAGTTCAGAAATTCGATCCAAGAGTTGAGTTGTATGGAACTACCGATGAGTTGAATTCGGTCCTTGGCATTTCAATAAGCTTTTTAGATTCCGCCTCAGCCTTGCAGGAAAGTCTTGTTTTCGTTCAGAATCTCTTATTTGAATTAGGTTCTGAACTCGCTGGTTATCATAAACTGGATGAAGCAGGGGAATTGATCCCCATTATCCAAGAATCTGACATTAGCTTCCTTGAAGGAAAAATGGATGAATGGACTATAAAGCTGGAACCATTGAAGCACTTTGTACTTCCAGGCGGAAGTAAGGCTGCTAGCTTTCTGCACCAAGCAAGAACTGTTTGCAGGAGATTAGAAAGAAGGATGGTTTTTGAAGCAAAAGAACATGTATCCATTCCTGCTCGATCTATCATATTTATAAATCGATTGAGTGATTTTCTTTTCGTTGCTTCTCGCTTTGCTAATCTGGAAGACAAAGTTAAAGAGCCTATTTGGATTTCAAGAGTCAAAGGAAAATGAATACTTCTCACCCAAAAGCACTACCTATCCTTTTCCTCACTGAAATGTGGGAAAGATTTAGTTATTATGGAATGAGAGCCTTGCTTGTTCTTTATGCGGTCAAGTTTCTTGGATTTAGTGACCGCTCTGCTGGTCAACTTTACGGTGCCTACACTGGCCTTGTTTATTTAACACCCATTATTGGAGGGTGGCTATCTGATAGATTCTTAGGACTTAGAAGATCTATATTGATTGGTGGTATTTTGATGGGCTTAGGTCATCTAAGCCTTGCTTTTGAAGAAATTGAATTATTCTTCTTAGGCTTATTTCTTCTTGTATTAGGAAATGGGTTCTTTAAGCCCAATATGTCTAGCCTAGTTGGTTCTCTTTATGAAAAAAATGAAAGTATGCGTGACAGCGGTTATACTATTTTTTATATGGGAATCAATTTAGGAGGCTTCTTAGGTCCTATTATATGTGGTAGCTTAGGTGAGAAATTGGATTGGCACTACGGCTTTGGTGCAGCTGGAATAGGAATGGGAATTGGAGTATTAGTATTTTACTTTGGACAGAAATTATTACCAAGTCACATAGGAATAAGACCTGAGAAAAAAAATATTTCCAATATCTCAAAAATAAAATTAAGTAAAATTGAATGGAACAGAATCAAAACCATTCTTGTTCTATCTTTTTTCTCCATCTTCTTTTGGGCAGCCTTCGAACAGGCAGGTTCTTCTATGAATCTTTTTGCCGATCGATATGTTGACAGGTCCATCGGTGAATGGATGATTCCTGCTTCTGTGTTTCAATCAGTGAATCCAATATTTATCTTAATTTTTGCACCTATATTTGCGAAAATATGGTCTACTCTTGCGAAAAAAAATATGGAGCCCGATAAACCCATAAAATTTGCCTTGGGCTTGCTTCTTCTAAGTCTAGGTTTCGCCTGTTTGGTACTAGGTGCTAGACAAATTGCTGTAGTCGGATTTGCTGGAATGCATTATCTTTTATTGGCATATCTTTTCAACACACTCGGAGAACTCTGTCTTTCGCCAGTAGGTTTATCTATGGTTTCAGAGCTTGCACCAAGTCATCTAACTTCAATGATGATGGGAATTTGGTTTCTCTCGAATGCTGTTGCACATTATTTAGGTGGAGTATTTTCAGGATTGGTTTCGGAAATACCTTTAGCAGTCTTCTTTGGTATTTTTATAGGATTTGCGGTATTTGCAGCAATTATTCTATTTTTGATAAGACCTACTTTGAATTCTTGGATGAGTCAGGGTAAGTCTCAATAAATTCTTTGGCTTTATGGGGAAAGTCAGTAATGATTCCATTGATTTTATGGTTTAAGAAGAATTCCCATTCTTTTTCTTCATTGGAAGTGTAAACAAAAACCGAGTATCCTTTTGCTTGCAATTGGTAAATGTCCTTGTGAAAATCTAGTAAATAAGATTTTTCCCAAACTACTCCATCTACCCGCAAAGCTTTTGCATAAAAATAGGATCCTAATAATCTACCCTTAAGACCCTTTAGTTTACTAGTTCGGGGATCGGAAATTAATTGAGCAATTTTCATATTTGGTAAGAAATTTTTGACAAAATATAAGGCAAGTGGAGAAAAAGAAGAAATAATGATAGAATTAGGATCTTGATTTTTCAGCAATGATGCTAAGGCAAGAGCTGATTCTTTTGTAGAACTAAGAGAAGATTCTTTCTTAATTTCAATATTAATGAGTGTTTTACCCGAAAAATTACTAAGAACATCTAGTAAGGTTGGAATCCTTTCTCCATTATCCAAAGTGAACCTTAGAAGTTCCTCTAACCGAAATTGAGATACCAAACCAGAGCCTGTGCTTGTTCGATCTAAAGTCGAGTCATGGAGAACTACGAGTTCTCCAGATTTGCATAATTGTATGTCTAACTCAAAGCCATCTGATTTGGTGCTTGCTTCCTTAAAACCCTGAAGGGAATTTTCTGGTAGAGTACCTTTACTGCCTCTGTGACCTATGATAAGAGTAACTTGGTTCACTTGAGTAGAATCATTTGAATTGGATTTAGTAGATCGAATTCTTAGTCTGGAAAATGATTTATAGAACCAGGCAATAATATATTTCCAAAGACAATGAATCTGAAACCAAAATGGCAGTGGAAAAACTAAATCTTCATCCAGCTTCGATAGTGTTGCCATAATTTTCCTTTCCATCCATTGCATTTCGCTTCAGATTTTCAGCTTCCTCACCTAAATAAGTATCCAGCCAATTGTGAGCCAAGTAAAGTAATGGTGTGATTAAAATTGCAACACCGAGCTTATATACAAAATTCGTCATGGAAATATTCAATAATTTCTCAAGAGCAAGATATTGACCAAATGCAATAAAGATTACCACAAAGGAATCTACAAGTTGCGAAATAATTGTAGAGCCTGTAGCTCTCAGCCAGATCTTTTTCCCTTGGGTTTTAATTCTCAGGTAGTGAAAAACTTGAATGTCTATCATTTGCCCAATAACATATGCCGTAATTGATCCAATTATGACTAAGCTAGAATTAAAAAAAACCATTTCAAAAGCCTGGTCGTTAACAGGAGAATCGGGCATGGCAGGTATTGCTATTCCAATAAGTATAAGAAAGTAAGCAATTACAACCATTAGCATTCCAATAATAGTTGTTAGACGAACACCTTTTCTTCCAAAGTATTCATTTAACAAATCGGTTATTATAAAAGTGACAGGGAATGGTATAACACCTAAGGTCATGGTAAATCCAAGAAAAGTAAATAATTTACTTCCAATTACTTCTGCCATTAAGAGAAAAGTCAGGAAGATACTATTCAGGATAAGGAATAGTTTATAAGGTTTGGTGAGATGCATGATTTTTTACTTTATCTGGCGGATCGATTATTAAAACTAGAAAAATCAAAGATTCGAATTTTATTTTATTCAATTAAGACAAATCTTTCGATACTTATAAAAAGATATTATTAGGCACGGTTTATGTCAGAAGAAAATCCAATGGAAGGCAAATATTCCAATTCTAAGGAAAAAGTTTCTTGGAAGTACTATTTCATTTTTAGCTCATGGCTATTTTTATGTCTTCTTTCCTTTTATTTGGGTATAGGACTTATCCATTGGGAAGAAGCAGAGTCAAGTCCCAAACAAGTCTACCATGCTTCTATGGGAGATGGTGTTGTTAAGGCCTTCCAAGAAGAAAACAAGTTAGAAAGTGAATCAAATTCAGATACTTCCTCTGCAAAGGAAGAAGAATCAGATAAATTTGCCTTTAAGAGTGTATTAGAAGAATTATTTTCTAGTGATCCAAAAGGGGAATCTTCTAGTGCGGATTCATCCAAGGATTCCAAGGCAAGTGGGATTCGATCTTCAACATGGTTCTCCGACTACGAAGCTATGAAAAAGGTGGTTCATCTCTATGATGAAATTCATCCTTTTATCTATTCTATGAAGGGTGGTTTGACCAACAACGGAGAACTTGCTCATTCTTGGAGTTCAAAGTCAAAGCTAGAAAGAGTTGCTGAACTTAGAAGCTTAAATCCTAAAGTAAAAATTATACCTACTATTTTTCGTTGGGAAAATCCTAAAGAGAAAATTTCAGAAAATATCGGAATGAATGGTCGCAGCGATATCCGCGACAAGCA
Source organism: Leptospira sp. (assembly GCA_002786225.1). Taxonomy (GTDB): domain Bacteria; phylum Spirochaetota; class Leptospiria; order Leptospirales; family Leptospiraceae. The sequence goes on along the minus strand of PEQN01000003.1, from coordinate 170,904 downwards.
TATTCAAATCATTGTGAATGAAGTAATGACGTATGACTATGATGGAATTGATATCGATTATGAAGGAATGAGTTGCGATAAAAAAGAAAAGTTTGAAGAGTTTATTGTTCTACTTTCTAAAGAACTCAAGAAAAAAAACAAGCTTCTCTCTGTTGCTGTTCACCCCAAAACACCCAATCCCAAAGGGAAGCTTACGAAATGTAAGGGTCTGAAAAATGAGATCCTTGTTGATTTCAAGGAAAACTGGCGTGGACCTATGACACACGATTATGAATTTCTTGGCAAGCATGTGGATCGATTGAAAGTAATGGCTTACGAACTTCATCCTAGGAAGTACAGAAATCCAGGACCAGGTCCCCAGGCTCCCAATGTTTGGCTGAAAGATATTATTAAGTATGCTAAGAAAAGAGTTCCATCTGAAAAGTTATACATGGCGATTCCAACCTATGGTTATGATTGGGCTTTAAATTGCAATGTTTCTGCTAAGTCAGTCTACTATTCTGATGTTAAAAGAATTAAGTCTATGAATCCTATCATTCACCAACCAACAGATATAACCAGCATACTTAGCCAAGGCAATCGCAGTGCGAATTGGACTAATCTAAGTAAATTTTCATGGGTGCATGAAAATAAAATATACGAGGACCCAACTCTTTGGTACCAATCTGCAGGCTGTGACCGGGTTGCATTTTATATGAATCGTAAAGCTTTTGAACAAAAGATGACTCTACTTCGAAAGTATGGATTAGCCGGTTTTTCTTTCTGGCAATTGATTTCAGATAATGATCCAGAAATCAATGATTATCTTGAATTGCTAGCAACGAATAAGCTTCCTGCTGTTCCACTTGCGACTGATTTGTATGCTGACGAAAAACCTACAGTCATCGCGGATGCAGCGACTAGTAAAGACAAAGAACCAAAAGTTTCAAAGACTACTCTTGCATCTTCTTCCAAAATAGAAAAGCAAGTAGAAGCCAAGAAGATACCTTTGACAACTTTAACGGCTGTTAAGTCAAATTCTGCAACTAAAAACACACCTAATTCAAATCGTGAATCTATTGCACCCGTTCTTAAAACTGTAGAGAATCCTGCTAAAGAATCAGATAAAAAGAAAATACTACCCTTAGATTCTCCTAATGATGGGGAGAAAATTTTACCTCAAGTTAAAAAAGAGTCTTCGGATTCTAATTCCAAGCTTGTTCCAGTAAACGAACTTCCGACTTCAAAACCCCAAGAAGTTCCTATTGTTAAACCATTAAAAGAAGACATTATTTACGAATAGAATATCCTCTTTGTTTACTGAATCTGTTGAAAAACTTGCCTCCATTCTCAAAAATGGGGGCATTGTTATTTTTCCAACTGAGACAGTTTATGGAATTGGTGCTTTGGCAACTAATACGGAAGCTTGTTTAAGAATCTACGCAATTAAAAATCGACCTTCCGATAATCCCTTGATTATTCATTTTGCAGATAAGTCAGAGATAGAAAAATACTGTGAAGTTTCATCTCTCGCAAAAGTCTTGTTAAATGAATTTTCCCCTGGACCGCTTACTCTTGTCTTAAAGAAAAAGAATGATTCTTTGTTTAGCTGCGGGCTGAGCACTGTGGCTGTAAGAATTCCTGATCATATTGAGGCTAGGAAATTAATTTCCTTGGCTGGTCCCATCGCTGCGCCTTCCGCTAATCCATCTGGTAAGCCATCCTACACAAAAATGGAAGACGTCTTGGAAGAATTTTCTGGAAAGGTTGATGGAATTTTGCGGGCTACTGAGCCAAGTTACAGTATGGAGTCCACAGTTTTGGATCTGAGCCAAGAAAAAGTAATCCTTCTTAGAACTGGTAGTATTGATCGAAGAATAATAGAGACAAGACTTGGTATTCAAGTTGAAGTCCTTGAGTCTCCAGAAATTATCAGCCCAGGTATGAAATACCGTCATTATGCACCTAATGGGAAAATATTTATTTCTAAAATTTTGCCATCCATCCAAGAAATTCAATCCAAACATAAAATTCTTTCCAATCATTTTGGAAATTCTTCGGATAAATCTATTTCAAAGATAGCTAGGATAGGATTTGGGATGAGTGATGTTTCTAATTTTGATAAAATGGTATTTAATAATTTAGATTATATGAAGTCTTTGTATAAATTTTTGTTGGATTGTGACAAAACAAATATAGAAATTATTTATTGCCAAGAACCTTATGATGGAGAATTTGCAGATACAATTTGGGATAGACTTAATAAAGCCAGTTCTACATGATTCGACAATTAGATTTTCTTAATTTCTCGAACTAATCATTATATAAAGAGTTTCTGATTTGTATTCAAATGCCTGGGACAAAGAATTAGGATCTATCCTAGAATTACCTCGACCAAACTCTCGAATGTAAGTAAGTGAAATAGAAGACTTTGAAGTAACCCAGGAAACACCTAAACTGATACCTCTATTATCTGAATGCTCAGATCTTGGATTGGTACCACTTCTTGGTATCTTATAAGTTAATGAATTGTTTCCATTTCGAAATTGCAATTGGTTACCTATATTACTTTGTAAACCTAAATCTATAGCAGATTCAGTCCATGAAATTGGCTTAGTATTTGCCTGGTTTGTGAAAATTCCACCAGAGATAGCAAATGTATCAGCAATATAATATTCTGCTCCTGTTGCAAAATTTAAAGTAGAAACCCTTGTTAATTCTCGGACTTCTTTGTCATTAATGATATAATTTGTTCGGTTGCCAAATATTTGAATTTCATTTTGGTTTTTGAAAGATTTGAATCCAGTTGTATAGATAATATCAAAGGAAGCTAAAAATTTTGAATTCGGAAAAATCGCAGCACCCAATCTTATTTCAGAGGTTTCGGGAATGGCTGCATTTAGCTTGGGTTTGTTTGTAATTGTACCAGATTCAACAGAATTGAATTGATTGTTGGTACCCTCAATAAAATCTACAGCATTTGCGCCACTAGCACGCAGTGAATCTGTATAAATTTCATTATAAAGCCTATTGCCACCAGTAACTAAAATTCTTCTCATGCTTAATCCCAATGAAAGCTTCTCTGTTGCCATATATTGGAATCCAACAATAGGTAAAAGTCCAGTTGTCATACGATTATCAATTAAAGATCGCATAACATAGGATGAATTGGAAAACTGTTGGAATTGTGTTTTAGATGAATTTTTAACATCTTGTAAGTAGTACAAAGTAAATCCAAATGATAATTTATTAGTAATTAGATAAGACCCACTAGGACCTATCAACATTTGAGAACTGTTTTCTTTTATGGTGTTTCGTGTCTGATTGATAGTAGGAGAAATAAGAGGTAGATTAACTTGGTCTGTTCTATCATAGTTGAGAGTATAAGCATTCACTATGGAGAAGCCAAATTTCCAATTATCTACTGATTTTAAAATCCCTACAAAATTAGGATCAAAGCTTTGTTGGGATTGTTGGTAGACTTGACCAGGTGTATCAATATTGATATACTTTCTTTGGGAGTTCTTAAAATTACTTGCCGAGATTGAAAAACCATCTCTGTAAGAGAAGGCAAGTCCTGCAGGATTGTAATAAGCACCAGATGGATCATCTGAAAGAGCGGTAAAAGCTCCAGCAAGTCCTGGAGAACGTTCACCATAAAATCCTGTTATATTATTATAAGGCTCCGACGCTGATATAGTTGAACTTAATGTTAGAAACAAAAGGGTGAGGATGTTCTTGATACGATTTGTAATTATTTTATTTATCATACTATTTTATAAAAACGAAAGAGTATCATCCATTTCGGTATAGATAATATCGTCATTGCCGTCTATTTCAATTCGCCAAACTGTTAATTCAGTCGATGGATTATCAATATCATCTCCATAGTATACTATGAAAGTTTCATCTAAGATTGTATAGCCATCCATTCCTCCATCATCTTCAAATATTCCATATCCGATTATATTTTCATCTATGGTGGGGTCATCCCCAGTATAAACAATTACGAATACATCATACTCATCAAAGGTGGTATCTCCAATACAATTTCCTGGAACACAGCCTAAGTCTAGGGTAAGTTCAATAAATCCATCAAATAGATTGTTCTCATCAAAGGTGTAATCTCCATCATCAGTTCCAAAACCATTTGTAAAAACACCATTTTCATAATATTCTATCCATGTAATATTTCCATTTGGATCAAAACTTTCATAAATTTCTATATCAATAGTCGAAGCACCAGTTCCGCTTTCTTGAATGGTTGTTATAGCTCTTCCACCCTCATTGTCTGTTCTACCATTGATATTGGTATCAACTGTAATAGTTGAAGATTTCTTTTCTTTGGATTTATAATTCAAAGATACGCAGTTGTTTGTATTTTCATCTGTTTCTAAGCTGCATTCTTCAACTGTTAAGGTTTTAGAAACTTCACTTGCATTGTTCGATCCTTGCTTAGTTGTTAATTTGGTCTGCAGTACCGATCTATCTTTTTTATCAGCAGAAGTAAAATAAGTAACCGAAGCATTGATTGTAATATCAATATTTAATACCTTAATGCTTTTCTGAATAAAACTAAAAATTTGGCTTTTATCATTATTCCAACGAATGGTTTTGTCAAATGCCGTTTTAGAATTTATATTGCTAGGGCAAGTCTTTGGAACTGTGATACTATCGCTAAAGCTAAAACTAACTTCATGGTTGTAGGATCTTTCTGAGGATACCCTATAAACAATAGCAGGTGTTGGAATGCTTTGTCCAATTCGAGGAAGAATTCCTTGTCCCTGTAAAGAGATCAATTCAGTTTCTGCTTCCTCTTTTGATAATCCTAGTCTCATTAATCCTTCTAAGATTTCATCTATAGCTGCCTGACCAATCTCAGTCCTAGCTCTACCTCCAGGAATACACACTCCTGGTGAACCTTTAGCTATGCTGTAAACAGGCGAGATAAGGACTAGATCTCTTTTTGAATCTTGTAAAATTTTCGAAATAACAGAAGAACCTTCCTGTAAAATACCAATTCCCGTATTATTGGTTGATATAAGATTATTAAAGTCTTTTGCACTGAATTGTTTGCTTGATAAAGCCAATCCAGCATCCGCCTTTCTTATGGAACGTGGGACTGGAACGGAAACATTGCTTGGTAATTCAGGATTAATGGCAGAGCCATTCAGGCTTAAGCGAACCAAAAGTCTGGCTAGTAATTCTAGAGGATCATTGCTTTTATCTTTTCCAAGGTTGCAATGGAAAAAGGATATAAAAATCAATAAAAAAATTATTAACTTTTGATTCATAATAGGATATGACAGGTATTGAGTTAAAATCTGTCAATGTTGAATTTACAGGGCTTCAAAAATTCTTAGAGAAAGAAGAAATAAATTGAATTTTCTTGTGCATATTGTACGAATATCATTATCTCAATATGCCTTACAATAATTCCAAAAATATCAGCTTAATTCTATTTTATTTTTCAGCAATTTGCTTTTTTTTTAACTCATCTAATCTTTTCTCTAACGAAATTTATTATGTTCAAAGCCCCAAAGCTAAATTATTAGCTAGTCCGAAATTAAATTCTGATGGTACAGTTTTAAGTATTGGATCTAGTCTTAAGAAAATCTCACAGTCAGGTCTATTTTACCAAGTCCGATATGGTGAACAAACAGGTTATGTTTCAAAATTATTTATATCGGCATTTCCTCCAGGCAAACAAATAAAACTTGGTTCTTCAAATTCATCCAATGAACAAGCCTTGGGTAGGCAAAGAGCGTCTGACTTTACGAAAACAGCAGCTGCAAGAGGACTTTCTGAAACAGAAAAATTACGTGTAAGAGGTTCTAGTGAAGATTTTGATTTTGAGTCCGTTAGGTGGCTTGAAAATATAGGCCAATCTTCAAGAGAAGACACGATGAATTATGAAATAGTAACCGAAAATAAAAATAATTCTTTTTTGCTTAGTTTTGCTAATGATTCTCTCCCAGCGGAGACTAAAGCTGAAGTTAAAATGGGCAGAATTTTATCCGCAAGGCTAATTAAGAAATATGGTTTAATTAAAAATGAAAGCTCAACTATATACTTAAACAATCTTGGCAAATCTATAGCAGAAATTACTTCAAGACAAGATCTTTCCTTTCGCTTTGGTATTTTAGATTCTAATGAAATCAATGCTTTTGCTTGTCCAGGTGGATTTATTTTTATTACTAGAGCTGCTCTTGAACATACTAAAAACGAACCTGAATTAGTTGGAATATTATCTCATGAAATATCTCACGTAGTTTTAAATCACCATGAAGCGGTTCCTCATGATAATATTATTTTAGAAATCATATCTTCTTTGCTAGCAACTCCTTCAATTGAAATAGTTTCTTCAACTACATTATCTGCAATAGAAGCTTATAATGAAGAATTTTATGAGAAAGGGCGAGATAAGGATACAGAATTCGAAGCAGATGAATCTGCTTTTCAACTAATGCTTCAACTGGGCTATTTGCCCCATAATTATATGAATTATCTAAATCATATTTCTAAATTAGCTAATAATAATACTATACTAAAAACTCATCCCAATACTTTACAAAGAACAAAGAAAATTGAAAACCTAATAAATACAATGAATCCTATTCTTGAATTAAAAAAATCTAATGATGAATTTGAAAAAGCTAAAAAGAGTCTATGAAAATTCAAGATAAGATTACTCCATATTTTTTAACCATTATATTCCCATTATTACTCTTATTCTCTTTTGATGTTTTTGGAATTCTAGATTTTTGGAATAAAAAATTATCGGATGTTCCTATTTATCTATTTCCAGAACATCATAAATTTTCAAATGATATAGTTATACTTGATATCGATGAGCATAGTTTAGCGCATTATGCAAACCATCCCGAGGTTGGAAGATGGCCTTGGAGGAGATCTATCTATCCATCCATTTATGCTTTTCTGAACATGGCTGAAGCTAAATTTATAGTGAATGATATCTTGTTTACAGAAAATTCACAAGACGATGAAAGTCTTGCTTTAGCGAATTCAATTTTTCCCAACATTTCCCATTCGGCAGCATTTAGAGCCGATGAGTTTAAGTTAAACCAAAAATACTTTAATTTATATGAACGATTCAGTTTGGGTAAGGATGATTCCTTACAATTAGCTAAATTTGATTCAGCTTCTTTTCCTAATGGTAAGATCGGTGAAACAGCTCCCCATATTCATATTGTAAATGTGATGCCTGATAAAGATGGAATATTAAGAAGATTTGCGCCCATAGTAACTTTAGTTGACACAATGTTTCCTACTCTCTCTTTGGTAGCTTTTTTTGAGAATCAAGAGATAGATTTTTCATTCAAAAAAAATGAGTTAGTATTAAGAAAGGATGGAAAATCAAATAAATATCCAATTAATAAAAGAGGTTTCATTCGATCTTATTATTATTCTTCAAATACTCTCCAAAATATTCCTAGGTATTCTGCAAGCGATGTTCTTGAAACCTATTCAAGAATCATTGATGGACGTGTTGAAGATGAATCTCAATTATTGATTCCTCTAGAATATTTTAAAGATAAAATAGTGATACTTGGAACAACCGCACCAGGAACACATGATGATGTTGTAACTCCTTTAGGTTTATATCCAGGCGTTATAGTTCAGGCTAATTTTGTTTCCAACCTAATTGAAAACCATTGTTTGTTTGAGATCCCAATGTATTGGGGAAATATTTTTGCCTTATTATTTTTATTATTAATTTCTTACTTCTTACTGATTTCTGATAATAACTTTCTTAGAATTATTATTCCTTTTGGCTTGTTTATTCTAATTGGCATTTCAAGCTTTTTACTTTATAAAATTGATATTTTAATGCCATTAGCACCATTCTTAATTACACTACCATTATCATTTATTCTTGGTTATGCCTATGTAACGTATAAAGAAGGTTTTGAAAAAAGGAAATACAATTCTGTTCTTCGTAATTTAATAGATCCTTCTGTAGTATCTTTAGCCTTGCATGATATTGAGGCATTAAAGCAAGGTGGAGAATGGGAAATTACAGCATTTTTTTCTGATGTGGTGTCCTTTTCAGAAATCTCAGAAGAACTAACTGCTACTGATTTAGCAAGATTGCTAAACGAATACTTGAGTTCCATGACAGATGAATTAAAGAAAAATTTAGGAACCTTAGATAAATACATTGGTGATGCTATTGTAGGAATTTTTGGTGCTCCAATAAAGAATGAATCTCATCCAATTGATGCCTGTAATACTGCCTTAGCTATGCTTTCGAAGATGAAGGAACTGAACCATAAGTGGTCTACTGAAAATAGTTATACTTCAAAGGCACAAAAGATGCAATTTCGTATCGGTTTGAATTGTGGACTTGCCAAGGTTGGATTCATGGGTACTGATAGTTTGGCTTCTTATACTATGATGGGTGATACAGTAAATATAGCAGCAAGATTGGAAGCTGCTGCAAAGGATTATGGTGTTCCTATCCTGGTATCTGAAAATATTTATAATAAGTGCAAAGATAGATTCGATTTTTGGAAATTGGATGCTATAAGAGTTAAAGGTAGAGAGAATCCTTTATCAATTTATTCTCTTAACAATTATAAAGGTTTAAGCTCCACACGAGAATTAGAATTTATGCAAATTTATGAAAATGCGTTTAATGAGTACCAAAATATGAATTGGGCTAAAGCTATTTCTCTCTTTGAAAGTGCGATAGCATTAAATGAAACTGAGAATAAGGCTTGTGATTTATTAATAAATCGATGCAAAATATATTATCAACAACCACCCAAGCCAGGATGGGATGGTGTATTCACAAGATTAGGAAAATAAAAAACTATGGAACCTGATTGTTCGTTAATTTTTCAGCCATTTTTTTAGGGAGTTTTCTAAGGTGTTTGTTTCTATAGGTTTGCCAATAAAATCATTCATTCCTAATTTCAAACACTTTTCTCTATCTGATAAAAAATTATCAGCCGTTAATGCAATTATAGGTGTTTTGTTATCATTTACTACCGTACGTATTGCACTTGTAACTTCATAACCATTCATTTCAGGCATTTGTAAATCCATAAAAATTAAATCAGGTTTTTCTCGTTTATAAATATCTAAAGCTAATTTTCCGTTTTCTGCTTCAAAAATTATAGCAAGGGGTAGCTTTTTTTGAATGATAGATTTGGTTAATAACATATTAATTATATTGTCTTCGGCTATTAGTATTTTGAATTGTTTGTTTAAATCAAGTTTATTTGCTGAGACTTGAAAAGTTTTGTTATTGAAATTTCCAATAGTGGAAGGCAATAATTCTTCACTGTAATTATCCAATCGATGACTTTCAAATTGAGCTCTTATTTTAAATGTAAATTTACTGCCAAAATTTTCTTCACTTATGACTTCTAATTTAGAGTTAAATATTGTTAGAATTTTATTACATATTGTTAATCCTAGACCAGTTCCACCATATTTTCTTGTTGTAGAGGAGTCAGCTTGAGTGAATGCTTCAAATATTTCTTTATGTTTATCTTTTGGAATTCCTATTCCTGAGTCTTCAACTATAAAAATTAACATTTTTTCTTTTTTGGTATTCTCTATTTTTTCTTCATTAATTATTAATTTTATGAATCCTTTTTCTGTAAATTTAATGGAATTACTGAATAGATTTAAAAGAATTTGTCTTAATTTTAATTCGTCGGTATAAAAGTATGTATTTTCTTTTAGATTGATATCCTGAATTAAATTTAAGTTTTTTTCAACAATTTGGTAACGTATTAAATCAATAGTTTGATGAATGAATTTTTTTAAATCAATTTTTTGGATATCCAATTCATATTTTCCTGCCTCTATTTTAGAGAAATCTAATATGTTATTGATTAAATTTCGCAATGATATTGATGACTGTTGAATCAAGTTCACATATAGACTTTGTTCTTCATTTAACTTAGTATCAGCTATAAGATCAGAGAAACCTATAATTGCATTTAAGGGAGTTCGAATTTCATGGCTCATATTAGCAAGAAATTCTGATTTAGCATTACTCGCAGAATCAGCTATTTCTTTTGCTTGCATTAATGATCTCTCACCTAGTTTTCTTTTTGTAATATCAATAAAATTAGCTATAGCTCCCGTTAAATTTGAATTCGAATCATATATAGGATAGGCATTAACTATCAACCATTTCCAATTTCCATTCTCATCTATGATACCATGTTCAATGTTTGAAACAATCCTATTTTCTTTTAAGGCTATAGCTAAAGGAAGTTTTTCTGGTGGATAGGGATTATTGAATTCATCTATTTGTTTCCAAGCTTTACTATTATAATACAAGCCCGATATCGCATTTCTTTTGATGTTGAGTATGATTTCAGAAGCATGATTTGCGTAAATTATTTCTCCAACAATATTAATTTGAACTATTCCAGTTATTAAATTATCTAATACATATTCTAAATGTTTTTGATTTCTTTCTAAAGTTAAGTCAATTTCTTTTATTTTTGTTATATCCGTTACTACTGCTAAGAATCCTTCTACGTTTCCCTCCTCATTCATATCCGGGATATAATGAGCTAAAGTAAAACCTATAGTTCCATCAACTTTTTTAATTTTCCTTTCAAATTGAACATTTCTACCTTTAAAAACATCATTGATATATTCTAAATTTAAGTTATATATTTCCTCTGTTAGTACATCTTTAAGATGAGAGCCAACCACCACCTTATTACTTTTGCCAAACCATTCAAGATAATTCGTGTTTGCATAAACACAAATTAAATCTTTATTCCAATAACCAAGCATTCCTGGAAAAACATCCGTAACCCATCTAATGAATTTTTCTTTAATAATAAGGGTTTTTTCAAATTCGGTTCTTTCTAAATTTGCAAAGGAAAGTTTCCCTTGCATTAATGAAAGCCATTTAAGTATACTAAAATTAGTTCCTTCTTTTAAATGTATTTCTGTATTAAAATTTCCATTTCCAATACTTTCAATAGTTTTATAAACTAAGTTAGGGTCTCCTCCTAATATAGATCTTAAATTAAAATATGATAATAACATGATTATAAATAGACTTAGGATAAGAATTAAGAATAAAATCCTCAATATATCTGTTATCTTCTTCCAATATTCGATATTTGGCTTAGTTCTATTTTCTATACTTTTGCATAAATTTTGAGCAAGAACCATTAAGTTACTTCTTAGGTTTCTATAATTTTTATTGAAAAGTAAATCTAATGCAGCCTCTCTCTTTAAGCTTTTTTCTTCAAAGAGGGTAAAACTTTTCTTTTCTATATTTTGGATATCCTTGGAAATGGAAGTTATATTATGAATGATTTGTAATTCATTGTCTGTAAAATCAACTAATTGAACTCTTTCTTCGAATGAAATTAATTTAGATTCTAAGTCTTGTTTATCTGTATCTCTAAAATTCCAATGGGAAACATGGTAATTGAGTGGGCGAGGGCGCTCACCATTATTAATTGAAAGGATAGATATATAATCTTCTTTGAATATCTTTTCGTTTGTAGCAATATAATTTCTAGAAAGTCTAGTTAGTTCATCATTAGTTGCTACAATTTCATTCGCTATTTCAAGGGATTTTATTCTATTTTCAGTTAGAATTTTTGTTTGATTGTCAGACCATATAAAAAAAGAAAAAGATAAAAGCGCTAGAATAGCTAAAATGAATAGAATCCATAGGCTGGGTTTTAATAGACGAAATATTTTAATACTCATATTGAAAATTATAAGAAATAAATTATTTCACTCTTTCTTATTGTTCAATAATTCAATTCTTGATATATTCTTCAACAATAATGAGAAATTTATTTTATAAAGTTTTTAATACTTGGAATTAAAGGATTTAAAAAATATATTTCAATTTTAGAATTTCTTTGATTTAATCCTATCAATTTTTTCAAAAGAGATCTATACTCAAAATCAGAAAACAATTTCAAGAATGGTATAGATTTCCTAAGTGCGATCTTTAAGTTATAATTAGGTGCTAAATAATTTATTTTAGCGTATTTCAAAGATAACTCTTCTTTTATTTCTTCCAAACATTCAATAAAAGATATTTTCTTATCAATAAATTTCTTATCAATGAATTTACTTGGAGAAAACACTCGACCGCCTCCCATTTTTTCAAAAATGTATTTATCTAAATTTCTGGATTCAGAGACTCTCTTTATGAATAAACTTTCAACTCTTTGTATTTCTTGATTCAAGAAATTTTGAGATTCTTTAGATAAACTTCCAGATTCTGTAAAAATTTCTCTGTGAGGGTAAAATCCTATCCTATCTTTAAAGATTCCAAATTTTTTGTAAAGACCCTCTAAATCAAATCTCATCATGATAGTTCCTATACTTCCGACAATTCCAATGGAGTTAGAAAAAATTTTGCGAGAGCTGCATGCTATGTAATATCCTCCAGATGCACAAGTATTTGAAATATAGGTATACACGGGAATTTTTTTATCGAAAGATTTTAATGCCATATATATTTTTTCTGAATCTATAGCTGATCCTCCAGGTGAGTCTATATGTAAAACCAATGCTTTGATATTTTTATTTTCTTTTAATTCATTTAGTATTTTAATCGTTGAATGTCTTTCTATAACACCTGATTTCAACTCAGGATCATTTTTATCTCCTTCTGATATTTCTCCATTCATAGGTAAAATTGCAATAATAGATTTCTTTATCATTAATAATTTGAAATTTTTAATTTTATCCCGAATCTCTATAGATTTGAGAGTCAAAATTTTAGAATTTGGTTTAGATTGTTTGTCTTCGTGTAGTTTTTCTAAATTATTTTCATTTAGTTTTAATAGTTCATCTAAATTTGTAAATTGGTAATTTGATTTAAAATCATCATATTCTAATAATCCATTAAAGAATTTTATTTCATATAGATATTCTGAATTTAAGATTGGTTTTTGTAGAATTTTTTCATTTAAGCTAGAATTATTTTGGATAGGAGAAATAATTTCATTTCTCAAATCTTGGATTAGAATACTAAGATTTGATTTAGCTTCCTTAGAAAAGTTCCTTCTAGTAAAGATCTCGCCAAAAGATTTATAAGCTCCTGATTTAAAGACATCTACTTTTACCTTCCATTTTTTAGCAAGTTCCCCAAAGAACATGGAATCAATAGAAGGGAGGATAGAGTTAAATTCTGAAGTTGCAGAACTGTATCTTTTGTCACAAATTGAAAGTAAGAACAAGGATTTAAGATCACCTTCCTCACTATATCCAAATAGACTGACCCCATTTTTCTTGATTCTTTCTAATTCATTATAAATAGTTTGAATTTCAGAGAATCCTAAATCCATTTTGGGAATAAGAAGACTAAGATATTTTACCCTAGTATCCTTACGAATTAAAGTTAAATTAGAAATAAAATCAATATAAAAAGGATAATCTGCCTCTCCTTGAATTTTACGAATCAGAAAACTTTTCTGCGACTCAGTGAAGGAGGGAGGAATTTCAAGATACACATGATTTCCTTTCGCTAGGGCATTTCTTAGATAATAATAAAAAAGAATAATCAAACGAATAGGAAGTAATATAAGGGAAAAAATATATCTCAAGACTAAAACCTCTTAAGATAGCATGCGAAAAAGGTTTCCAGAAAGCTACTGTAAAACAGATTGGAATAAGAGGAAAAGATTGTGGCAGGATTTTTAAAAATACGCGGAGCTAGAGAGCACAATTTAAAAAATATCGATATCGATATTCCAAGAGACAAAATGGTCGTCATTACAGGTCTTTCTGGGTCAGGGAAATCCTCATTAGCCTTCGATACTATTTATGCGGAAGGTCAAAGGAGATATGTAGAAAGTCTTTCTAGTTATGCGCGTCAATTTCTTGGTCAAATGGAAAAGCCAGATGTCGATCTGATCGAAGGCCTAAGTCCAGCCATATCTATAGAACAAAAGACTACCGCTAGAAATCCAAGGTCTACAGTTGGAACTGTAACAGAAGTATACGATTACTTGCGTTTACTTTACGCCAGAGTTGGGATTCCTCATTGTCCAAAGTGTGGAACAAAAATTTCAACTTTATCGGTTGATCAAATTTTAGATAGGATTAAATTATTTCCAGTAGGTTCTAAGCTTCAAGTATTGGCTCCTATTCTAAGACAAAAGAAAGGTGAACATAAGGATATTCTAGACAAAGCAAGAAAAGATGGTTTTCAAAGAGTGAGAATCAATGGGGAAATTAAAACGCTAGATGAAGAAATCATATTAAAGAAAACCTTTAAAACAGATTTAGATATCATAGTTGACCGAGTCGTTGTTAAAGATGGTATAGACTCTAGACTTTCTGATTCAGTGGAAACGGCATTAAAGCAGTCGGACGGTGTAGTTGTTATTCATGATGAAAAAACAGATCATGTATTTTCACAAAAGTTAGCTTGTCCTAATTGTGATGATGTGACTCTTCCCGAATTAAGCCCTCGTCTATTTTCATTCAATTCACCTCATGGAGCTTGTAAGAATTGTGATGGTCTTGGCAGCTTACTTGAATTTGATGAAAATCTTATTATTTCTGATGAGAATTTAAGTTTAGTCGAAGGGGCAATTGAAGCCTGGGGTGGTGCAAAATCGAACAGCTATTGGTTTATGGCAACTCTTGAGGCATTATCCAAAAAATTAAAATTCAATCCCACCACTCCATGGAATAAACTGTCTCGTAAAGTCCAAGAGGTGATACTCTATGGAGATGAATCCATCAAGATTGATTATGATTTTCGCAAAGAAAATTCGCATTTTGAATTCTCTAGAAATTTTGAAGGAGTGATTCCTAATCTTTCCCGGAGATACAAAGAAACCAAATCTGATAGCATGAGACAATGGTATGAAGGCTTTATGACCAATCATGTATGTCCAGAATGCAATGGTAAGCGACTCAGTCCAGGAGCACTCGCTGTTAAAATTAACAACCTCGGCATAGATGGATTTACCGAAATGTCTATAGAAAAGGCATTGCTATTTTCCAAAAATTTAGTATTCGAAGGTTCTAATATTCCTATTTCAGAACCCATTTTAAAAGAAATAAATCAAAGATTAACATTTCTAAAGGATGTTGGAGTTGGCTATTTAAATGTTTCAAGATCTGCCTCTACTTTGTCAGGTGGTGAGATGCAGCGCATTCGACTCGCATCCCAAATTGGATCTCAGCTTATGGGGGTTATGTATGTTCTGGATGAACCTTCTATAGGTTTGCACCAAAGAGATAATACTAAGCTGATCAATACATTAAAGAATCTCAAAAATTTAGGCAATACGGTTATTGTTGTTGAACATGATAAAGAGACCATGGAAGAGGCGGATTTTATTTTAGATATGGGACCAGGTGCAGGAGTGCATGGAGGTTCAATTGTTGCCTTTGGTACACCAGAGGAAATAAAAAAGAATCCTCGTTCCACAACAGGAGCTTACCTTAAGGGTGAGAAATTTATTTCAAGACCTGAGATACGAAGACAAGGCAATGGTGCTAGCTTAAAAATCTGGTCGGCTACACATAATAATTTAAAGAATCTTGATGTTGAATTTCCCTTGGGAATGATGGTTGTTGTAACAGGCGTTTCTGGATCGGGAAAGTCAACCTTAGTAAATGAAATACTTTATAATAAACTAGCTCATGATATCATGAGAACGAAAACCATAGCAGGTAAACATAAGAAAATTACTGGTATAGAAAATATTGACAAAATTATTAATATAGATCAGTCACCCATAGGTAGAACACCTCGTTCTAATCCTGCAACTTACACAGGTCTGTTTACACCTATTCGAGAACTTTTTTCTAATCTGGAAGAAGCAAAACTAAGAGGATATGATCCTGGACGATTTAGCTTCAATGTAGCAGGAGGTCGCTGTGAAAAATGCCAAGGGGATGGTATATTGAAAATTGAAATGCACTTTCTCCCTGATGTATATGTTACCTGTGATGTCTGCAAGGGAAAGAGATACAATAGAGAAACCTTAGAAGTTAAGTTTAAGGGTAAAAACATTAATGAAATTCTAGAAATGACGGTAGAAGATGCAGTTGTTTTTTTTGAAAATATTCCTTCTGCGAGACGAAAGTTAGAAACCTTAATGGAAGTGGGTTTGGGCTATATCACCTTAGGACAACCTGCAACTACTTTTTCAGGAGGAGAAGCACAACGTATCAAACTTTCTACTGAACTAGCGAAACGACCAACTGGTAAGACTCTTTATATTTTAGATGAACCTACAACTGGTCTTCATTTTGATGATATCCAAAAACTAATGAACGTATTGCACTCATTAGTTGACAAAGGAAACTCTATGGTAATCATAGAACACAACCTAGATGTAATAAAATCTGCCGATCATATCATTGACATTGGCCCTGAAGGTGGAGATGGTGGAGGTGAGGTGCTCGCAACGGGAACACCTGAAGAAATAGCCCAAGTCAAGAATTCTTTCACTGGAATCTACTTGAAAGCAATTTTAGAATCGGAAGGAAGTAGTCGTCCTGTTGTTAAAAAAGTAGCAAAGAAGAAGTTATGATTTACATTTCTTTGGATGAGCATCGTGAATTTTATTTTACAAAATTCAAATCTTTCGAAAATAAAAATGTTTATTCCACTTTTAAAGAATTTTCTCCAATATTAGCCGAAAGAAGATTCTTTCAGCATTTAAAGACTAACGAAGTCTTAGAGTATATTGATTTCTTAAATCAAATCAGAGCACTGGCAATGCATCCTATTGGATTGGGAGTTGCTCTTTCTGCTATGCCAGAAGTTAATCTATGTGGAAATATATTAGGAATTTCGAATAAAATAGAATTCTTAAATCAATTGTGTGATGGAAATAAAATCTTCTCTATGGCGGTCTCCGAAAAGGGATGGAAGGGAAGACTCAAAAATATGAAGACTACCTTCTTGGAGATCAATAACGAAAGAGTGTTAGTTGGATCTAAAGGATTTGCTACGAACGGTAGAAATCCTGATTATTATCTGATCGTAGCTAAAATTCAACTAAATTATGAAGCATTTTTACTTCCTTTAAATACAGCGGGTTTAGAGATAAATCCCTTTGATTTAAATTATGCAAGAGAGGCAACTCACGCAGAAATCCACTTCCATCAAATTCCTGAATCAAAATTAATAAAGTTAGACATTCAATACAATGAACATGCGAAATCTTTACGTATTCTAGAAATGTTTTCATTTCAAATTATTTTGCTAGGATTCATAGATAGAATACGAAAAGAAAAGTCTATTCCTAGTGAATTAAATCTACTTATTGAAAATTTTGAAAATGAGATAACAGCTATCATAGATAGATTAAAGAATCAATCCAGATTTACGTTAAATTCTAAAGATTTAAAATGGGCCTCGCTTTTAGTTGAACCTCTACAAAACTATTTACCTGAAATTAAAAATTATTCTGAATGGGAACTTTTTAAAATTCTATTACCAACTGAAGATTAACTTTTAATGATGGTGATGACCATGCCCACCATGTATGTGAATGGCATCTCTATTAATCTTTATGGATTTGATTAAGGCTTCTGATTCTTTGGTAGTGGTCTCAACATTTACATGAGTAATTCCATATTTTTCTTTTAGAAGTTTATGTGTAGCAGTTACTACAACTTCCCAAGAAGACTTTTCTTTTAGCATTAATCTTAGGTTAATGCATTCCACCCCATTCGTAAGACTCCAATGGTGGAAGGATATGATTTTGCTGACTTTATTGTTAGCTTTCACATCTGACAGAATATGTTCTAATTTATGTGTGTCTGGGGAGGATTCCATTAAACTTTTGATGGAATCATTTATTAAACCATATGTTGCTTTTCCAATGATTAGAATAATGAAAAAGCTGAAAAGAGTATCTATCCATTGAATTTCAAATATTTGAATAATAATTGCACCCAGTACTACAGATACTGTCCCGAGCAAATCTCCAATAACATGAACATAAGCCGATTTTAAATTGATGGTAGATTTAGAAACATTGAATAAGACCAAAGCAGAAAGAGAATTGAAGAATAAACCTATCAAACTGTAAATTAACATTTCTCTGGCATGAACCGTGTGTTGTTCCATAATTCTTTCGAAAGTTTCAAAAAGTAAAAATCCACACAAGAAAACTAATAAAAGTGCATTGATAAAGGCAGCAATGATTTCAATTCTAAGAAATCCAAAGGTATACTTCATTGTTCGATTTCGCAAAGATACATTAACGGCGATTAGACTTATCGTATGAGCGAGAATATCAGTAACAATGTGAAAAGCATCTGTAAGCAAGGATAATGAATTGCTCTTGTAGGCACCATAGATTTCTACAATGAAAATAAGAATAGAAATTCCCATAGAAATAAGTAAGGATTTTTTAGAATTTTTTGATTCTTCTTGGGACAAAAAGTGTAAATGGGAAGCATCTATATCTTGAATCATTGGTTTCCATCCAGATTTTTAGAAAAAAGTCAATTCGCAACTATAAATTCGGTTGAAATCTCTAGATTATTTTTTTTCAATAGAGGGAGTAATGGAAGCAAACACAAGCCAAGAGCCATCCAAAGTCCCTGAGATAGAAACTGATGAATTCGAAGATTGGTTTGAAGAATTTACTCATTTAGTTCGCTCTGGTCGGGATGAGGAAATTGTTCAGCAATTATCAGGATCCCATTATGCGGATTTTGCAGAAGTTTTGCATGAGTTAGAATACGATGAAGCCTTCTATGTTTTTAGACTCTTTCAAGCCGAACGACAAAGTGAGGTATTGGTCGAATTGGATGAGGATTACCAATCTGAATTCATGGAGAGGTTACAGCCCAAGGAAATTTCCACAATTTTTGAATTATTAGAATCTGATGATATAACCTTTATTTTAGCATCCGTTTCACCTTCAAAGGCAGAAGAAGTTCTAAAAATTTTAGATAGAGAAGATTCCCAACAAATTCGAGTTCAGATGGAATTTATGGAAAATTCTGCCGGTAGAATCATGAGTAGTGACTTTGCGGCAGTGTATGGAACAGATACCATTCGTAAGGCAGTCTCTAAGATTCGAAAAATTGCAAAGGTGGTAGATGATATCTATACGGTCTATGTAGTCGATCAAGATGGCAGATTAATGGGCTATCTTCGTTTGAAGGAATTATTACTAACAAATCCTTCCAATAAAATCAATAAAATAATGATAGGATCTCCTCTCAGCGTGCATTTTAACACAGACCAAGAAGAAGTAGCACGTATGTTTCGTAAATACGATTTAGTTTCTATCGCTGTTGTGGATGATAAGGACGTAATGATTGGACGCATCACTGTTGATGACGTTCTGGATATTGTTCAAGAAGAAGCATCGGAAGATATCTATCGTATGGGAGGTCTTTCTGAGGATGAGAAATTGAATACTCCCGTATTTGAATCTCTACGAAAAAGAATCCTTTGGCTCGTTGTGAATCTTGCTACTGCCGTACTCGCAGCCTCAGTTGTATCGCTTTTTGAAGAAACCATCCAAAAGGTTGTAGTCTTAGCTACTCTCATGCCAATAGTTGCGGGTATGGGTGGCAATGCAGGAACTCAGTCTATAACAGTCGTTGTACGAAATCTAGCAACCGGTGAATTAACTCTGAACACTTGGTGGGAAGCAGTTCGGAAAGAAATTTCTATTGGGATTTTGAATGGTTTATTTCTTGGCATACTGACCTCAACAATGGTTTATATCTTTAAGGGAAATCTTGTACTTTCTTTTGTTATTGGTTCTGCTATGTTTGTAAATCTTTTTATAGCGGGAACTATAGGTTCTTGTATTCCCCTATTATTAAAGATACTCAGAATAGATCCAGCGATTGCTTCTTCTATTTTTGTAACAACTTTTACCGATATTTGTGGATTTTTCTTTTTCTTAGGTCTAGCTCAATATTTTTTATCCTATCTAAATTAAGGTCCTAGTTAGAATTCTTTCTTGAAAGTATGCTTAGAGTCTCAAAGATTGGAATGTATGGTAAAAATTATCCAAATCATTTTATCGATTGTAATCCTAAACTTTTCTTTAGTTTGTAAATCCCTCCCATCGAGTGAAGCACAATCAGAGCTAAGCTCTCAAAGTACAATTCCTAATCCGACAGAAAATGAGATTTTACCAGCACCAGTGGATGGAGAGAAAGTATTTGATGAAAATGGAGAAGAAATTCAGAACTCAAAATTGCAACCTGCTTTTTTTCAACAAGCATCCAAAGATAGTTTAGAATACTTTCGAGTTATACTTTCTGCCAACCAATACTTAGTTCGACAAATTCGTGGCTCAAAATTCATAAGAAGAATTCCAGATCCAGGGGCAGATGATCTCACTCGTGAAGAGATCCATGGCTATGATCTAGTAAATTTAGAGGATGAGGGAATATTATATATAACTTTAAATTCAAATACAGGGTCTATTGAAGTTATAAATTTTGATAGAAGAGTTCCTCGCATCAACGACATAGCAAAGATCATACAAAATGATTTAACTCGTTGGAAATTTAAACATGAGTCCTCTGAGGAAAAACCTATTATCACCAAGTTAAAAGTATTTTACCAAATTCATTTGAATAAGACTTTAACTAGAGAAGAAATCAAAGAGAAATATTTTAAAAAGAAAAAATAATAGAAGGCATTCATTATTCGATTATTTCATACTTTTTCTTTTGAAATTGGTCATTGGGATCAATGACTAATTTTTCTGGGTGAAAGACTATGGTCCAATACCTTCTGAAGTAAGCAAGCACACCCAAGGCCAATACAACTAGCAAGCTATACGCACTCCATTCTGGGTGAAAAAAGATCATTGGTAGTTTTGGAATCGTTACTAGTATGGGAATTGACATATACCAAATAACGGAGACTGCAACAATCCCAACACCAAGCTTTCCCCAATAATTAGGTTTACCTTGCAATCCTCGTTTGAAATAAAGATAGCCTCCAAACCAAAGTCCTAGAAATTCTCTTATGCTATATAGAATCAAAATCCAAATTGGAAAATAAAAATAAACCACACAGATTCCAATTGCTGAGATTGTAACTATCTTATCACAGACAGGATCTAGATATCTGCCCAATACAGTTTCTTGGTTCAGAATTCTTGCAATCTTTCCATCAAGATAATCAGTTAGAACTGCTATAACACTAATTAAAGCAGGATAGAAAAAGGAATCAAAACTTGGATTGCTTGCGTATTCTTTAGAATAAATGAAAAACGGCGGAACCAAGGCAACACGCGATAGCGAAATGAAATTGGATAGTGTGAAGATCCTTTCTTGAATAAGGTCTTTTGCTTTTTTTTCTTGAACAATCATCGATCTATATTTTCAGTTTATCTTATTTCTTTAGAAATGCAAGCTTCTCTACAAAAATTATAAAATTTCTTTGACAGAGCAGGCTCCAAAATTATCGTAGCTAAAGAACAAGGAGTTGTAGCTCAGCTGGTTAGAGTATCTGCCTGTCACGCAGAATGTCGCGGGTTCGAACCCCGTCAACTCCGGTTCTTTTCTTTCGAATCTCCCTTTTTTTCTGCCATCCAAATCAAATAAGCCAACCAACCGAGTAAGGATAGAATAATAAATTGCAATAAGTGAACAGCAGTTGCAAATACAAAACCATCCTCACTTCTCAGACCAAGTAATACAAAACCAGATACTATGGATGCATGGAAGACACCAAGGCCCGATGGTGCAGAGGGAACAGCAACTCCCATAGCTCCACAAAAAACTATAAATAAGATACTGGTGTATTCTAATGGAATGCCGATCAAATACGATTCGAACATATATGTTACAGCATAACCCGCAAGCCAAGTAGGGACCGTTATTGCGACAGGTATCAATAACTTGCGTAAGGTTAGAAAATTCTTCAATGCTTCTAGATGTGGTTCTAGACTTTTAATAAATATCTCTTCTTTACTTATCCATGAAAATATCATTCTTCCCATTCGAATTAAGAAGGAATTGGCAAATCGTATCAAAACTAAAAGGAAGAGTACACCAATAACTACTAATCCTGAGATAAAAATTCCTGTAGGACTGGAATTACCATCTCCTAAACCGAGTAGTAGAAAACTACCTGCTCCTATCAAAAGTACTATAATCAAATCTAAAACTTTTTCAATAAATAATTGAGAAACTAAAGTTGCATAGTGAATCTCTGAATTGTTTTTGCAATAGTAAAGCCTCAGAAGATCACCACCTCGAGCAGGAAGAACCATATTCGCTCCCACACCTAGAAATGCAGATAGCATAGACTTCTTTATTTCTAACTTTCTATCTAAAAGGTAATACCATCTTAGTGAGAATGGGATCATGGCTAAAATATTCCAAATAAGCACTGGTATCAGAAAAAGAGGATTCCAACGTTCTTGGATTTTTGCAAATTCATTGAGATCAAATTTAAAAAGTAAAAATCCTATAGCAATTGCTGAGATAAAAAGAGATAAGAGTAATTTTTTATTTTTCATATTTTAGTTTTATCCTGGGGGCCATTTTAGTTTTCTTTCTGCGAGTAAATGAAAATGAATATGAAATACTGTCTGTCCGCCATTTGCGCCGGTATTATTGACTATACGATAACCGGATTCATTGATTTTTAGTTTCCTTGCAGTTTCCGCCATATGGAAAAGTAAATTCCCTATTAAGTTGGAATCAGAAATTAGAACTTGGTCTAAGGAAACAATATGTTTTTTGGGTATGAAGACCAAGTGAACAGGAGCTTGGGGATCAATATCATGAAAGCCCAGGATCTCATCATCTTCGTATTCTATTTTAGCAGGAATTTCTTTATTGGCTATCTTACAGAATAAACAATCATTCATGATTCCTTTTCTCCAAAAGTAAACTCACAGCACCTAAAATTGCTTGGTTCTTACCTTTTTTAATTTGAAGACGATCACGCAAAACCGGAAAAACTTTTGAACGTATACTTTTCTCCAAATTATCACCAAACAAATCCCAGGATTGGGAAAGTCCACCAACATAAACAACTGTGTCTACATTTAAAAGATTCACAATATTTCTTGTGGCCTCAGCAAGAACCTCCACTCCAAAATTTAAGATCTCTTTGGCGTTTTCATCTCCAATTCTCACCTGTTCAAAGAAATCTTTGACCGTTGGAAGACTGCTAAGTGAAGCATCTTTGTATCTTGCAAGTAATCCCTTAGAACTGAAATAGCTTTCTGCACAACCCAGATTGCCACAGCCACACAAGGCGCCTCCACGTATAATGGTAGTATGTCCAACTTCCATTCCATTGCCTTCAAAGCCATTGAAGAGCTTGCCATTCCATACCCATCCGCCTCCTAGTCCTGTTCCTAGAGTAAAAACGAAGAGGTTAGGCGAGCCTTTGCCTTCACCAAAGTAGTATTCACCTAATGAGGCACAGTTGGCATCATTATTAAATTCGATTTCCATTTTAGTAAAATCATTTAAAATTCGTTTGATCTGAAACTTATCAACCTTGGGAAGATTTGCAGATGAAAAAATAATTCCATTTGCAATATCTATAGGACCTGGTGAACCAACACCAATACCAGATAATTCATATTTCGATAAGTAGGGTGTTATAATTGTCTTTAAGGCTTCTTGGAAATCAGAGTTTTCCATTCTGGAATGAGTAATCTTGGTGGATTCATCTTCTACAAATCCAAACTCATCGACTATACCTGCTTTAATGGAACCCGCGCCTATATCTAAACCTAAAAACTTCATATTTACTAAGATTTAATCACTTGGTTAAAAGATCCATTCTTCATTTCATAAATCGTTTTTGCATCAAAGGCTAAGTTCATGTCATGAGTTACCAAGAGGATTGTTAATCCCATTTTATTATAATCCATAAAAAGCATCTGCACAAGGTTGCTATTCTCTGGATCTAAATCACCAGATGGTTCATCAGCAACAAGGATAGGTGGATCATTGATTAGGGACCTTGCAATAGCAGCTTTTTGAATTTGACCACCAGAAAGTTCGCGTGGAAGAGCGTGGCGGATGTCTTTCATTTCCAATCTTTCTAAAAGGAATTCACATTTTTTATGATATTCCTCTTCTGAAAATTTACGAGTAAAGATAACCGGTAAAAGGATATTTTCTTCTATGGTAAGATTGGGTACGAGTTCGCTAAATTGAAATATCATTCCTAGATCTCTGGCTCTTAATTTTGCGAGAGCTGACCTTGATAAATGGGAAAGTTTCTTATTATCATAAAGAATCTCCCCACTGCTTGGAGATATGAGTCCTGTTAAAAGTGATAATAGTGTTGTCTTACCAGAACCACTAGGTCCTATAATAGCAACATAATCTCCTGCATTTACATCGAAGCTAATGGAATTGACTGCTTTGAAATCCTTATACTGCTTTGTCAGATTATTAACTTTAAGCATCATTATTTCATTCTCCGGATGCTTGAGTAAGGGTCTCTGAGGGTTGTAAGCAATGCGCTTGGAACTCCAAACAAGAGAATACAAGAGATTCCAGAGAGTATAGCAGTAATCTCTATTACCACTAAATTATAATAGCTCAAAGGGGCGATTGAATCTGAAATAAGTAGGAACTGCAATATGTTTGCGATTAAGAATCCTGGTGTGATAAGCAGTATTAAAAGCAAAACGTGGATTTGAACACATACCCAAGAATTGCCTCCAACAGCCATCATCACTCCGAAATCAGCAATTCGGGGAAATATGGCTCCTAAAGATAAGAAAGAGAGAGAAAAGATGGTAGCATAAAAAAGGAGATGGGGAGAATTCCTTAATCCTTCGATACTAGAAAAGGATATGACGCCAGAGGCATTGATTTGAATTCTGAGAGAATGGATCAGAAAGAAAAAGATCCCGGTAGAAAATAGTCCAGTAAAAAGGGAATAAAAACTATCCCGCTTCCAGAAGCGATAGGCGTATGAAAATGCGTTAATGCTGCCCATAATCTGAAGTCAGATTAAAATGGGAGGGGATTAAATCAAATGATTAAATCATGATGTTCATCATACTTATAGGAACTGGGGTTATAATCTTAGGATTGGTAGGAAGTTTTCTTATCCAAAACCAAAGAGATATCTACGGTAAAGCTTTATCCTTAGCAGCCAGTGGTAATTTTCTGGACGCAAGAGCTATGATAAGAGACCGCTTGGATCTATCACCAGGAGATAGCCGTGGACACTTAGTACTTGCTAAAATTTATTCTTTAGAAGGAGATTTTTTAAATGAAGCGGTTCATTTAGAAAAAATTCTTCAAATCGGAAGATTTGAAAAAGATATGAATCCAGTACAGATTTCCAATCGAGTTGCTGATATCTATTACGATAAAGACATGAATGAAGAGGCTTTCTTTCAATATTTAAGTACCTTAGAAATTGAGCCAAACAATCCAACTGCCTGCATTCGTCTTGGCTTCATGGCACTAGGGCAAAAAGAATTTAAAATTGCAGATCAATTTTTTTCTAGATTGAATGCCAAGAATATTCAATTCCCATCTTTCTTTACTGCAAAAGGTGTAGTTGATGGAACTTTAGAAAAAAATGGTGAAAGATTTCTTTTTGAAAAAGCCTACAAGATGGAAAATACAACTGTGGCAGGATTTCTATATGCTATTTCACTTGCGAATGATGCAAAATTTGATACAGCATTGAAAATTGCAGATGAAGTAATTGATAAACTTGATGATGAATATCTTAGATATACACTTTTTCAATTCGTAATGGCCGTTAACGCAAAGGTGAAAAATTATTCTGAGGCTTTAAAATATGCACGACTCTGCATGGAAATGGCTAAGCTCAATGATTGGCCTTCAGAAACGATAGAATCTGATATTCATTTTTCAATACTTTGTATTCATGAAGGAAAATATGAGGAAGCTTCAGAATATTTAATTGAGGCGGAAAGCTTTCGTCCTAATGAAACTGAAGTGATAAGTTTGGCTAATCTTAAATATAAATTAGAAAACAAACAAGGAACTATTGAATCATTAAAAGACGAATATGATATCGAAGCCGAAGTAAATAAATTATATCATACACTATTTCCGAATACTCGTTACTTTGAGTTATCAGGAATGAGAACAGCGGCTCCCTTTAATATCCGTGGTATGGTTGATGAGGGCGGCAATAAAATAATCAAGAAATTGGACCAAGTTGGAGTTGACAGATTCGAGAAATATCTTTCTTTACAGGGAACCAATTATAAGAATGCCTGTGTCAGAATGATACTTGGACTAAATTTTCGGGTATCGAGAGAATTACCAAATCCAGAAGGGGATGGAGTCAATTATACGGGTTTAAGTAAAGAAAACAAAGAACTCAGAGCTTTGTTTCGATTTAGAAAATGGCGCGATTCCAAAATTTCTGATGTTTTTCTGCGCGAAATGATCAATGAAATGGAAAAAGCCTCTGCAAATGTTGGATATTTGATAGGAAATTTTGAACTTACAGAAGGTGGAAGAAAATTTGTTAGCCAACATTCAGAAAAATTTGTGTTTATCAATGGCAATGAATTTGACACCATGCTCGCTAAAATTCTAGAATAGCATCTTAGCATGCAACCAAAACGAACCTATTTTACTATCTTCTTAGGAAGCTTATTTCTTATAATCATTTTTACCTGCCAAACTTTACCTGAGTTGGATGGTTCCTTGAATGTTTCGAAAGGGACCGTTTACGGGAAGGCTCATGAAACAGATAAACAGGAAATCGAAGCTCTTTTTCAAAAGATGGTGCAAGCTGTTCTTAATAAAAATCTATTAGAAATTTCAAATGACATACATCCCAAGCAAGGAATCTGGGTAGATATTAAAGCACAGTGGACTAAGGAAGAATTTGTAAAAAGCTTTGAAGAAGTGGACAATTACTTTGAAATTTATTTTTATTCAACCACCAAGCTAAGACAAAAAAAGCAAAATGATTCCTCTTGGTCCGTTAGAGATATTTTAATTCTTTCTAGGGGAATACGTATTGATTATTATTTTGATGCAAAAGATGAGTGTGAGCTTGATTTGCTTTTTGAAGCCAACCAAGAATTAGAAGGTGATTTAGCGAATCCCGTATTTAGAAAACAGGGAGGTAGGTGGTATATTTATCGCCTATTTTAAATTATATGAATAAGATAGATATCTCAGAAGAAAATCTCCAAGAGAGATTGTATCTGCTTCAGAATGAGGCTAATTTACAGAATATTTCTTTTTATGTAATTTTAGAAGGTTGGGCTCAAACTGGTAAGGGACAAATTTTAAAATCTATCACATATAGAATGGACCCTAAACGTTATAAGGTTTATTCTCCTATAGACACGGATTATTTTGATGATCATTATCCTTTTCTTTATAAATACTGGCAACATTTTCCAGCCAAAGGCAATGCGCTCTTTTTATTAAAGTCTTATTACCATAGAATTACTCAAGGCTTCAGTGATAAAAAATATAATATTGAAAAACTTCTCGAAGCGCAAACATCCATCTTAAATTTAGAAAAAACTCTATCAGATGATGGAGTTGTTTTTATTAAATTTTTTCTAGATCTCAAAAAAAAGGAATTAGAGAAAAGATTAAAATCTGCAGAAAAACAAGGTAAGACTTGGGAAGTAACCAAAGAAGATAAGGATCAGGTTAAGAATTATAAGAAGTATGAATCTATCTTTAAATCATACAGAGAATTGACGGACCAACCTTATGCTCCTTGGATTACAGTCGCAGCCGAGGACAGTAGTAAAGCAAAACTCAAAGTAATGTTAATCTTAGTTCATGAATTGGAGCGAGTTTTAAAAGTGAATTCAGAAGAACTTCTAGTAAAATTACAAAATACGGAGTCCACAGAATGAATTCTCAATTAAGCTTAAAAAATGTAAATCTGGATGAAAAACTTGCTATAGATGAATATAAGAATAAACTAAAAATACTTCAAGAGAAAGCTCGCTTAATAACGCATAAATGCCAATCAAAGAAGCAATCTATAATTGTTGTTTTTGAAGGCTGGGATGCAGCTGGAAAAGGCGGTGCTATTCGAAGGTTAACGGGCTTAATGGACCCTCGTCTTTATGAAATACATAACATTGCAGCCCCGGATTCAACGGAAAGAACCCGCAACTACCTTTGGAGATTCTGGAGAAGAATTCCAGAAAAAGGTGTAATGGGAATCTTTGATCGATCTTGGTATGGGCGTGTAATGGTGGAGAGAGTTGAAGGATTTGCTAAGGAGGATGAATGGAGCAGAGCCTATAGGGAGATTCAATGGTTCGAAGAAGATCTCTACAAATCCCAAATTAAAATCGTGAAATTTTTCCTCCATATTGATCCTAGGGTTCAAAAAGAACGCTTTGAGGCTAGGGCAGATGATCCTCTAAAGCGATGGAAACTAACTGAAGAAGATTGGAGAAACCGAGATAAATGGTCTTTATATGAAACTGCAATTGAAGAAATGCTTTCTAGAACTAATTTCAATTTTGCGCCATGGGTCATCATTAATGGCAATGATAAATATTTAGCCAGGATACAAGTTCTTGAAAATTTTATCAAACATTGCAAGTAGGAATTATCTATAAGGGTTCCACGGAATTTCTAAAACAATTTCTTGTTGTTTGGGATCTTTAATAATAAAGCCAAGTAGCAAGACTTTGCTTTTTAATGCTCCTATCCCAAATTTAGATTTTTTAGCTAGATATTCTTTATTGCATTCAGGGATCTGAGAGTTTGATTCAGGTGAAGGAATAGGAATCTCGATAACAGTGGAAGTATGAGCAGGGATACTTCTTTTAGCTAGTTCAATTTTGTATTGGGAAAATTTACAGGTTTCTCTTTTTTCTGTTTTCCAATAATAGGCATACTCAAGATCTGATTCAGGGAATTCAAAAGCAGCATTCGTAGGATTTTCTACTAGTAGATATGTTAAAGTATTAGCAGATGTATTGTATTGAGATGCACTTAAGCTTAGCTTTAATTGATTCCAAGAGACAAAATCGGATCGAGTTGACGAATTTAAAATACCTGGATTAATATTTTGGTATACAAAATAAAAAATTAACATCAATAAGATGATATCTATAAAAATTACTATTTGTTTCCAATTTTTCTTTCTCTTTGAATTTTGAAGATTTTTTAAATATTCTTTGAATTCTTCTGGTGATCTACTGTGGTAGCCTTTTGCCATTCTAAACCTTCTTTAAAAACTCCAAAATTTCCCAGGAAGTAGGGGAACGAACATCCATTTGTTTGCATAAATTTATCGTATTAAGTGCAAAGTGTACTGAATCAAGCATTGAAAATTTGCGACTCAAATACAGTGCTAAGATTCCTGTTAGTAGATCTCCTGTTCCCATAGTAGCTAGTTTTTCATTAGGTTCATTCCATATGTAGAATTCTCCACTGGGCGAGAAGAGTAAAGAATAACTTTCTTTTAGTAGAATATAGGCATTCAATTTTTTAGAAAATTGCAAACCTGAACTGATTCTATCTTCCCAGTTTAAATTACCGCAGTTCGTTAATCGATTGAATTCACCAAAATGAGCAGTTAGAATGCAATTAGGGTGAAAGCTTAAGTCAGGGTTTTTATCAATTAAATTAAAACTTGGAATTCTTCCAGCATCTAAAATGAAATACTTTTCTGGAAAATTTCTAATTTGTTTCCATTCCTCTAAAGCTTCGTTATTTTCGAGAGCGGGAACTAGGGTTCCTGGTCCCCATACCAATCCACTTGCTTTCTTAAAAAAGGAATCTTGCCAGAAATGGACTGGATCAGTATCTACCATATAACTAGGATTCATGGCTTCTTTGTGGTTCCATATTTCTTTTGATAGAGAATTTACTTTTGAGATTCCACCACCTATTCCATGAAAAGACGAAAGTGAGAGCAAAATTGCACCTTCCATACCCTTTTCAGCTCCAACGAATAAACAAGAACCTGCCTTGTATTTATGTGAAATCTTTGGTTTACGTAAGATTTTTAATATATGATCCTTTGGCAATATTTCTAATTCTTGAATGACGAGTTTAGTTCTTTTATCCTCAATAAATTCTTTCCTAGGGAATCCAATAGGAATAGTTATTTTATTTTCATCCGGAAATCCAAAATTTTCCCATTTTGAAGATCCTATCTCAATTAAGGTATCCGCAGGAAAAAATGGCATATTCTCTTTTTTATCTAAGTTTGAAATCCATTCCATCCAAGCTTCTCGCCCAGTGATCGCATCTATAGAAAGAAAATGACAAATTTCCTTTGTTTTGTTTCTTTTCCAACTATTTAACTCTATTAAAATTTTTGCAATAGCATTTGGTAGAGGCAATCTTGCACCTATTCCATAAAGACAATCTATAATTAGAAAGGACTTCTCGAAATTTGTTAAATAGTTTTTTAAGTCCACTAATTCAGCAAGAGAAACCTTCGTAATTTTTAGTAAGTTATAATAGTAAAGAGATTCTTGTGTTCTAGGAGAGTCTGTATAGAAGATTCGTACATTTTGTCCTTCAGTCTGTAAAAAATAAGCTAAGGCATAACCGTCACCACCATTGTTGCCAGATCCACATAGAATTATTATTTCTTGGTATTTTAAGAATAAATTTCTGCAAACTTGAAAGATAGAGATGGCTGCCCATCCCATCCACTGAATTCCATTAACTTTTGTGAGCTCTTGGGCATAGGAATCTAAATCTTTTGCGTCTTCAAAAGAGAATATATGTTTTCTATAAGAAGACATGAAGATTTATCTTAACGCCATCTATACAATTCTAAATAACCAGCTCGAATTCGAATGGAATATATATTATCTTCAGCATCAGTGAAAGTTTCTCTCCATTGACCTCTGGGTGGATTGAATTCTAATCTTTTATTATTTATGTGATTGCCATCTTTATCATGAACTTGCAGGCGAACAGATTCTCCCTTATCTTCGGTTTCCCAAATATAGAATTCATTATTGTCACGAACAGAAAATAAAATCTCATTTGGGTCTTGAATCTCTTTCAATAGAATAGTTTTAGTAGGTTCATTAAAATTTACTTTATAGATTCGTCTAAATTTAAATCTTGTTTCACCTTTTGAATAATAGCTCAGAGATACCAAAGCATATTCTCCTGACTCAATGGGATACATTTTATCTAATTGAATTTGGTATTCTGAATTATCGGGAGATTTGTAAACATCTAAATTGCTTTCTCGTATTTCACCAATTACTTTTTCTTCTTTAAAGTATGTTAAACGCATTTCCTCTGCAAATTTATGATAAATGAAAATCTCGTCTTCATCAGGCGAAAGCATATATTCAATAAATCGAAATGGTTCAGTATTTTTTCCTGTTGCACCTAGGATACTTGAGACTATACCTTTAGAGGACATTTTCAATACAAAGCTAGGAAGGGGTGAGGTAGCGGAGGTGTCAAAGCTTCCACTGTATTTTTTAAATAATGATTCTTGGTCATTATTGCTATCTAAACTATTTTTAGATCCAATTCGATTTTGAATGTATAAATTCTGTCCTGAATCGATAGTTATGTTTCCTATAGTTCCAAATTTATATTTGTAATGGCTTATTTCGGGATTTGGTGGTAAGTCAGGATTTCCTAAGATATATTCCAATTCTCCTTGGTTGTCGAAGGCTTTAATGAGAGAATTTCTAGTATCTACCAAATAGGATGTTCCGGATTGGTATGGAATAGTCAAAGGCACATTGGTTAAAACATTATTTACAAGCTCAGCTTGTATGTGAAAGGGAGCACTTCCAATCTGAATCTTAGTAACTATATCAGGTTTCAATACATCAACCTTAAATTGGATACAAGAGGAAAGGATAGAAATGCTTAATAGCAGGTAGGGTAAATGGAATTTCATTCTTGGAGTATATTCCCTATTTTTTACTTTACAGGACAACCAAGTTTTCCCATGATGTAAAACAAGTCCTGAAAAACTTTCAGGGATGGTATTTTTGGCTATCAGCGAAGATCAAATCAAGGATATTCTCAAAGAAGTTTTAGTTTATCCACTAGCTTTATTTTCTCTCAAGATTAAAAAGTCAACTTTATCTTCAGTGATCTTGGAAGTTGTTTTGGATCAAATGGTTCACCCCACAGGATCCGCAAGCTTGCAAGATTGTGAGATGGTATCCAGAGTACTTTCTGAGAAATTAGATGCTTTGGACCCAGATGGAAATTTTCAATTGAAGGTTCAATCTGCTGGTGCTGAGAGAAAATTAAGACTTCCTGAGGACCTGGTTCGGTTCCAGGGGCTTTTAGCTCAGTTGGAAGTTGTAGCTGATGATGGTAAAATCAATCAATCTGTCTACAAAATCCTTGAAGTTAAGGATGACAAGATTCGGCTAGAACCGTTTCATGGGAATGGTAAGAAGAAAAAGTCTTCCATTATTGTGGTTACTGAACTTCAGAAAGTTAAGAAAGGGAACCTTTATATTCATATCTAGGTATTATGGCAACAAAACTAGCTAACAAAGAAATCGGTTTAATTGAGGCAGTACAACAATTCTGCCAAGATAAATCATTAGATAAAGACGCGGTGATGAATATCATTCGTGAGTCATTAATCATTGCATATCGTAAAAAATTAGGATTAGATCCTGAGAAGGATAACTCTATCCATGTAGAGTTTTCTTTAGAGAAATCAGGAGATGTATACATAACCGTAGAAAAGCTGGTTGTAGAATCAGAAAATCTTCTACAACCAGATCCATTAGTCATATCCCTTAAGGATGCAGAAAAATTGGAACCTTCCTCTAAAGTAGGGGATAAAATTCTCGTAAGAGAAAAGCCTATGGATCTTTCCAGGATTATTTCCAGCCAAGCTAAGCAAA
Source organism: Leptospira sp. (assembly GCA_002786225.1). GTDB lineage: Bacteria > Spirochaetota > Leptospiria > Leptospirales > Leptospiraceae. The sequence continues at coordinate 138,148 of PEQN01000003.1, read as the reverse complement.
TGGTTTTCCAGCGCTTACGTGATATGGAAAAGGAAAATCTTTACGAAGAATACAAGGGTAAAGAAGGCGAATTAACACATGGTTACTTCCAAAGATGGAAGAAAGACCTTATGTTGGTAGATCTTGGTAAAATTGAAGGCATAATGCCAAAGCGTGAGCAAAATCCTGGTGAAAAATACAGACAGGGTGATCGCCTCAAAGCAATCATTTCAAGAGTTGAACTCAGACCCAAGGAACCCATCCCGGTGATCACTCTTTCTAGAGCATCTGGTGATTTTGTTAAGAAATTATTTGAAATGGAAATTCCTGAAATCTATGATGGTATTGTTGAGATCCGTGACGTTGCGAGAATCCCTTCCATTCGAACTAAGGTAGTTGTTCATACGAACAAATCAGATATTGATCCGGTTGGTGCCTGTGTTGGAATGAAGGGTGTACGTATCCAAAGTATTGTAAGAGAACTAGGAAATGAAAGAGTTGATATAGTTCAATACTCGGATGATCCTTCCACTTTTATCATGAATGCAATATCACCTGCAAAGCCTATAGAGGTCCATGCGGATAAGAAAAGAGGCGATGCCTTAGTAATTGTTCCTGAAGAATCTCTATCCCTTGCGATTGGAATCAATGGTTCCAATGTAAAGTTAGCTTCTCAATTGAGCGGTTTCAAAATTGATATCAAAACTGTTAGTCAATACAACCAAGAATTAGCTTCACCAGAAGCTAGAGAAAAGTTAGATAGACTTTTCAATGCGCAAGCACAAGCAGAATCGGAAGAAGAAGATGAAGACGATGATTTAACTCCTCTTTCCGAAATACCTGGCTTAACACCGAGAGTCGCTAGTCTTTTAGAGACTGGTGGTATCCAAGATGTAGAAACATTAATCGAAATCAGTCCAGAGGATTTAGCGGCAATTCCTGGCATCGGACCCACTACCGCAGAGCATATTCTAAGACTACTTCAAGAGTCCGTAGAATGGGTCGAGGAATAGGAGAGTTTTCGTCAGAGTATGGAAGATCAGAAATCAATAAAAGAAACCCTTAAAAAAGATGGAGTCGATCTCAAAAAGGGAAAGATAAAGATTAAGAAAAAAGAATCTTCATCTGGAACGAAACCGACTTCCTCGGCATCTCCTTCTGTTAAACCAACGAAGGTTCCTCAATCTTCGGAAGCATCCTCTCAAGCCCCGAAGAAAGATCTTTCTGAACTATACCAAGAAGAAAAGAAAAAGCAAACTTTTTCCTCTCAACCTATACCAGAACCTCAAAAGCCAAGAGTAATTAAACCATCTGCGAACAAGGTTATAAATGAAGAGGCCATCCCTGAGTCTCTGCCTATAGATGAATCAGAAGTTTCCGAAGCTCCTGTTGAAAAAGAAATAATTAAAAAACCAACTGGAGCAACACCTATTTCTCCATTTGCAACGAGAGAAGGACGTAATCCTATTATTTCTCGGGCTGTTAAAAAGCCTGAACCTGTTAGAGATAACAGAGGCGGATCTACAGGAACTGGTACAAGCAGAGGTTACCAAGGAAATAATCCAAGACAAGGTGGACCGGGAGGTCGACCAACTGGTGGTCCTGGTTCTAAGCCAGTTGGAGGTGGAGCAAGACCCATCCAAGTTGGTGGCGATTTAATTCCCCCCCCTGGATCAACAGGATCTGGTGGAAATAAAAAGAAAACTGGTTTTGATAAAGACAAGAAAAGAGAACAGGTTGGTTCTGAAAATGCTAAGTTCTTTAAGCAGAACTTTCGTAAATCCAAACAACAGTCTGTAACAGCAACCTCAGTTCCCAAAGAGATTTCCATTATGGAAAATATCCAAGTTGGGGAACTTGCAAAAAAACTAAATCTAAAACCAGGTGATGTAATCGGTAAACTCATGAAAATGGGTATGATGGTTACTATCAATAATGTTATTGATGCAGAAACTGCTTCCTTACTCGCTGATGAATATGGTTGCAAGGTAGTTATAGTTTCTTTATATGAAGAAACAGTAATTGAAGAAGAAGAAGACCAGGCAGATGACCAAATCAAACGTCCTCCTGTAGTCACTATCATGGGTCACGTTGACCACGGTAAGACCAAATTACTAGATACAATCAGATCCAGTAGAGTTGCTGAATCTGAATCGGGTGGAATAACCCAACATATTGGTGCCTACCAAGTTGCTCATTCTAAAGGTGTTGTAACATTTTTGGATACTCCAGGCCACGAAGCCTTTACCTCCATGAGAGCTCGTGGTGCCAGTATCACTGATATTGTGATTTTAGTAGTTGCTGCTGATGATAGTGTCAAGCCACAAACTATAGAAGCTATCAGCCATGCAAAAGAGGCTGAGGTTCCTATCATAGTAGCAATCAATAAAATAGATTTACCTAGTGCGAATGTCGAAAAAGTTAAACAAGATCTCGCAAGCCTAGGACTCCAGGCAGAAGATTGGGGTGGAACAACAATTTGCTGTGAGATATCTGCTAAGAATAACATAGGTATAGATCATTTACTTGATATGATTATCCTTCAATCGGATCTAATGGACTTGAAAGCAAATCCAGGACGTAGAGCGAAAGGAACTATCATAGAGGCGAAGCTAGATCCAGGTCGCGGTTCTGTAGCTACAGTACTTATTCAAACCGGAACTATACGCATAGGAGATCCATTTGTTGCTGGAACTCATTCGGGTAGAGTTAGAGCCATGTTCAATGACCTAGGCCAAAATATTGAAATTGCAGGTCCAGCAACTCCAGTATTAGTTACAGGATTAGAAGCAGTCCCGGATGCTGGAGCTCCTTTTGATGTTGTGAAAGATGAGAAAGAAGCACGTATTATTTCTCAGTCTAGAAAAGAGTATGAAAGAGTGGGTCAGGCAGGTAAACAGACCAGAGTTACTCTAGATACGATGAATGATATCATTATGCAGGGTGGTCTCAAAGAACTTAAGGTTATTATTAAGGCTGACGTTAGAGGTTCTGCGGAAGCAGTGAAAGAAGCCTTAGAAAAATTATCTACCAACGATGTTCGCTTAACAGTAATTCATGCTGGAACTGGAGCTATTGTTGATACAGATATCATGCTAGCCTCTGCCTCCAACGCTTTTGTGATTGGTTTTCATACTAGAGCGAATCCTAAGACTGTGGCACTTTCGGAAAAAGAAAAAGTCCAAATCAAATACTACAGCATCATTTATGATGTGGTAAATGAAATTCGAGCGGCTATGGAAGGTCTCCTTGATCCTGAAAAAATCGAAAACATAATTGGAACCGTTGAAATTCGTGATATCTTCAAAATTACAAGAATTGGAAATATTGCAGGTTGTATGGTTACCTCTGGTAAGGTTACTAAGGCAGCAAGTGTTCGAGTTATATCTAAAGAAAAAGGTGAGATTATCTTTGAAGGGAAAATCAAGAGCTTGAAGCGTATGAAGGATGAAGTTTCTGAAGTAGCAAATGGTTTTGAGTGTGGTATCTTACTCGATGGATTCAATGAATTTGCACTAGAAGATACTATTGAAGTATACGAAATCAACGAAATAGCCAAGAAGCTTTAACTGATAATATCTAAGGACTTCTCTTTTTGAACGAAATTCGCCAGAAAAAAATTGAAAGAGAAATCCAGAGAACAATTGCTAGCTTAATCGTTGGTGAAAAAGTAAAAGATCCCAGAATCTCTATGACAACCATTCATAGAGTGGAACTGGCTCCTGATATGTCAGTTGCTACAATTTATTACACAGCCTATTGCAACAATAATGAAAGAAAGAAACTTGCCCAGGGACTTAAGTCTGCCACTGGTTTTATGCAAGCTATGATAGGAAAAAAATTGAACTTGCGCTATACGCCAAGATTGAATTTTATTTGGGATAAAGATTATATTAAGAGTATAGAAATCAATCAATTGATAGACGATCTCGCTCCCAAACAAACAATTGAATGGCAAGAAGAGAAGCCTATGCGATCTGAAGAAATGAATTCGGAGATAATTTCTACAGATAATGATGAACAAAACTAAGGATGGCTTTTTTCTAGTTCACAAAGAAGCTGGAATTACTTCATCCCAACTTGTTCAGAAACTTCGTAAGCAACTTAACATTCCCAAACTCGGACACACAGGAACTCTTGATAGATTTGCCGAAGGCTTGCTTATACTTCCTGCTGGAAGAGCAACATTTTTCAGTCAGGACTTTCTTAAACTGAGTAAGTCATATACCGCAACTTTAGAAATTGGCAAAGCTACTTTGTCGGGGGATCCAGAATCTGAGATTTTGGACCAAGCTTCTGCTTTTGAAATAGCCAATATCTGGCAAAATGAATGGAAAAACGGACAGGTATTAATAGAACAAATTGAAAATTTAGTTCAATGGAAGATACAAGATGCCCCCAAGATTTCTGCCTTGAAACACCATGGAATGCGTTACTCGGAGCTAACTAGACAGGGTCAGGAAACACCTCAGAAAAAACGAGAGATCCAAGTTTTTTCGAGTAAGATCATCTCAAATTCCTTGGAAGATTTTTCTTTTGAAGTTCATGTTAGTTCAGGAACCTATATCCGCCAAATTGCCATTGATTTAAGTCAAATTTTAAGATTCCCCCTTAGTTTGAAGAGACTAATACGAAACTCGGTTGGGAAATATTTACTAATTAATGGGAAATATGCTGAGGAATTAAACTGGAGCGATGCTTTAGGAATTCAGGATTGTTTTCCCTACCCTGATTGTATTCTGGATGAGGTGGATGAAAATTCTGTTTTTCATGGGAGAAAAATCCAAGGTTTTGGTCTAGAAAATTTGGAAATTGGGAAATTCTATTTGGTAAACCAAGAAAAAGAAATTCTAGCCATTTGCGAAAAATTTTCTGAATCTGAATGGAAGTATCTTAAAGTATTTCATTGAATTTTAGATTTTCAAAACTAGAAAACTTAGAAAAATGGTAAAAAAGCAGTAAAAGATCATGATCACAAAAGAACAAAAACAGACTCTTATCCAAACTTATGGAAAATCCGCTAAGGATTCCGGTGCAACAGAAGTTCAAATCGCATTAATTGAAACTAGAATTAAAGATTTAAATGAACATTTTAAAAAACATAAGAAAGACCACCACTCTAAGGTTGGTTTGATTAAATTGGTAAACCAAAGAAGAAAATTAATTGATTATTTAAAAAATACTGACCTAGATAAATACAAATCTTTAATCCAGAAACTCGGGATTAGAAAATGATCTTCACACAGTCGAAGTCCCTGGGAAGGGACACTGTTTCTATGGAAACAGGCAAGTGGGCCAAACAAGCTCATGGTTCTGTTGTGTACAGAGTTGGAAACCTTGTTTTACTAGCAACTGTTTGTGCATCAGACGATGCGAAAGAGGGACAAGATTTTTTTCCTTTAACTTGTGAATACAATGAGAAGATGTATTCTGTTGGAAGAATACCGGGTGGTTATTTCAAAAGAGAAGCTAAGCCTCCTGAGCATGAGGTTCTTATTTCAAGATTAATTGACCGACCTATACGACCTATGTTCCCTGAAGGATATTTTTGTGAAGTTCAGTTGCTTGTTCAAGTTCTTTCTGCTGATAAAACTGTATGTATACAAGGTCATGCTATAACAGCAGCTAGTGCTGCTCTAGCAGCTTCTGATATTCCTTTCCATGGACCAATAGCTGGGGTAAGAGTTGGAAGAATTAATGGTGAATTTGTAGCAAATCCTACCAATCTAGAAATGCAAACATCCGATATGGATCTTATTGTTGCAGGCACTCATAAAAATATCGTAATGATAGAAGGTGAGGCGAATGAGATTTCAAATGAAGATATGATGGCTGCTCTTACTTTTGCTCAGAAAGTAATTGCTGACTTGGTAGAGTTGCAGAATGAATTTGTATCTCCTATGAATATCACCAAACGTGAAGTTAAGTTAAAGACTCCTAACGAAGAAGTTACGAAACTCGTGCGGGATTATGCATTTGAAAAATTGGGGAAGGCTAACCGCAATACTGAGAAGGCGAAGAGATCTTCTGATATTAATGAAATCAATAAGCAAACTGTTGAATACATCAAAGAAAAATTAGGTACTGACGAATATACTAAAGAAGTAAAGCATTTTCTACATGAATTAGAGTATGAAGTAGTGCGTGATTTAGTACTTTCTGAGGGGATTCGAGCGGATGGTAGAAAACCTGAAGAAATCCGTGCTATTTCCTGTGAAATAAATGTTCTTCCTGGTGCTCATGGTTCTTCTATCTTTACTCGCGGCCAAACTCAATCTTTGGGTGTGATGACTTTAGGAACCTCTATGGACAATCAGAGATATGAAAGTCTAGAGGGTCAGAAAGAGAAAAATTTCATGCTCCATTATAACTTTCCTGCTTTTTCTGTTGGTGAAGTTAGGCGCTCCTCTGGTCCAGGACGTAGAGAAATTGGACATGGGAATCTTGCTGAGCGAGCTTTGAAAAAAGTGCTGCCAAGCCAAGATAAGTTTCCTTATGTGATTCGACTTGTTTCCGAAATTTTAGAATCCAATGGTTCTTCCTCTATGGCATCAGTATGCAGCGGGACTCTCGCTCTTATGTCAGGAGGAGTTCCAATAAAGGCGCCTGTTGCGGGAATAGCTATGGGGCTTTTCAGTGATGACAAGGGAAGATTTGCAGTTCTTAGTGATATTGCTGGTATAGAAGATCATTTTGGGGATATGGATTTCAAGTTAGCTGGAACTAAAAACGGGATTACTTCCTTTCAAATGGACTTGAAAGTCACTGGTTTGGGTCTTGAAGTATTGAAGAAAGCTATAGAACAAGCGGAACGCGGTAGAGACCATATCATGGGTGAGATGTTGAAATCCATAGATAAGGTAGCTGATCATTTAGCTGTAACTGCTCCAAGGATACACCAAATCCAAATTCCTAAAGATAGAATCGGTGAATTAATAGGACCAGGTGGTAAAAATATTCGTGCCATCATAGAACATTCAGGTTCGGATATCAATGTAGATGATACAGGTAAGGTTACAATTTCAAGCCCTGATACTAACTCACTCAAGAAAGCCGAGGATATGATAGAAGGAATCTTTCGTGATATCGAAATCGGAGCAATCTATGATGGTTTAATCAAAAAGATAACTGATTTTGGTGCCTTCGTAGAAATTGCTCCAGGCAAGGAAGGTTTGGTTCATATTTCCAAACTGGATTCTAAACGCGTTGCAAATGTAAGAGATGTTGTAACCGAAGGGCAAATCATCCAAGTGAAAGTTATCGGTATTGATAAACAAGGAAAGATAGATCTTTCCAAAAAAGACGCACCTCAAAAGAACTAAGGAAAAAAAGATTCCCACGCTTCGAAATACAACTAAAGAATTCATTTCGAAGTTAGGGAAATCTAATCTTTCTACCTATAACGAGACTCTTCATAAAAAAGTCTATCCAAACGGATTTACTTTGCTCTTCCAACCAGTAACTCACGTTGCCTCTGTATCTTGTGGTTTATATCTTAAAAAAGGATCAGTTGATGAACTTTCCAATGAAGCAGGTTTTTTTCATTTCGTCGAACATATGCTTTTTAAAGGTACTAAAACAAGAAGTGCTAAAGCCATTGTTGAGACTGTAGAGAGAGTTGGTGGTATAATCAATGCTGTTACCAGCAGAGAATACACTTCTTATTATATCAGTTTGATTCGAGATGAGATGGAACTTGCTTTGGATATACTCGCTGATATGATCCAGCAACCTTTATTCAAAACTTCAGACATTAATTTAGAAAGAAGTGTGATTATCGAAGAAATAAAAAGTTATGAAGATAGTCCTGAAGATTTTTTATATGATTCTTATTATGAAAGTTATTTCAATAAGGCGGCTATAGGAAAAAATATAGCGGGAACTATAGAGAGTGTTAGTACTGTTACCAAAGAAAAATTAGAGAACTTTTACACAAAGCACTACCATCCATCCAATTTGATACTTTCTGTATCCGGCAATACCAGCCTTAAAGAATTGCAACCCCTGGTTGATAAATTTTTTCTAAAAGGATTTGAGAAAAATAAAATATACAATCCTAAGACTTCTTATCCTACAAAATCCAAGCAGTCAAAAGATATTGGCTCTGACAAAAGCTATAAATCAAAATCTGACTATTTATTAAAATCTAATATCGAATCTCAAATATCAGGTAATGATTACTTCATAAATGACAATTTGCCTTTAAAGAAAAACTTTGAAAAAGTTCTGATAAAGAGAAAAATCGAGCAGGTTAATTTTTATATGGGAGCAGAAGGATTTGCTCGAACAAATGAAAACACTCCAGCTTTGATCTTAGCTTCCAATATTCTTGGTGGAGGTATGTCCTCTCGACTCTTTCAAGAAGTAAGGGAGAAACTAGGTTTATGTTACAGTATTCAATGTTTTCCAAGCAGTTATAAATTTGTAGGTATGACTTCAATATTTTGTGCAACATCTCCGAATAAAACGAATTTAGCAATTGATGTTATCTTGAAAGAAATTGATAAAATTCTAAAGAAAGGATTTAAAAAAGATGAGTTAGAACATTCTAGATCCAATCTTATTGGAAGTCTAGCTATGGGTTACGAACTTTCCGAATCAAGAATGAATAATATTGCCATTCAAGAAATCTATTATGGTAGATTCTTTTCTTTAATGGATAGAATTCAAATTTTCAGTAAGATAGATCTAGATTCATTGAATGATGTTTTTCGAAAAGTTTTTCAATTAGAGAAATATCACCTCTCGGCAATTGGAGATTTAAGTAAGAAAGATTTTGCTGCTATACCTAATTTTGTAAGTGGTAAAAATAAGTTGAAATTAAAGTAAATATCTTTTGTCTTAAGAAAGATGAATTCTATATCGATTAAAAAATTTCATGAATCCGCTATACTTCCTAGCCGCCAGACTGAGGGTAGTGCTGGTTATGATCTACATGTTTGTTTGCCTGAAGGGAAATCTGAGTTATTGTTACAACCAAAAGAACTTGCTTTAGTTCCAACTGGAATTGGAATCGAGTTACCCATGGGCTTTGAGGCTCAAATTCGTCCTCGTTCAGGGCTTTCTACAAAGAATAAAATAATTTTAATCAATTCACCTGGCACCATAGATTCAGATTACAGAGGTCAGATATTTGTTCCCCTCATGAATCTTTCAGAAACAGAGTTTTCAATCACAGCTGAGATGCGTATAGCTCAATTGGTAGTTGCAAGATATGAAGTTTTTACCTGGCAACTGGTGAATGAACTCTCTGAGACTGGTAGAGGCTCAGGAGGCTTTGGCTCAAGCGGAAGCCATTGATTTAAAAAATTGACATAATCCAAGAAAAAAGGACATTTATCTTTTTATAAAAACAACCGATGATCCAAAAGAGGTACAATCTTATGATGAGATCCCTATGGACAGCGGCTACTGGAATGATTGCTCAGCAATTTCAAATTGATACAATTTCCAATAACCTTTCCAATGTTAACACTACAGGTTTTAAAAAGAACCGAGTAGATTTTGAAGACCTAGTTTACCAACACCAAGTTTTGGCAGGAACACCTGCGACCTCCGTGAGTGAGATTCCAACAGGAGTCAATGTAGGTCATGGTGTTAGAACAGCTGCAACCCAGAAATTATTTGAAATCGGTTCCTTCCAGGCTACAGGTAATAAATTAGATTTAGCCATTACCTCTGAAATGGGATTTTTCAAGATTCAAATGCCTGATGGTACTTTTGGTTTTTCGAGAGATGGTTCTTATAAGATAGATTCAAAACAGCAAGTTGTTACTTCAAATGGGTATCTTTTGGAACCTCCTATTGTACTTCCGGAAGGAGCAATTTTGAATACTCTTCAGATTGCGGAAGAAGGTGAAGTAACAGTAAAAATTGCAAATGATATCCGACCTACTGTAATTGGACAAATTGAACTTTACCGTTTTGTGAATCCTGCTGGTCTGCAAGCAATTGGAAAAAATTTATTTCGTGAGACCGTAGCTAGTGGGCCTGAAATCCCAGGGATGCCTGGAGAGGAAGGCTTTGGAAATGTTCTTCAGGGATTTCTAGAAATGAGTAACGTAAAGATAGTTGAAGAAATGGTAAATATGATAGTTGCCCAAAGAGCCTACGAATCGAATTCCAAAGCTATTCAGACCTCTGACAACATGCTTTCCACGGCAATACAATTAAAGAGATAATGAACTATAGAATACAAAAAGCATTCACCAGTATAATAAAGTTCTTCTTTGTTATCTGCTTTGCTTATTATTTTTCTCACTTTCTTGTATCTCAAGATCTTTCCTCTGGATCTTTATGGAAGGATAAGAATCCTTATTCATCATCAGTGGAAATAAATAATGGAGATATAATTGAAATTGTATTTTCTGAAGGAATCAAAACTGATTATAAAGTAGAGTATAAATCAGATTCAGATTATAAGATTATGAGTAATCCTGATAAAAAAATGATTTCTGAAATCAATGGTTATGAATCAGATCAATCCATAGCAAGAAACATAAATGGAAAATCAAAAACCCAAGGTAAAGTAATTGGTCGAATGGCTGCTAGAATAGTTGGTCTCGATGTTAATGGTGATAACCTAGAAATAGAAGGTCGTAGAGAGACTCGGTTTGATAATGATAGACAAGTAATAACTGTTAAAGGTACAATAGCCAGAAAAGATTTAGGATCATCCCGTATTGTTGATTCATCTAGAGTGGCTAATTTAGAGATTAATTATCTTGCTAACCCAACTCCAAGAAACTTACAAAATCCTGATATAGGAATCAAACAAACCCAGAACCCTGATGGTACTACAACATTTAAGGCTGAACTATCTGAAGTTGAAAAGCAAGAGCTCATTTTAAAATATATGAAAAGGATGTTAGGTGAATCAGGCGAAGAGGGAAGTAGATGAAATTTTTGCAAAAACTGATTTTTAAGATTCATTCCAATAATTTCAGGTCCTTGTCTAAAATTTTTGTAATATCTATCTTATTTTCTAATTCTTTAGGTTCAGTAGAGGTTCGATTAGGGGATCTTGTAAAAATCTATGGAACAAGGGAAAATCAAATAACGGGTTACGGATTGGTTGTTGGGCTTCCAGGAACAGGTGACACAAGGTCAGCTTTAACTGGTGAGGCCTTACAAAACTATTTAAATAATTTGGGTGTAGATTCTAAGCTTAGACCAAAAGATACAAGAAATATAGCATCCGTTATAGTTACAGCAAACATACCTATATGGTCCCAGGTCGGTGATAAAATAGATGTGACAGTTTCCTCTATAGGTGATGCAAGATCTCTTGATGGAGGAGTTCTACTACAGAGTCCTCTCAAAGCAGGCAATGGTAGTATTATAGCTGTTGCTTCAGGTAATCTTCAATTTGGTTCAACCGATGATCAAGGCAAGAGATCAGGCTACTCAAGAAAAAATTCAGGAAAGAACGCAGGCATCATTCTTGGTGGAGCAATCATTGAAAAAGAATTACCACCAAGACCTATTCTCCAAAGTGCAGATGGTAGTAAGAAAATTTCAACAGATAATCCAAATGAGATTACTACATCTCAAGATGAAAAAGCCATCCAAGGCAAACTTAGAATTCAATTATTAAATCCAAGCTATTCTACCTTGAATTCTATCCTTGAGAGCATAGAAAGTGAATTTGCTGAGCTAGGTATAAAGCCTATAGTTATCTCGAAAAGAGAGTTTGAAATTAATTTACCTTTAGAGGTAAGTCCTACTAATTTTTTAGCAACTTTTGAAAATTTAAAAATTGAACCCGAAACACCAGCACGAGTTGTCATAAATGAAAAATCTGGGGTAATCATTATGGGTGGTAATTTAGCACTTGATGAAGTGGCTTTCTCCAAACAAGGGTTAAATGTTAAATCTGAAAATAGTAAAGGTAAATCTAAATATTTTTGGACAGATGTAGATGAGAAGCAGGAGTCTGTTTTTTATCTAAAAAAATCAAATAACGTTAAATCCTTAGTGGATGAATTAAACCGTACAGGTGCATCAACAAAGGATATTATTTCTATTCTACAGAGTCTTAAAAAATCAGGCAGTCTTCATGCAGAGGTTATTGTACAATGAGTGAAATATTTTCTATCCAAGATTACTCCAATCGTTTCCAAAGAGATTCTTTTAATATTAATAAATACAGAGGAATTACTGAATCTAACCAAAATAAAAATCATGAAATTGATAAAAAAGATTCACTTGGTAATTCTAAATCGGCCAATAGAACTGGTAATGACGCTGTTAAGGAAAATAAAACTTTCGAAGAAATTTTAAAAGAACAATCTATTGAGAAAACACAAGGGATAGTTAGTTCAGCAAATTTACAATTTCCGAAAAACATCAAAGACGAAGTTGCACAAGATCCTTATCGTAAAAAACTCTATGATGCATCCGTGGAATTTGAATCGATTTTTGTAAAGATGATGTTAAAAGAAATGAAAACTTCCATTCATAAATCTAATTTGATCAGTGGTGGACATGCGGAAGAAATTTTTGAAGATATGCTCTATGATGAGTACGCCAAAAATATTTCAAAAAATGACTCTATGGGAATTGCAGAACAGGTTTATTCTTCCCTTTCTTCTAACCTTCCACCTTTGAAACCGTAGATAACAAATCCAGAAGTTAGTGGATAAGACTTCCATTTTAATTTTGATTTTAAATGGTAAAAGGCAGTCCTAAACCAACGAAGGTAGTCTATTGCATTTTTAAAACTGCCGCTAGATTTCATTAGTTTAGAAAAAAGACTGATATCAGAACCGTAGTATATTTTCATTCTATGGATTCCTCTTGCTTTAAAGGCATTCCTCAAAACTGACTCAGTGTAATAGAATAGATGCCCAGGAAGATAGTAATGGTATTTGGAGGATTCTTTCTTTGCTTGCCAGCCTTCAAAATTGGCTGTTTGTATGATCAACAATCCATTGGGTTTTAAAATGTTTACTAATAAGTCCAAACTTAATTTTGGATTTGGTAAATGTTCGATGACTTCATTCAAGACTATAATATCAAAATTTTCTTTCGAGAATGGAGCATTTTCTAAGTCTCCATGAAAAGTGGGGATCCCAATGGAATTTGCATATTTACAAGAATACTCAGATAACTCAATACCTTGGATTTCATATCCATATTCTTTTGCTCTAGAAAGAAATCCTCCAAAAGAAGATCCTACTTCTAAGATGTATCCTTGAGGTTTGTATTTTTGAATGAGATTTAATCTTGAATTCCAGACATATGAATGGAAATGAAAATTTTTTCTTTCATCGGTATACGCAAAACTTGCTGTTCCATGGTAATAGTCTTCTTGGTAAAGATCTTTCAACTTAGAAGGTCTAGGGTAGAGCTTTTGTAATCCGCAGGTTTTACAAAGGTATATGGGTAAATTGTAATTTTTGAATGTACTATTGTAAAGAAAATGAAAATTGCAATTCTTATTTAATGGACAGATTTCTTTTTCATTGGGTTCATTCATTCTGTTACTAGGCTTGGCAAAGAAAGATGTGGTGAGCAATTTTTTGGTGTAATTTCCCCATTGGAGTTCTTTCCATATAACCTAGACTCAAGCTATGAAAATCATTTAGTAAATTCAAACAATCTTCTTGACTAAAGAGTTGAACAAAGCCACCTTTCAAGTCTTCTAATTGTATATTTTCTTGGGAATTATTTCTTAGGTGGGTATCTTTATCTGAACGAAGTGTACCAATGAAATAAGCATTTGGCTTTAATATTCTTTTAATTTCTTTTAGTATTTGATCAATTTCTTCTTTAGAATTATAATGAAGCATTCCCCAAGAAACTATTAGATCGAAAGTGTTAGACTCAAAAGGATAGGGAAGTTTGACAATTTGCAAGGCAGTTATATCTGAAAGCTTCGACTGAATCATACTAATTGATTCTTGCGAGTAATCTATAGCATAAGTTTCATATCCAAAATTTTTCAAAAGATAAGTATGTCTACCTGATCCAGCACCAAGATCTAAAGCTTTATAGGATAAGTCTTTGTGATCATTATAAGGAAGCTTACTTAAAATTCGTACAAGATTTTCATCTGGATAAGCAAGTTGAGATTTGGATTTCGTATAATGGGAATCCCAAATTTTTTGAGTAAGATTAATATCCAATTTCAATCCTTTTCGAGAGTTCGTCTAACCAAGATTCTGTACTAATGTCTTGGGTTCTAGTTATGCCTATCACTTTGATTCTTGAATTATTTCCTTTTGATCTATCAACCATCTCATTTTCCTTTTTTAAGTTCTGCTCAAAGAATAGATTTTCAGATATGGATGGAAGAAAATCGGGAATACTTTTAATTTTAGAAGCAAATGAGGGTGGAAGATAATAATAGATACATGTTATTAAATTCTTTGGAATTGCATTTTGCTTGGGAGCCGTAAAGGTTCTACTAGCGAGTATTTTTACATATGACTCAAAATAAGAATATTTATATGCATGGGGAATTAACTGATCGGCTAAGAATTCACCTCCAACTTCAGGATTGCACTCAAGTAAAACCAAATCACCATTTCTATCAATTTTAAATTCTGCAACAAATGGACCACTCGAGTAATTTGTATAAAAAATTATATTTTGAATATAAATTCTAATTTCTGCTTCCAAATATTGGAAACGGGATGGAGAGGTATGGGCTATCTCTAAAAAAGGAGCCTTGCTTGTTGTCCATTTGTCAGTTATTGAGCATAAATGAAACTTTTGATTTTGGCTTAGTCCTAAAACTGTGATCTCAGGGCCAGATATAAATTCTTCTAGAACAAATTTCTGAGAGTCAGGAAAATTTTTATCTATCCTTAATTTGAATTCTTCCTTGTTTTCAAAATGTTCAATTCCAATTTTTCCATTTCCCATAGAAGGTTTAAGAATAACAGGAAATTCAATTTCATTCAATAATTTATTTAACGAAGATTTATTCTTCCATTCATATGATTTAGGGGTTCTTAAACCTTTTGAATTTAAAAAGCTAAGATAACTTTTCTTATTTTCAAAAAGTTTAATTACCTCTGGCTCTGTTCCTACAAGTTTAAATTTGGATGATAGGTAAGCAGCTGAATAAGTTGCCTTACCATAAGATCTTGTTCCAACAGCTACAATTTTATCTGTTAATGGTATATGTCGCAGGGCTGAATAGATCTTCCTATACTCACTGGTTGATTCTAAGATTTTTACATCAGAAATTTCAAAACCAGGAGCAACATCATTTTTATCAATGGAGATAGTTTTCAAACCCAAGGAATTTGCCGTCTCAATCAAAGGTTTTTGATTGAGACCAGCTCCAATAGAAATAAAGTAACCTGATTTCTTCAAATCAGCTTCCTCGATTACCACCTCTTCTTTGAACACCTGGAGTTCCAATACTTTGGGTTCTTCCATGGAATTTACTTCCACCTAGATTATTGGAAGCAAGACCAGCTCCTTTTTTATCTTGAACCTTAGCTTGCAATTCTTCCAAATTCCCG
Source organism: Leptospira sp. (assembly GCA_002786225.1). GTDB lineage: Bacteria > Spirochaetota > Leptospiria > Leptospirales > Leptospiraceae. Next base: position 122,690 of record PEQN01000003.1, on the reverse strand, counting down.
ACGGATAGTACTTTTTCTTCTACAGTTTTGCCATGAAGTCCATTGATTGCCTTCTGTCCTGAGGCATCATCCATTTCAAGATTTCCATATCCCAAGGATTTTTTAGTGAGTTTATCTTTCTTTAGCGTGAAGGATTCTACTTTTCCAAATGCTTCAAACATTTTCTGAATAGCGGATTCCTCAAGAGTTTGAGGAAAATTGGAATAACTTATCTTCATACGAATCAGTACCTCTTCTTTGATGCTAAGGATGGTCAAATTGTAGGCAAGTTTTTTTGAAAAGGACTCTTGAAATTCCAAAAAAAATCGATACTAGACATAGGTAGGACAAAATGATACGTGGAATTTATACAGGCGCTAATGGGATGAATCTTCAACAAGTTCGAATGGATGTAATCGCGAACAATCTAGCGAATGTTGATAAAACGGCATTCAAAAGAGATACTACCGTGTTTAAGACCTTTCCAGAACTCTTATTGCATAGATTTAATGATGATGGAGTAGGAAAAACTCCTATGGGTTCTTTTGATACAGCCCCCCTTGTTGGCAAACTAGGGCTGGGTGGTGAGGTCAATGAAGTATATACAAGATTTGAACAAGGTGCAGTTAAGAAAACGGATAATAACTTTGATTTAATGATCCAAGATAAACCAGGACTTGAGAAGCCTGCTTTCTTTAGTGTAATGACTAATAAGGGAGAAAGACTTACTCGGTCAGGTGCTTTCATCTTAGACCGCATGGGATACCTAGTTACTCCCCAGGGTTATCCTCTCATGGGAGAAAATGGACCTATCCAAATCAACCAAGGAAATTTTCTGATCAAAGAAAATGGGGAAATTTTTGTGAATAATAGAATTGGAACTAAACCAGAAGATGGTGTAAATTTTGATAACAATCGCTTTGAAGATCCCATTATGGTAGACAAAATAAAAATTCGAACCGTTGAAAACCCAAGACATTTGGATAAGGAAGGCGATTCTTTTTATGTTGATACACCCGAATCTGGAGAGCCTTATGCTTTCCAAGATTTAGATCGTCCTCAGATTCTACAGGGCTACCTAGAAGCCTCCAATGTTTCGGTGGTTACAGAGATGGTTGAGATGATAGAAGTCAACCGAGCTTATGAGGCAAATTCCAAAGCAATGCAGACCCATGACCAATTGCTTGGACGATTGATCAATGAAGTGAATCGTTAGATAAAGATTTAACAAAGATCTGAAACTATCTTTTTATAAAATATGAATTGGTTGCATATGGATAAAAGATGGTTGCTATAAATCCAGAACTATATCCATATAGAAGTTCTTCAAATGGTAATCCGAAGAAATAAAGGTTTAAAAATTTATCTGTATGCCAAGTAATTGCAAAGATTCTTGGATAGATAATAAGAAGCACTACGCATAACAAAGTATAAACCAAGCAAGTTAAAAATCCTCCCCAAATCGCAGGTGAAATAAGATCTCGTCTTTGGTTGAAAATAAATAAACTAAGTCCAATCATAATAATTATACTTCCATAAATGATAGGAATTTTAAAATATAAAACAGCAAGCAGAAATATTAAGACTATGATGAACAAAATGCTAATTCTTTGAATTTGTCGTATGCGGTTTATTTTTTCTCTTGGGTGGTACTTGAATTGAAAAACAAAAGCATATACCGTAGATGAAAAACTTGCAAGTCCTATAACGAAAATAATATCTTCAAGACCAAATCCAATTAACTCTATGAGATTCCAAAGAAACCTCGGTTCCCAATAATCTGGATAGAATAAATACTCTGTAAAAGCGAAAGGAATGCTTGCAACTGACATTAAAAGTATAGGTTCTCGCAAATCTTTTCTTAACAACCAGATAAGAATTCCTGGCATGATGAATAATAAGCTTAACACTAAAAAGTTGTGATCTATCAAAAATTGTAGCATTTATATTTGAATCTTAGTTGGTAATCGATTTTGTATCTTATCCAAAATAGTGGATTAGAATTAAAACTATCTCAGTTGCCATTGTTGTTAAGAGAGAAAAAAACACAAAGAAACTTAGTTTCGTTTCGCCTGGATTAGATCTGAAAAAGGGGAGGCTCAATAGTATTCCAATAATTGGAAGATAAACCAAAAATTCCATTTTTAGATTTTGGAATCCTATTTGAAAATAGCTCCATAAGAGAACTAAAGAAATAAGCTGTAAAACTAGAATTGTTGCTTTAGCAAAATCACTCCCAAATCGAACAGTAAATGTTTTTTTAGCAGAGAGTTTATCAGAGGGTTGGTCTGGCAATGAGGTTGCAATTGCACAAGCAAGATGAGTAGGAAACAAAATACAAAGTAGAAGAGGTGGAAGTCCTATTAAAGAATTTGATTGGATATAAAATCCAAAATACGGAAGTATGAGTCCAAGTCCTAAAGTCTGCAATAATTCACCTCCACCTCGATAAGAGAGTTGTAAGGGTTTATAAGAATATGCCCAAAGTAAAGAGAAACTTAGAATTACAAATGCAAGGGATAAGTGTCTTTGGAAAATAAAAGTAAAAATGAATCCCACAACTAAACAAAGAGTCATTGCTATTATAATTGCCATCTTAATAGCACTTAATGAGAGTTCACCATCAACTAATACTCTTGATCCACCAGAAAACATAGTGTAAGTTTTATTGATTCTATCTGTTTCAAAGTCAGCAAAGTCATTGGCAAAAATTATGTAAAATTGTATAAACAAACTAAAAGCTAATAAAAATAAAAATAAGTCCCATGAAAAATATTGATAGATTGAAAATGCTACCATTTGTCCCAGTAATATGGGGATTAAAATGTAAAATTGCGACGGAAGTCTTGCTGCCTTAATCCAAACAAAAAATCTAGAGTTCATCATTCACCTTCTTGGTTTTAGAAATTTGAAAAAATGCAATAGCTACAACAAAATAGAAAAATGAGAGCAAAGAATTCTGAAGGAGTAAATTTCCTGACTGAGTTTGATTTGATTCTAATATAGAATATATACTTTGTAGAAATAGATTAGATGGTATTAGATCAAATAAACTCAAATGAATTGTATGGAGGAGTAAAATTTCTTTCCTTGGTATAGGAAAGAGAGCTCCTGATAGCAATAACAGTAAAAACATTAGCAGGCTGGAAATTGTAAAAGCTTTAAATGTATTTCGGGTGAGAGAACCAACACTTGCTCCTATCCAAATGGAAGTGAGAGAATTGATGATGGCAAAATAGTAAAATTTTATTAAAATTTCTATATTGTATATTTCGTAAAAATAAAAAAAAATGAAAGTAAATAGAATTGAAATTATACTTAAGAAAAATTGAACCAAACACACTCCTATGATTCCTTGGTAATAGGGAATTTCTGCAAGTATCAAACGAATGATTGTTTTTGATTCTTTTTCTTTCGCAACCACTATGGAGGAAGAAAATACCACCATAATTACTGAAAGCAAAATTAGTAATATCAAAAATTCTTTTGATTCACCTAGAGTAATCGAATAATAAAGTAGAAAAAGAATGGGAGTAGTTGAAATGAGTAAAATTAAAGATAATTTATCTCGTGTTTGTTGAATCCATGCTTTCTGAATTAAATAGATAAGTTTCATTATACAGTGGTTGTGATCAAGGATTTATAGATATCTTCAAGGTGTATATTTTGTTTATTTAAATTGGATTGATCTTTCATTTTTTTTTGTAATTCGACAAAGCTTCCTTGGGCTAGAATCTTTCCTTGGTTTAGAAAGATAAGATGATTACAAAGGTTTTCAAGTTCAAAAAGATCGTGGCTTGATAGAATTATGATTCCCAAGGATTCTTGGGAATACTCTACTAATAAGTCGCGAAGCAATAATTTAGAATCGATATCTAGACCAGTAGTTGGTTCATCCCAAATAAGGATTCTAGGCGTATGTAATAGAGATAGAGCTAGATTCAGTCTCTGTTTTAATCCGCCTGATAGATTTTCAATTCTTTCATTTTGGTAAGCTGTTAAGTGAAATTTTGCAAAAAGAATTTCCATTTCACTCATTGATTTTTCTTTAGATAAATTATAGAATCTACCTAGTAGTTGCGCATGTTCTTTGCAAGTTAATTGAGTCCATAGGACAGGTACTTGACCTGCAAATCCGATTTGATTCTTAGGAATGGCAATATGATTTTGGTCTATATGAAAAAGGATAGATCCTTTATCGAAGGATTTTAAGCCAACTAGAATTTCAAGCAGAGTAGTTTTGCCTGATCCGTTCGCTCCAATCAGTCCATAGATACAACTAGATTTGAATTCTAGATTGATATTATTTAGAACGATTCTTGGGGAATAGGATTTAGAAATTTGATCCAAGGTAATGAAGAATTTAGAATTGTTGGACATTTTTTTTAAAATTGTGTATATGGATTCAGATTGATTTCTAATATGAAAATGGAAAGTAGAATTATCCTTTCAAACATTTAATATCTCTATGAAATTTTTCCAAAGATGGCTTTTTGCTATAAAAATCAATTCTTGGCCTAAGATGCTTATCCCTTTTTTTTGGGGGCAAAGTTTAGGTGTCTTTATCTCTCATGATTTTTTTCTACCTCCCTTCCTAATTGGATTCAGTTTCACCTTTTTTCTGACAATATTTATTGTTCTCTTAAATGATTTTTGGGATCAGAAAGTCGACGGAATCAAAAGAAGTTTGTATCCCAACTCGGGGAGCCCAAAAACCATTCCAGATGGAATTCTGCCTGCAATTCAACTTTTATTGGTAGGAATGCTTGCAGGTGTATTGGCAATACTTCTTTCTTTTTTTGCTGAATTTTTTTTACAAAGAGTTTCCTTTGGGCTTATGGGAATTATTTGCGTATTCATATTTTTATTATATTCTGCTCCACCTATACGTTTGAATTACTTAGGGGGTGGGGAATTTTTAGAAATGTTCGGAGTTGGATTCATATTACCGATTTGCAATCTATATCTTCAAGCAGGAAAAATTAACATTTCTAATCTTTATTTTCTTTTTTTAAGTTCGCTTTCATTTGCTTTGGCGAGTGCTATTGCTAGTGGTCTCAGTGATGAAGTCTCAGATCACAAAGGTGGAAAGCAAACCTTTGTTACAAAATGGGGGAATGAACTTTCTAAAAATTTAATACTAGGCTTTAGTTTTGTGGGTTTTTGCTTTATTTTACTTACACCAATATCTCATAAAGAAATCTTTACTTGGATTGAAGTAGTCTTCTTGGTAGTTTTTAATTTAATTCTCTTACAAAATTTATATGTTTTAAAAAAGAAAGCTGTTACGGAGGCTTTTTTAGATATTCAACATTTTAAATCCAAATTGCATCTTTTGATTTGGGGAAACTTCCTAATTCTATCTATAATGTTCCTAGGTAAAGGTTGGGTCCAATTTTGAATTCGAAATTTACTAAGTATCAAATAGATTTACTTTCTGCCATAGATCAATTATTGAAAGATCATTCTATTTCTTTCTTATCCTTATCTCCTAATAAAGAATTGGCGACATCCATTACTCAAATTTTGGAAGTTGAAGCAGAAAGCTTAGATTCCGAATTGGAAATTACGGAATGGATTCTATTTTGTAAGCTTCTAATAGAAGAGTCTATTTTCAATTTCAAAGAAAACATTTTTTGGGATTTTGATTTTTTCATCCATTCATTGGTTTCTGAATATATGTCGACAATAGATAAATCAGAATTTCTAGAAGAACGTAAAAAGAAAATTTTTACTATTTTTAGATTATTTGGATCCCATTCTTTAGTTCGTTTTAAATATCTTCACGATTTTCTTTATGGTTATGATTGGTACAAATGGAGAACTCAAATTATACCGAATCAAACAAACGATTTAAATCCATTTGGATTGTCTTTTTTAAATTATATAGAAGCTAGAGGATATGAACTTATAGAATTAATCGGACAAAATGATACAAATTATCCGCAAATTGAAAAGGATGAAAATAGGAATCCTTTTTACTTTTCTAGATCCAAAGAAGATGAAAGTCTACTATGGAGAAGTCTTGCCCAAGACGATTTAATTCCAATTCCATCCTGGGAAAGGGAAATCTTTATTTCTCTATCTAAAAATTATTCAGAAATTAGGAATCTTAGAGCAATCGAATTACAAATAACAACAAATCAATCTCCAGGTGCCCATAAAAGCTAAGGATATTTCTAACTATTTTTGGTATAATTTCTGAAATTGTTTGACAAAAAATAATCCTAGGAATAAGATAAGGAGGATTTTTTTACAAGTAAGGTTAGTTTAAGGTAAGACTATGGTTTCTAAGATTTATGTTGGCAATTTGAATTTTCGTATTACTGAAGATGCGATTCGTGCAGTGTTTTCTGATTTCGGAACAATACAAGACTGTAGAATGATTCGTGACAGAGAGACTGGAAATTTTAAGGGATTTGCATTTATAACTTTTGATACTCCTGAATCAGCTCAAAAGGCAATAGATGGAATGAATGGTAAGGAATTAGATGGAAGAGCACTTAGAGTCAACCTAGCTGAAGAAAAACCTAGAAATTTCAATCCTAGAAATTCCTAATTGTCTCTTTCTACCAAACGTGTAAAGACCAAACTTTCTGATTATAAACCCTCTGGTTGGTTGATACCAGAGGTTGATTTAGAATTTTTTCTTCAACCTAAATCCACACTTGTTAAAAGCAAACTTCACATCCAAGCTAATCCAAGCCTTAATCCTGGTGCTTCCTTAAGCCAAATAAGTAGAACTTTGGTTCTGAATGGTGAGTCCCTCAATCTAATTAGCATTCGCCTGGACGGACAATTGTTACAATCTTCTGATTACATATTGCAAGATACTAGTTTAGAAATTCTAAAAGTAAGTATGAGCGATCATATATTAGAAATTGAAAATACAATCAATCCTATAGAAAATACAGAACTTTTAGGCCTTTACCAATCGAATGGAATCTATTGTACTCAAAATGAACCAGAAGGATTTCGCAGAATATCATATTTCATTGATAGACCCGACATACTTTCTGTTTATACAGTAAAAATTATTGTCGATCCTAAAGAATGTCCTATCGCTTTGTCTAATGGAAATAGGATTTCCATTGAAGATGGAAGTGATGGTAGAAAAAAATACACATGGAAAGATCCATTTCCAAAACCCTCTTATTTGTTTGCTTTAGTAGCTGGTGACCTAGATAAGATTAGTGATCACTTTATTACGAAATCAGGTCGTAGGGTTGAATTAGAAATATATTCAAACAAAGGATTATCATCTTACTGTAATTTTGCTATGGAATCGTTGAAACTTGCCATGCAATGGGATGAAGAAAGTTTTGGAAGGGAATATGATTTAGATTTGTATATGATAGTTGCTGTGAATGATTTTAACATGGGAGCTATGGAGAATAAAGGTTTAAATATTTTTAATTCTAAGCTTGTTTTAGCTTCTGAACAAACAGCAACTGATACAGTTTTCGAAGATATACTTAGTGTAATTGCGCACGAATACTTTCATAATTGGACAGGGAATCGTATAACATGCAGAGATTGGTTTCAATTAACACTAAAGGAAGGATTAACTGTATTTAGAGATCAGCTATTCTCCCAAGATAAATTAGGAAATGGTGTTAAGAGAATAGATGATGTTGATTTCCTACGTAACTTTCAATTTCCTGAAGACAATGGTCCTCTTTCTCATCCCATTCAACCCAAAGAATATTTGGATATTGATAATTTTTATACAAGAACAGTCTATGAAAAAGGTGCTGAGGTAATACGTATGCTTTATACTTTACTTGGCAAAGACGATTTTCGTAAAGGAATGGATCTGTATTTTCATAGACATGATGGACAGGCTGTAACAACAAAAGATTTTGTTGATTGTATGCAAGACTCAACATCCATTGATTTAAGTGTCTTTCGAAATTGGTATGACCGCAAAGGAACACCGATACTCAAGTTTACTGAACATTATAACTCAGATTCTCAAAAATATGATATTACATGGCAGGATATTAATTATAATAGTTCAAATATTCCTTTGACTTATCCCATACAATATTCTGTTTATGTAGGTGATGAAATAGTTGCATCTGGGATTTGGCAATTAAGTGGTGAATTAGGGACTATAAATGTTGGCCTCTTTGACAAGAAACCAATACTCTCAGTGTTAGAAAATTTTTCATCACCGATTGAACTTCAGTGGCAGCAATCTTTAGATGACGAATATTTTCTCTGGGCTAAAAGTAAAGACGCCTTTGTTCGTTGGGATAGTGGAAATAAAATTAAAAACAGAATTATCCAGTCCAAAATCAATTTAAACTTTGAAGTTGATCTTAGATTTGAACAATCCTACGCTACAATACTAGATTCTATAGCCAACAACAAAGATGAGTTTCGACTTATTGCAAGCTTATTAAATGTTCCAAATATTACAAATTGTACAAATATTCAAAAAGTATATAAGCTTTCAGAAACTAAAAAAGCTATATCGGAATTGAGGCAATCCATTTCTGAACTTCATGCTGAATCCCTTCTTCAAAACTATAACTATCTTCTTGCTTACCTAAGGGAAGAATCCAGTCGGTTGAAGGCAGTTGGTGGTCGAATGCTGAAGAATACGATTCTATCTTTTCTTAAAGATGAATCTATGGTTTATGAACAGTGGCTCTATGCAGATAATTTAACTGATGAAATCGCTTCTCTTCGAATTCTATCTCATTCTGATTCAGATTATTTTTTTAGAATCATGGATGCTTTTTTTAGTAAGTGGAAATCCAACCCATTGGTTTTAGATTTTTGGTTTTCCAGCCAAGCTTCATCCGAAAGGGAGGACACACTCACAAGGGTTCAGGATATTAAGAATAGTAATTATTTTGATATAAAGAATCCTAACCGAGTTTCAGCCTTATTAGGAAATTTTTCTCGGAATAGATTACAATTCCATAAAACTGACGGCAAGGCATATGATTTTATTCGAGATTGCATTCTTGAATTAGATAGAATCAATCCTCAATCAGCAGCAAGATTGAGTAAAAATTTAGGTGACCTTGATCATTTACCTATAGAGCAAAGATTACTTCTAAAGAAAAATATTGAAATAATTTTAAAAGAAAAGAATCTATCAAATCTTGTTTTTGAAATACTTGATTCTTATATTTAAATATACTCTTCTTTGTTTTTCTTAAAAATTATTAGACCATCTTCTTCCAAACGTCTAGCAAGATTAAGAATGGTGCTTCTTGCTTCGTTGATTTCTCTTAGTGTAAGTTTACCACGAAGGTCCATGGATTCTAAAATATCATAGGCTTTATTTTGAGACATTGCATTGAAAAAATGGTCTTTCATTTCTTCGCCGGCACCTCTCAGTGCCATTGAAATGCATTCATCATTTTGCAATCTTGTAATCAATAAATGCATCTCTTTCTTATCTAGGGCTAGTAAATCTTCGAAAGTATAAAGTTTTTCTCTTACTTGATTGGCAAGATCAGGATTGTTGTCTTCTAGTTCTTGCAAAATGACATCTTCAAGACCCTTTTCCATATGGTTCAAAATGTTCGCGAGTGCTTCAGCTCCACCTGCTTCGCTGAATTCATGAGAATCTCTAGCTTCATATTTTTTCTTAATAACCCTTGCAATCTCTCGAATTGCGTCTGGATGGGTTTTGGACATATTCGCAAGACGGTAGGCAATGTTTGCTTGTTGGTCTTTGGGAAATAATTTTAAGACCTGTGCGGCATTTTTTGGTTCAAGAAAAGATAAGGTAACAGCCACAGTTTGGGCTGATTCTGTAGCTAGGATAGTTTGTAAAGTTGCAGGTTCAATATCATTCAAATATTCAAAATCAGTATGAATTCCTCTTCCAAGAACCTTATTCATGATTCCTTCTGCTTTTTCCTTCCCTAAAGTTCCTTCTAACAATTCTTTTGCGACATCTTCTCCGGCTTTGGTTTCTAACGAAATTCGATCCGAACTTTTTTGGAATTCAGTTAAAATAGATTCCTTTTCTGTCTTAGAGATGTATTTGATCTTGGACATTTCAGCGATCACTGCTTCCAGAGACTTGTCATCCAAATGTTTTAAAATTTCAGCTGCCTCTTCACGCCCAATGGAGAGTAAAAGTAGGGCAGATTTTCGAGCACCTGTCATGAGACATAAAAAACTAAAAAAAAACCAAGGGTCAACATTTTTTTATTTAAGATAAAAAAAAACTTGTACGACAACTTGAATATCGAATATTGATCAAAACACTTAAGGAACAGAAAGAATGCAACCAAACAACAAATTTAAAGAAACACTAGAAAGATACATCGGTTACCGAGGAATTGATATCGTTCTGCATTTGAAAGATGGAAAGATTGTTGAACTAGATAAAAACCGAGTTATGGATGGTGAATTTGTTGTAGGTAATCTGCAAGAAGGTAAAGTAAAAATCGCAATCCAAGAAATCAAGAAAGCTGATTTCTTTGCTGCTTAAAATTATTACAATATAATCTTTATTAGCTGAATTACTTTTTTTAAGTAAGGTAATTCAGCTTGCAAGTAATTCAGGATTTTCTAAGTATTTTTTAAGAGTTCCCAAGAATTTTGCACCCTCAGCTCCGTCGACCACTCGGTGGTCACAGGATAAAGTTAGCGACATTGTTCTTCCAGCTACTACTTGACCATTCTTGACAACAGGTTTGTCTTCTATTGCACCTACAGCTAAAATGGCTGATTCTGGTTCGTTGATAATTGCAGTAAAGAATGAAATCCCAAACATGCCTAAATTTGATATTGTAAAAGTTGAATTAGTAAATTGTTCAGGCTTTAATTTTCTCTTCTTTGCTTGTTCAGCTAATGATTTAATTTCTTGCGAAATGCCAATTAAACTCATCTGGTTGGTATTTCTAAGAACAGGTGTGATCAAACCGTCTTCTATAGAAACAGCTATTCCAATATCTATCCTTCCATATTCGATTATTTTATCATTTTGCCAACTTGCATTCACTGCTGGGTGTTTATTGAGGCTTAAGGCAACGGCTTTTACTATACAATCATTGATACTTATCTTTTGCAAAGAACTATCATTCTTGGAAAATTCTTTAAGTCCTATATTGAACTTTTCACGAAAAGACACTATGGCACTTGCATCGATTTCCATGTTTAAGTAAAAATGTGGGAGGTTGACTTTTGATGATGTCAATCTTTCTGCAATCACCTTTCTCATGCCAGAGATAGGCTTCGCTAAATCTTCTCTTACCTCAAAATGTGAGTTAGATGAAATTTGTTTATGGTTTATATTTGGATTTTCGAAATAAGCAAGAACATCTTTTTGCAGAATTCTACCAGCGGGTCCACTTCCTTGCACTTTTTTTAGGTCTATAGATTTTTCTAGAGCAATTGATTTGGCAAGAGGTGAGGCTAATATTCGTCCAGTAGCTGAAAATACATTCTCCTGATTTAATTTGATTTCTTCCTTTGCTTGTGATTGTTTTTCTTCCTTGTCTTTTGAGGGTTCTTTTATTTTTTCCTTAAGCGATTCAGTTGCAACTGGTTTAGTATCATTTGAAGAGCTTTGAGGGACCTTTTGTATAGATTCCTCTAAGAGCTTCCTTATATCTTCGTTAGCTTGACCAATAATGGCAACTGGAAGTCCAACTGCGACTTTTGAACCGACATTTGCAACGATAGCAAGAAGTGTTCCTGAATCGTAGGCTTCCATTTCCATTACTGCTTTATCTGTTTCTACCTCTGCTAGGATTTCACCAGGTGAAACTGTATCTCCAACTTTCTTAAGCCAATTTACAATTGTACCTTCTGTCATTGTTGGGGAAAGTTGAGTCATTTCTGCGATCTTTGCCATAGAACCTCCTATTCTAACATGGAACGAATTTTTTCTTTAACACGGGTTGAATTAGGAAGAGACTCCCGTTCTAAATTTGCTGCATACGACATGGGCACATCCCTTTGGGTTACTCTTTCCACAGGGTGATCCAAATAATCAAAGGCTTCTTTCTGGATAACATAGGCAACATGGGCTCCATACCCAGCCATAGGCCAGCCTTCTTCTACAACTAAGGCACGATTTGTTTTGCGAACAGTTTGTATGATGGCTTCTTCATCTAATGGGCGTAAACTTCTCAAATCCAAAACTTCTACATTGATTCCTTCTTTGGCTAAGTCTTCCGCTGCCTCCAAAGAAAAACCCAAGGCCCTAGACCAAGTTATGATAGAAATATCAGTTCCTTCGCGCTTTATTTCTGCCTTACCTAAAGGGATGTAAAATTCCTCATCAGGAATTTCTCCTTTCATACCATAAAGAACTTCGCTTTCTATGAAAATGGTTGGATTGTTGTCAAGTATAGATGATTTCAAAAGACCACAGGCATCCTTGGGTGTAGCAGGTGCAATTACCTTAAGCCCAGGAATATGAGCATACCAACTTTCAAAGGCTTGCGAATGTTGTGCAGCCAGTCTTCCTCCAGCACCTCCCGCTCCTCGAAAAACTATAGGCATAGGAAATTGTCCACCACTCATATAAAGCATCTTAGCTGCTGAATTGATTATTTGGTCAATAGCTACTAAGGAAAAATTCCATGTCATAAATTCAATAATAGGTCGAAGCCCTGTCATTGCAGATCCAACTCCTATCCCAGCAAACCCATTCTCAGAAATAGGGGTGTCTATTACTCTACTTTCACCAAATTTTTCTAACATACCTTGGGAAACTTTATAAGCTCCTTGGTAGTGTCCAACTTCTTCGCCCATGAGAAAGATATTGGGATCCTTTTCCATTTCCTCAACCATAGCACGGTTCAAGGCTTCACGATATGTAATGATACCCATTATATGTCCTCCGCAAGAACATGATTGTATAGCCAAGAGAGAGGTGGTTCTTCGCTTTCTTCAGCAAATTGAACAGCCTTTTCTATTTTAAGGTTGATTTCTTCTTCCAATTTTGCAAGCTCATCTTGAGCTACCTTAGCATCAATTAAATCGCCATATGCCTTAAATAAGGGGTCGCGTTTCTTGTGAGTTTCTAATTCTTCCTTGGTTCTATATTTAGCTGGATCTGACATGGAATGTCCACGGAAGCGGTAGGTTGAAACTTCCACCAAGGTTGGACCTTCTCCTCTTCTGGCTCTATCAACAGCAACTTTTATATGATCTCGTACTTTTCGTACTTCATCACCTTCAATTCTATCTCTCGCAATATCATAGGCAACAGCACGAATGGATACATCTTTAACGGACAGGGCTCTGTATTCAGGTGTCCCCATCGCATAATGGTTGTTTTCACAAATGAAAACAACTGGTAATTTCCAAATAGCAGCTAAGTTTAAACCTTCATGGAAGGATCCAATATTTGCAGCCCCTTCACCGAAGAAACACATTGTAACAGAATTTTCTTTTTTGTATTTAGAGGAAAAAGCAATTCCTGCAGCAAGTGAAATGTGACCACCAACTATCCCATGCCCCCCCATGAAATGCTTTTCTTTGTCAAAAAAATGCATAGAACCTCCATTTCCCTTAGAAGTTCCTGTTCTTTTTCCATATAATTCTGCCATGAGAGCATTAGGATCTAAGCCTCTAGCTAGAGCATGGCCATGATCTCTGTATGTTGATACAATATAATCCTTTTCTTCTAAGGCAGCAATGGATCCAACTCCTACAGCCTCTTGTCCTATGTACAGATGTAAAAAACCACCGATTTTTCCTGTACTGTAACCTTTAGCACATGCTTCTTCAAATTTTCTTATCAAAAGCATTTGGTAATAAAATTTCTTTAATTCTTCAACATTTGTCGCCAATTCAATCACCTTCAAAGTTTAGACGTAAATTCATTACCTTAAGAAGTCTCTTAAGTTTTTCAAGCAACATTCTTAAGATTTTTCTTGTATTTATAGTCAAATAGGCTAGATTTGTGGAAACTTTATGAAAATAACTGCTACTGGTTTCGAATTCAATGATTTTAAAGCGTTTAAAAGGTTCGCAGTTGACCAAGAGTTAATTGGTTCCATTTCTCTTGAGGAAGCGATTGTAGACAATAATGGTAATATTCTAATAAAAGAAAAAGTCACGGTCAAAGATTCTATGATGAAGAAGCTTGAAGAGATGGAAGGTCAGTTTATTCCATTATTTAAGCTTAGTTTAACGAATGATTTATTGAAGAAAATCAAACATCAAATATCGAAAGCTGTCTATAGAAGATTTGAAGACAAAACGAATCATTTCTTGCATTTCATTTATAAAGAAAGTGAGGTTACCCTACCTAATTTCAGAGGAATCATTTTTCACGCTTTTTGTACAAAGAGTTTAACTTTGATTTTTTTTCGAATCTTAATAGATCATCCAAACTTTTTCAATCACTGTGCTGATTTGGGACTATTGAGCATGGGATCTGTGATTCAGAAGAAATTAGGAATCAAGATGGTAAATCGGTATTCCTTTTTGTCTGGGCTACTTGCAGATTTATGTTTGGTGGATACCGATTTTTGGAAGACACCACTCAATGGAAAGGATGTAGCAAAATACACCAAGCACTCTTCTCAAGCAATTCTGAAGCTAAAACTTCCACCAGAACTAGCAGATGCTATCAACGCTCATCCAATTCCTGATTTGGTCATGGACACAGGATCTGAGGATACTAGTGGTAATTTTGATATGCTAAGTAGTAGTGAATATCTGAAAGAGCTTCTTGAAATAGATACTCAGGGAGAAAAAATAGATGAAGAGTCTCCTCACGATGAAGGCATCACAGAACGTACTTTAGAATTTGCTACGGAAGCTTTAAGAGTAGGAAGATATATTATGGAGAATTTAAAATCATCTTCTGAAAAAGATCAGATTTCAGAGAAACTTTTGGTTATGTTTACTTATAATGTGGAGAAAGGTTATTTTAAGAAAGAAGTAGCTGATTTGGTTATTTCCCTTTTTAAAATGTTTGATACTGTAATCCAAAGAATCCGTATCGTATCAGAAATTGAAAATAAATGTAAATTCCAAACATCAGCTTGGGCTTATCCAAAACCTAAGTCTGCGCAAATTTTATGCAAAGATAGTCATTACGATTGTCCGCTCATTGTCGCTGGTTGGGACATTCGAGTTATAACTTCCCAAGAAGCATTTGGATATATTGGAACGAATCTTAAAGAAGGTAGCTACCCGAAATGCCAATTGGAAGAAGAGCTAAGGCAAAGGTTACATATTGAACCTCTACCACCCACTAGAAAACTTAAATTAGAATAGTAGAATAACTAGTTATCTTATTTCCATCTTAAGTTTCCCATTTTATTGTATTGAAAGGGGATATTTGCTTCATCCAAAGCTGGAAAAGACCAACCTGAAATACCTGTTAATTCATATTTTGCAGATTTATTCTTTGCTATATTTACTAAGGCAGAGCCTGCATCTAGAATAGGAACTGATGTTTTTATTTTAACAAAAGATGTCTTTCCATCATTGATTATTTCTTCAGGACTAGCGGTAACAAATTTCTGACCATCTAGTTCTAAATTAAATTTTAAATCATTCAAGTTCATTTTCGAAGCAGCCTTATTTAAAAATTTTAAATCAAATGCTGTTTCTATTTTGGGACCATTCTTAGGATCTTTGTTTCCAAGAACACCACCAAGGATACCTTTCGCAGAATCTAAAGCTAACTGAGTAAAGTCGGGGCTTATCATTGTGAAATTACTTATTTCCACATCAGGAAGTGCAGAAGGAATAGGTTTAGTAAATTCAACTGGGACTGCGAAGGACTTCTTACCAGCAAGATCATATTTAGTTGGTATAGGGACAGAAAGATTACCTTTTAATTGTAGATTCAGAAATTCCTTGCTTGGGAATTTTTTATAGAATTGAATTAAATCTGTGTATTTGAAGTTCAATTGAAAAGGCATATTCTTTGTGGATTTTGATTCAATTTTTCCTAAGTCAGTTTTAAGGCTAGTTAGTTTTAAACCCTCTATATTCACATCAAGAGCTAGGTCTGAACTTGGTATCGTTACATTGTATGGATTTTTAATTGATGTCTCCAAAAGTAAGCTTACATCAGTCATTGTTACCTTAGATAATTTTAATCCAATAATTTCTATCTCAGGTTCAGGTATGGAAGATTTTATTACATCAACTAAGTTGCAATGATTGAGGGAAAAAACAAACAAAAAGGTAAGTATAATTTTTTTCACAATTTACTGTCCTTGCTCTGATTCATTTTAGCAAACATTATTTTTTCAATTCTATAGAAATCGGTGCATGATCTGAAAGAACTATTTCATTGTGTATTTCACTAGATAGAACATTTTTCACTAAGGATTTAGTTAGAAAAAAATAATCTATTCTCCAACCCTTATTCTGGGATCTTGCATTCGATCTGTAAGACCACCAAGAATAATCTTGTCTTTGGGGATGTAGCTTACGAAAGCTATCTTCCCATCCTAAAGAAAGGAAATTACTGAGCCATTCTCTTTCTTCGGGAAGAAAGCCGCTGTTTTTCTTATTGCCCTTGGGATTGTGAATATCTATTTCTTGGTGAGCTATGTTTACATCTCCACATAGAATGACATTCTTGTATTTTGTTTTGAGCTTTTCTGAATACATGTTTATAGTTTCTAAGAATTCCATCTTCTTGGTCTGTCTTTGTTCACCTGAAGTCCCAGATGGGAAGTAAACATTCCAAAGGAAAAAATTAGGAAATTCAAGACCTAAGGATCTACCTTCCTTGTCGAAAAAGATATTTCCAAGACCCACCAAAACAGATTTAGGTTTTGATTTTGAATAAACCGCTACAGAACTGTAACCAGGTTTTTCTGCTGTATGGTGGTGGATAGAATAGCCCAAATCTGCCCATTTTTCAGGAAAACACTGTTCAGGTTTAGCCTTAGTCTCTTGGAAGCAGATAATATCTGGATTAACTGTAGAAATCCACTCAAATAAACCCTTAGATGCGGCAGAGCGCATTCCATTGCAATTAAAAGAAATAATTTTCATTTTGTACTACCTTTTAAAATAGAGAATAAGAACTGTAATTAACATAGTAAATGGTCGAGAATAATAAGGATGAGCGCAATTAGAAATTATAATCACTTAGGTTCCTCTGGTTCTGTTATCTATTTGGAACCTATTAACCATTCATTTTCCGCTTCTGAGGCAGAGAAAAGAAGAATTTTATACTCCACTCAATTTTTAGGAAAAAAAATTATCCAAGAGCAATCATTCTATCATTTTGGAGCACCCTCATCCTCACAAAACATTCTTGATAGCTTGCAATTCAGCTTTCCAGATCCTAATGGTTTTGATAGTATAGCAGATATTAAATTATTGAGCCAAGAACTAATCAAAAAACTAAATGGCTCTAATCTAGTGATATTTTATCATTCCGAAGAAGAGGAAAAAATCAATGAAATACTTTATTTAATTCGCTTAGGTTCTTCACCTTTTGAAATCGATGATACAAATACTCCTGAAATTATTTTCGAGAAACCAAGCAAAGAATGGAAGCAGGCCTTTATCCAATTTGGATTTAATATGTTTCGCCAAAAATTGGAAAAAACTTCTTTCGCAGAAATAGAAATTATTTACAACTTAGAAAAGAAAAAGAAAGAAAAACAAGACGATAAAAATGAAAACGACGCTATTTCCAAATCTACAATAGTAGAAAATAAAACAGAAAATCGCGCCGAAGACCATGTACTAAATCAAAAACCAAGCACTCAAGAAACTAAAGTCGCAAGTAATATCCCTATTGAACCTCCAATTCTTCCATTAGAACCTTCTATTGTACCGAAAGAAGTTTCAAAACAGCCTCAAATAAAAGAAGTTGAATCTAAAATCGAAGCAGTTAACCTTAAAAAAACGGAAGAAGTTAAAAAGCAAGAAACTCCTGCAAATAACTCTGAGAAGACCAATGCTAAATTTTCTATTCAGATAAAGATGATGGGGATGATATCCTTGATTCTTGCAGTTACGGTCTCTACTATCATTGCAATTGCAACTTACTTTTTTAAAGATGATTCCATCATTCGAATCCAAGAAAATAATTTAAATTTAGTTGGAGTAATAGGTTTAAAAGTTTCTTCTGATATTCAATCTATTGTTTCCAAAGCCGAACAATTGGTTGAGGGAAATAGAAAAAATATAAGTGATTCTGAGAAAAAATTCGTAACTGATCTATTTTTCAAAAATGACAAAGATTTTATTTTTGTTGGAGTGTTCAATTCTCAAGATGGAACACTGAATAATGAAACATCTTATTATAATGAAGATTATCTGATTGAGGTTGCTATTTCAGAAGAAGAGGTAAAGAAAGCTATATCAATAAATACAGAAAATATTCTCAAGGCTATCAATGGAACACCTGTAATCTTAAATTCGACACCAGGGTTCTCTAAACCATCCTTTCTTTTAGCATTACCAGCTAATATAGATACTTCGACTCCTAGATTATTTGTAATTTTAGTTCGTCTAGATAAAATTTCTCCTGCCTTTAATAACAAAGGGATCAATACTACTTTTATGGTAAATGGTGAAGGGAAAGCTATCGCTCACCCTATTGAAGAGGTTGTATTATCAGCAGGTAACTTTATTGATTTACCAATCGTGAAAGAAATGCTTACAAGCCAAGTTGAATCTGGACTGAAGCGGTTTGAGAATTCAGAAGGCAAAGCATTTCTAGGATCTTATAGAAGATTAGGATTTGGAGATGCAGGAATTATTTCTATAGTTTCTGAAGAAAAAGCTCTACAAGCTGTATACAAAATTCAGGAAACTAACCTTTATATCATGGGAATTTCCTTATGCTTAGCAATGATTATTGTTTTCTTTTTTGCAAAATCACTAAGTAGACCAATACTTTCTCTTTTAAGTGCTACTTTGGAAATTGCAAAAGGTAATTTTAACATCGGAATTAAACCAACTACAAAAGATGAAGTGGGCTTACTAACATCTTACTTTGTTACCATGGGAGAGGGTTTAGAAGAAAGAGAAAAGGTAAAGAGTATTCTAGGCTCTATGATAGATCCAGTTGTGGTCAAAGAGGCTATGGTCGATATGGAAGCCTTAAAACGTGGAAAGGAAGCTGAGATCACTGCGTTTTTTAGTGATGTGGCAGGTTTCTCTACTATTAGTGAGCAGCTAACTTCTGTTGAACTTGCGGCACTTTTGAATGAATACCTTTCTGCTATGACTATCCTCCTTAAAGAAAATGAAGGGGTTTTAGATAAATACATAGGGGATGCTATTGTAGGAATTTTCGGAGCACCTGTCATTGTTGATAATCATGCTATTAAAGCATGCAAGGCATCCTTAGAGATGGTTATGAAGTTAGAAGACTTGCGGCTTTATTGGCAGAAGAATAATTTATACTCCAAAGAAGCGCAAGTAATGGATGCAAGAATAGGCTTGAATACAGGTCTTGCAAAAGTAGGCTTTATGGGAACAGATGCGCTTGCATCTTATACAATGATGGGTGATACTGTTAACCTTGCAGCTAGGCTAGAAGCTGCTGGCAAGGATTATGGCGTGAATGTTATGATTGCTGAGGCAACGAAAAATTTAGTTGAAGACGAAATGTTTTTGAGATTTTTAGATCTTGTTCGGGTTAAAGGAAAAAATGAACCGGTTAAGGTTTATGAATTAGTAGCATTTAGACATAGTGTAGCTCAAAATATCGCTGATTCAGTTGGTTTATACCAAGAGGGTTTTGATTTATATCTTAAGAAAAATTGGGATGGTGCAATCAAAAAATTCCAAGCTTCTGAATTAGCTAAGGGGAAGAAGGATAAATCAGCGCATATGCTAATAGCACGTTGCCAAGATTATAAAATTTCTCCTCCACCTAAAGACTGGGATGGTGTCTTTACTCGAACCACAAAGTAAAAATGAGTCTTATCAATAGAACATATTTCACAATTCCTATCTTAGGTTTACTTATTCTACTTTTTAGTTTTTTATTATATAAAAATCTAACAGAAAAAGTAAAAGCCTCTGATAACCCTGTTATAGGAACTCTCACTTTTAAAACTAGAACCATACAAAGAAAATACGACAATGAAGTCATATGGGAATCCATAACTACTGCCACTGAAATCCATAATAAAGATACAATACGTACAGAAAATCTTTCAGATGCAGTTCTAACCTTAGAAGATGGAACAAAAATTCAAATCGGTGAAAATTCTATGATACTAGTAGATTTTTCAGATAACAATTGGAATTTGAATTTTGCTTATGGAACGGTTGCTACAGAGCGCTCAGCGAATGCTAGTGATTCTGTGATGAACATCCAAGCGGGAAATAGTAAAATTCAAGTTGGTGCTGGTGGACTCAGTCTTGATAAATCTGGAGAATCCTTGAATGTAAAGATAGATTCAGGTCAAGCGAAAGTTACAAATGGTGGCCAAACCCAAGAGATAGCAAAAGATCAAATTGCAAATCTAAGTAGTGAGGGAATAAGTGTAAATGATATTGAATATAAGCTTCTTACTCCTCTTGATAGAAGTATTTCAGTTATTGAAGGAAATAATAAAAGTATAGTATTTTCATGGAGTAAACTAGGAAAATCCAAACTAACAGGAGTTAAAATAGAAGTTTCCACAGATCCAGGCTTCAAGCGAATAGTCTCAACTCAAAATATTAAATCAGATTCTATTTCTCTTTCTTTGGCACCTGGAAGTTATTATTGGCGTCTTGCTTACAAAGATGATAAGGCATCAAATCGATTTACTGCAATTTCAAAATTTTCTATAGAAAAGAAAGAAAACTTGAGATTATTTACTCCTTCCCAGGGTCAGAATTATTCTTTTATTCCAGGATCAACTTCATTACCAATTAGTGTTTCTTGGTCTAAGCTTCAATTAGCTAGTAATTATAATGTACAAATTTCTAAATCGAGTGATTTTGCTAATATCATACTTCAAAAGGATACTTTTAATAACTCGATTTCCTTTTCAGACATACCTGAAGGCAATTATTTTGTGAGGGTTTTAGCGAAATCCTCTATAGAAGAGATGGGTCTTATTACCAGTAACTCCCATTCTTTTTCAGTAACTACCAGAATCGATGCCGTTAAACCAAGTTTATTTGAACCTTCTAACGGTAAGACTGTTTCTAAATTTTCTATTCCAGATTCAGGATTATTTTTCTCCTGGAAGGACTCATCTGATTTTTCGGAATATGAATTTTATTTATCGAATAATGCGAATTTTACTAATCCTATAGCCAAAGATTCAAGTTCATCTAATTTTTATAAACTAACAAACGATATCAAACCAGGAAAATATTTCTGGAAAATCATTGGCAAAACTAAAACGGGAATTCAAAAAGAATCAGATGTCTACCAATTCCAGATCACGGAATCCATTAACTTAGCCTTGCTAAGACCAAATAATGGTTCTCAAATTGACTTAGATGATGCATCTAGTTTAAATCTTTCATGGAAACCTTTTCCTAATATTGGAACAGTTACTTTGGAGATTTCTAAGAATAAAAATATGGAATCTACTATTCTAAAGGAAAAAGTATCAGGAACTAGCTATAAATTTGTTACAGATAGCACAGGAATTTATTATTGGAGACTTGTTTGGAATGGAGATGGTGAGTCAGCTGAATCTGAAATATTTAACTTTACCACATCTAAGAAATTAGTTGCTCCAAATTTACAAATCCCTTCCAAGAATCAAATTGTAGACATGACTTTAAGAGATTCTTTAATTTTTCAATGGAGCAGTGTTGTTGAGGCAGATCTGTATCAATTATTAGTATATGATGTAACTGGAATAAAAGAACGAGAAATTATAAATGTCAAAATTAAAGAATTAAAATATATTCTTACTGATTTAACGAAATTGAACGAAGGTAAGTTTAGGTGGGAAGTAAAATCTTTAACTAAAAATAATGATGATAGTTTCTCATCATCAAATACAAATAGAGCGGATTTTTTCATTAAGCTTGATTCAGGCTCTATTACTAAGATTCTAACACCAGGGAAAGTTTATGTGGAATAGAATTTTACTTTCGATTATTATTTTTTTTCCAACCATTTTATTCTCTCAAGAAGTGGGTGATGCTACTTTAAAATGGGAGGAAGTGGCTAATTCACTTGGATATGTAGTTGAGGCAAGAGATAAGCAAGGTAAAATTTTCCTAAGTCAAAAAATCACATCAAATAGTTATGAAATTAAAAGCATAGAGCCTGGTACATACGAACATAGAATAGGTGTAATCAATAAATTTGGGAAAGTAGAAAACTTTACAGAGTGGGTATCCTTTCAAGTTGTAAAATCTGTAGTTCCTGTTTTCGGCTCTCAAAAAATATACTTTGCAGGCCAAGATGAGACAACTAAACGAATTGAAATAACTGGATCCAATTTTCTCGATACGATGAAAGTCTATCTCCAAAAAGATGAAGATAAAATAATTCCCAAGTCAATAAATATCTCACCGGATGGTAAAACAGCAATAGTTGATTTTAACACCAAAGATATCGCAGAATTGGGATTATATGATTTAGTATTAGAAAACCCAAGAAGAAAAGTTGCTATCAAAGCTAAAAATTTTGTTTTTGCTAAAGATAAAGAATTAGCTGAAAAAGTTGCGGCCAAACAAGTAAGAATTCAGAATAATGAGATTCCTCCAGATTATTACGATACTCCTTATTGGAGTACAATGTGGAGATCTACTCTCGTTCCTGGTTGGGGACAAGATTATATTGATGACAAGAAGTGGAAGTTATATATGTATCCTGTTTTATTTTTTGGAGCAGCTGGTATATATGCGAAAGGATACCAAGATTTTTTATCTGCTAGAAAAACCTATTATGATAGCGTTCAAATAAATTTCTTATTATCAAGCAGTTCCACAAATGAATTATTATTTCTATTCACAAATCAGCAATCAACAGCTCAATACAACCAAGCGAAAGAAAAACTAAACCAAATTCAAATAGGCGCAGGTGCAGTAGGCTTATTCGCTATTTATAATATTGTTGATGCTTTTTTATCCGTGAGACGTAATGTAGCCGTCAACGAAATTAAAACTTTACCTATAGGTGAAGGTTTACAAATTAAAGCGAACTCTGAATTCAGATCTAATGCTAATTTTATTACCAGACAAGCTGAATCTTATCAATCATTGGAGTTTATCCAAACTTTCTAAGTTCTTTGCAGGATAAAAATGCTTGTTGCAGAGATAGTGAAACTTGACTCTGGTATCTATGGGCATACCAATTCATCAGTTTTCCATTCAGGATAAGAGCTCATTTCATAAATTTCTGAACAGATCTAAAAGTGATTTATCAGAAACTATTATTAAAATCATTCCCATAATTCAAAATGTTAAACGAAAAGGTGATATTGCAGTTAGAGAATATACCAAAGAATTTGATGGTATAGATTTAGATCGATTTGTGTGGAATATGGAAGATATAAGAAATATTTCTATTCCTACTTCTCTCCAAAAAGCTTTTGAAGAAGCGAAAAAGAATATAGAAGAATTTCATACTTACCAAGTTCCCAAATCTTGGACTCAAGAAATTTCTGGAAATCGATTGGGAATCAAATACACTCCTGTAGATTCAGTTACAATTTATGCTCCTGGTGGTAAGGCATTGTATCCATCCTCAGTTTTAATGGGAGCAATCCCTGCTAAACTTGCTGGTGTTAAAAATGTACAATTAGTTACTCCACCTCAAAAAGATGGTATCCCTCCAGTTCTTGCTTTTGTCGCTCGTTTAGTTGGAATAGATCGCATAATAACTGTTGGGGGAGCACAAGCAATTGCTGCCTGTGCATATGGTACTGAAACAATTCCGAGATCAGAATTTATAGTTGGTCCAGGTAACTCCTATGTTGCTGCTGCAAAGATTTATCTATCAGGTTTAGGTGAAATTGGAATTGAAAGTCCAGCTGGCCCTAGCGAGGTTCTCATCATTGCTGATTCTAAGGCTAATCCAGAGTGGATAGCCTGTGATCTATTATCTCAAGCTGAGCATGGAGAAGACTCAATTGCAATCTTGCTTACAGATTCTATGCAACTTGCAGCCAAAGTAATGGAAGAGATTGAATTAGCCTTTAAAGAAAGAACCAAGAGACTTAGCATTAAACAAAAGGCTATCTATAATAACAGTTTTATCTTAGTCGCCCCAAGTTTATCTGATTGTGTAGATTTTTCAAATTTGTATGCTCCCGAGCATTTAGAAATTTTGACAGAAAATTATGATCAAATTTTCGAAGGAATAGTCCATGCTGGTTCTGTATTTTTAGGGAAATATTCTCCTGTTGCTATGGGTGATTATATTTCTGGAACCAATCATATACTGCCAACCTCTGGTGGTTCCCGTCTGTTTTCATCTTTAGGTGTGGAACACTTTTTGAAGAGAACAACCTTCCAGGAAATCAGAAAGCAATCCTTGCAAAAATTATATCCTTTTGTAAAAGAAATGAGTGAGTCCGAAGGACTTGAAGAAGAACACGGGCATTCTGTTTACCTTAGGACTTTATAAATTCAATGTTAGTTCTAAATACCAGAAAGAATATTGAAGAAAGTTTGAAGCCATTTTGGCAAGACAAAAAAAGAATCGGTTTTGTTCCTACTATGGGATATTTACACCAAGGACACTTAGAGTTAGTCAGAGAAGCAAAAAAAACAAATGACCTAGTTATTGTTAGTATTTTTGTGAATCCAGCACAATTTAATCAAGCAGACGATTTTAATAATTATCCAAAAAGTATAGAAAAAGATACGGCTTTGCTCGAATCAGAAGGTGTTGATGTCTTATATTTACCAGATACGGAAGATTTTTATCCCAATGAAATTCCTAAAATTAAAATTCAAATACCAGGTATGATGGATTTTTTATGTGGTGCAACAAGACCTGGACATTTTGATGGAGTACTTTTAGTACTATCGAAATTCTTTCATATTGTTAAACCTACAACGTGTTATATGGGATTGAAAGATTATCAGCAATTCAAAATTGTAAAACGATTTTCTGAAATATTAAATTTTCCCATTCAAATCATTGGAATAGAAACTCTTCGAGAATCGGATGGTTTAGCCATGAGTTCAAGAAATGTTCGTTTGAATGAGAAAGAGCGTGAGGCAGCTAACTTGATTCCAAGAGCACTCAAGTTGGCTGAAAAATTGCTTCATGAGGGCGAAAATGATTTAAATTCCTTATTGGAAATACTATCAGATGTGATGAAAAGTAGTTCCTTGTTAAAAATAGATTATTTGGAAATTGTTGATCCTGAATTATTAACACCTATAGCTAAGATTCAAAATCAAATGCTAGTAGCAACTGCAGTTTTTGTTGGTTCAATTCGCCTAATTGATAATATACTGATTAGCATGGAAAAAGGTTAATATTTTTTGTTATTAAGTGATAAATTAAAATCCTTAAAGTTTTCTAAGGAAGTTCAAAACCAAATTTCGAGTAAAGGTATAGATTTATATTCAATTCCTGATGCTTCATCAACATTTATTGCCAGTCTATTGTATCACTCATTGAGTTCTAATTCTGTTTTCTTGGTTTACCCTACAAATCTGGAAGCAGAAGCCGCTTATCGAGAGCTTTTTACATTTGTTGATTCAAGTCTTGTTCATTTTTTGCCAGGCAATGATACTATTCCTTATGAATACGCACATATCCCACCTGATACTAAGCGTGACAGAATCTATACTTTAAGCCAATTATTTCTTAACCAAAAATCCTTGATTGTAACTTCAGTATCTGGCTTTGTTCAAAAGGTTCCGGGTAAAGATTTTATTTTTTCTGAGTCTATAGTATTTAAAAAAAATGAAGATTATGATTTAGAAGATATACTTCGTAAATTTATACAGCTTGGATATGAACGAAGGCAAATATGCGACCACTATGGTACTTTTTCAGTTAAAGGTGGAATAATTGACATTTTTCCATCCCATCTAAACACACCTGTAAGGTTGGATTTTTTCGGAGATCAATTAGAAAATATAAAGTCTTTTGATCCAGATTCACAAAAATCTATTTCTAACTTCGATTCAATTCCCATCTACCCGGTGGATGAATATGCTCTTTCAGACAAAGAAAGAGATGCTTATTTTAAATTATTAGAATCAGATTCGCATTTGATAAAGCCAGAAGAGAGGGTTTTAATCGTTGAAGAAATTGTACCTTTGATTCGAGAAGGTGTTGGAATATTAGAATATTTTACTATGGCTCTTCCACATATTATTTTAGTTAATCCTCTTTCTGTTAAAGATAAAACCTTGCAGATGTTTAGGGAATTAAACTTGGTATATGAATCTAAAAAAGATGAGTATCTCTTAGCCTCTCCTACAAAACAGTATTCTTTTGAAAATGAATACAATCTTTTGACAACTAATTTATCGAATAATACAATTCGATTGAATAGGCTACCTCCGCCTGAGGATTCTTTAGAATTTCCTTTTCCTTTAACCAAAGAAATTCCAGAATTCAAAGGTAAAATTAGAGAAGCCAGAGAATATATTGAATCCCAACTGCAAGCAGAAGAGCCGAAAACTATTCTCTTAACTTCTTCTTTTATCCAACAAACAGATAGGTTAGAATCTTTATTCGCTACACATAATATCCAAAGACTCAATAAAGAATCGGAAGAGCCTCTTCCAGTTTACTTACCTAAGGATGCCAAGACAAAATTTTTTATAGCTCTTTCAGAACTAAGAAAAGGTTTTGAGATTCCCGAGTTGAATATAATTCTTCTTACCGAAAATGATATTTTTGGTAGAAAATACAAAAGAAAAACTCGCTACAAAAAAACAGCATCAAGTGCGATTGAATCATTTTTAGATTTAAAGGAAGGCGATTTTGTCGTACATATTAATCATGGTGTTGGTCGATTCAAAAAAATTGAACGTGTAACAGCGGATAATAAACAAAGGGACTTTCTCAAATTAGAATACGCTGGGCAGGCAAGCCTATACGTACCTTTGGATCAAATATCACTTGTTCAAAGATACATTGGCGGTTCAGATCATCCTAAACTTGACGCACTAGGTAAATCTAATTGGAAGAAAACAAAGGAAAGAGTAAGGGAAGCAGTTGAAAAACTAGCGGAAGACCTTGTTCGTCTCTATGCAAATAGGCTTAAATTAAGTGGTTATTCTTTTCCTAAAGATACAATTTGGCAAGAAGAATTCGAAGCTGATTTTGAATATGAAGAAACCCCAGATCAACTAACAGCCATCGATGCAGTGAAGGCTGATCTAGAAAGCTCTAAACCTATGGATAGATTGGTTTGTGGTGATGTCGGTTATGGCAAAACAGAAGTTGCCATACGTGCAGCTTTTAAAGTTATAATGGCAGGTAAGCAAGCTTTATTACTCTGTCCCACTACAATCTTGGCGCTTCAACATTTTAATACTTTTTCGGAGAGATATAAAAATTATCCTATCAAGGTTGGCTTTGTTTCTAGATTTAAAACTATAACAGAAAATAAAGAATCCTTTGAACTTTATGCAAAGGGAGAATTAGACTTTTTGGTAGGAACTCATGCCTTGCTATCAACCAAATTGAAACCAAAAAATCTAGGATTATTAATTATTGATGAGGAACAAAAGTTTGGTGTAAACCATAAAGAGACAATTAAAAAATTGAAAAATTTAGTTGATGTTCTTACATTAACAGCAACCCCCATCCCCCGTACATTGCACATGGCACTTTCTGGTATTCGTGATTTATCTATCATTTCAACTCCTCCTAAAAATAGGCAAAGTGTTGAAACTTATGTGATGGAAGAAAATGATGAAGTTCTTCAAAAGGCTATACGAAGAGAAATTGATAGAGGAGGGCAGGTCTTCTATCTTTACAATAGAGTTGAGAGTATAGAAGCTGAGGCAAATTTTGTATCAAGTCTAGTCCCTGATTTATCGGTTGGAATTCTACATGGGCAAATGGATGAGGAATTTATTGAACAAATTCTTTTAGACTTCTATCACAGAAAATATGATATCTTGGTAACAACTACTATCATAGAATCTGGTATTGATATGCCCAATGTAAATACCTTAATCATTCGTAGAGCGGATACTTTTGGTTTATCTCAACTGTATCAACTTCGTGGACGAGTGGGTAGAAGTGACCGCAAAGCCTATGCTTATCTAATTCATCCACGAGGCAGAGTCCTAACTGAGCAAGCTGAAAAACGATTGAATACTATCTATGAATACCAAGAATTAGGCTCAGGTTTCAAAGTAGCTATGCGTGATTTAGAAATTCGAGGAGCTGGAAATTTATTAGGATCAGAACAATCAGGCGACATAGCGGAAATTGGTTTTGATCTTTATGTTCGCATGCTTGATGAAGCCATAGCTAAAATCAAAGGAATAGAAACTGAAATTGAGATTAGAACTTCAATCAATCTTTCTACAAATTTTTATCTTCCTGATGAATATATACCAGATACCAAACAAAAAATAGAATTCTATAAAAAGTGGGAGGGATGTACTTCCCTAGATGATCTGGAATTAGTAAAAGCTGAAATGATTGATAGGTTCGGTGAACCGCCACTCATCGCTCAAACCTTCTTACTCTTAGAAAGTATAAGAACGATAGCTTCCACCTTGGGCATAGAATCTCTCAATGAAGTGAATGAAGAAATTAAAATAAAATCAGGAGCTGATTTTCGAGGAGATCCTAATTCAGTAGTTCGATTGATTTCAAGAATAAAAGGCTTATCCATACACCCTAGTGAGCCTACAGTACTCAGACTAAATGTGAAAGGACGCTCAGAAGAAGAAAAATTAACCGCTGTACAAAATCTTCTCTTGCAAATTGAACCTAGTAAAAAATCAAAAAACAAGATAGACAATATGGTAGATTAGGAAAATATATCTTAAACGGATATTTATAATGAGAAACATAATACTATTAATTTTGGCAACCACTGTTATCAATTGCGGTGATGATTCACCTCTGATAGAATCTTTAAACGGTGAGAAGATCACTGTAAAAAGATTTGAAACATCTTATGAAACTGCTATAGAAACCATGAGTCGTATGCAGAATATTGAGAAGAAAAATTTATTAGAATTTATTTCTAAAGATATTGATGAAGTTCCTGAGCAATTCCAACCTCTCAACTACCAATTCCAAAAGAAAAATTTTTATGAAAACTATCGACAGATGCTTATGACTAAACTAGCAGCTGAAAAGAATGGATTTACTTCCAGACCAGATATCAAAGAAATCCTCGAACAAGTAGAAATGCAAACTATTACTCAACTTTATATCCAAGAACAAGTTGAGAAAAAGATTAAAATTTCTGATGCGGAAGCAAAGGCTGAATGCGAGAGACTTAGAACTCAAAATACTCAAGTTTCTGGAATGCCTATAGATAAATGCATCATGTTAGGTCGCGGAAATTTGAAACGAGTGAAGTCCCAAGAAGTCCTACCTAAGGTTATGGAAAGAATTAAAGAAGGCGTATCTATCAAACACAATGAAAAATTTGATTTAGATAGTTATTTAAACAATAATATTCTTCCAGGACAAGATAAAATTGATTCAGAAACTAAAAGTGAATCTAAAGAATCAGACTCAACTGAAGGCGATAAATAGAAGATCATTAGAAAATAATATACATATCACTCAGCAATATGGATAATACAATCAATGCTATTCTCAGAAGCATTATTGAAGCAATCACAGAGTTTTTGCCCGTATCATCAACCGGGCATTTATTTTTATTTTCCTACTTTTTCCCTTTTTCAGATATAACAAATAACAAAGAAGAATTCGAAGATCTTTTCGATATTTTTATACAATCTGGAGCTATACTTTCCGTTCTTGTTCTTTATTTCGATAAATTTAAAATTTCTACTCTAGATTCGATTAAATTTATACAAGGAGATAGAGCTAAAAGATCGGGATTTGATTTTCTTTATCCATACTTATAGGAAGTATACCAATTCTTATAATTGGATTTTTACTTAAAAATTTTTTGGATGGTATTAAAGCAAGTTCTTACTTACTCACAATTCTAGGCTGTACTTGGCTTTTGGGAGGAATTGGAATATTGATTCAAGAAAGAATTTTTCAAAATAAAACTAAATTAGAAGATGCGTCCCTCTTAAAGAATGAGCCTCATCCGCCAATTTTAGAAAATCATCAAAACCATTATCCAATTTTATCGATAAAGAATTCACTTATTATAGGTTTCGTTCAATGTATAGCTTTGTTGCCTGGTGTTTCTAGATCACTCGCAACGATAGTAGCAGGCAGATCAATAGGTTTATCAAAGAAACATGCTGCGGAATACTCGTTTTACTTAGCGGTTCCCGTTTTGATTGCAGCTGGTGTATATAAACTTTATAAATATAGAAATATTATAGAAGGGGAAAAGCTATTTTTGCTTTTACTTGGAAGTATTCTTTCCTTCCTACTTTGTATATTGGTAATCAGATTGTTCCTATCTTACATAAGAAGGCATAGCTTTTCTATTTTTGGATATTATAGAATTGTTTTAGGTTTGATTGTTCTTTGTTTCACATTAATTTAAAATTTCCAAAAGTCTTAGTGCATTTCGATTATTGGGTTCCTTTTTTAAGACCTTGTTGACTAGATATTTTGCTCTGTTTCCCTGTTCTAGTTTTTTGTAAACATCAGCCAGATTGATTAAATTCTTGATATTCAAAGGATCTCTTAAGAAACAACGCTCACCACATTCAGAGGCTAATTTATAATTGTGTATCATTTTAGCAGAATAGGAAGCATAGAATAGTAAATCAGAATTAGAAGGTTTGGTTTCTAGTGCTTCTAAAAGATGAGTTAAAGCTAGATTCCAATTTTTTAATTTGAAGTGGGTCTGTCCTAGTAGACTTAAAAGAGTATCTTTTTGGGGAAAGTTCTTAGCAACCAATTGCTCTAAAATTTGTATTGATTGCTCTAATTTTCCCAATCGAATCAGCTCTTTTCCTTTTTCTAGTTTATCTTTGGAATCTGTGTCTAAATCATTCTTAACAAGTTCATTTGGGTTGGAGTAGTGGACTCTAACTAATGTTATATCGTCTGTATACTCACCTCTAGATTCTATTTTTTGAACTAAAGTGTTGAGATCTGCTTGAGATTCCTCAACTAAATCTAGAAATAACTCTTCGTTTTCATTTATGATTCTTCTGCCTTCTGAATCTAAGCCAACCTGAAGATCATCTCTACCATCTGATCCAATAAGAAGAATATCATCATTCTGAAGTTGAAATGTTTTTACATAGAACAAATCATCATTTTCTGGAAATCCTAATTTACGAAGAACTAATTCATTTTCCAGAAAGCTAGATTTCCCATCTCTGAATAGAACTGTCCACGGATGTTCTGCGTTGATGTAATACATAAATCCAGTATTATCATCAATCAAACATAGTACAATTGAGATAAGCATAGATCCATTGAAACTTTCAAATATTCTTTGTAATTCTATAAAGGTTTCCTTGATCCAAATTTCAGGATGTTTATTTTTATTTTGGTCTGCATTCGATCTAGCTAAAACTGCGTTAAAAACTACACCTAAAACTAAGGCACCTCCAGCTCCTTGGATGGATTTTCCCATAGCATCTCCATTGATGAGGACAGTGAATTTTTTACCTTTAAGGAAGATTGACGAAGATATGCTTATATCTCCGCCTATTTCATGAATTTTATCTTTGAAAACGAAAGTTTTCTTCTGTTTGGTGAAGAATTGAACATCCACAAATTCACTCTCATTAGAATTAGTGGAAAGAGGATTGAGTAATAAGGAAGTTAGGAAATAATCACCATCTTGCTGAATTTTTAAATTTTGAACTTCCTCTAATGTTTGGTTTAATTGTCCAGTTCTTTTAATGACTTTCTGTTCTAAATTCTCATTGAGTTCTTCGACTTGGCTATTCAATCTAACAAATCGATTTGCTAATATAGTAGCTATACTCAAGATTAGGGTAATAAATGCATAACCTGACATTCTTGGAATAACTATAATATTTCTTGTACTTAAGACATCTAGGACAGCTGCTGTGATCAAAAATATAAAACCACCAAACATTAATATTGCATCTAAATCTTTCTTGTAAGAATGATAGATTAAAATAGTAAATACATTTGCTATGTAAATGATCCAAGTTGGTTGAACTATATAAATGTTTAATTTATTATAAAATTTAATATCTTGATTTATTAGTATTGCAAGAAAACAACAAGCCATGATTAAATCAGCAAACTTCAAGAAAATATTGTAAGACTTATCAAAATATTTTCTAAGGAAATGAGTCATAAAAGGAATCATAAACATTAAAACTAAATATTCTAATGTTTTCATTGTGTGAAAGTTAATATCTAAATCATATTTTATTTGATTTCTTAAGAACTGATATACAACTAAGCTGAATGTGAATAAGGCAAAAAATAAATTTTCAGATTCTTTTCTTCTACGAATAAACAAAAATAAAAAATAAAATCCAACAGTGGCATAGACCATAAGTAACATAATTTTGATATATTCATCTCTTAAGAAAGATCTTTCTAATTTTTCAGATGGACCTATTTCAATTTTGTCTTGGTTGATTCCTGAATCATTATCAAAAAAAGGTTTTATTTCTATAAATAAATTATTAACTTTTCCTGGAACTAAGAGATTAGTAGGTATCTTATAGATTCTTATTTTATCATATGACTCAGGGGACGAATTTGAGAAATCACCCGTTGATCCAATGAAAGTTCCATTCCAATACACTCTATCTTTATCAGATATAATCCCTAATCGAATAGAAATATGAGGAGATTTCCATTCCTCAGGAAGTTGGATCCATTTGCTAACACGAAAAAATTTACCACTTGAAGGAGTAATAGTTTCTGAATTAATATTTCCCGGCACAATATAGGGTTTCCATTCCATTTTACCAAAGGTCGACCAATCGTCAGCTTGTTTGAAGATTTCCGGATTAATTTCATTTTCAGTTCTATAATAAAGATTCTTGGCTCCATTAACTGAAATACTATCCAAGTTTACTACTTCATCTAAAGATTCAATTGCTTGGATTTGAAACTGTTCTTGGCTATAGATAGGATTTTGACTTGTTAGTATGAGAAAGGAGAGACCAGCTACTATATAATTCTGAATCTTCATGATAAAGACTAGAATCGTAAAGCTGATTTCAAATACAAGACTTTCT
Source organism: Leptospira sp. (assembly GCA_002786225.1). Taxonomy (GTDB): domain Bacteria; phylum Spirochaetota; class Leptospiria; order Leptospirales; family Leptospiraceae. Next base: position 89,579 of record PEQN01000003.1, on the reverse strand, counting down.
TTTGGCTAATTTTTGAAACATTTTTGCAACAATTCAGGCTGCCCTAGATTCCATAGAATTCCCTTTTTCAAAACTTGGTCTTTGGTAATTCATAGAATAGAGCTCTTCCAATAAAATTAAAGCCTTTTGATGATCTGGCTCTCTCAATCTGATTCTTTCAGCAGTATCAATGCTATCTAAGATAAGATTACACTTTCGAAGTGCAATTGCTTGCAAATATAATAAATCTATATTTTCAGGAAAATTCTCTTCTGCTTTTTTCCAGATGTAGTAAGCATCTTCATAATTTTTCAAATGGTATTCAACTTTTCCATAGAGTATAATTGTTGCTAAGTAATCTGGATGTAAGTTAAGAGACAGAACTAATTCTTTTTTTGCTTTATAGTAGTATCCTTTTTGAATTAGAGATTTAGCTTTCCTTAAATGAGTTAAATATTCCATATTTGTAGGTTCTTCTAATTTTAACACTCTAGTGTTTTCAATTTTTAAAATGGAAATATCATCAGCTAACTCTGAATTACTTTGTAATAGAAAAATCGAATTTTCTAAATTCCCTTTAGTTTCTTCAATATATTCTAAAAATTTATTTTCATTTTCATTCATATATTTATTTCCTTCCGAATCAGTGAAATAAACATCATCCTTTCCATCAGTGCCAATATAAATTTGATCTTGGGATTCTAAGCGAAAAGTTTCTATAAAAAAATTATCTTCATTTTCTTTAATCCCAATTTTTCTTAAGAAAAACTTTTGATTGTTTGGTAGGAAACTAGCTTGGCCTTTTCGAAACAAAATAGGTTGAGGATGCTCTGCATTAAAATAATACATATATCCATTGTTCAAATCAAGAAGACCCATTACCATAGAAACAAACATGGAACCATCAAAGGTTTCAAATGCTTTTTGAATATCTAAGAATGCATCTTTGAGCCATCTCTCAGGAAATCGATTCCTAAAATTATGATTTTTTAATCTAGCTATGATGGACTCTACAATTACACCTAAAACTAATGCACCTCCAGCACCTTGAATAGATTTACCCATAGAATCTGAGTTTAAAAATAAAATATATTTCTTCCCTTTTAATTCTATCTCTTCCGTTAAAGACAAATCTCCTCCTATCTGATGAATTTTATTTTTAAATTCAAACTGTTTCTTTTGGATAGTTATAAACTCTGTCTTTAGATGAGACTTGGAATTACAATTTCTATGCAAGGGTTTTAATAAAAGAGATGTGAGAAAGTAATCACCATCTTGGTTGGTTTTTAATTTTTTAATTTCTTCCAATGATAATTGTAATGACTTAGTTCGATCTGTAACTTTGATTTCTAAATTTTTGTTGAGATCTTCCACTTCTTCATTTATTTGCACAAAACGGTTAGCTAAAATGAGGGCTTGGAAAAGAATATTTGCTATAAACACATATCCAGAAACACGAGGAATATTCCAAACAAATCTAGCCGCTAAGATATCAACAACAGCAGATAGAACAATCGTTAATATTCCAATTAAAATTAAGATAGCATTTGTATTGGATTTTCTTGATTCCGAAATCAAAATAAACAATGAGTTCAATAAATAAAGAATCCAAAGTGGTTGAATGATATATCGATTCAATTGATCTAAAATAAGAATATCCGAAATATTAATGATAACAAGAAAAGTTAGCAGTGAAGCTAAATCTAAGGCTTTATATCTGTTAAAATAGGAATATTTGAAGAAGCATCTAATGAAGTGAGCCATAAATGGAATAAAGCTTGGCAAAACACAATATTCCCACTTCTTTAGCATCCAAAAATCTAGGTTCAGAAAATACTTACTTTGGCACCTTAGAAACTGGTAGAACACTAAATTCAGTGAAAATAATGCAAAGAATAGATATTCCTTTTCTTGAGGTCTTCGGATGTATAGAAATAAAAAATAGGAAGCAACAGTTAAATATACAACTAGAAAACTTAGTCTGATTGCCTCTTCCAAATAATAATCTTTATAAATATTTTTACTTTCGCCTAATTCTATTCTGTCTTGAACCAATCCGATTTCATTCGGAAAATATCTTTTAACTAATATGTTAATTTCATTCTTTTGGTCTTTTTTTAAAAGATTCCAAGGTAAATCAATGATTCGTATTTTATCATAAGCCTGAGGCTTATTGGATTCGCAATCCTGGTTTAAAGGTATCTCTCGTTGATTCAACCAAATTCGTTCACAATCTAAAATAATACCGAGACGAATAGAATAAGGTTTATTTGGATCCCAATCATTAATAGTAAAAGTATTCCTCAACCAATATAAATCTGGTTCTGTATCAGAAGGTAAACTGGCAAAATTGAAAGGTAGAGAAATAAGACTCCAACCTGATTGTTTATCTAACTGAGAAATTTCTGTATTCATGTTGATGGACTTTTTGTATTCCCAGACGCCTAAACTTTGGGAGTAAATAGGCTCTAAAAGGGTCAATGCTATCGCAAGTAATTTATATTTCATTTTTCTCTCTGCCTTATGGTCTTTCTTTTTCTAATTGTAATCTGTGATACAAAGCCGAAGAAAAGAAATATCATGAGAAAAAGAGTTCTCGATTTATGTTTAAGCTTCAATCTTGGTTAGAAATTAAACTATCTTCACGGAGTTCAAAATCGTTTTCTGTGATGACTACCGATCCATGAATTTAAATTATCCTGTTGTAAAAATTAAAGACAAAAGCTCTAAGGCATTTCGAATATCAAAAAATCCTTGGGTATATTCTGGTGCAATTCACGAAATGGATTCATCCCTTCAAGATGCTCAACTAGTTTCTATAGAGGATAGTAAAGGTCGAATTGGGATCGGTTACCTTGATAAGAATGGGAGAATTCCTCTTCGTTTTCTGCTTTTTACTGAAGCGGATGTAAGATTTGACACAAATAGTGTTTTAGCTAGATTGAAGGATGCTTGGAATTTAAGATTAAGTTTATTGAATTTTAGTATAACCAATTCATTTCGATTTATCAATTCGGAAGGTGATTATCTTCCTGGTTTAACAGTTGATATTTATCATGAGTTAGCAATCTTTTCTTTAAGTTCAAATTATGTTAAGAATTGGGTTCGTATTGTACAAGAATTTTTAGCGACCAAGGGAATAAAGTATTTTGCAATTAAAAATGAGAATTCAGGATTTTCCTTTTTAAATGAGAAGCATCTAAGTGAAATACGATTTAAAGAAAATGGACTGGAATTTCTATTCTCAATTCAAGATTCTCAAAAGACTGGCTTTTATCTAGACCAAAGAGAGAACCGTAGGAAAATAGAAACCTATGCTAGTGAGCGAAGTATTTTAAATACATTTAGCTTTACAGGAGCTTTTGGAATTTACGGAAAAAGAGCCAAAGCAAAAAATATCCACAACATTGATAGCTCCCAAAAAGCTATAGAAGTTTCTAAAATTATACAAGAAATCAATTATCCAAAAGATACATCTTTTCAACATTCTGTAGCGGATGTCTTTTCTTTTCTGCGTGAAATGGAAGTATCCAAGTATGATCTAATTGTGCTTGATCCCCCAGCTTTTGCAAAATCAAAAAAATCTCTTCCACAAGCATCTAGGGCATACAAAGATTTAAATAGAATTGCAATTCAAAAAATTGCAAGGAATAGTATCATTTTTACTTTTTCGTGTTCAGGCTTTATGGATAAAAATTTATTTCGTCAGATTATTTTTGCCGCAAGCCAAGAAGCGGGACGTAAAGTCCAGGTCTTAGAAGAACTTGGACATGGTTTCGATCATCCTGTAGATATATTCCATCCTGAAGGAGACTATCTAAAAGGATTGGTTTTAAAGATTGAATAATTGGAATTTTGAAATTCAATCCCCTTGACCTAATTCTGGGACTAAAAAAATATAGTAGCAATCATTATGAAATTTACTTCAATTACATTTGGATTTTTCTTTCTATTTGTTTATTTTTTATACTGGCAACTCAGAGGGAAATCTAAACTTGTTTTTATTTTTATAGCTTCCTTACTTTTTTATGCGGCATGGTCTCCGGCTTTTGCAATTCACTTCCTCGCCATTGCAATTTTTAATTATCTAGCAGTTGTAAAGTTATTTGATCATAAATCAAAATCTCTACTTTCTTTGATTCTGTTCGTAGACATTTCTAATTTATTTTTCTTTAAATACTTTTATCTTTTACTTGATTTTCTCTATAAGATAACTCGATTTGAAATATTTCAAAGTCAAGTCTTCAATTCTTGGTTAGAGTCAAATACTGGTTCAAGTTCCATCTTTCTACCATTAGCCATTAGTTTTTATTCCTTCGTTTTTATTGCATACACTGTAGATGTCTATAATGGCAAAATTAAAGAAAAAGAAGGATTTCTAGAGTATTTTACTTTTATATTTTATTTTCCGCATTTAGTTGCAGGACCAATTATTCGTCATAGCGATTTCTTCTATCAAATCAAAAATCCAATCAAACCTGATTCTGTTAAGATAACGAGTGGATTGTATTTGATAACCCAGGGTATGTTAAAGAAATTAATTATTGCAGATAACATAGCACCTATCATTCAACCAGTATATGCGGATCCAACTGCTTTTAACTCAGTTTCCATATTAGTCGCAACTGTTGGATATTCCATGAGAGTTTATTGTGACTTTTCTGGATACACAGATATAGCTAGAGGTCTTTCTAAATTGCTTGGTTTAGAGCTACCTGAGAATTTTCTTGCACCATACTTAACAACCAATATTCGAGATTTCTGGAAGAAATGGCATTATACTTTATCAACTTGGATACGAGACTATATTTATATTCCCTTAGGTGGTTCTAAATCATCTGAATTAAGAAATATATTTAATTTAACTCTAGCCTTCACTATAGGTGGACTTTGGCATGGAGCCAATTATACCTTTTTATTCTGGGGAGCTTGGAATGGTTTTGCAATTGCCATAGAGAGAAGGCTTTGTTTAATTCTACCTTTTTTAAAAACTGATTTAGAAAAAGGAAATAATTTTCTAGGTAAAGTTCGTTATTTAGTGTATATAATCTTAGGATTTTCATTCACACAGTGGGTTTGTGCAATAGGCTCTTCTTTTTTCAATTCAGAGAATATCGATTTAGCTTTTCAGATGATAGTTTCTATGCATAGTTTCCAAGATGGTAAACTTGCAACTGGAATTGAACCTGTCGGCTATGCATTCTTAGCTACTTTATTTTTTAATTTTCTCCAAAAGAAAAATTGGGAAGGTTTCGGAATTAGTAATTTAGGAATTTTAGCCTTATTTTTATTTGCTACTATCTCTTTAATTATTTTAGGATTATTTACACCTGAAGGAGCGGAATTTATTTATTTCCAATTCTAAAACTATGAAAAATAAATTTATATTTATATTACCACTACTGCTTTCATTATTTTTATTTTCTTTTGATAAGATATTTTCATTAGAGCTCGTTAAAAAGTATACCATACCATGGAAGAAAATAGAAATTTTGTTTTATGAGTCTAAAGATGATTTATTTAATGTTCTTAAAGCTAATTATCCTAAGCATCAATCTAAGGGAGAAAAGATTGCCTTGGTTTTAGGCTCATCCCGTTCTGGTGAGTTTTCTTACAAAGATATTCAAAAAGTTTTTAAAGATACTGCAACTTATAATTTTAGTGCACCACTTGCGGGACCTATTTTTCACTATTATTGGTTAGAGAAAATATCTAATGATATTCCTATAGATTTTGTTATTCTAGAGGCAGATCCCATCATTTTCAGCAAGAATAGTTTAAAATATACTTTTAGTTACTCCTTAGATTATAATTTTGTGATACAAAATTCAAATTTTCTACCCCGAAAAGAAATGAACCCACTTAAAGCAGAAGGAAAGGGTATGAGTTGGGATGAAGTAGAAACATGGTTTATCAAACATCTATTTTTTGTTTATAAATACCCTCCCGATCCAAATTCCATAAAAGACAATTCTAAAGAAGCAATGTGGATTAAGGATGGAAATCTAACTATGGTTAAGGGATATGATTATAAAGAGAATTTCTATAAAACTGTATTAGAAGCAAATCGAATTGAATATGGAGCTATTCCAAATCAGATTTTTCACCAAGGAGATGATAAATTTATTGAGAAAGATGCAAAAAATATAGCTAAGATGTTTTTTGGAGCAAAATATGTTCCTGCTACTACACAAATTTTATTCTTCAAGAAAACTCTTAGACTTTTAGCCAATAAAAATATTCCTACTATCATTTATTGGCCTATTGTTGCTCAACCATTAAGAGATGATATGGAAAATCGTGGATTAGTTGATGAATATATGACCTTTATTAATAATGAAATAGAATTAATAAGGAAAGAATACCCTCAATTTAAAACATATATTGTTGATCCGCAAAATTCTAAAAAACTTAATTGTAGAGCTTTTGTGGATAGCGTTCACTTAAGCGGAGCCTGTTATCCTGAATTATTTTCTCTTTTTAGAGATAGTTTTTTCAATTAATTTTTTTGAAGGTATTTTTTTAAGAGCCTGATTGTATCTAGAAAGAGTTTCTTCAAAAATGCGAGCTTTCTTTTTATAATTTTCCATATTAATTTCAGGAATTAATGGTACATCTTGTCCAGATTTTTTAATTTTATCTAGCTTTTTCTTTATAATTGTGTATCTTCCCAACCAATACGATATTGCTTTCTCACAATTCTTGATACGAGTTGTAATTTTCTTGTAATTTAGGTCTCTGAGGCCTCTAGGATAGCTACCTAAAACTAATTGAATTTCCACAGAGTTACAAAGCTTCCTGGCTTCATTCTCTGAAATCATTTTTTTCTCCAAATAAGCATATACTTCAGGTCAATATGTATGTACGATTTGTAAATAAAAAAAAATAAAAATACCATTTGAATATATGAATATATGAAAATTTAAATATCTCAATTACTTTATTCTTCTTTTTTGATTCAAGATTGGCTCTTGCCAAAGAAATCGAAAAAGAATAAAATTGATTACTATCATAGCAAAACTGAGAGAAATTGAATGTGTATAAAGAAATTTATAAATATAATTGTATCTAAAGGAATTTTCAGTAAGTAGCATAATAGTATAGATGGACGAAAAGCAAAATAAAATATTAAAAAAGAAGAAAACCGAACTTGTTTTGAGTAACCACAGAGTTTCATTCATTTCTATTTTAAATTTATTGTAATTAAATAAAATTTTATCGTATTGCGAAGAAGAATATTTCTTATATTCAATGCTAAGTTCTGCCAGTTCTGTTTTATCTATATTTTTATCCAAGATTACAATATCAAAATCTAAGGTTCTATTGTATTTTTCTCTTAAGATTTGATCTGAAAGTATAGTATAGGCTTTAGTAATTTCTAATATATATGAATTCCATTCTTGATTTTTCGATTGAATTCCTAATTGATTATAGGAAAAGATTGCATTTATATATGCTTGTTCAATTTCTTCAGGATTTGCATCAAAAGAAATACCCAAGATTTCATAAAAAGTTTCAATATTTCCAATCGCTTTTGACATCTTAATTCGACTTTACAATACCCATATTTTTAATATTTTGACCTTATGCAATCAATACTCAAGTCAAATTCTCTTGAATCACCTTTAATTGAAACGGATCAGGTTCCATTTAAAGGTAAGGTTTTTGTCGAGACTTATGGTTGCCAAATGAATGAATACGATTCGGGACTTGTAAAAGGAATTCTTCAAAAAGAATCCTATGAACTAGCTTCTTCTGTTGAGGAATCTGATCTTATTTTTATCAATACCTGTGCAATTCGTGAGAATGCACATGCGAAAATTTATACAAAATTGCAAAGTCTCGGATATCTAAAAAAAAGAAACCCGAAATTATTAATAGGCATTCTTGGTTGTATGGCTCAAAATTTGGGAGAAGATCTTTTTAATCAAGAACTTCCCTTGGACTTAGTTGTTGGTCCTGACAATTATAGAAATCTTCCTCAAATCATACAAGAGATTCGAAGCAAGGCTCAATTCGCACCATACCAATTGACCTCTCTTTCAAGAACTGAAACCTATGATGAGATAGAGCCACAAGTAATCAATGGAATCCAAGCATTTGTAACAATCATGAGGGGTTGCAATAATTTCTGTACTTTTTGCGTAGTTCCATACACGCGAGGTAGAGAAAGATCAAGACCTGTTTCATCTATAGTGAAAGAAATTAATTCATTGGTAGAGAGCGGCGTAAAGCAAGTTACACTTCTTGGTCAGAATGTTAATTCATACCTGCATGATGGTTATGACTTTGCTGCCTTAGTCAATGCAATCTTAAGACAAAGCACCATTGAAAGAATTCGCTTTTCATCTCCTCATCCTAAAGATTTTCCCATGCACTTAATCGATCTCATGGCTAAAGAAGAAAGATTCTCTAGTTATATTCATCTACCTATACAAGCTGGTAACTCAAAAGTATTATCAGAAATGAATCGAAGTTATACGAAAGAAGAATATCTAGATCTAGTAAGAAATATACGAAGTTTAATCCCCAACGTAGGTTTATCAACAGACATTATAGTTGGTTTTCCTGGTGAAACCGAAGAGGAATTCCAAGAAACCCTTGACGTTGTTCAAGAGGTTGGGTATGATATGGCTTATATGTTTAAATATTCCGAGCGAGAAGGCACCATCGCTCAGAAAAAACTTCCCGACAATGTCTCTGAGCAAGCTAAATCAGATCGACTAACAAGACTTGTTGAACTTCAGACCCTTATCTCCGCAAAGAAAAACCAAGAAAAGATTGGCAGAACATTTGATGTTCTAGTTGAAAATACATCTAAGAAGAGTAAATCTGATTTAAATGGAAAAACTCCCTGTGGTCGTATGGTAGTTTTCCCTATTCCACATGGCGAAAGTCAGGATTGGATAGGAAAAACAGTCAAAGTTCATATTACACAATCCACAAGTGCAACCCTTAAAGGTACTTGGGTAGGTTGAAGATTGTCAGATGATTTAAGAAAAGTCCGTCTATCCTCTGTTAAGGATTTACCTGCCGATTTTTCAGTTTCCACTGATAGAGTTCGTCTTTTTTATCGTTTGAAACCACCTATTCTAGATTTATATATTTTTAAAGAAATCCTAAGCCCATTTTTAGTTGCTCTTTCTTTTTTCACTATGATTTTCATGGCAGTTGCTATTCAGAAAATGATAGGTCTCTTTATAGGAAAGGGCATAGACTTTTTCAAATTACTGGATTACCTTGGTTATATTCTTGGCAACACACTTCCTATGACAATTCCCATGGCATGCCTTATGAGTGGAATTATGGCAGCGGGTAGACTCTCAGGTGACTCTGAGATCACTGCTATGAGGTCGGCAGGTATAAGCTTTCCTAGGATTTATTTCAATTTTTTATTCTTTGGCTTTTTGATGACTTGTCTTGTCGGTTATTTAAATTTTTATCTTGGACCAGAAAATACTCGTAAGATGAAAGATTTTAACAACTGGATCATGACTTACAATCCACTATTAGCAATAAGCCCAGGTCAGTTTAGTGGTGACGCTACCAAGGACTTACTTGAGAAAAAAGGTCGTACCATGTATTCAGGTGGTATTGATGAAGAGACTGGTGATATTCTTGGTGTTCAGATTCGGGAATGGGAAGTATTTGCAGAAGGAAATGATTTTATCAGTTTCAACGATCTAGTAATCCCCATGGGTGGTTCCCGTATGGTTCAGATCATCAATGCTAAGAAAGGAATATTAGTTGAGAAGTTAAACGAAAGTGGTGTTTATGAAAAATCCATTCGCTTACAAGATGGATTTATCATTGAATGGAATGAAGAGAAAACAGGATTCACTATAACGAATTTTATAAATGGAGAAATGGATTATAATGTTCCTGCAAAAGAGCAAAAACCAACACTACAAATCAACGTAAAGCCTGAAACATTCTCCATGCCCATGTTGTTTAAAGTTAGAGATAGTATAGAATCTGAAGGTTTAGAAAATATTCCTGGTTTGGAAATTCTCAAAGAATATGGAATTTCGATTAAAGGGGTTGGTGGTCTAAAGCAAATGGTAGAGAAAATGAAGATCGATTTAATCATGGCTTCTTCCAATAACTCAACTTCCACTTCTGATTTAACACAACAAGTAACTCTTTTTACACAATTGAATGAATTATTAACTGAGTCCAAAAAAACTCTAACATCCTTTAATGTTGAAATTCACAAAAGAATAGCAACTCCTATTTCCTGCCAAATCTTCTTTTTTCTTTCCTTTCCACTTGGCTTGGTTGTGAAAAGATCTGGTAAGGGTATGAGTTTCACTTTAGCAGTTGTATTTTTATTAATCTATTATCTTTTCTATATTTTCGGAAGTGGAGTTTCCTATAAGGAAGGAGTTCCTGACTGGATAGGTCCATGGTCAGCTAATCTAGTGATTGCTACCATTTCACTTTATATTATGATAACTCGGACAGATGCAAAATTTCCTGCCCCTATCCAAAATTTCATAGATAAGGTCGCAATAACTAAGGAAAATTTATTTTTTAAATTGTCTACAATTCTAAAAAGACATAAAAAAAACTAATTCTGTCGTCTGATCTATTGAAAAAGTGTTTGAGAATTCTCATAGAATTCTATAAACTATAGTTTCATTCTAAGGAGATTTTATTTTGAAGAAGTCAGTTATTTGGAATATATCCTCAAAGGACAAATTTCCACTTGAAATATGGAAACATCCTAAATTAACAATTGAACTTAAACATCTTTCCTTATCGGAAGCGACTGATTTAGTTGTTTCAGACCAAGAGATCAATATTTTTTACCTTCGCGTGACTGCTAAGGAATGGAAAGATCTGAAAGAAAAATTTTTGAAAAATTTTGAACTCCATCCTTTTATTTCCATTATTATCCTCTCCACTCCTGATGATCCGGAAGTTTTTAACCAAGAATTAGTATCCAAATCAAAATTTTTAGTCTTAGAAAATCCTATTCATCTAAGAGAACTTAGAATCATTTTGGACAGGATCATTCAAGTTGAATTTTACAAGAATGCTGCTATGGAAATTGGAAATGGCTGTCTTGCCAATGTAGGTTTTTTTGAGGGTGTATTTTCCCTTGCTCACAAAGAGTATGAATCCAAAGAGCAAGAAACAGAAGCATTGCTTTCTATATTAGAATATGAAGAAAAAGTAAAGATCAACCAAGATGAAATCAATCTAGCTATGAAAAAAGTAGACGAACTAAAAAACTTAGAGTTGATAGAACTTCATGAAAGAATTCGGGCAGGGGAGCTTTTGGATGCCTTACGTGAGAAGGAATTAAAATCAGCGATAGAAGAAAAGAAAGCAACGGAAAGAGCTCTAGAATATTCTCGTGTAGAAGAAATCAATCAGGACAAAATCATCCAAGCCCAGGATAGACTTTTTTCTTATACAGAAAAAGAAATCTTAGAATTATTAGAAGAAAATAAGAAACTGAAAAAGCAATTAGGATTATCCTGATTAATAATCTTTCATGACTTTCTCAAAGATAGATTCATATTCTTTAGAGTCTTTGCCATACTGAACCTCTGCGTAACTAAGAATATGCTGCTTTTTCTTTTCTTTGTATTCCTCAGCAATGAAGGTTTTTTTATTTTTTGATGCGCCTAGTTCCATTTTTTCAAAGCAATGGGCAAGTAGTCTGTGAGGTTCACTTTCTGTTTTAAACTTATCATCTAAGGCTATATATCTTGATAAGATATCAGCTACGACTCCATAGTTTTTATAAGCAAATTGGTGTTTGGCATACTCACGGTAGAGTCCTGCTTTCAATTCGAGGTAAGCATTGCTTTCTTTGACTTTGGGATTTTCAACCTTATCTAGGGCACTCATGGCTCTAACTAGGAATTGGAGAGCTTGGTTTCTGCCCTCATTCGTCATTTTCGTTAAATCTTTGTTTTGTGACTCTTCTCTTGCTTTCTTCTGCCAATCATATCTATCTTCGGGATGTACTTCCATCTCAAAATCTTCTTTTTTCTTTTCAATTGCATCCTCTGTATTTCGGAAAATATCTACTGCGGTTTTATAGTCTTCTAAAGATTCATTGAATTTTTTCTTAGAAGATGATTCATCGATAAAATCCAAAATTTCTAAATTTTTAATTGTCTCAGTGGAAGAGCCCCATCCGGAGTCAGGAATCGAAGACTCAGGAACCAAAAGTTCAATTTTATTTTTACTTTCAACAAAAGTAGGTAAACAGAGAATAAGAAGGAAGAGAGAATATTTCTTAAGAGCCATATCTTCTATTAATTTCGGTTGATTCTCTGAAAGCTTTAACTTGCCTAATTCCCGAAATCCATCAATTTGGTACTTATGAACATACCTCTCAAGAAAATGGAAAAGGTTAAGAACATTGTCCTAATCGCTCATGACAATCGTAAGAAAGATCTCTTAGAATGGGTGATATTCAACCGAGGCACTCTTTCTAGGCACAGATTGTTTGCAACAGGAACAACTGGAAAAATTATTCAGGAGAAGGCAGATCTTCCTGTCCATCGTTTCATATCGGGACCCTTGGGTGGTGACCAACAAATTGGTGCAAAAATTGTTTCTGGCGAAATTGATTTTATGGTTTTTTTCTGGGATCCTTTAACTGCTCAGCCCCATGATCCTGATGTGAAGGCCTTATTACGTATCGCAGTTCTGTACAATGTTCCTATGGCTTGCAATCGATCTTCAGCTGATTTTGTGATTTCATCAAGTCTTATGGACGAACCCTACAATCGAGTTTTGGTAGACTACGAATCCAGGTTACCCAATGTAGAACAAAATAAAATCTAAGACTTACTCAGTCCACAATCCAAAATTTGGAATTCAACTCCCAGTGCCTGGGCGGTTATTTTATGCCGAGATTTGAATTGTTGTCTCAGCATGAAAGCCACAATATATTTTGAAATAAAAGGAAAGGCAGCCTTAAATTCTATCTTATCTTCCAAGATGGAATTCTCTGCCTCACTTTGAAATTTATGAGAATGAGTAAAAACTTTAAACGGTCCTTGCACTTGAATGTCTTGGAATATTCGATTCTTTTCGTAGAGAGTATGTTTTGCGATCCATTTCACTTTGACCAAGGGTACAATCGGAATTTTCATAATAGCCATTTCATTCACTGCTAAGGATTTAGGTTTTTTTAAGACTTCTATCCCAGGTACAGAGCCAACCAGAGAATCAAAACCAAGAGATGACTCATGGAACTGGAACAAATTTTCTACTGAGGTAGAAAATCTAGACTTACACACAAAGGTAGAAATACTATCCATATAGGATATAGACTCATGCTTCAATGGTTAAAACGTTTTTTTAAGAAAGAAAAGAACAAAGATATTTTATTTTTTTCAGAGAAGGCATTGCATTTCTTAATCGAACATTTAAAAAACCTACCAGAAGAATCGAACCTAGTGTTTCAAGTGATTCGAGATAAAAAAGGAAAGGGTATAGTCCAAGTTGGATTCGATAAGGTTGAACCTGCAAATCTGAGGGAATACCAAGATGGAATTCCGATTCATTTTCGAAAGAACTCCAAGGAAATTTTAGAAGGATGCGGAGTTGATTTAGATGCTAAAGGAAATTTTTTAGTATACCCGCGAATTGATCTTAATGCTAAGCTAAGTCCAAATCCCCATATTCTAATCTTTGAATCGAATAAGAAAATTCTTTCTGATGAATCTGAGCTTAGATATGGAGCTTGGGAGAAATCAGAAGATGTTCAGAAACCTTTACTAGTCGATAGCCTTTTCAAGATAAAGGCAATAGAGTCAATTTACATTGAAAGCTACAAAATTCAAATAGAATTAAATAAATCTAAATCTTGGTCTAAGTTTGAAGAAAAAGTATCAGAATGTATTTTAAATTATTTGGAAAGCTTGCCTAGACCTCTTAAAATCAATTCTAAGGTTTCTTAACTCTTGCTTTTTCACCTGTTGCGAATTCTCTTTCCCAGTCTCTAAGTTCAGGTTGAACGATAGAAATATACTCACCTAATTCCAATATTTTGGATGGACCTAAGGACTTCTTTCCTCTATAGAATTCTACAACAGAATTAGAGTTCAATCCATTGTTTTTTCCTAAGTTCACAACAACTCCATTATTTTTTATTTTTAGAATTTGACCCTCGATAGGGTATAAATTCTTAAATTTTTCAGCAAAAGAAGATGTTATATAAGATAAAGAACCTCTACCTTTTCCACGAATTTTAATTGATTCAGAATATTTACCAGTTAATCTATCATAGGACTGAAATTCTACTTGAATGGAATTCTCGTCTTCATTTAACTTTCCAAAGATTATAAATCTTATATCGGATGGATACAAAGATGTCTCATTCAAATCAAAATATATAGAACTATGATAGGGATTCCATGAGGTTTTATTTCTAGATTCTAATAAATCTCGTAGAGATTTTTCTTCCTCATGGCTAGCCATACGGATTCCATTAGTATGGCTTAATACCGATTTGATGGCAGATTGGAGAAGATGTCCTGATGAGATAAGAGATTGAATACCAGAGTTGGGTTTGAAATCCAGAATTAAGACCTTGGGACTAGTGGAAGGATTTAGAAAACCAAGACCAGGACCTTCTGGGAATAAATAGGCCTCTTTATATTCAAGTGATTTTTTGGCTGTTAGTACTTCTTTTTCCAATCTATTTTGGATTTTATAATTGCTTGGATCTTCCTTAAGTAAGCGTAATAATGTATTAATGTAATTGGGGCTATCACTTGCCTTGGAATAATGCAATTCAAGTAGAGCCTCTGTATCTGGAGAATGAGGGCTCAAATCTTTTGCACGCCAAAGATGAAATAAAGAAGATTCATAGTACAAAGAGTTCACTTCAGCTCTATGCCTCTCTATTCTATACTTACCTAACGATTTACGAAGTGGAGATTCCTCAGGAAGGTGTTTGATTGCAAAATTTTCTGCACCAAATCTTATTATCTCATCTGTATCTAGTAGATTAAGAGCATTTTTCCAAAGATTTATGGCAAGTTGGGTATCTTCTGAACTGAGTGCATTTTGTTCTGTTAAAATAGTTGCAAGACTAAGCATTGCATTTTTATTTAAGCTATCTGCTTTAAGGATTTGTTTTAAAAGACTAACAGCTTCTTTTTTTTCTTCTCTGCCCTTCCAAATATAAAGTTTAGCCTTCCAATGGTTGATTTCTAAGTTGTCTGGAGAGAGCGTTAAGGCATTGTCGAATGAGGTGATTCCTCTTAGGTAGTAGTTTTGGCTTTCTTTGGAGGAAGGATCAGAGTCATAACAGAGATAAGTAAAATATTTTCCTTTCAGTAAGAATCCTTGGTATCTATCTGGATTTTTATTGATAAGAGTTTCAGCTATGGCATTCACCTTTTCAAATTGATTTATAGAAAGATACAAATACGCTAATCTTTCCTGCAGATTATAATCTAATTCCATCTTCTTAGAAAGTGTTTCTAATTTATGAATAGCTAACTCTGGTTTTCCCATCGCTTGAAAAGTTTCAGCTAAAGCAAGGTGGATGATTGGATTATTGTTTTTTGTTTTGAGGGCTGTTTCTAAGAAATTTCTTGATTCATTGAATTTATTCTCTTGGACGAGGACTCGTCCTAGCCCAGCAATTGCTTCAGGATCGTTTGGTTCAAGTTTAAGACATTTTTCAAAAGAACTCTTTGCATCACTTATTGAGCCTAAGGCTAGTGAGGCTTTTCCAAATCCAATCAAAGCTTTAGCAGAATTAGGATTTTGTTGTTTCGCTTGTAGAAAATGAATTAATGCTTTTTTATAATTTCCCTGTTCAAAGAAGCGATTACCTTCCTGGATTTCCTCTATTGTTTCCATTGAGTACATATTGTTCGTAATGAAACAAAAAACAAAAATAAAAATAAAAATAAAAGCTATCTTATGAATAAATCTTTTAGAAAACATCTGGTTAAAATTAAAACAGTTAAGGAACAAAATATCCTCCTTGGGTCCTTCCACCAAAATCTCTATATTTTACATCGAGATTAAAAGGTATCCACTTTTCACTAAGGAAAGATTTAACTTCAGTTTCGTAAGAAATTACATAACGAAGATCAAGTTTTGACTTGATAGAGTCATATAGGTTATCTTCATCGCCATTGCGGATTATGGAAATTTGCCCACCAGTTTCTTCTGCTAGGTATTTCCAAGATTCATCTTCTGGATCAGGTTGATTCAATAGAATAGGATAGATTTGAATTCCATTTACTTTTGCAAATTGTACCAAAGATTGTAGGGAATATTGTTTAGAGGAGTAGGGGACATCGCCAGAACTCATATAGATCACGGCTCTAGGACCTATTTCATGAGTAAGATTTTGGATGGCTGAATGAATAGCTTTTCCGGGATAGGTTAAAGTTTCCGGAGTAGAAGTTCTCATTGCATGGTAAATTGTATTTTTGGAATAGGTGTAGGGAAGAATTTTTGTTGCATCTTTCCCAGATCGCAATAATTCTACCCTATCATTTTTTGTGAGTTTTTCAAAAAAGCTTTCAAGTTGGTTTTGGAATAAAGTTAGGTTATTGTGAAAAGAATTTGAATTCTCAAAAGCGAGAGAAACGGTTATTTTATTATCAATTGTTCTAAGACTTTTCAAATCAATAAGAAACTTATCGTTTTGATTTTCTACTAAATGGAAATCTTCCCTTTTTAATCCAAGGATATCTTGTTGCCTTCTACTTTTAACTCTTAGATAGATTGCAATACTTGGGAAATAGCTAGTATCTACTTTTTCTACTTCAAGGCCTAAGTTAGAAAGCAAATACGTCTTAGGTGCAAAAATATCAATCCTATGACGGTTGTTATCTGATAAAAATAAGTATCCATAATTATCGAGTTTTGATGAAAAAGGTCTGTCAACATTCCTAATTTTACCTTTACCATCCTTAAACTTTTCTAGCTTTTTCCAAGAGTCATTTTCAGGATTGTACATAAGTAAACCTGCAATTTCATCGGAAACATAAATCTGGTCATGAATAAATTCTAGAGAACGAGGTTTTTTAAAAAGATCAGATTTAATTTCTTTTAAATAATTTCCCTCTTGGTCAAAGATCACAATGCGTTTTTGTTTTTTGTCTATGGCATATAAATTATTTTTATGAAAATTTAAACCGGATGGATACTCCATAGCACCTTTTCCAGAATTTCCAAAAGCAAAGAGGGGTTCTAATTTAGAGGACCATTTTAAAATTCTGTGATTCCCTAAATCTGATATGTACAAATTTCCTTGAGTATCTCTTGTAATTCCCGATGGTCCCCGGAATTGATTTAAGCCAGATCCCGTTTCTCCAATTCGGGATTGAAAGATTCCTTTTTTATTAAAAATAAAAATAAAATCAGAAGGGAAGTCCGCTACATAAAATAAACCTTTGTAGTAATCCATAGCTACAGGTCCTTTCATTTGACGAGCAAATCCACCTTGGCTTACCCAAACAGGATTAAAATTAGGATCTAACTTAACTAAGTTGGTCGTTCCAAAGGATAAAATATAAATATTTCCCTCTTCGTCAATTTCAATATCTACAGGGTTACGAAACCTAAATCCTCTATTCTCTTCACCTTGGATAGATCTAAAGAAGGTCTTATCAGTGATGGATAAATTATTTCCACCAATTTCTAATCGCAAAAATTCAATTCGATTTTTAAGAATGGAATCCTTGGTTTTTAATTTTTGGATTTCTTCCAGTTCTTGTAAGGCAGCAGACCAATCTCCCGATTGGTAGAGTGCTCTGGAAAGATAAAGCCTTGCTAAGGAAAAGTCTTCCTTTTCTGAGATAACTTTTAGAAATTTTTCTCGGGCTAAATTGTATTCTCTGGCGTTATAGTGTAAGAGTCCATTCTGGAAATTTTTGTAGGCTCTTTCTTCTCCTGTTTTGAATTTAGGAAAGTCCAAGCCAAGAAAGAGTAGGCATAAGGTTGCAAGAATCCCTATTCTATAATGAGACATAATTTCAATACTCCTTGCAATCCTATCTTAGTCAACCTATTTAAATGATCGGATAATTTGCCGAAAAGCCCAAGATCAGCTTATCTTGACAGGGCAGGTAAAATCAAAAATCTGGTTTCTAAACTATGAGCATTGAAAATCTACCATCTGAAGTCAAGAGAAGACGAACTTTTGCAATTATTGCTCACCCAGATGCTGGCAAGACAACGCTTACTGAGAAATTATTGCTTTATGGTGGAGCAATTCAGCTCGCGGGAATGGTTAAGGCAAAGAAAGACCGAAAAACAGCCACTTCTGATTGGATGGCTATGGAAAAAGAAAGAGGAATTTCAATTAGTTCAGCTGCCCTGCAATTTGAATACAAAGATCACGTTTTAAATTTATTAGATACACCAGGTCACGAAGACTTTTCAGAAGATACATATCGCACTCTGATGGCTGCTGATACTGGAGTAATGGTTTTGGATGCTGGTAAGGGTGTTGAACCACAGACGATTAAACTTTTTAAAGTTTGTAGAGATAGGGAAATACCGATTCTAACTTTTATCAACAAAATGGACAGACCTACCAAGGATCTCTTTGCTTTGTTAGACGAAATCGAAAAAGTTCTGGGTATAGCTGCAATTCCTTTGGTATGGCCACTAGGAACCGGACCAGACTTTAAAGGCGTGTATTCTCTTATTGATAAGAAATTGTATTTATTCGATAAGTCTCCTGGTGGTTCCAAGAAAGCATCATTTCAAATGACAGGCGTTATGGATCAGACTCTGGATGACAATTATGACCCTGACTTAGTGAAGAAATTTCGTGATGATATAGAGCTTATAGAGGGAGGTCTAGGTAACTTTGACAAAACTGATTTTCTTAAGGGAAAATGCTCACCCGTATTTTTTGGATCAGCAGTTAATAATTTTGGTATCGAAATTTTCTTAGAACATTTTCTCGGCCTTGCTCCAGCACCAGACCACATTCCACTTACTTCTGGCAAATTTTTAGATCCAGTTGGATCTCCTTTTTCTGCTTTTGTTTTCAAAGTTCAAGCTAACATGAATAAAATGCATAGAGATAGGATTGCATTTATAAGAATAACTTCTGGTGTATTCGAAAGAGGAATACAAGCCATACACAATCGTTTGGATAAACCAGTTAAATTAGCAAGTTCATTCGCTTTCTTTGGGCAAGATCGTAACACAGTAGATATAGCTTATCCTGGTGATATCATAGGAGTTATAAATCCTGGTACTTTTCAGATTGGCGATATTTTATCAACTGGCAAAGCTCCCGATCTAAGACCACTGCCAGTTTTTGCTCCTGAGATTTTTGCAACACTTTCCTGCACTGATACATTATCTCTTAAAGGATTTAAAAAGGGTTTGGAACAATTAGCTGAAGAAGGTATCTTACATTTATTTTCTTCTAAGTCCATAGGTTCAGGCAATCCTATAGTTGGAGCCATGGGTCGATTGCAATTCGAAGTCTTTCAAAGAAGACTATTGGATGAATATAAAGTTGAGACAAATCTAAGTCCGCTTCCTTATGGAATTTCACGTTGGATTCGACAAGAAGATATTTCTAAATTGCCATCATCTGCAAATTTAGTGGTTGATAAAAACCAAAACTCAGCCTTGCTTTTTGAATCTGAATGGGATATGAATTATTTTTCAAAGAATTATCCTGAGATACTTCTCAAAGAACATCCAAATCTGGTCGTATAAAAAAAGCGGCAGCTATATGGCTACCGCTTAAGACTTTAGGTGTATTGGCAGAATCTCTCAAGACTGCCATGATAATATACGAAAATTATAATCAATTTACACTTGAAATTTTCAAAATTGTATTATTCCCAAAATCCCCAACTTCCCATAATCAATCTTATGTCTCATTAGTTAAATACTCCTTTTGTATGTACTCATACATACTTTACATTTCTGAATCTATTTTTGCTTTTAAGAATTATTTGGCACATCGAAATCCAAAATGATGGTATTCTGGAAAATTTTCTGGAACATGGGGTCTTCGTCTTGAACTTCTTGCATATTCACTCGGCCACCACCAAGCACCACCTTTTACTATCTTCCGGTTACCAAACTTCTCACAGGATTCTTGGTTGGCGCAGGCTCCTTTAGGATTTTTACCCTGGCATTCTAATCCACAGACCTCATAAGAATCGGAATACCAATCTGCCACCCATTCCCAGGAATTCCCTGCCATATCATAAAGTCCATAACGGTATGCAGGTCTTGATCCCACCTTTTGAGTAGTCATATGATGTGGTGGTGAAATCTTTTGTTTCACGCAACCTTTTCTTCCATCCTCTTCAATGATAGCATGCAAGCAAGTTGCTCTTTCATTTCCCCAAGGAAAGTTCTCTCCATCGGTTCCTCTTGCCGCCTTTTCCCATTCTGCTTCAGTTGGTAGACGCTTACCTAGGAATTCACAATATTCTTTTGCTGAATACCAACTAAGACCAACAACTGGTTGCCTTGCTTCGGAATATCTTGTTCCATAATTTGGAGTAATTTTTTTGCATTTTCCTGTTTTCAAGCACTGTCTACATCCTCCTGAATCTAGGCATTTTTGAAAATCTTCATTGGTCACTTCATAGAGATCGATGTAATACGAGTCCAAATATATTCTAGCCTCAGGTTTTTCATTGGACTCATATACATTGCTACCGCGGATGAATTCACCAGAGGGAACGCAAGCCATACCAAAGATTTTTATGCTACATTCTGTATTCTGACCAAGGATACTTGTTGTGCGAGAACAATGGGAAAGCAGAATTAGGTAGAAAATATAATTCCAAATTTTTGTTCTTCGAAAAAGTTGTTTCATAATCTGAAAGGAATCCATTTTTATAAATAGAAATCAAATTCCTATGATATCAAATGTTTTTTACAAATGGATTTATGCTTTATTGAAATCTTTCACTACCTTGTTTTTTAATATGCCAAGAAGTAGTTTCTTTGTTTTTATCCTCTTTAAATTTTTTTCAAACCCATTGTCTTCTATGCCTATACAAGATCTTGATAACTCCAGGTTTTATAAGCATATTCAAATCTCCAAAACTATCTACCAAACACAACTACCATTAGAGGAAATAATTCAAACAATAAAAATTAAAGAATCTCCAACAAGCTACAAATTGCTAGTTCCTAAGGATCTCGAATCAAATTGGAAACTGAGAAATGTAAAATACCAAATATTAAAATACCCTCAAAAATTTTCTGAAATAGATCCTAATCATAATAAAAGATTTCAAAAAGGATGTATTCCTTTGAGAGAAATGAAAAATGGTTATAAAAATAATCAACTAAACGAATTGTATCTAACCTGTATTGCTTCAGAATTTCCTGATTTAGTTTCCAAGGTTTCTATTGGTCGATCTGTTCAAAAACGAAATATTCCTGCATTGGTAATTAAAATTCCAAAAGAAAAAACAATTGAAAACGATAATTTTAATTTAAACATGTATAGGGATAAAATATTTATAAATTGTAGTATACATGCTAACGAAATCATCTCTACAGAACATTGCTATGATACTATACAAACACTAATTTTGTTTGAATATAAAAATCCAATCTTGCAAAATTTAGAAATTTGGATAGTTCCTATCTTAAATCCAGATGGATCAGAATATTATTGGAACCAAGATACTAATTTGGGAAGAAAAAATGGGAACAAAGTTGATCTGAATCGGAATTTTCCATTTAAATGGAACAGTGGTTCCACCAAAGCTTCTTCCAGCAATCCAGAAAGTGCATTTTATCGTGGAGAGCATGAAGCCTCAGAACCTGAAGTTAAAGCAGTCCTGAATTTATTTCAAAAGCATAGATTTTTATTTTCTATCAGTTATCATTGTTATGCGAATGCAATACTAGTTCCGTACTCAATTGAAAAAACTCAAAATCCTGAACCTAATCTTGTATCGAATATAGCAAATGAAATGATTCAATCAGTCTATTCTTACCGCCAAGATAAACCATTTCTAGCTAAGAAAAATCTTTATGAAGTTGATGGAACGGATCAAGATACATTTTTTCATGATTTTGGAACCTATGCCTATTTAATTGAATCTTCTCATAGAGTGGAAAATTATAAAAATCTACCTGTGATTTTGGATGGTTTCCGACCCATCATTCAAAATTTACTCTTCATTGCCAAAGACTCATGGAAAATTCGCTTAAAAATTCAAAATTCAAAAGGAATTCCCATAGTCGCAAAAATAGCAAACAGCGCTTTCACTTATTATGAAGATGAAAAGTTTGAATCTAATTTGGATGGTTTTTATCATCTCTTAGTTCCCAATGCAAATAAAGTAAAAATTCAAATTAGCGCAACAGGTTATGAAGACAAGACAATTGAATTATCACCTAACAAAGAATTTGCCCAACCCTTTATTGTTGAAATGAATCCACCTACTTTTCCTTAACTTGGAGTAGTAAACTCTGAGTGCTATCTTGGAAGTGATGCTTATTCAAAAACTTTTTTCTAAAAATTAAATACACTGGTATAGAAGTCAATAGTATTGACATTCCAGAAAATGCTTCTAGAGGATTTTGCAGAGCTAAATAAATAACTAAAAAGATGCAACCTAAAATATATACAACAGGTGTTATTGGGTAAAATGGGATTTGGTATTTGGATTTATGACCTCTTTTCTCAAATATAAATACACTGAAAGCTGTCAAAGCACTCAGAATTAGGATTGCACAAGTTATCATATAGAGCAAAAATTTAAGATCAAAGATAATGAAGATAGATGCATACATTGCTTGGAAAACAAGGGAGTTATAAGGTGATTTATAATGATTGTGAAGCTTGGATAAAAAAGGAAAAAATAAGCCATCTCTAGCCATTGCAAAATATATTCTTGATCCTCCAATGATTGTGGCTGAAAGAGATCCAAGGATCACTAAACAGAAGAAAATGGAAAAATAAAACTTAGCGGGTTCTCCAAAAACTTGGATGGCTGAGAGAGTTGCAATACCTTCATTCTTTCTAAGTTGTTCTGGGCTTAAGGTTAAAAGAAAAGCTAGATTCACAATTAGATAGAGAATTGCAACTAAGCCAGATCCATAAATGATAGTTCTTGAGATATTTTTTTCGGGATCTTTTACTTCTTCGGCTATATATGTAACCATATTCCATCCAAGATAAGAGAAAATCACAGGTATGATTGCAATTAAGATAAAAGGAGATTTATCATAAATGTCTGCAAAGTTAGGACTTGGAATAAAAATTTGAAATTGATTTATGTGAGTAAAGATTGCAACTGCTGAAAATATTAGAAGACCCAAAACTTTAATGAGCGAGAGTAAATTCTGAAAAATGGAAGCTCTATGAATTCCAAAATAATTGATAATTGTGAAAAGAAAAATGGCTCCAACACCTACAAGACCTGGGTAACCCAGTTTAATATCTAAACCATACAGAGTATAATAAAAAAAAGTATGCTTACTATCATAAGGAAAAATAAAACTTAAATATTCTCCTAGGGCTAAACCTAAGACAGAAATACTTGCAGAAAATGTGATAAGTAGTGATGCCCAACCACTCATAAATGCTACCAAAGGAGAATACGCCTTCTTTAAATAAATATAATCCCCACCGGCATAAGGAAAAAAGATAGCTAGCTTTGCAAAAGTAAAGGCACCTGCCATTGAAAAAATTGCTCCTAACATCCAAGTCAATAGAACGAGCCAAGGACTATCTAAGATTCCATAAATAATGCCTGTTGTAATAAATACTCCTGAGCCAACCATGGAACTAAATAAAATAGAGATAGAATCTTTTAGATTTAATGAACGTTTGAGATGGATTTCCAAGTTTGCCTACTTTAAGGATTCATAAAGATACTTATTTTTCAATTCTACCAGTTTCTTTTAATTTTTGTTGAACCGGCGTAGATTCTTGGATGGAAAATCCTTTTGAGATTTCTCTTCTTCCTTTCATAAGAGTGATGGGAGTGAGGAAAGCTCGGAACCTCATCCATTCTTTTAAGTTTTCAATTTTTTGCAAATTGTAATGGAAGGGATATTGGTCTGGATACTTTTCTCCTTCGGGAAAACCAAGAGCAGACTTGGCTCCAGTTGAGAAGGTTCGAACATGGTAACTCTTCTCATCTGTAGGAAGGGCCAATATATTTTGTCTGTATTCTTCTGGGAATCGAAAATATTCCTCTGCATTAGAAGTGTAAACAATTCGTATGGGAATATCCATTTCAGTTGCAATTTTCGAAATCAATCTCATAGTTCCATTGCGTTTAAGGTCACCTTTTAATGCACGTATTCTATTTTTTAATACAAGTTGCCTTAAATGATTGTAATCGTTTGGATCTGTATGGAAGGATTGAAACCCAAAGTTTTTTGTCATAAAATCAAGTTCATTTAATCTTGAGTGAATACCATAATTCTTGCTCATGGCAAGCTGGAAGGCTTTTTTGTATTCTGAAAAGTCTTTTTCGTTTTTTAATTCTTTTTCGAGAAGTAGCCATGTTTCCTTTTGATTCGATGGTAACCAAGAATTCTTAAAGCAAGCATAATCAACACAATTTCTAATTATTGCAATATGCATTTTATTTATTTTGACAACAACTGGATCGAAATCCATAAGCCAGATAAATTCACTTCGAGTCCAAGCGGCTAAAGTTAAATTCTGATCTGTTCCAACACCAATATAACCGCCTCCCATATTTTGAATGTAGGGTTTATATAGATCAATTCTTCTCTCATTTGAAATAAGATAGTGCTCTGCAGTTAATTTTGCCTTGGTTCCACTTTCTTCTGGGACTTCAGATTGGAATAGATTTTGTTTAGAAATTAATCTACCATCTAGGCTTTGGCAATTTAGAAGAATACACTTGGTTAAAAAAATAAAATAAAAAAGTCTCACAGGCTAAATTGAATATCTCTCATTCCAAAGTTCAATTAAAATATACTAAAAGTTTGGTATAGAAATTAAAAAAATCATAGTCCTATGAAACTTGTATTTGTGCCAGTTGTATATAGCTATTTGAATTCGGTTACTCGTTTCCTTATTCGATTAGGTTTGGGGACCTAAGCGAAACATACTATGGTTCTTTTTGCTTTTGAATTATCTTAGGTTTACTAGTTGGTTTCATTGGGATCAGTCCTATGATTTATTGGAACCAATTAACATGATAGGGATCAAGTGGAAAGCCATCTGTAATTTGACATCATCGACATATGTTCTTATTTTATTAAGGTTCGCAAGTTGGTATCAAGAAGGAAACCCCTTTGTTCGTTCTTAGATCAAATTGAAAAAAATAGAACCAATTTCTAGGAAAATAAATTTTTGCATGATGATACCAACACTTAAATTCAAATGAGAATTAGTATCATCTAGTATTCTAAGTATTTTGTTTTTTGAATGATTTCAAAATAATCGATTGATTTATAGAAAAAGTCTAAAAGTCTAGAGTAGAAAAGGAATCTGATTCTATTTTCTTTGCTATTTCTAAAGCTAACTTTAGTAATAACTCTAAACTATACCAGGAGCTCAATCTATGCATTTCACCGGTGGTTATTTAACAACCTCGATCGGAAAGAAATTACTCGTTGCCATTTCAGGTTTACTCATTCTAGGGTTTGTGATTCTACATATGGTTGGAAATCTTCAAATTTTTTCTGGACCAGAGAAGCTGAATGCTTACGCAAAATTTTTAAAAGACCTAGGCCCTTTACTTTGGCTTGCCCGAATTGGCTTGATAGTCTTTGCAATTGTTCATATTGTTTTAACAATTCAACTAACTAGAGAAAATAGAAAAGCCCGACCTAATTCTTATGTCTATATGAAAACGGTTCAAGCAAGCTCTGCTTCTAGATTTATGATTTTGAGTGGTTTAACTATACTTTCTTTTATTATCTATCATTTGCTTCACTTTACTCTAGGTGTAACGAATCCTGAATATGCTCAATTGAGTTTTGATTTAAATGGCGAAAGGGTTCATGATGTTTACGCAATGGTAGTAAATGGATTTACCAATCCTATCGTGTCTGGATTTTACATACTTTCTATGGCATTGTTATGTTGGCATATTTCTCATGGTGTATCGAGTCTTTTCCAGACCCTAGGAATAACAAATGCTAAAAATAATAAAACAATACAACAAATAGCAACATCAACGGCAGGCTTAATATTTTTAGGAAATATTTCCATTCCCATTACAATACTTGCTGGCATAATAAAATAAAACTAAGGAGAAACAAAAAATGAAATTAGATTCAAAAATTCCCTCAGGTCCTATTGAAAAAAAATGGGATAATCACAAATCCGAAATTAAACTCGTCAATCCAGCGAATAAAAGAAAATACAAAGTCATAGTTGTTGGTTCTGGATTAGCTGGTTCTTCTTCAGCTGCTACCTTAGCAGAACTAGGTTATAATGTTTCCTGTTTTTGCTTTCAGGACAGTCCTAGAAGAGCTCATAGTATTGCTGCTCAAGGTGGGATCAATGCTGCAAAGAACTACCAAAATGATGGTGATAGTGTATATCGATTATTCTATGATACTGTAAAGGGCGGCGATTTTCGATCTAGAGAAGCCAATGTATATCGTCTTGCACAAGTTTCTACGAACATCATTGACCAATGTGTTGCTCAAGGTGTTCCATTTGCGAGAGAATATGGTGGTAATCTTACCAATAGATCCTTTGGTGGAGCTCAGGTTTCCCGAACATTTTACGCAAAGGGTCAAACAGGGCAACAGCTACTCCTAGGTGCCTATTCTGCCCTTTCTAGACAAATCGGTCTTGGAAATGTCAAAATGTATTCCAAAACAGAAATGCTAGAACTTGTAATTGTAGATGGTCATGCAAAGGGGATAGTTGTTAGAGATTTAGTTACAGGTAAAGTAAGTTCTCATTCGGCAGATGCTGTAATTCTTGCGAGCGGTGGATATGGGAATGTATTCTTTCTATCTACGAATGCTATGAATTGCAATGTAACCGCAACCTTTAAGGCTTACAAAAAAGGCGCATTATTTGCTAATCCATGTTATACGCAAATTCATCCTACCTGCATTCCAGTTTCTGGAGACTATCAATCTAAATTAACATTGATGTCAGAATCTCTTAGAAATGATGGGAGGGTTTGGGTTCCTAAAAAACAAGGCGATACAAGAAATCCAGCTGATATCCCGGAAGAAGAAAGAGACTACTACCTAGAGAGAAAATACCCATCATTTGGTAATCTTGCTCCTAGAGATATATCCTCACGAGCAGCCAAAGAAGCTTGTGATGCAGGTCACGGTGTCGGTCCAGAAGTCGGAGGACAAAGACTTGGTGTTTATTTAGATTTTAATGATTCTATAAACCGTTTGGGAGAAGCTACCATTAAAGATAGATATGATAATCTTTTCCAGATGTATGAAAGAATAACTGGTGAGAACCCTTACAAAGAGCCTATGAGAATTTATCCAGCAGTTCATTATACTATGGGCGGACTCTGGGTTGATTATAATCTCATGTCAAACATTCCAGGTCTTTTTGTACTTGGGGAAGCGAATTTCTCGGATCATGGAGCAAATCGTCTTGGTGCCTCTGCTCTCATGCAGGGTCTAGCGGATGGATATTTTGTGATTCCTTACACTATTGCGGACTATTTTGCTAAAGAGGGTTACAAGAACATTTCTCCAGAAGCCAAAGAATTCAAAGAAGCTGAGAAGGATGCAAACGACCGTATTCATAAATTCTTAAATATAAATGGAAACAAGACTGTGGACGAATTCCATAGAGAACTTGGTAAAATTATGTGGGATAAATGTGGTATGGCACGTGACAAAGCTGGATTGAAAGAGGCTCTAAGCAAGATCCCTGAATTGAAAGAAGAATTCTGGAAGAATGTCAAGGTTCCTGGTTCTGGTGCTGAGCTGAACCAATCTCTTGAAAAAGCAGGTAGAGTTGCGGACTTTTTAGAATTTGGAGAACTAATGTGTTTGGATGCTTATACTAGAGATGAGTCCTGTGGAGGTCATTTTCGAACAGAATACCAAACTCCAGACGGTGAAGCTCTTAGAAATGATGATAATTTCTGTCATGTCTCTGCTTGGGAGTACAAAGGTGACGGTAAGGCTCCAGAAGAGCATAGAGAAAAATTAGAATACGAAAATGTGAAGCTTGCGGTAAGGAGCTATAAATAATGTCAGGAAATATGAATTTAACTCTTAAAGTTTGGCGTCAAAAATCTAAAGATGCCAAAGGAGAAATCAAAGAATACAAGGCAAATAATGTTAATGAGCATATGTCTTTCTTGGAAATGTTAGATGTTGTTAATGATGACCTAACAAAAAAAGGTGAAGATCCAATTGCTTTTGATCATGATTGCCGAGAAGGAATCTGTGGCTCTTGCAATCTAATGATTAATGGTGTTGCTCATGGTGGACAGAAAGGAACAACTGCTTGCCAGCTTCATATGAGAAAATTTAAAGACGGAGATACCATCTTTATTGAGCCTTGGAGAGCTAAGGCTTTTCCTGTGATCAAAGATTTGGTGGTTGATAGATCCGCATTTGATCGTATCATTCAATCTGGCGGTTTTGTATCTGTCAATACAGGAGGAGCTCCTGATGCGAATGCAATGCCTATTTCTAAAGTAGATGCTGACTTAGCTATGGATGCGGCAACATGTATTGGTTGCGGAGCCTGTGTTGCATCCTGCAAGAATGCTAGCGCAATGCTGTTTGTCTCAGCTAAAGTCTCTCACCTTGCCTATCTGCCGCAGGGCCAAGTTGAACGTAAGACAAGAGTTAAGAAAATGATTCAAGCCATGGATGCAGAAGGATTTGGAAATTGCACTAACCAATATGAGTGCCATGCCGTTTGTCCAAAGGAAATCTCTGTAGAAAACATTACTAGAATGAATAGGGATTATTTATTAGCTTAAGAAGCATTTTATAATCTTAGTTAAATGAAAATCAACCATTCTAGTAAGAGCCAGGTGAAAGCCTGGCTTTTTTATTTTCTTTCTATGGCAACAAAGGTTATATCATCTTGGGCTTTATTACCAACTAAAAAATGGTTCAATTGATTTTCTGTTTCTGCCATTATTGAGCTTAAGCTTAAATTGCTTTGATTTAGAACAATATTTTGGATTCTCTCTTCTCCAAAGATTTCTCTTTCCTCATTGAATTGTTCAAACAACCCATCTGTAAAAAGAAACATTCTGGATCCCGGTGGAAACGGTAGCTCTCTTTCTTTAACTTGGATATCTTTTCCAAAACCAGTAATTCTGGCTGTCTGAGTGATTTCTTCTAATTTTCCATCTCTCCAAAGTATTTGATTTGGATGACCTGCAGAAGCATAAATTAATTTTTGCTCTGAGAATATAATATCAATAACAACAGCAGAATAGTAGGTATTTAGGGAATGAAATTTTGTATGGAATTGGTCGCTAAAATTTTTTAAACAATCAGCAGGAGAATGAAGAAGTTTAAAATTTTCATATTCTGATCGAATAACAAGAGTAAGCAAAGCAGCTTGAATTCCATGTCCCAAGGCATCTGCAAGAAAAATTCGTATTCTATCTTTATTAATTTCTGAAATATCAAAAATATCACCTCCAACCTCATCTTGAGGTTTATAAAGATATTGAACCTCCAAATCGGATCGACTTATCATTTCTCCTGGGATGATTTTTCCTTGGATTTTCTTAGCAATCGCTAAATCTCTATGAATGAGTTTAAGTGAGGCATTTAACTCGGAAGTTCTATCTTTTACTTTTTCTTCTAATTTATCCTTAAGTTCCATCAGTTCTTCATTTGTTATGCGAAGTGATTCAGTCAAGGCTTTAGATTTTGCAAAATGATAGGCAAGTCTCGATGAAAGAACCAAGGCTTGGGAAAATACAAAGGCTAAGAATCCAAAGGGTAAAATAGTGAACCCTCTTAAGTTTAGAAAATCTCTTCCTACATCCCAAGCTACACTAAATAAAAAAAGTATAATACCTAAGAGTAATAAACCAGTATCAGGTCTTTTTCTAATATATGCTTTAAGAATTATATATAAGCTAATAAATAAAACCGATATCAATACTAAAAGAAAAGGTGGAGCAAATTTTGTAAAAATTGCTACAGGAAAAAAAGTTAAACCAGCAAAAAATAAATGAATGAGCAGTAAGAGGAATGTTAATTTGAAATTAGATTCCTTAGGAAATAATTCCTGTATCAGAATTAAAAATGAGATTGGAAGAAGAAAGAAACTCAAAAATTCCAATCTAAAAAAATATTCCCACTCTACTCCAGGAAGTAAATCCATTATAAATCTTTCCCCTGTTAAAGATGTTCTTGTTGCAATCAAGAATGAAAAGAGAGCAAAAAACAAAATACTTTTCTCTGACCTGTGGAAAAAATAAATTCCTAAATGGTAGAATCCCATGATAAATAAGATACCAAAGAAAAAAAGATCCATACCTATTGCAGTTTGGTATTTCTTGAAAATTATTGAGTAGATTCCTAATTTGGGAATTTGCCAGAATCCCGGAGATTCATTTTGGTAATTTGCAATTTCGAAAACTAAAGTAAGATCTTTTTGTTTCGGCGATAATTTTATTTCAACAATTTGAGGTTTAATATATCCTTTGGAATCAGTTGATGAACTTGATGCAACACCAGACTTGTGTAATAGCATTTCATTAGCATAGAATCTGTAACTTGAGGCAATACTTGGAATTTGTATCCAAAGACTTTCTAAAGGGAGGGTCTCTGGCAATAAAACCTTTAATTTATAACTTGCAAAACCCTCTCTTGGTATTGAGATATCTTGGATAATTTTTCCTTCCCAACTTTCTTGTGTTTTAATAAACACTTGTCCTATATCATTTGTCTTTTCTTGGTTATTAGAAACTATGAATTCATTCCAATGAAATTCCCATTCAACATTTAAATCTATCGAATTTGTTGAGAACTTTTCATAATTTCTTAGATCTAATAATCCACCAGTAGCGGAAAAATTAGTCGAATCTGTGGTTGAGCAAGATAGCAAAAATACAAGAAATAGAAATTTTAAAAACTGAAAAATTGATAATTTCATATTGAATCTTAGGTCCATAATTGGTTATCTAACAAGTATTCTGAATATGTTTTATCTAACAAGTTAACTTGCTTTTGGATAAGAATATTTTTAGTCCATGTTAGTAAATAATGAATCATTTCTGTAGATTTATTTCTTTTCTCTAAACCAGTTTTTAGAATACTTAATTTTTTGAATAAAACTTCCTGGGCCAAATACTTTTGATTTTGATTGAAAATATTCCAATTCTTAATAATGGCATAAATCCTAAATCTATCCATAACAGGATATATAATTGAAAGTTGATCTTTAGCTCCACCATAGCGAATCAAAAGATTTTCTGGCAATAATCCAATTTCCTCTTTGCAAGTAATTCTAAGCCAAAGATCATAATCTTCACAGGATGAAAGTTTTGTGTCGAAACCATGGTTTTCGAGCCAAAGATCCCTACGGATTGCTACTGAAGATGTTGTAATCATACATTGTAATAAAGATTCTTGGAATATATTACCTGAAATTTTCTTATGCTTTTTATGGGCATTGACTCGAATCCCATTTCGAAACCAAATTTCTTCAGTTTGGAAAATTCTAATATTTGGATTTATTAAAATATACTGAAGTTGTTTTTTCAATTTATTGGCTAACCACTCATCATCACTGTCAAGAAAACAGATCCAATTTGCATTAGATTGAGAAACTCCAAAGTTACGAGCCTTGGAGACTCCTTGATGAGTTTGACTCAGGTATTTAATTTCGAGCTTATTATTTTCAATCCAATTATTTACTACGGTTGCTGTATTGTCTGTTGAACCATCATCTACAAGGATTACTTCTATTTCTTTACTTAGATTTTGAATTTTGACAGAATTTAGTGTTCTGATTATTGTATGCGCTCTATTGAATGTAGGAATAATGATTGAAAAAGTTTTCATAAGAGGAATTTATAGATTTTTAAAAAGTACTATGATTATTGTTACTATTTTCGTCGGCTAAGGCAAAGAGTTTGTACCAAGATAATAATCCACCTTGGTGGATATATAGAATTTTTCTTTGAGGGGATTGAAATAATTTTTCTTTAAATTGCAAATCAACATTTCGAATTATTTTATGAATTTTATATTTATATAAACTTTGATCATTTAGATAATAAAGTAAAGTGAAAAGAGTTTTAGCTGAATAGATTGGCTCCAATCTGAGTTTGTAATGTGAATCTCGGTAAATATCTTTAATAAAATCTAAAAGTAAATCATTAGTCTCTGCAAATTTAGGAAGAATCACTGGATTTACTAAATGATCTTTTGGTATTTTAATTATGCTTCTTTGCTTTTCATCCCAACCAAGTTGAATCATTCTCTCAGGTAAATTTCTTAGCCAGGATGTTTTTGATTCACCAATGCAAACTCCTAATATTTTAGTATTGAGTGTCTGAAAGTAATTAGCTGCGGAAAGGTAACTTAAGCCAGAGCCAATATCTAATACGATAGTATCAAAAAAAGAAGATTCAGATTCAGAATTTAATGTTTCAGATTTTTTTTTAACAATCAAATTTTCATTTTGATTGACAATCGGATAGCAAGTTATCTGCTTCCATAAACTTTCATAGCCGAATTCCCCTTCTCTACTAAATCCGTATTTTGGAATTACTTGGATGTCTGGATATTTTTTGCATATTTGATCCTTAGTAAATTCAAGAACTTTATTGGAACCAAAGTATAACTCTTTTGAATATTTTTTTAAGAGATAAAAATTTAAGCTATGGGGAGACAGTTCGTACGTTTTTGCAAGAACAAATACAGAGAATCCATGAAGTGATAAAGCAAGAGCAAAGCTTGTTAAAAAGTTAGAACCTAACGAACCCTGGATTAAAATAGGTAACTTAGTATCTAAATTGAGAAATCCTTGTATTCTTCTCATTTTAGAGCCAAGGCTCAAGAAAGAAAAATCTTCTCTTTGGATGTAAATTTCAAAACCATTGCATTTCCTCCAAAACTCTATCTTTAAATTGGGAGGCTGCAGAAAAGAATGGAATGGTTTAGTCACCTGTCTTGAGAACTGCAAGGAAGGCTTCTTGGGGAATTTCCACAGAGCCAATCTGTTTCATTCTCTTCTTTCCTTCCTTTTGTTTTTCTAAAAGTTTTTTCTTCCGACTGATATCTCCACCATAACATTTTGCTGTAACATTTTTACGAAGGGCTGAAATGCTTTCGCGAGCTATTACTTTTGCACCAATTGCAGCTTGGATTGCAATCATAAACTGTTGTTTGGGAATAATTTCTTTTAACTTTTCAATAATAGATCTTCCTCTATCATCAGCCTTTGATTTGTGTACTATAGTGGAAAGTGCATCTACATTTTCCCCATTTACAAGAATTTCCATCTTCACTAGTTTAGATTCTCTATATCCGACTTCTTCATAATCAAGAGATGCATAACCTTTGGTATAAGATTTTAATTTATCATAAAATTCAAATATTAGTTCTGATAGAGGGAGCTCATATGTAAGTTGAACTTTATCTGTAGACAAATAGATTGTATCCATATGCAATCCTCTCTTATCCATCACAAGAGCCATAATATTCCCAACATATTCATCTGGTGAAATGATAGTCGCTTTAACATAGGGCTCTTCACTTTTGATAATAAATTGTTGTTCAGGGAATTTGGAAGGGTTATCAATTTCATGAGTAACTCCCTTTGGATCGGTTAGGCGATATTTTACAGATGGTGCAGTGGTAATTAGATCTAAATTAAATTCTCTTTCTAATCTCTCTTGGACTATTTCCATATGAAGAAGTCCTAGGTAACCAACTCGAAATCCAAATCCGAGTGCATTCGAATTTTCTCTTTCGAAAATAATTGCAGAATCATTGAGTTTTAATTTCTCTATTGCATCAACAAGGGTATCAAAATCTTCTCCATTGATTGGAAACAAACCTGCAAAAACCATGGGTTTTGCATCTTTAAAACCTTGAACTGCTTGGTCCGCCTGGTTATTTTTTAAGGTAACTGTATCACCTGTCTTAGCATCTGAGACCTTCTTAATTCCAGCGACTACATAGCCAACATCTCCAGCTTCTAGATGGTCGGTTTCTAATAATTTTAATCGGTTGATTCCCACTTCAGTCACATGAAAATCTTTACCAGCATTCATGAATAAAATAGTATCACCCTTCTTTACTTGACCATCAAAGAGTCTTAGTTTGGCAACAACTCCCATATAATTATCAAAAAAGGAATCATAAACTAGGGCCTTTAAAGGTTTTGCCTTGGAACCCTTAGGTGGTGGTATAAGTTTCGTGATTGCCTCTAATACTTCCTGGACATTTAGTCCAGTTTTAGCCGATATAGCTATCGCTTCTTCTGCATCTAGACCAAGTGCTTCTTCAATTAAAATTTTTGTTTTTTCAATATCTGCTGATGGGAGGTCAATTTTATTCATTACAGGAATGATTCTTAGATTAAGTTCCATCGCCAAATAAAGATTAGCAAGGGTTTGTGCTTCCACTCCTTGACTTGCATCAACGATTAAGAGAACCCCTTCACAGGCTAGTAAGGATCTTGAAACCTCATAATTAAAATCAACGTGCCCAGGTGTATCGATAAGATTCAGGTGATAGGTTTTTCCGTTTTTCGCTAAATAATCAAAGGATGCATTATTAGCCTTAATTGTAATTCCACGCTCTCTTTCTATATCCATGGAATCTAAAATTTGATCTTTTTTTGTTCTATTGTTTGTAACTAAGCCGATCTCTAAAAGTCGATCTGCCAAGGTTGATTTCCCATGGTCAACGTGAGCAATGATGGAAAAATTCCTTATATATTCTTGTCTATCTTCCAATTTTAGCCCTCTAAATACAGATTTGTATCAAACATGGGAAAAGAAACTGCAAAAACAAAAATCCACCTAAAAAAAACGTAGATAGAAATCTTTCTAAGCACATACTGTCCTTTGACAAATAGGAGATTGGCATAGTGGTAAAAATACAAGAGATTCGCGGAAGAGAAATTTTAGATTCAAGAGGAAATCCTACAGTTGAAGTCGATGTACTATTGACAGATGGAACTTTAGGAAGAGCTGCTGTTCCATCGGGTGCCTCTACCGGTGAATACGAGGCGGTCGAACTTAGAGATGGAGATAAAAAACGTTATTTAGGAAAAGGTGTTAGTAAAGCTGTAGAGAATGTTAATAAAAAAATCTCTAAGTTCTTGGAAGGCAGAGATCCAAGAGAACAAGCCGCTATTGACCAAACCATGATTGATGAAGATGGTTCTGAGAATAAAAAAAATCTAGGAGCAAATGCAATCCTGGGTGTTTCTATGGCTGTCGCAAAAGCAGCTGCTATCCAAGCCAAGTTACCACTCTATCGTTACATTGGCGGAACCTTTGGCAAAGAACTTCCAGTTCCTATGATGAACATCATCAACGGTGGTGCTCATGCGGATAACACCATAGATTTTCAAGAATTTATGATACTTCCAGTTGGTGCTGAGAATTTCAAAGAAGCACTTCGAATGGGTGCCGAAACCTTCCACAGTTTAAAATCAGTTTTAAAATCAAAATCATTGAATACCGCTGTGGGAGACGAAGGAGGTTTTGCACCTAATTTAAGTTCGAATGCAGAGGCTATTGATGTAATATTAGAAGCCATTAGCAAAGCAGGTTTTCAAGCAGGGAAAGATATTTTACTTGGTTTGGATGCTGCCGCTTCTGAATTTTATGATAAAGCAAAAAAGAAATACGTCCTAGCAGCTGAAAAAAATGCTGAATACAGTTCTAGCGAAATGGTCGACTACTATGCTAAGCTAACATCAGATTATCCCATTATTACTATTGAGGATGGACTCGACCAAAACGACTGGGAAGGATGGAAATACCTAAGTGAGAAACTGAAATCTAAGGTTCAATTGGTAGGTGATGATCTTTTTGTTACCAATATCAAAAAGCTAAAAGAAGGTATAGAAAAAGGTATAGGGAATTCTATTCTTATTAAAGTTAACCAGATTGGAACTTTAACAGAAACTCTTGCAGCAATTGACATGGCTAAGAAAGCGAAATATACTTCTGTCGTTAGCCATAGATCAGGAGAAACAGAAGATACAACAATTTCTCATATCGCTGTAGCTATGAACTGTGGGCAGATAAAGACTGGCTCATTATCAAGAACAGATAGAATTGCTAAATACAATGAGCTCTTACGTATTGAAGAATCCTTAGGAAAAGAAGCAGCCTACCAAGGAAGAAATACTTTTTATAACTTAGCATAATTACAAAATCTCCGAAGTTAAAAGAGTGAGTGATAAGTTTCAATGGATAGCTACTTTTACTATAATTCTTATCTCCTATTTGAGTTACCAAATTCTTTTAGGAGATAAAGGTTATTTTGAACGGAGGCAGCTTGGTTTAGAGCTCGAAAAGATTCAATTTGAAGTAGATAGATTAGAAGAGGAAAAGAATAATCTACTTGAAAGACAAAAGATGAGTTCTGTAGACTCAATTCTACTAGAAAAGGAAGCAAGGCGCTATTATTTTCTACGCAAGGATTCCCAGATTTTGAAATTTAAAGAAGAAGATGGGTCTAATCTTCCAGTAGAAAAAGAAACACAAGAGTTATGGAATCAAATAAAGGAATCTCGATTTCAAAATGGGAAGATACCTCCCTTAGATGTTCTTCGAGTTTTCCATATTAGTTTTTCCTTATTTTTGTGTATTGGGGTTTTCTGGAAACTAAGACCCAAAAGAATGGAATAATAAGGAAAGGAAAATTTTATGCCAGAGACAGAAGAAATTACTGAGGCCATAGGCCATATGATGTCTGATAAGAAAATTCAAAAGAAATTTCTCGAGAAAAGAAAGATCTTTCTCTGGGGAGCGGTTATGGACGAATCAGCCAAGGACATTGTAAATAAATTATTGTATCTTGAGATGGAAAATCCTGGTGAACCAATTACATTTTTCATAAACTCTCCAGGTGGTGTGATAACTTCTGGAATGTGTATCTATGATACTATGAAAATGATTAAATCACCTGTTATTACTGTATGCATGGGTATGGCTGCTTCTATGGGCTCTCTTCTGCTTGCAGCTGGTGAAAAAGGCAAGCGATCAATCTGGCCAAGTGCTAAGGTGATGATTCACCAACCTTCAATAGGTGGACAAATTGTAGCACCTGCAACAGATATTCAAATTCATGCTGAAGAGATTCTAAAAACCAAAGAGAAGTTAAATCATATCCTTGCCGAAGCTTGTGGAAAGACCTATGAGCAAATGGTAGAAGATACGGATCGTGACTACTATATGGATGCCCAAGAAGCTATAGCTTATGGCATAGTAGATGTTCTAGCAGATAAGATTGACCTATCTTAATAACTTTCTGTAGAAATGGAAGTATTTCGACCTAAAAGATTTTTAGGTGGCAAACATGTTCAGACAATTTACAATGCACTGTTTCCACCTAGCAATACTTTGCGAAGTCACTTCCCTTATGAAGAAATCTATCTCCCTACAAATGACCAAAGTGGGGATTTCCTAGTTTTAGAGCACAATCCTCCTTTAGAACATACTTCAGTCCACAGTTTAAAACCTTTTAACGGCTATTATATTCTTCTAATCCATGGTATGGAGGGAAGTTCAGATAGTCATTATATGATTTCTACTTCTAAAAATGCTTTAGAAAGAGGATATGGTGTAGTTCGAATGAATATGAGAAATTGTGGAAGGGGTTGGGGTTTTGCCTCTAAGCCGTACAACGCTGGTATGTCCAAAGATGTGGAAGCAGTTTTACTTTTTATGGAGAAAAAATTCTCAAAGAAATTAATTGTTTCTGGTTTTTCCCTTTCTGCAAATTTGATTTTGAAATACTTTGGGGAAAATAGAAGGCATATCGCCAAATATTTTTCGGCTGTTTCTCCTCCTCTTGATTTGAAAAAATCCTGTGAGTTTATAGATTCACCTAAGGCACGTTTTTACCGAAAGCATTTTCTCGATACTTTACACAAAAAAGTAAAATCAGGAATCTACTCTATGCCTCCCGAAATGGAATTACGTGCTGTTAAAGCGAAAACTTTTTTTGATTTTGATGATTTTGTAACTGCACCACTGAGTGGCTATAAGGACGTGTTGGATTATTATAATAAATGCTCCTCTATTCATTTCATTTCAAAAATTCGAAATGAAGGAATCGTCATCCATGCAGAGGATGATCCAGTTGTTCCAGTCAAAATTTGGCATAAGGTTCAATGGCATAAATTTCCCAATATCAAATCAGTATTAACCAAAAAAGGTGGGCATGTAGGATTTTTAACAGATTCTAGCCCCCAAATTCCTGAAGGAAGATGGTTAAGTAGAATTTTATTAGATTATTTCGATTCCAAAATCAAGGAGATTTAAAATGAGAGATTTACTCAAAGAATGTATCAAGGACGAAGATGGTTTTGTTGAACTTCGTTACCACAAGAAAGAATCTAGAAGTTTTTATGCTGAAAAAGAGCGCGTCGAAAATTCATCTGTTAAAAAAAGATCAGGCGTAGGTGTTCGAGTACTCGTTGATGGATCCTGGGGTTTTGCTTTTACAAGCGAATTAGATAAGACTAGTATCCGAAATGCACTCACCAATGCCAAAAATTCAGCTAAGAGTTCTGCTCCTTTTCGCAAAGATAAAATTTTAAATTTGGCTAAGGGAAATTTAGCCATAGGTAATTTTCCAGGTAAAGGAGTGGAGGACATTTCTTCACGAAGCATAGAAGAAAAAATAGCCCTTGTGTATGAGACCCAAAAAAAAGCAAATCATGCATCTTCCAAAATTCAATCTGTCGGTGTTGGTTATTCCGAAATATTTGAAGATAAAACAATTGTTACTACTGATGGAGTAGATGTAAGTTTTAGTTTGGTAAGACCTGAATTTCGAGTAAGTGCTACAGCCTCACAAGATGGAAGCATACAAATGGGTGGTGAAAGCTCAGGGGTTACAGGTGGTTGGGATTGTCTATTCCGGGATAGAGCACCTGAACAGTTCACTCAGGATGCTATCAAAACCGCTATAGATCTTCTAGATTCTAAATTTCCAGAAGGTGGAATGTCAACAGTGATTCTTTCCCCTTCTATTGTTGGACTACTTGTACATGAAGCGATAGGACATACCGTCGAAGCTGATTTTGTGTTATCAGGATCGGTTGCAAAAGGAAAAATAAACACAAGAGTTGCATCTGATTTAGTTAGTCTTTCGGATAGTGGAATTTCTGAATACTACGAGGGAGCAGGAGGAACTCTTCCTGTGGATGATGAAGGAATTTTTACGGAAAAAACAATTATCATCGAAGATGGGATTTTGAAGTCCTATTTACACAATCGTGAAACAGCCAGTTTATTTGGTGTAAAGCCAACTGGTTCCGCAAGAGCCTGGGAATACTCCGATCAACCTTTGATACGTATGAGGAATACTTATCTTCACCCAGGAAATTCTTCTTTGGACGAAATGATTCAATCAACCAAAGATGGATATTTCTTGGAGGGTGCTCAAAATGGGCAGGCTGATTCTACGGGAGAATTTATGTTTGCTGTGCAGAAAGCTTACCGCATTGAGAATGGAAAGATCACCAAACTCCTAAAAGGTGTAACTGTATCTGGTCTAGCTTTTGATGTTTTGCAAAATGTAGATATGGTTTCTAAAGAATTCAAATGGGATTTGGGATCAGGATATTGTGGTAAGGGACAGCCTGCCAAAGTTGATGCTGGTGGACCCTACGTTCGTACTAGAGTTCTTCTTGGGGGATCAAAATCTTGAACCCAGAGCAATTAGAAGAAAAAAGAAAATCAATACTTGATTCCATACAATCT
The DNA here is from genome assembly GCA_002786225.1 of Leptospira sp. Taxonomy (GTDB): domain Bacteria; phylum Spirochaetota; class Leptospiria; order Leptospirales; family Leptospiraceae. The sequence continues at coordinate 49,764 of PEQN01000003.1, read as the reverse complement.
TCTATCGAATCAGCCAAACGGTCAGCGATTCATTCTGTAGAAATTTTTGCAGCCTATGGACAGGGAGGTTCGGTTGGTATTGAGAAGAATGATATCCAATCGTTTGAAACCTATGAAGAAACTGTTTATGGGATCCGAGTCATTGAATCTGGTTGTGAAGGCTTTGTAACTACTAATGATGGTTCTTCATTACTTTCCTCCATCCAGGAAGCACATGCTTTAGCAAAAGCGCAAACCACTCCAGACAAAGATTTGGAACTAGCTCCCAAGCCAAGTTTGCTAACAACTGCGATAGAAGAATTGGATCCAAGTTTGTATGATTTAGATCCAAATTGTATTTTAGAAACAGCCAAGAAAATTTTAGATTACCGAGAGGGTCGATTTCCTAAGGTAAGCTTAGATTCTGCTGGCGCTTCCCTCTCCTATTCTCTTAAGGCAATAGGAACTTCTCAGGGAATTTTTCGATCAGAAGCATCCTCCAGTCTTTCAGCCTCCTTTATGGGCATGGCAATTGATGGAGATGATATTTCTAGTTTCGATTCTGAATCAGCTTTTGGTAGAACCCCAGCGGAATTTGAAAAAGATTTTGAAGAGCGGTATGATATTTTTCTAAAGAATTGCATGAATGGATTGGGGGCTAAGAGCATCTCTAGCTTTAAGGGATATCTTTATCTACCACCAGATGCTATTTTTTCTTTTTTAATTGGTGGTTTCCTTTCTTCTCTTTCTGCGACTAGTATTCGAAAGAAGAAAAGCAAGATGGAAGGGAAATTAAACAAGCAAGTTCTTTCTGATAAACTCACTATTTTCTCGGATCCAACCGATATGAGTTTAGCCTCTTGTACATCGTTTGATAGAGAGGGAATGAACACTGAAAAGATAAGTATAGTTGAGCAAGGGATTTTAAAGAATTATTTTTACAATCACTTTGAAGCAAAGAAAGCTGGTCTTCTTAAATCCAATGGTTGTGCAACTGGTGGTTCTGCCTCCACACCAGGATGCGGACCCAAGGCATTGCAAGTTGGAGCTGGTGAAACTGATTTAAATTCTATGATCCATCCCGATGGAAAAGCAATTTGGGTGAACCGATTTTCCGGTAATTCAAGTGGAACCTCAGGTGATTTTTCTGGTGTCATAAAAGGAGGCTTTCTTTTGGATAAGGGTGAGAAAATTCCAGTCAAAGAAATCCAAATTGCTGGAAACATGTACGATGTGCTAAAAAATCAAATTGCTGCAGTTTCCAAAGAGAGAGAACTTCTTGGAAAATCCACTTGGGCACCTTCTTTATTGATTGAAGGAATTGATATCACTGGTACACTTTAGCTAATCTAAATTTACAATTTTATATGAGCAAAATTCAAGTTCCATTAGAAAATCTTTCCAAGCCTACTCCTGCCTCCTTCTTCTTAATTGTATCTTATGAGTCTGAGGAAGTCTTTTTTCAAGTAAAGGAATTTGCAGAGAATAGTTTTTCAAAATCCATGTATGAATCCGTGGCTCTTCCAAAATGGATTCTTCCGGATTCCGATAAAATGCTTTACACCTCGGGTAATTTAACACGTATTTTATCTTTTACTAGACGAATCCATCGTGAGGAATTGCCATCCTTGTTTAAAGAATGCCTTGCTATTACCAAAAAGCTTAGAAAAAAGGATCCAACTATACGTCTCATTCCTGGATATATGACAAGTCATAATGTCGTGATAGCATCTGCTATTGATGATTTTCATAGAATGTATCTTTTTCATGGAGTTTATGGAGAGCTTGTTTATAAATATATAAAATCGCAACTGGTTCCTCAAGAAGTAAGCCCTCCTTTTTTTCATACAAAAGAAGCCTTATATTTTTTTGCAAATTTGCGAGATGCTCATGAATTTCATCTTAAGAAAAAATAATAGTTAAAATAAGCTTACTAGTTGCAAACTTATGTATAAGAAAATTTTACTTTTCATTGTCCTTTCTAACGCCATTTCTTGCAGTCGAGATTTAGAAGTTTCTAATATTCAAATATGTGATCTTTTTACTAGCCAGGGGGAATGTAAAGAACCTTGGCAGAAAGAGAAAGCTTATATTATCCAACTTCCTAGCAACAAAAAAATTAAGACTTGGGAGGAACTTTCTCACTATTTATACTTTAACGCCAAAGAAACGCCAGGTCTTGTAATTCATTGGAATAGAAATTTTACAGCAGAAGAAAAAGCTTCTTTTTATTCAAAATCTTCCTGTTATGGAATATATAAATTCTATGGTCACATTGGGACCATGGAAGGAAGAGAAATTGGGACTAATTGGATGGGCTTCTTTCAGTATTTGGGATCCATTCTAGAAGAGGAAAGAAAGGCTTCGAGCAAATGGAAAGAGGATTTCCACTTGCTTGAGCTTTTTCCAGCGAATTTAGAACTTGGCTTCCATTGCAATCAAAGAGAAACCTTTGTTCCTCTTCAAATCAATCTTATTGTTTCTGAAGCAAATCCATAAAAGGAAAAATTATTTCATTCCATGTTTTTCCAAAAAATAAACTAGAAACAAGAGCCATAGTTACACTTGATACCACTGGAATCAAAAGATTATCATCCAGAAATCCTTTCCATGTAGTTGATGAAAAAAATTCCGTAATTCCTGCAATGCTTGCACCAATAAGCAAAACGACCAAGGAAGAAATTTGGAAAGATCCCAATTCATCAAACATGGAATAAATAGAATTTGCATTGTAGAGAGAAAATCCCCAGGTTAGAAATAGCCCAAATACAGTTGCAGAAACTATGAAGGCTATGATTCCTTCTAAGGATTTACCATTATAAAATCGATTCTTTCCATAATTTGCACCAATATAAGCTGCAAAAGGATCTCCTATTACTAAGAAAGCAAGTGACATTACAGCAAGTTCAGCAGGGAAAAGATAGATCACAAAAAGATTCGCTGTAAAATAAGGCAGAGTTGCGTTCATGTATTGCCTTTCACTGTCCTTCATTAAGGGACCAAGTATTTTCCAAAAGAAATTAGAAAAAGCCTCTGATTTAAATCGGAGAATTTCTGTTACCACAAGCAGCACTAGGCAAACAACTAAAACAATTACAATGATAGCACGGGTAGCATAAACAAGTTCGAAAGAGTTCTTATACCAATCAAGATAGAGAGCTAATGGAATAAAAAGTCCTAGTAAATGCCAAGCCTTGCGAATAAAATTGAATGAATTTTTCTTTTCCGATTTCATAATTCCTACTCTTACTTTTTTTTAAAATCTATCTGTATGGTCTAGATGCTATTTTCATAGCTATTTCTTCATTTTCGGGAACCAGGAATAGGTTTTTAATTCCTGCCATTTCGAATACTTGTTTCACAGAGCTAGATAGATTCAATAATAAAACCCTAGATTTGTTCATAAAGCTTAATTCTGCTAATTCCTTCAAGGCAACAATACCTTGAGAGGTAATTAAATTAACATCTTCAAGATCTAAAATGATAGCACCTTGCCTGAGCGGTTTTCGAAGAGCATCTAAAAATCTTTGACTTGTAAATGAGTTAATGTTTCCTTGGAACTTGAAAATCATCACAGATTCAATTTTCTCGTATCCAATTTGCAATTCGTCCATGCCCATACTTTGTTCCTCTACTAAATTATGATTTGCTACATTTCTGCATGCATTTTTTTTCTGTTAGAGACATTTCTTCCAGATTTTTCTGGCTAGTCTTATTGGGTTTTTTAATTCCCCTTTCATACCTTTCTGACTTAGATGCCTATTTTCCTTCAGATACGGTAGATTTACCTTTGGATAGCATTTTTCTTTTTACAACTATAGGTTTTATCTTCTTTATTCCTGGACTTATGCCTTCCGAATTTTTGAATACCATTTCGTTGGGTATAGTCGCCTATCTTTCTTTTTTGATTTCTCAGAAGTATAAGTTCAATAGTTATTTCATCTTAGCTTTGTATTTTTTTTCTATTATCACTTTATGGCTTTCTTCCGGAAAATCAATTAGTTTGAGTCTTCTTGCACTATTCTATATTTTGCAAATGAGAGCTATGTTGGTTTTGAAAATTGTTATGTTTACCTTACTCGCTTTCTTCAGTTATCTTATTTTTTCTTTTCTTCCTTTTTCATCTAAACAAGATTCAATACTTTTGAGCTTGTATTTAATGAACTTTCATGTTTTATTCATGAATTACCAATTTGTTTTATTTTTTATTCTGAGTATGTATTTTATCCTTCGATGGATCATTTTTTTGAAGAAAGATAAACAAGCTCCAAATGCTTTGCAATTCGGAATCCATTTTGCCTTTTATTTGTTTTGTTTTTTGAGCCAATCTTGGATTTTTTCGTTGTTTCTCTTTTTTTCATCCTTGCCGAGGCAAAGCCAAGGGAAAAAATGATATAGAACGGAGGATTGTTTTGCAATTAAAAGTAATTCATGCATTCAAGAAATTAGAAGAAATCAATAGGGATCTTATTGAACTCTCTAAACTAAGTGAACGCATTTCGGAAGAAAGAGATTATTCTAATTTTCTCAAAGAATCCTTTCAAACTGAAATCCAAAAACTGAAAACAAACCGTGAAGAAATTTTCCATATAAAAGTGGATCAGCCCCAATTTTCTAAGATAGTTCCATCCTCAAGTCCCAAAGAAGAAGGACAAAAGCTTTACCAAGAAAATGAAACTAGTTTTCGAGATGAGCAGACTGGAACTCAGAACGAAACAAATAATAAAAAAGAAACTAAGAAAAAACCGGAGAGACCTGTTTACAAATACTAATATGAACCAAATGAAATCCTTACAAAAACTAACATTCATATTCATCCTTTCATCCTTAATGATTCTCTTGAATTGTAATTTCGATTCAGATGCTTTTGCTTCCTTTGAAGGAGGAATCGTCACAAGAAAAGAAGTTCGTGATTTTTACGAAATTCGTGGTTTAAAAATTACTGATGAAAATGCTTCTATCTCCAAACAAGCTAATCTGGTTGAGCAAATTGCCTTACAGAAAATCGTATACAATGATTTTTCAAAATCAGGAAAGTATTCCAAAGAATTTCTAGATAGTTTAGTAAGATTAACAAAAGGTCAAATTCTTCTTTCCTTGTATAAGAAATCTTTTGAAGAAAATAAGCTAAAAAAAACTCCTATGGAACTTATCGATATGCAGATGTTAGTTCTAAGAGACCAAGATAATAGTCTAGATGAAAAAGGCCAAGAACTCTTGGCTAAATTGAATGCAACTTCTTCGCAAAGTGAAATAAATAAAATCATAATTGAGAATACACAGGATGAAACCAGAAAGGCGATCAATGGTATGATAGAACCTTTTTGTTTAAATTGTGGACCTAATCCTTTTGAAGATGTTCTTTCTGAAGCCATAAAATCCGATGATAAGAAGTTTTATCTCAAGAAAGCTGGTGGAGTTATCTATATAGTTAGAAATTTAGGAATCAGAAAAATCCATGAAGCAGCTATAGGTCGTTATTTGACTAAGGCATTTAAAAATTTTGAGACTATGGCAAAAGAATATGAAGCAAATGTAAGTGATGAGAATGCAAAACAATCTGCAAAATACTATTCGGAATCTGAGCCTGAAGAACGTGGAATACCAATGGGAGAACAGTTTTCTCGCCAATTTAAAGCATCTCTTTGGCAAGAAGAATTAGAAAGAATTAAAAACGAAAGCAAAATTGAAGTACCAAGTCCTCCTGAATTGCAATCACCTGATCAAATTGCAGTTGCGGATTTTCCTGATAATCGTGTTCTCGCTAATCTCGCTGATTCTTCTGCTATTACAATAGGAAGTTTTAAGAAAGAATTCAAGGAACTAAGTTCCGTTCTTGGAAAAGGTACGGAAGATGGAGAGAAACAAGAACTCTGGGATATGTTAAATTTCTTTTATAATATCTATTTATCTTCCCTTTATCTTCAAGAAGATAGTAAATCTAAGGACATAGTTGAAACACAGCTTTATGAAGACTCTTTAGAATACCTGAGATATTCTTTGACATGGGCGCTTTTTATGAAAGAAATTTCTAACGAGAAGGTAGAAGTATCAGAAGTTGAAATGAGAGAAAATTATGAAACGGGAAAGATGTTCTCCTACTCAAGCCCAGATCCAAGTAACCCTCAGAAAAAAATTACTAAGCCTTATGCTTCCGTAAGATTAGACATTCTAAGAGATATGGAAAATGCTAAGAGGAAATCTATTTTTGACAAGAAATTGGATGCTATGCGAGAGAAATACAAACTAGTTTTAAACAATGAAATATTCAGAAATGGAAAAATTTGACACAATTTTGAATTTTTTTATTGAAGAGATTCATACAATTGTTATTCTAACTAATGAGGGTGGTCCGAATGAATAATCATATATACATGTTGAGAAAGAAGAGAGCAATTAAACAATACGACATGGCTCGTGCTTTAGGGGTATCGCCAAGTTATTTATCTAAAATAGAAACTGGGAGCCAAGAACCAACTGAAAAGTTTAAGATTGCATGTTCCAAATACCTAAAAACGAGTATAGAAAAATTATTCAATGATGGTGCAGTGGAAGAAATTTACCCTGAGTTTACAACTGGCTTGAACAATCGCTTGTGGGCTAAAAGACGAGAGATGGGAATCAAGCAATATGATATGGCTAAAAAATTGAAAGTCTCCACCCCCTTCTTATCAAAAGTCGAGTTAGGATTATTAGAACCACCAGACGCTTTCAAGAAACTTGCCTCTAAAGTCTTTAAAATGTCTCAAAATGAATTATTTTTAAGTAACGTTGAATAATTTTTCTTAAACAAACCTTCGAAGAGCAGTCAAAAAAGACTTTCTTTATTGACTGCTTTTTTTATTTCCAGACACCTAAATTATAATGAACTCTAATAAAAAAGATAGCTGGTCGAGTCGTACAGGTTTGATACTGGCTGTGGCGAGCGGAGCGATAGGATTGGGTAATTTCTTAAGGTTCCCTGGGCAAGCTGCGCAAAATGGTGGTGGCGCATTTATGGTGCCATACATCATTTCCTTTTTAATTCTTGGTATACCTGTTTGTGTCACGGAATGGATTATGGGAAGACGTGCTGGATATAGAGGACATTCAGCACCTGCCATTTTCTCTGAGTTTCTCAATGGAAAATCATTAAAAATATCTGGTACAATTGGTGTAATGATTCCAATTTTGATTTATGTTTATTATATCTTCATTGAAGCTTGGTGTTTATCTTATGTATTTTATTTTTTTTCTGGAGGAATCAATCTTTCTCAAGGATTGGATCCAAATTCACATCTCTTCACTTCTTCAGTTGTAAATAATGCGAAATTATTTTTTGCAAATTTAACTGGTTCAACTAACAATGGTGATGCATTTTTAAGCGATATTATTTATTTTACATTACTTTGTTTTATGATGAATTTTTATCTTGTATACAGAGGATTATCAAGAGGTTTGGAAGCTTTTTCCAAATTGGCTATACCTTTAATGCTTATTGCTTCCACTGTTGTTTTAGTTAGAGTATTGACTCTAGACAAGATAGATTTGGGCCTAGGAGCTATGTGGAATCCAAATTGGGAAAGTTTATACAACCCAAAAGTTTGGGTTGCAGCAGCTGGACAGATTTTCTTTTCTCTTTCAACAGGATTTGGTATAGCACTTGTATTTTCATCTTTTCTTACAAAAAAAAATGATGTTGTACTTTCATCTCTTTCATCCGCAACACTAAATGAGTTTTGTGAGGTTGCTTTGGGAGGAATGATCACTATTCCAGTAGCATTTTTATTTTTAGGTGCATCTGTTGCTAGCTATGGAACTTTTGGTATGGGTTTTATTGCCCTACCCTCTGTATTTACTATGATGCCTGCAGGTAATTTTTTTGGTGGTATTTGGTTTTTAGTTTTATTTCTAGCAGCTTTAACATCTTCCATTACTATGCTTCAACCTGGTATTTTATTTTTGGAAGAAGGATTTGGATTATCTAAAAGGAAGTCATCAACTATCCTATTTCTTTTTACCTTTGTTTGCTGTATGCCAATCTTGTACTTTAATAAAGATTTTACTGCACTAGATCTCACGGATTTTTATGTAGGAACTATCTTAATTTATATACTAGCAACGATTCAGATTTCTATTTTTGTATGGAAGGTTGGTGTAGATGATGGTGTAAAAGATGGTAATGAAGGATCCCATATTAAGATTCCATCTATTTATAAATATATTATGAAGTATATAACTCCTTATTTTCTAATTATCATTTTTATAGCTTTTTTATTTCAAAATCTTCCAGAATATCTTGATAAGATGAATATCAATAGAATGACTATGCTTGCCATTGAAAATGGTGAATCAATTGAAGATGCTATTACCAAAGTTTGGGTATCGAGATTTGTGATTATAAGTATAGTTGCTGTTTTTGGTTTAACATATTTTATGGTTGGCAAAGCACTTGAGAGAATCCAGAAAAAGGAAGATTGAAAATGAATCTACAAGGAATGATAATTATGTGTTTTTCATTGAGTATGGTTGTCGGACTGAGTGCATTTTGTCTTTATCATTTAATTCGAACTAAATAAAGTCAATTATCTTGAATCTGAATTCTATCTTTCATGAAACCATGCCTAAGATTTGGGAGGATTATGAACCTCGTGAGTCCCAAATTACCCTTTCATCAAAAATTCAAGAACTCCTTCAAGGCTCTGGAGTTCTGCTCGCTGAAGCAGGAACAGGTGTTGGTAAAAGTCTTTCTTATTTATTGCCAGCAGCTCTTTATTCCTTAGAATCAGGATCAACTGTCGTAGTTTCAACCGAAACCAAGGCTTTGCAAGATCAGTTGCTCTTTAAGGATATTCCTCTCTTAGAAAAGATTTTAAATCAAAAAATTAAAGCAGAAAGAGCGCTAGGTGCTTCCAATTATATTTGTAAACGCAAGTGGAAGATTGCTGAAGATACCGGAAATTTTGGCACTGAAATGATCTCTCAAATTGATAATTTCCAAGAATGGTTATCTGAAACTCAAACAGGAATAAAGACAGAATACAATGGTTATGCAAGTTCAGAATTCTGGTCAAAGGTTACAAGAGAAGCTGACAATTGTTTAGGTAAAAGTTGTAAAAACTTTTCTCATTCTTATTATTTTTTAGAAAAAGAAAAATGGAAGAAAGCTAATATCTTAATTGTCAATCATTACTTACTTGCTTCACATATAGCAGGAGATTTTCGCATACTTCCCAATTTTGATAAAATAATTATAGATGAAGCTCATAATTTTCCAGAAATAGTGGGACGTTCATTTCGTTCAGAAATTACATATGACTATATTTCTAAGCAACTATCCTTTCTTTACTCTAAAGAAAATAAGCAGAGTTTAATTCAAAAGATGGGAAGTCCAGAGAACCTTGTTGATGCTTTGGACGAAGCTAAAGAATCTTTGATTAAACTTTACAGTAGAATTTCATCAGAGCTTGGATTAAATTTATATGGTTCTGTAAGAATCAAGAAACCTTTGTTACTGGATAAGGGCGATTTCGAAATCTCTCTAGCTAGGATAGTAAATTTATTTATTGATAAATCAACTAAATATTCTAAGGAATCCGAAAATAATCTAGAAAAAGAAATTGCTTTAGGTTTAGAAACAGGAATATCGAGATTTCGCGGATTGATTGATTTTTTTGCGGAGTTAAGAAACCGCAAAAATGAGAATCTTGTCTATTGGTCTGAACCACCTAACTTTAAGGAAAAAGATAAGTTTTTAAAATTGTGCTCAGAGCCAATTAATGTGGATGAAATTATAGCAGAAATCTTTATTCCCAAGATGGAGTCTGTTATTTTTACATCAGCTACTATCAGCTCACCTAAGGGTGATTTCAATTACTTCGAAGACCAAATTGGTTTCAAACAAGTAGAGAGATTAGAGTTGGATTCTCCTTTCAATTTTCAAAAGCAATCCTTACTTTTTATACCTAAGAATATTGAAGATCCATCCAATGAAGAGCGCTATCTTGAGGACATATTTGTTTGGATTAAATTTCTGATTGAATTAACAGAAGGTAATACTTTTGTACTTTTTACATCCAATAAATCTCTCAAAAAAATTCATGAAAAATTAGACAAAGAAAGTAATTATCCTATTATTTCACAGCTAAGCCAAGGTGCAATCCAAGCGAAGCAGTTGTATCTCGAAACAGATCATGCGGTACTTTTGGGTGTTTCATCTTTTTGGCAAGGAATAGATATTAAAGGAGACCGATTAAAATCAGTAATTATCACCAAGCTCCCTTTTCAGGTTCCAAGTGAACCAGTTCTTGAAACTAAGATAGAAAAGATGAAAGAAAAGAATATAAATGCATTTGCAAAAGTTCAATTGCCACGAGCGGGCTTGTTGCTCAAACAAGGCTATGGAAGATTGATTCGTTCTATTTCTGATACAGGTATTGTTAGTATCCTTGATCCGAGAATTTATACAAAATCCTACGGGAAAACTTTGCTTCAAACTTTACCTAAGGGAGTTTTACCAGAAACGGATCCTAGAGTTTTATTGGATAAATACAACAATCTGCCGAAAATATAATACAATGAATATTAGGAATAAAATTAAGAACATAAAATTAATCCTTTTCTTTAGCTTATTGCTTCACAGCACTCTCGATGCTCAGGTAATACGAAAAGACTTCTTTGGATCTGTTGTCAATTGGTCCGAATACACAATTTTCGTTGAATCTAAAGAAGAAATTCCAAAGATATTAGTAGAATCAAATCTCAATCAGTCTGAATTCGGATTTTATAATCTTACGGATGCAAGAAACTATTCTTATAAACGTGCTAAATCTTCTAATAGAACCAAATTAAACCGCAGCCTCGAAAATCTTTTTTTCGATGAAAACTTCACAGTGGGCGAGTGGATGGATCAAAATGAAAATTTGAAATCAAAAATAATCAATTATTATAATGGTGATATTGAAATAGAAAATAAGAAGATCCAGAAAAACTTCTTATCTTTAAAATCCACCTTAGTACTCAGAGGAAACAATAACTTAATTTCAATGTTTTATTCAGATTTAGGTGGAGAGGATTTCCCTGACTTTACAGATAGTCTACCAGAAGTGGATTTTACAGGTTTAATCATTGATCTCAGAGATCAGAACTTTAACCCCTCAATTTTTCCAAAGATTCAAAATGAATACGGAGCAGATTTGTTCAATAAAAACATAGCTCATCCAGCGAGCATACAAGAAATGGGAATGGTAGCTTATTATTCTAATCCTAAGGACCCAAATCTGTTAAGACGTGTAGGTAACAATCCTTATAAGCTATATCCAATTCAAATCACTGGTAAAAATAAAACGAATATCATCATTCCTTATGAAGAAGGAAAGAAATTACTTTCCTCTTCAATTACGAAAAAGAATTTAAAGATTTGTAAAGTGGCTATTTTAGTAAATTAGTAAGTCGAAGGAAAGTTTTTTCAGCTTCTGCATAATTTCCATTAAAAAGATAGGCAAATCCTAAATCTTCTAATTCCTTATTGGATAAAGAGCTAGATTTCATTTCATATTTATGAATTTCTTTTATAATCAATTCATATTCTTTTCTTTTTTCTTCGAAACTCGGAAGATTCAATCGACCAGGAATATTACCTAATATTTTTTCGGCTTCTTTGTGTTTGCCTAAAAACAAAAGCGACATTCCCAAAATTTTTAAAAGTTGTGGAGAGTTTAGATCGCTTGAGTTCTTTTGAAATTCAGAAATTATTTCTTGGTATTCTTTTAGTTCATACAGTGCCTGGATTTCTTCACTTAGGAATGCTTTGTCTTTGAGTTTCTTCTTATATAATGAAATTGAATGCAATGCTTCTTTGTATTTTTCAACTTTGAAATAAGTTGATACACTCAGTTTTACAAATTGAAAACAAACTAAGGCATTGGAATTTTTAAAGTACAAATCTAAGTGGTTGGAGGCATCTTTGAATTTCTTTTTCTGGACATTGAGATAAGCTTCTACTATGGGCGAAAGGTGCGTTATGCCTTTGGGAGAAATATCCCCTATCTTGGTATCTATTTCAATTTTGGCAAGCAAGGCAAGCTGGCTCAGAAAGGGAGAATTTGAATTTTCGGAAGCTAGATGTATTACTTCTTCATAGGAACCCACTTCAAATAATTCCCAACCTGTAGTTTCTGGATTTTCTTTTGATTTTATGTAGGATGCCGATTGAGCCATATCTAACCTCTTTTCTTTTTAATCGGCAATTCTTTAGAACATGAAAAGATTTTTTTATGGGAATATACGGTACATCATCCTTGGAAATGGGATACATTCTCTTACATGAGGCAAGCCGCAAACCCAGGCTACCAGTCTTTCCAGTCCAAGACCCCATCCAGAATGAGGGACAGAGCCGTATTTCCTCAGGTCAAGATACCAACTATAGCCTTCAATCGGTAGACCTTCTTCTTGGATTCTTTCAACAAGCTTATCGTAATCTACTTCTCGCTCAGAGCCCCCTATGATTTCCCCAACCCCTTCGGGAGCTATTAAATCGGCACAAAGAACTGTTCGAGGATCATCTGGGTTTTGCTTCATGTAAAATGCTTTGATTGCGCGTGGGTAATTTTTAACAAATAAGGCTCCCCCAATTTTTTCAGTTAAAATATTTTCACCCTCTGCATTGATATCATCGCCCCATTCAATAGAAAATTGAGCTGCTTGCAAAATTTCAATCGCTTGCTTGTAATCTATAACCTGGAAAGATTTCTCAACTTGATTGAGTAGGTGATTTGTATCTCTTTCTAAAATATCTAAATCTAATTTACAAGCTTCCACTGTTCGCCTTACAACTGTTCGAACAAATTCATCTTGGAAGAGTATATTTTGTTCATTTTCCATAAATGCTGTTTCAGCCTCAAGCATCCAAAATTCAGTTAGATGCCTACGAGTCTTACTTTTTTCTGCTCGAAAGGTCGGGCCAAAGCAATATACTTTTTCATGAGCAAAGATAGCTGTTTCTAAATACAGTTGCCCAGTTTGTGCTAGATAGGCTTTTCCCAAATCAAAGTATTCTGTAGAAAAGAGGGTCCCGGCTGACTCACCGACTGATCCAGTTAAAATAGGTGTATCTATATTGGTATATCGTTTCTCATGAAAAAAATTTCGAATCTGAAAACTCAATTCAGATCGGATTCTAAGGATAGCTAATTGTTTTTTGGATCTGAGCCAAAGGTGTCTATGACTAAATAAAAAATCAGTTCCATGTTCTTTAGGAGTAATAGGATAATCTGTAGATGGAGATACAATTTTAATTTCTTTGAGATGCATTTCCCAACCAAAGTTTGCCTTTTCATTTGCAACAATCAAACCTTTGATTGAAAGTGAGGTTTCCTGTGTAAGAGATTTCACCATTTTGAAAACTTCATCCCCTAGGATTTCTTTGTCCGCTATCACTTGAATTAATTGCCCAGAGGATCTAAATGTCAGAAATTGAAATTTGTTTGAACCTCGAATTCCATGAAGCCATCCATTCAATTCTAGCTCTTTTCCTAGGTTTTCTAGCATTTTTTCCAAATCAAATCACCTCTTCTTGGATCATTGATAGAATTGTTGTTTTATTGGAAAAGGCAAAATTGTTTTTTTATTTGATTTTAAGGATAGAAACAAAAAGCTGATAATGACAAATGAAATCAATAATTTTAGACGGAAAGCAAACGGCCGAAAAAATCAAATCCCATATCAAGGAATCCATCCTTGCTCGAACGGCTCGCGGTTACCTTCCACCTACTCTAGCAACAATCTTAGTAGGGGATGATCCAGCATCTCACACTTATGTGAATATGAAAAATAAAGCATGTGAAGCTGTAGGTATGAGATCCAAAAGAATTGAGTTGCCTGCATCAACCACAACGGACGAATTGCTAGAAGAAATACGAAGTCTCAATGAAAATAATTCCATACAAGGAATTTTACTCCAGCATCCTTCCCCTCCCCAGATTGATGAAAGATTAGCCTTTGATACCATCCTTCCTGCAAAAGATGTGGATGGGGTAACTACCTACTGCTTCGGTAGGCTTGCAATGGACCAGGAAACATATTTTCCATGCACACCTTATGGTATGGTACTACTTCTTAAGGAATATGGAATTGATGTAGCAGGCAAAAGAGCGGTTGTGGTAGGACGATCTCCCATACTTGGAAAACCTATGGCTTCTATGCTTACCAATTTAGATGCTACCGTTACCCTTTGTCATTCCAAAACTCAGAATCTTCCTGAAATAGTTAAACAAGCAGATATCATTATAGGTGCTGTTGGAAAGGCTGAATACATTAAGGGAGATTGGATCAAAGAGGGTGCAATAGTTCTAGATGCAGGATATAATGCAGGTAATGTGGGTGATATTGAACTCAGTGTGGTTGCTAACAAGGCTAGTTACCATACACCAGTACCAGGTGGTGTTGGACCTATGACCATTGCTGTTCTCTTATTGCAAACCTTATATTCTTGGGAAGGAAAGTTTAGTCCTTCTTTAAAAGCTGGAAGTAAATAAAATGGCTGTTAGCTTTGATGAATGTTTTCAAACAGTCCCTGAATGGGCTCCACCGAGTGATTTTGAAGACTTTTGGAAGGCTAATCTGCAAGAGCTTAAAGCATTTCCGATTCAATCTCAATCAAAAACTCATTTCCGTGGCTCAATTATTCGAGAATCACAAGCTGATATAAGTTTTAACTCCTTTGGAAATCAAACAATTTTTGGTAATATTACTGTTCCAAGAAAAAGAGGAGATAGACCCATAGTTATCTTTCTTCATGATTATGTAGGAACACGTACTCCCTCTATTAAATCATTAACGGACCAAGGAATTGCTCAATGCCATCTGGACTTAAGATGGCACGCTGATCAATTAATCTATCCAAAAGAAAATCCGAATGATCCAATTCCAGAGGGTTGGACACCTGGCTATTTTGAGAAGAATTTGGATAACCCTAAAGCTTTTTACATGAAAGCCCTTTACTTAGATGTTATCCGTGCCATAGAATTTGTTAGGTTGTATTCTGGTGTTGATAGTGAGAAAATTATTTTAAATGGAAAAGGTCTTGGCGGTTCATTAGCTATATTCGGTACTGCTCATTCTGATAGAGTTGTTGGATTGATAGCTGAATTGCCAAATTTCTGTCATCTAACTAAGGATCAACTATCCTTGCCCCATTCTTGGATGAAAGAGGTTTATCCCTTGTATTCCAAAGCAAAATCTAAAAAGGTAGATTATAAGAAAAATCTTTCGTATTTTGATAGCCTATATTTTGCTAAGAAAATTAAGGTCCCTACTTTGTTTTCTTGTGGAATGGAAGATGAAATCTCACATCCTAAATCCGTTTTTGGAATATTTAATCACTTAAGATGTGATAAACGAATGCAAATCTACCCAACTGACGGACATGATGCGGGCAAAGAAAGGCAAGAGGAAGTAAATCTCGAATTTTATAAAGAGGTTTTTGGTATTGAGTAAACTACCATTTTTTCTATTTGATTCTGCACAAAATAAAAAAATAGAATTCATACCGGAAAATCCTGATCAAGTGAAAATCTATTCTTGTGGGCCTACTGTTTATAATTACAGCCACATAGGAAATCTTCGTTCCTATATTTTTGTAGATATATTAAGACGCACTTTGAAAATTTTGGGCTACCAGCTAGATCAAACCATGAATATCACCGACATTGATGATAAAATCATTCGTGAGTCTATTCAACATTCAGTTTCCATAGAGGAATTCACAAAACCTTGGACTGAGGCATTTTTTCGTGATTTAGAAAAATTGAATATTGAGAAGTTAGAGCACTATCCATTTGCAACTAAGTCAGTAGAAGAGATGGTCGAACTCATTGAAAAGTTGCAAGAAAATGGATATACTTATGAGAAAGAAGGAAGCATTTATTTCTCTATTGATAAATTAAAATCCTACGGTTCTTTAAGTAAAGTAGAAGCAACTGGCATAATTTCTGGTGCTAGGTACGATGCGGATGAGTATGAGAAGGACAATGTTAGAGATTTTGTGTTATGGAAGGCTCCCAAGGAAGAACAAGAGAAGTCTTGGAATACAAAAATTGGAAATGGACGACCAGGTTGGCATTTAGAATGTTCAGCCATGATTCGTCAAATTTATTCATCAGGTGTTGATATTCATACGGGTGGTATTGATTTACTTTTTCCACACCATGAAAATGAAAAAGCACAATCAGAAGCTGCCTATCCAAATGAGAAATTCGTTAAATATTGGATGCACTGCGAGCATCTGTTAGTTGATGGTCAGAAAATGTCAAAGAGTAAGGGTAATTTTTTCGTTTTGAATGACATTCTTGACAAAGGTTATGATTGGAAAGTGGTTCGCTATGTGCTCTTATCTTTTCATTATAGAACTAAATTGAATTTTTCTTTTGAAAGATTAAATGAAGCAAAAGTTAGTATTCAAAAAATACAAAATGCCTTCAATCGTATTTCAAGCGAAATGAAATCAAAGAACATTGAATCAATTCGAAAACCAATAAATCATTCAGAAATTATAACTAGTAGACCGCAAGAGTTTGCCTTGGAGTATTTTCAAAATTTTGTAAGTGCAATATCTGATGATTTGAACCTTCCAAAAGCTCTTGCTTCTATTTTTGATAGCATTAAATCATTCAACACAAAGCTAGATAGTTCTAGTCTATCGAATGAAGAAATGATTGATGTTTTAAAATATTTTTACCAAATTGATTGTTTACTTGGTATTTTGGATTTTAATAATGAAAAGATAGATAACCTAAATTTATCTGAAAATGAAATACTAACTCTCATTGAAAATAGAACTAATGCAAAGAAGAACAAAGATTTTAAATTAGCAGATTCCATACGAGATGAACTCAAAGCTAAAGGTATAATTCTAGAAGATTCTAAAGATGGATCTGTAAAGTGGAAAAAGGCTGAATGAAAAAAAAAGCAATCTATGGTCGTCACAGTGTTGAAGAATACATTCTAAAAAATGGAAGCAACGATATAACGGAAGTATGGGTGAAAGACAGCTTTCATGGTGAAGCAACATCTACCTTCCTTAGTAATATTCCAAATAAAAGTATAATCAAAAAAAAAGACATAAAGGATATAGATCGAATTCTAAAAGGAGTAAATCACCAAGGTATAGTTATCTGGTCTCAAACTAATTCAGGTAAATCTCAAATTAAAGATTTCAATGAGTGGAAGACCACTTTAGATGAAGCTGAGGGACCTTTTCTTCTCTTAGATCGCATTCAAGATCCTGGAAACTTAGGAAATATTCTACGAACTGCTGAATGTATGGGTATCCAATCTGTGATCCTAACTGATAGGAACTCATGTGGAATTACAGATGTAGTTATCAAAGTTGCAAGTGGGGCTTTGAATTATTTGAATCTTTTTCAAGTTGCGAATCTTTCTCGAGTTATCGAAGAATTAAAAAAGAAAAATTATTGGATAGTTGCAACCTCTGATAGAGGTGAAGATGAGTGGGAAGATCTGCCTGAGCCAGAAAGAATTGCAATTATTATGGGAAATGAAGGTGAAGGAGCAAAAAGGTTACTTTTGGAAGAAAGTGATTTTGTTGTTCAAATTCCTATGCATGGTGAAATAAGTTCTTTAAACGTAGCTGTTGCTACTGGTATCGTCTTAGATAGAATTGTCAATCGTTAATTATTATTAGATGATGGAATTCATCTTCTTGAGTTGATGGAACATAAATCCAATTGAGATTATAAAGATTCCTATAAAAATAGTAAATTGATTGCTCGTTCCAAAGAATAAACTGCCAACACTAAATAAGCCAGTAAACACAGCTATCAATGATGAAATACAGCCTATCAATACCGATTGGATGTTACTTTTATAAATAGAAAGTTTCCTTTGTTCTGCCCAGTATTTCCAACCAAAACCAGCAGGTTTTATCCGATGATAAAATTTCAATAAGACATGCTCCGATGTTCCTGGAGATAAGTAGGTAATCAATATAACAAAGACTATAGTTAATAAACCCGTAGCTAGAGCGGAATAAGGAAATACCAGATTAGTAAAGAGTTTGATGAAAGCAAAAAAGATAGGAGAGACTAAAAATCCAGAAAGTTCTGACCATGCAGATATTCTCCACCAAAACCAACGAAAAATTAATGCAAAACCTATTCCAGAAGAAGCCTCTATCATAAAAAACCAAACAGAACTTACTTTCTTAATCCAAAAAATACAAACATAGATTGATAAAATAGCAGATACAATTTGAACTAAGTAAGAATATTTTAAATAAAATTTATCACCTTTGTTTTTTAGTAAAAATGGCTTAGTCAAGTCGTTCACCAAATAAGAGGCACCCCAATTCAAATGTGTTGCAATTGTCGATAGATAAGCAGCTATAAATGTGCTTATTAGTAAACCCTTACCACCTGATGTAAGAGCAGGCTCTATCATCAAAATAAATCCACTCCCTTTTTTATCTTCAGCTAGATTTGGATACATAACTAGGCTGCAAAGTGCAACGATAATCCAAGGCCATGGTCTAACAAAATAATGAGCAAATAAAAACCATAAAGTAGATTTAGTAGCTGAAATTTCATCTTTTGCGGAAACTATTCTTTGCGCTATGTATCCACCACCTCCTGGTTCTGAACCTGGATACCAACTCATCCACCAAAGAAAAAAGATTAGCACTAAAAATGAGGGAATGCTTTCCCTACTAGGATAAAAGGAGAATGCATTGGCCGGAAGCTTTTCTTTGAGACCAGCAAGCCCACCAACTTCTGGCATTTGTAAGCTTGAGTAAGCTAGAAGAATACAACCCCCCATGGCAAAGAAAAATTGAAAGACATCAATATAGGATATTCCACCAACTCCCAGGAAACTAGTATAAACTAAACAAAAGAATAAAAGGAAAATTAATATATAAACTGCTGTTTGATGATCAAATATGGATTCAAGTATAGAGAGCATAGCAAGATTCACCCAAGAAAGAATCATAAGATTCATCAGAGCACCCAAATATACTGCTTTAATACCTCTCAGTAACCTTGCACCAAAGCCAGAATACCTTAATTCCAAAAATTCGAGATCAGTTAATACTTCTGCTCTTCTCCAGAGTGGAGCAAAAATAAAAACAGTACTTACTGCACCTATAGACATATACCACCATGCCCAGTTTCCTGCAATTCCATCTTTTGCTATAATTTCAGTTATCGCAAGGGGTGTATCGGCACCGAAAGTTGTAGCAACCATAGCAGTTCCTGCTATGAACCATGGTAATTTTCCATCAGCTTTAAAATAGGTAGCTAGACTTTGTTTTTTTTGGGAAAAATATAAAGTTAAGATAATTGTTACAATAAGAAATATGGCTAAACTGAGCCAATCATAGAAACCTAAATGAATCATAAACGAACTTTGATGCCCATTTCTTGCATGGCTAACTTTGTTTCATGGATTGAATAAGTTCCAAAATGAAAAATGGAAGCAGCAAGAACCGCATCAGCTCCCCCACGAAGAATTGCTTCCGACATATGCTCTGGATTTCCAGCACCACCTGAAGCGATGATTGGAATATTTGTATTTTCACAAATCATTTTTAGAATGGGAATATCAAATCCATCTTTGGTACCGTCTTTATCCATGGAAGTAAGTAGAATTTCGCCAGCCCCACGTTCTTCGGCTTCTTTGGCCCAATCAAGTGCCTCTCTGCCAGTTGGAGTTCTTCCGCCATGAAGGTAAATCTCGTATCTATTTCTTTCTTGATTAAATTTGGAATCAATAGCACAAACTATACATTGAGATCCAAATATTTCTGATGCTTCTGTAAGGATTTCTGGTCTTTGGAAGGCTGCTGTATTCAATGATACCTTATCAGCACCTTGTTGCAATACTGCTCGAATATCTTCTAAGGTTCTGATTCCGCCTCCCACAGTAAAGGGAATAAAAATTTTGGATGCAATCTCTTCTACTAAGTGAATGAGAATATCTCTATTATCCGAAGATGCTGTAATATCTAAAAAGCATAATTCATCAGCCAGATTTTCTTCATAGGTAATGGCTGATTGAACCGGATCACCAGCATCTACCAGATTAACAAAATTAATTCCCTTAACTACCCTGCCATTTTTTATATCTAAACAGGGTATAACTCGTTTGGTTAATTCATCCAATTCTAAGAAATTCCTTCAGGCAATGGAATAGATAGCTTTTCAAAATCAGTAAAAGAATCTGCAAAATTAAAAATCTTTTCTTCTGAAAAATTTGGACCTGTTATTTGCAATCCAATGGGCAAAGAATTTTTATCTAGACCAGCAGGTATCGATAAAGCAGGAAGACCTGCTAGATTGACTGAAGTTGTAAGAATATCAGCTTTGTACATTTGAATAGGATCTTGTGTCTTTTCTCCTACTTTAAATGCTGTTGTTGGTGAAGTTGGTTGGAGAATAAAATCAACTTCTTTAAAAAACTCATTGTATTTCTTTTGAATGAGAATTCTTGCCTTCTGAGCTTTTGAGTAATAGGCATCATAGTAGCCAGAGGAAAGACTAAAAGTCCCTAGTAGGATTCTTCTCTTGACTTCTTTTCCAAAACCTTTGGATCTAGAATCTATATATAAATCTTCCAATTTAGATTTAGGATGCGATTCTCGTAAACCAAACTTAATACCATCAAATCTAGATAGATTCGAAGAACATTCAGCAGTTGCAATGATGTAATATATGGGAATAGATGAGGACAAAAGTTCAAAATCTAATTCCTTAATGATTGCACCTTGTGATTTTAGAAAAAGGATTGTTTCGTCGAAACGAGCTTTTACTTCAACATCCCAAGTCGATCCTTCATCTTTCATGATGCCAATCTTTAAATCTTTCAAAGATAATTTTTTGATTTCTGGTTTGCATACTTCTTCATTCGAGGAGGTACTATCTCTTAAATCTTTCCCTGCTAACACGGAAAGAACATCTGAGCAACCTTGTAAATCATTTGAGATAGGACCAATTTGATCTAAGGATGAGGCATATGCAACTAAACCATAGCGTGACACTCTACCGTAAGTTGGTTTCAAGCCATATATACCACATAAAGATGCGGGCTGTCGAATCGATCCACCAGTATCGGAGCCTAGTGATATGGGTAAAAAGCTTGCGGCAACAGCAGCAGCTGAACCTCCACTAGAACCACCAGGGATTCGGGAGGTATCGAATGGGTTTTTCGTGATTTGGTAGGCAGAATTTTCAGTAGAGGAGCCCATAGCAAATTCATCCATGTTCAATCTAGGAAATAGAACAAACCCTTTTGCATATAATTTCTCTACGGCAGTAGCGTTGTAAGGTGAAACGAAGTTTTCAAGAATTTTCGATGCGCAAGTTGTTTTAATACCTTGGATACAAATATTATCTTTTATACCTATTGGTATTCCATCAAATTCGGAAAGTTTAGCATTGGATTTTCTTCTTTTATCAGATTCTTTAGCTTGGTTTAGGATAAATTCTTTTTCAAAAGATAGAAAAGCTAAAACCTTAGAATCATTTTCTTCTATTCTTTTGATATATGCTTGGCATATTTCTTCAGATGTAAATTCACCAGAATTTAATCCAGTTTTGATTTCATTGTATTTTAAATGTATGATTGATTTCATGTTTCAATAACCTTAGGTACGACTATAAATCCATTTTCATATTCAGGAGTGATTTTAGAAAGAGCCTCTCTGTTTAGATTATTTTCAACTACATCAGGTCTTGTGAAATTCTGGTGGTTGTAATAAATTTCATCATCCTGTATGGAATCGGTATTTAAGGATTTAATTACATCAACGTATTCTATCATTTTATTAAAATCAGAAACAAACTTCTCTGCTTCTGTATCATCCACTTTTAATTTAGCCAGGGATGCAATGTTGCGTAAAGTATTAATATCCATATTGTTCTCCTCTAATATGCATTTTTACTATAAACACCTTTAAATGGTGTTAGCAAAATAATTTTAAGATCAAAGAGAAGACTCCAATTTTCGATATAATAAATATCGGCTTCAATTCTCTTCTCTATTGATGTGTCTCCTCTGAGTCCTTGGATCTGAGCAAGTCCCGTAATACCTGCTTTCACAGCATGGCGTCTCATATAATGCCTGTGCTTAATTTGAAATTGTTCTACAAAATAAGGTCTTTCCGGACGAGGTCCGACCACAGACATAGAGCCCATTAGTACATTAAAAAATTGGGGCGTCTCATCTAAAGACAATTTTCTCAAAATCCCCCCTATTCTAGTTACCCTAGGATCATTAGGTGTGGTCCATTTTGTATCAGAATCACGCTTTTCTTGAACTTGCATGGTTCTAAATTTAAGCATCATAAAGCTTTTATTATCTAAACCAACTCTTTCCTGGCGGTAGAAAATTGGACCAGGGGAAGTACATTTAATCAAAACTGTGATTACTAAAAAAAATGGTGAGAACAAAATTAAGAATAAAGAAGAAAAGATTAGATCAAAAATTCTTTTTAAGGCTTGGTTATAACCTAACCTAACAGGAATATTTCGAATTGAAATAATTGGAATTCCTTCCATTACTTCAACCCTACCTCTAGCTGTTATAAATTCTTCATAGCTCGGAATAACTTTTGCATCTATGCCATGGTAGTCACAGATATCTATTGTTTCCTTAAGATAAGTTCCTTCTTTACTTGAGAGAGCATAAACGATTAAATCTGGTTTAAATTTTACAATAATTGTTTCTAAATTCTTCCATTTCCCTATGATAAGAGAATGGAGTTCATGGTTTTTCTTAATTAAAGAAGTATCTGCTGAAATAAATCCCTCAATTTTGTAACCGTAAATGGAATGCTTTTTGATGGATTCTTGAAAAGCAATGGCGTTCTTACCAGTGCCAATAATCAATACCGATCTTAGATTATAGCCTTTTGTTCTAAGAAGATTTAATATGTATCTTAAAATTAAATGAGAAAGTGAAATGAGAATAGGAGATATGATTGCATAATTAAAAATTATTAATCTAGAAAAACTTTCCGCTCTGACAAAAAATAAGATAGATAGCAAAAATAATAAATTAACAAAGACTCCTGAAAGAATTCCAAAAAATTCTTCCGCAAAACTTAATCCTCTTCTTGGATGGTAGAGATCAACAGAAAGAAATGAAATAACTTGCGTAAATCCTAGGATGACTCCAAGAATTATATAATTAGAGAGGTCTAAAGATTTTAAGAAAAAATCTGGATCTTTTTCAATAATGTACCTTACAATAAATGCCAAAAAAAAACTTATAATAGAAAGAAATAAATCGAAAATCACAAAAAGTAATTTGAAAGTCTGGCTTCTTTCTTTTAACATTATCTAACCTCCCCACGAAGTTCCTTAGGAATTACATCGAGTGGTCGTTTACGAAATCTATACACTCTAGCTCTAGTCACTTGAGTTCCATCAGCCTGACCCAATTCAAAGTTAGTTATATTCACTGAAAAGAATACAGATTGATCATAGAAGGTCAATTGGCTATCCCCAGCTATACCTCCTGGAAAAGCACGAAGATTCATACTGTATCCCAATCTATATTCCCAGTTGTGAAGGTTCATTTTAAAAGTTGTAATAAAACGATTTATATTGAAAATTGTCTTCTGCCTTTCTTGTGAACCAGCAGCACCAGTACCTTGGACAATATCTCGGAATAGATCTGTCTGTCTATAGTTAACTCCTGTTTGGTATTGGTAGATGTCGGGAGTAGTTCCTAGGTTATAATAATCGGCTTGACTTAGGTTGGTAAGCCTCCATGGCTCAGTAACTCTTGAATCTATTTCAAAATCGGTAGAAATAGTTCTTGTGATTTTTACATCAGTTCTCATAAAAAAGCGATAACTATCAAGAAAATTATCTCTATAAACATGATACCAAGTAGCTCCTGCTTCAAAGCTGCGAAAGTTACGAACAAATGGTAATGAAAATCCACCCATTTTATAAGATAAGGTTAAATTATTAGTTAATGGTTTACTTAGCGGTGTGTGGTAGACAAAGTCATTATTTATAAAAATTCCTGAATAGAAACTTTTTTGCCTATCCAATAAAGTTGGTCTTCTTGTTCTAAAACCATCTAAAAAATCAACAAAGCCAGAAAAACGAAATATCGTAAAATACCATCTTTCATTTTCGGTAGGACCAGGGTTAGAATCCGATGAATACTTACGAAAATCACGTATTGTACGTATGGAAACTTCCCAATCCTCTAAGGCATAAGATTCAAGTGCAAATTCTGCCTCATTGATTCTACTCTTTCCAAAAATAGGATCTTTTCGTTCAGGTTTTTCAATATCTAATTTACGGTAGTATGTTGTAAAAAAGAGAGCAGGAGTACCAATTCTTATCTCATGGTTTTGCCTATAATATTGATAGGTATCCTGAGCTAGAAAGTTTCTTTGTGCAAGATTCGCTGAAAAGCTTGGGCTATTGACTGCATTTCCAGAGCCTGGGAAATCAACAGTATGTTGCCTAGCTCCACCGTAAAATGCAGGTGTCACAGAAACATAAGCACCCATAGGCAGGGTAGACCGAAATCCCATATCGCCTATTGTTAAGTTTTGAGTCCTTAATACAAAATCCTGGAATTTACCAAAGGGATCAGTAGTTGAGCCATTCTGTAATGGAAATGGGAGCGGTTTTTGAGTAGGTGGACCGTAGAATTTTGTCGTCGTGTTCTGGAAGTTTATATCCCAATATACTGGAGATTCAAAATAGGGGGTCGTTCCTATCTGACTTGAATTTCTAATATTCACTACTGGAGCGACATCCACAGTTGGGAAAAATTTATCTGCTTGGATTTGGTAGACTAGAGTTCTTCTAGCACCTAATGACACCGCTAAATCTCCTCTTGTTTCTGAATAATCAAAACTCCAATTTAAAAGATTTCGAATTAGTCCAAATCTCTGATTTCTCTGTGTATATAGACCTTGTATAGAATTGGACGGTTCAAATCTATTCCCATATTCATAGTCATAATTAATTTGATTTAGGTTCTCATATCGCAATTGAACGTTCCTAGTTCCATCTTTTGCTGTATCATTTTGTTTTGCATTTAGATTGAGGTTTGCCTTCCACCATGGCTCATATTGTACACCAACATCTCTTATTCCTAAGCCCAGATTGGGGTATTTCTCACCTCTATCCACCTGATTGGTGGTTGCGACATTTCCAATTCCTAAATTCTCAAATCTATCTTCATACGCAGGTGAGATTGTAGTTCTCTTATGATTTGCGTATGCTACATCTATATTATAATTCAACCATGGAGTGATTTTCCACATTTCAAGTTCAGTTGCTTGTCCTGTTTTTTCATAGGCATCAAATCTAAATTTGTACCCATGAGGCATGATAGCAGAGTTTGGAAAAGGGTCTGACCATTGGTAGGTGTTTTGTATAAACCATCCTTGGGTATTATTCTTCCCAATTTGGCTTGTGAATCCATTGCCACTGCTAGAATTGTAGAGGAATGGAAACCAAAACATTGTTGTTCCACCCACTTGGTAACTTGGCGAGATTGCAACAACAGATTTATCTTCATAAACTATGATCTTATTTGCTTTAAAAGAATAGTGTGGGATTTCCGCATTACAAGCAGTAAAGTAACCCATTTCTAAAAGGTAGCGATTTTCATCTAACTTTTTCATTTTCTCGCCAACAAAATAAGCAGGATACATGCTTGCCTTACTATCGTAGATCACACCTCTAGATAGTTTAAAATCATAGAGGAATTTCTCTCCTTTAATTCTTGCAGGTCCATCATTGTATTCGATTCCACCTTCCGCATAAATTTCTTGTCGATTGGAATCTATACTAACAGTCTCAGCAGTGAGCACACCTTTTCCTATCTTAAGGCTTACTTTACCCCTTAATACCATTACCCCACCTTTAGTTTGGTCAATGGATAGTAATTCACCCTCGGCAGCATTCTGAATCTGGATACGATCACCCGCTTTGGACGTCTTGGGAAGGCTATCTAAAGAAAAAGCTGGAGGAGAATCATCAATATTAAGAATGGATTTAATTCTTTGCCTTTTCGCATAGATAGAACCCGTATTCGGCACCCCAAGTTGGCGTAAATAGGAGTCAACTTCCCTTTCAGTGAGTGCCTCGATTGACCTATCTGCGAGAATTGTTTTCAAGGACTGAACAGTGAGTTTCCTTTTCTCTTCCTCAGGGTTCACCGAGTCCTGGCTTCCCCAGGAAAAAGGAAACTGTAGACCACTATTATCTTGGGATAGAAGTAGAGTGGGTAAAAAAAGGATTATTATAAATAAAAACTTGAGTCGCACATTTAAGATGAATGAAATCTTCCAATCATAAACGAATATTTTGCATTATCCCAAAAAAGCAAACCAGAATTCAGATTTTTCTAAGGGCATATTAATTTTCTCAAATCGCCGTATTGTTTGAAGATTGGCTGATTGAAGAGTTTAAAGGAAGTTCGATAATAATATTTGTCTGATTATTTTCAACTTGACTCATAATTGTACCCTTGTGTTCAGCGATTATCCCCATACTTAAATAATACCCCAATTCAGTAGTAGAAAAGTTTTGAAGATTATGATTGAATAAATTATTTATATCTAGACCATCATTATCTGGTAAATAGATACCAGAGTTTTCAAAAATTATTTGAACAAAATCATTATTATTTTTATTGATTTTCTTGCATTTTATCCGAATGAACTTATTGGAAGAGTCCTTATTTTCTAAGATAGCGCTCCTACTGCTGCTTATAAGATTAAGTATAACTTGTTTAATTTTCTGAGAATTACAGAAAATTTTAGGAAGTGCTTCTTCCTCCACTTTAAAATCTACACTAATATTATCTCGAATCAAGAGTTGTTTGAATAATGCTAAAGAGTCTTGCACTAATTCTTCAATGAATATCCAATTTGAAAAATCTTTATCTTCTCTTGAATAATTCATTAAATTTTTAACCACTGTTGAAATTCTTTCTGATTCAATTCGAATCACTTCAAAATATTTTTTCATTTTTGGATTTTCTATCTTTATAGCTTCTTCTTCTCCTAAAATGGAAAAATTGATGATGCTCATCAATGGATTATTGATTTCATGTGCTATCCCAGATGATAGCAATCCTATTGATTCTAGTTTTTGACTTTCAAATAATCTTTGTTGGATATCCTTAAAGCCTTGGATAGATTTGTTCTTATATATTGCCATTTCAATAGCTATAAAAAGTTCTCTACCATGAAAAGGTTTGATTAAATAACCAAAAGGATCCGTAATTTTTGCACGGCTCAGAGTTGCTTGATCAGAATATGCAGTGAGATAAATAATAGGAACATTTGAAGTTTTATGAATTTTTTCGGCTGTTTCCACACCATCCATGCCACTTCCAAGCATGATGTCCATAAGAATAATATCTGGATTCCAACTCGAAAAAGTAGCTATCGCATCTTCACCAGAATTAGAATATTCTGTTAAATATCCTATTTTTTGTAAAGAATTACAGATATTTATAGCAATAATGATTTCATCCTCAACCACTAATACTTTGAGCGGTTTGGTGGAGCTATTTTGCTCATTGTTTTGCATATGCTTCATTTTTTGTAGATTTGTATTCTACGTCATTCAAAATCTTATTTCTATTTTTGATTTATCTAAAATTTGAACATAAAATCTTCTAAAATACACTTTTAAACAGCTTGCGAAAAAATATAAAAACAAAATCATTTGACGAATACTAAGATTTCATTATAATTTCCTAAAAGGAGTTCTTTTCATGCTTTTGAAACAATTTAATATATTTCTCACTATTTTTATTTTACTCGGTGCAATCAATTGCAAGAGCAAAGATACTCAAACTCAGAATCCTAGCGTTGAAGATAAAGAGGCATCTGATACCAATTCCGAAAATAGAAGCTATTCAGATATGAGTTCTGCTGATCCTGATGAAAAATCCAAGGGACCAAATTTAAAATCTAGTATGAAAGGATGCATTAAAGGTGATTGTGTAAATGGCTTTGGTGTTTATGTTTATGAAAACGGCGATACTTACACAGGAAATTTTAAAGATGATATGAGAAATGGTGAAGGTGGTTTTATTTATAGTGACGGAGAAACTTTCAAAGGAAACTATCTTAAAGATTTTCGTGATGGCAAGGGTATTTATACTTTTTCCAACGGAGATAAATTTGCAGGAGATTTCAAAAATGGAGAAATTACTGGTCCAGGAGTCTATACATTTAAAAATGGGAAAGTATTAACTGGGAATTTTACTGGGAATGGTTCTACTGGCTCAGGAACTTTAGTTGATAATGGAAAAACAAGAAATTGTAAAATTGAAAATAGAAAACTTATTTGCGAATAGGATTGAATGAGTAGTAGTACAGTTTGTTCTGTTATATATGCGAACAAACTGTAACTTTTCTAACTTACAATTTACACGAAGGAAGAGCTCCTTTGTCTTTCACCATTGAATAATTCAAAAGTGCTTTAGGTAGATTGTCCTTTAAATCCTTAATCCTTGTATCATCTGATGGATGAGTTGACATTAATTCATGTGGCTTTTCTCCACCTAAGGCTTTCATTCCTTCCCATAATGCAACTGATGCTTGCGGATTAAAACCTGCTTTTGACATAATTTCTAAACCAAGTAAATCAGCTTCTGATTCATGTTTTCTAGAAAATGGCAAAATCAAGCCATAAGTAGCTCCAGCTCCTAAAGCTCCCGCAGCAGACTCATAACCCATTCCTTGTATAACAGAAAGCCCACCTTGTGCTATTGTCGATTGAGATACTCTTTCATTTCCGTGGCGAGATGTTACATGAGCTATTTCATGTCCTATAACCGCTGCAAGTTTATCGGCTGTATTAGCTACACTTAATATTCCAGTGTATACTCCAATTTTACCTCCTGGCAAAGCGAAAGCATTGATTGCTGGATCTCTGAAAACAACAACCTCCCACTGGTCAACACCTGTTGTATCATTAGCAAATTTCAAACTTGCATACGAAATGCACTTAACATAATTATTTATATTAGCAGATTTTTCGATGGGAATTTTTGTTTTCATATCATTGAAAGCATCAGCTCCCATTTGATTCATTTCTGCATCATCATTTAGAAGCAATTGCTTTCGTCCTAGTGGGGATGTTGCACAGTCTACCATTAAAAAAAGAAAAAATAATATTGTAATTTTTATTCTCATGAATTCTCCTATCTTACTATTTATAAAAATAGAAAAAGAAGATTAGAATCAAGTAATTTACTTTTGATTTTTTGCTTCTAGCTCAAAATTTCTTGACATTATTCGATTCAAATATGAGAATAAAGTATGCACCCTAAAACCTTTGAAAAGTCCTACATACGCAAAGACTACTTTGAACAGGAACTTTCAAAGATGCTTTTAGAAATGGGTGAATTAGAATATAAAAATTTAAACGAATACGACAAAGGTGGATTTGATGGCTACAACCAGGCTGTCACTGAAATGCTTAGAAAATTACAGATGAAATTTTCTAAAGATTTTTAATGTCTTTTTTCCTTTACGAAAAATTCCCCTAAGAAATACTTGCAAAGAGTAAATAAATTTTATGAGTAGTCAGATAACAAAGCTAAGAAACCACACAGTCGTTCAACTAAATGGTGCATTAGATATCTACACCGCTCCTGCCTTAAAGAAAGAATTACATAGTTTGATTGATGATGGTGTAAACTCTCTAGTGATCGACATGATTCATATAAAATTATTAGATTCTTCTGGAATAGCCTTGCTTGCTAATGTTCAAAAACGAATGAAAGCAGAGGAAGGTCGATTCTTTTTACTCAATGTAAACCAAGATGTTTTAATCATCCTAAAATTATCTTCACTTGATAAATTTTTTACAATTATCAACTCTCAAGATGACCTTCCCTAATTCTTATTCTTCCAGCTTTTTATATTCTTTAATTTCTACTCATTTATCTTCAAGATTAGAAATTTTATAATAATTTTAAATTATTGATTTCTTTTAATGGAATCAATTCTGATTTAAGTTCCTCGGATTTATTGGAATATTCTAATTTTAATTTTGGTGATTTAAATATAACTATTCTACCTGTTAAAGTTTTACCGCTTTTTAATGTCAACTTAATTGGGTTATTGAGTGTTTTTCCTTTAGGAATCGCAATTCTAATAGTATCAAGATTGTCTATAGGAGTTTTAATTGGAAAATTAGCTGTTAAGATTTTAGCAGTGCCGTTTTCCGAGTCAAACTCTATTTCATTAGCAGTTATGATTCTACCGTCCGAAAGCATTGCTTCAAATGATTTTGGAATAAAAATTTCATGATTTTTCACTTCTAATTTTTCAATAGGTACTACTTCAGTTTGATTGCTCTTAATTTCTTTATCATCAGTTAAAATTAATTCTTTAGATACAATTTTATCCAATGATTTAGAATAAATTTCTAATTCTTGTTTTACTTCTGTTTTTAACTTTTCTAGATCAGGTTCATTAAAATCATTAGATTGAATTATTTGTATTACTTTTGTTTCTTGTTTGTATTCTTTACTCTCCACAATGGTTTTTACTGCGTCTCTATCTCCAAGATTGATAGCATTTTTCTCTGAAATCTTAGCTAGCTCCTTATTCTCAGAATAATAATTACTTAATAGTAACAATCTTCTGTTTGCTTTGATCGCTATTTCTTGATTTTCATTTTGCTTTGCTAAGGGAATATATTCTTCAATAGCAATCTGTGTTTTCCCTAATTCTTCTAATGATCTTGCTTTAATAAAAGATAAATCTTTAGTAAGTTTTGGTAATCTTTCTAATTCCTTAAGAGCATCCTCATAGGAGCCATTTAGGTATAAATTTTTAGTATAAAGAACTGGATTTGATTTTAATGATAGAAGCGATTCTTTATTTTGTTCCGATTCTTTTAAAAAATTCATTAGTAATTTAGCATTTTCTGAATAATGCGTTCCCGGAAAAAGATTATATACTTTATCTAGCTGGAAGTTAGCTTCTGTGTTGAAACCAAGCATTGATAAACAAAACCCATCATGTAAAAGTACGAATGCATATTCATCAGAATCATTTGGAAGTAATTTTTCTAATTCTTTGTATTTATCTGAGGCATCTTTATATCGCCTAGTTCTTTCTTGGTAAAAAGCATACTGTAAAAGAATTGTATTTCGTTTATTGGAAGAAAGATCAATAACTGGTTTAAAACTTATAAATCGAACTCCATTTACTAACAATAATCCTATTTTTTCTAAACTTGTTAATTCAAAATTATTATCCTGGATATTTGAATTTAGTATGGAGGATTCTAAAATATTAATTTTGATTTCATTATTAAAGTTATCTTTATCTAAAAATATCTGTCTTAATTTACTTTTGAGAGCTTTAGAAGAAAGTTCGTAATTCATAATTTGGTCTTTTTGAATGTTAAGTCGAAGTTCAACTAATTTTGCACTAGTTATTGAACTAGCTGAAACAAAAAACAGATTAAGCATGATTAAAAATGCAAAAATGTAGCTAATAATTTTGACCATTATGGAATTTCCAATAAAAGAATAGTTACATCATCTTTATATTCGAATGTAAAATTATCCAATTCTTGGGAGAGTTCATCAACAATCTCTTGGTTTAATAGATTGTCTTTTACTAATTTTGATTTTACTCTTTGCAAGCCAAATAATTCCTTATTTTCATTTAAAGCTTCAACTAGTCCATCCGTATAAAGAAAAATTTTGTCACCAGATTCAGCTTTGAATCTTTCAGTTTTATATTCATGCTGTTCTATCATACCGAGCGGTGGTCCCGAAGATTCAATTTCAATAATTTTGGAATTGAACTTTTGTAATAAAAGAGGGGCATTGTGCCCACCATTGCATATTTCGATAGTAGAGTTTGTATGAATTTTGCAGAATACAGCCGTTGCAAAGAAAGAGGATTGCATACGATTCCCCACAAGATCACTCAATTTTTGAATCACTAAATGGGGTTCATCTGTTTCTTTTAAGATGGATTCCAATAACATTGCTAAAACAACTGTTACTAATGCTGCACTGACACCATGCCCAGATGCATCTGCTATAAATACAGCTAAACTCTCTTCATTCGCTTTTTGAATTTTAAAGAATTGATAGATATCACCGCTAACCTCTCTCATAGGGCGATACAATTTAGCTAAATTAAAATCTTTTACAAGCTTAGTTTTTGGTAAGAAAAGCTCCTGCACTTCTTTTCCTATAGTTAATTCTAAATTAATTTCAGTATTTAATCGGGTTACTGTTTTTACTGTTTCTTCTATTTTGATAGCCATAGAATTGAATGTTTCACCCAAAGAATCTAATTCATCCTTACGATCCATTTTCCAATTGGCTCTAGCGCTTAAATTTCCGGTTGCCATTTGTTCAGAAGTTCTTTTCAATATACCTAGTCTCTGGAAAATAATCTTGTACACATAGACTGCAAATAAGATGTGAAATAATATTCCCCAAGTAGTAGCTATAGCCATAAATACATAGATTTGATTGAGTCTTTCTTGGATACTGCTCAAAGTTATTTGAGTCTCAAGGTAGAATTCTTTTTTAGATGAAACAGTAAATGGAATGAGTGCTAATACTGAAAAATTAGCTTCATTCAGTTCAAGTTTATACCTAGATTTAAAGATTGATCCTGATTCTAAAATGCCTACTTCTTTGATTTTTTCTAATACCTTAGATCGATCTAAATTTTCTAAATTAGCCTTTGTTTGTGGATATTCTGCTAAAATGGAGCCAGTTGAATCATAGATTTTAAAATTTTGGATTTCATAAAGTTTTAGTTTTTTACGAAAGATATCGAATTCTTCTTGGTTTTTTATTGTAAAACTTGTGACATTCAAGTCATTTTGAATTAAATTTACCAAATTTTCAGATTGAAATTTAAATGATCGAATCAAAAGATCAGATTGGTTTTCAAAAATCATCACAGAAAAAAAAACGATATTCACAAATGCAAGAATTGTATACAGTAGACCAATCTGTAGTCTAAGCGAAGTGTTTTTAAAAATGTTTTTTATCTTTGTTTCCAAATTTTAAATTCCATGAAGTATTTTCAGCTTAGTATATCTTTTCTGATTCTATGCTTTTACTCAAGAACAATTTGGTCTGATATTGTACTTCTTAAGTCTGGTAAGACGATAGAAGGAAAGTTTATTGAGACAAATTCAAATTATACTATCATAGATAACTTCGACAGAAAGATAAAAATTTCCAATATTGAAATTGATTCCATAGAAGTGGGATATTCTGGAATCCCAGTTTGCTATAAGATTAAAGATGAGGCAGAAAATTGTAAATCAAAGTTGCATTTATTATCTCAATCCAAAGTTGTTCTTGTTTCTGGGAAAGGATTTTTGGATGCAAAAGTGTATAATTCAAACGATTTATTAAGCATTAGAGGTAGTATTAACTCTAAAGAAGATAGTTTAACAAAATATATTCGGATCGGTATTGGATTAGAAATTGTTGATTCGAACTCTAAATCTTTCAAGGGAAAACTAATTTCTATTTCAGATGATGGTGTATTAACCCTTGAGTCACCGTCTGATAAAGTATACAATATTCCTAGCAAAAGCATAAAGACATTTTCATATTATTCTCCCTCTTGGTTCCAGCTTCCTAAAATTCATCCATTAGTACAAATTGTACCAGGACTTCCTCAAATTAATAAAGGTGAATTTTGGAAAGGATCAGCTTTAATGGGTTTTGGTGCTGTTACCTTTTTTGGTGCAGCTTTTGAATATAATAATGCGCGAAATACTGCAAGTCCAGAAGTTAGCTATCTTCCTCTTGGAACTCAATTGGTTGCGACCTCTGCATTTAGTAATAATAAAAGTTTTGAAATGCATAAACAAAATTTTCAAATATTAACAGCGGGATTTATATTAATTTATGTGTATCATTTTTATGATATTTATTCAGACCAAAATATCTCTGAAAATAGTTCTCAAAGCTTTCCTAATAACCAAAATTTATACTCCTATCAGTCCTCTTATCCAGAAAAACAAGGTCCTTATTCCATTTGGAATTTTGGAAATTCTCAATATTTTGAGTATAGCTTACAATTTTAATATTAATCCATTAAGTCTTTTATTGCCTTTTGTAAACCATCGATACTCAAAAAATACATGGGAACTACATCACCAATTGCTGATATAGTTGTCTCCCACCAAAGTTTTTCCGGTTCAGGATTAAGCCATACGGAGTGAGGGAATCTATTCTTCATCTCTTGCAAGCTATCAATACCAATTAATCGATTTTCTTCTTTTCTTTGATTTCGCGTAGTATGAAAAGCATAAGGATTTATCGAAGCTGAGAACAATTCGTAAGGTGCCATCCAAGCATCGCCAACATAAATAATTCTTGTATCTGGGCGAAATTTTTTTATAAACTTTGAAAGAGGATAAGATTTCCTCAAAAATGGGTCTTCAAAAATTTCATAACTAAAAATATTATGAAAATAAAAACTATAGAATTCTTTAAAATGTTGGATTTTATTTGCTGCAGAAAATAATTGGGACACTTTGTTCGCGTGAGGAGTCATGGATCCACCGATATCCATCAATAAAACAACCTTTAGATTATTTTTTCTAGATCTTTCTTCAATTAATTCTAAATCACCTCCATTGTCAGATGTTTTTTGGATGGTCTTAGGAAGATGAAGTTCGGGTCGTCCCTCTTTTTTCATTACTCTAAGATACTTTAAAGCAATTTGTATTTTTCTTGTATCCAAAATTTCATCACTTCTATACGGCCTAAATTTTCTATCTTGCCAGACTGCAATACCAGTTCTATTGCCAGCTTCCCCCCCTATGCGTATACCATGTTCGTTGTATCCACTATTTCCAAAAGGGGAAGTTCCTCCAGTTCCTATCCAAGTATTGCCACCATCATGTCTTTCTCTTTGTCTTTTTAGCCTATCTTTCAGTTCTTCTAATAAGCGATCGGTATCATACTTGGGTGCATTTTTGAGTCTTTCTTCATCAAGTAAGAATTTACGCGCCTTTTCTAACCAGGATTCTATACTTAATAAAGCCTTTTCAGAAGAAAAAGAGAGAGATCCAAAAATTTCTGAAAATACTATATCATAAGAATCATAGTATTTAATATCCTTAACAAGACAAAGGCGACCAACCCTATACAATCTGTCTAAACTTAAAAAGTTATCTCTGTTGCAAAGTGTTCGAACAGAATCTAAAAAATTTAAGAATTCGCCTGTTCCTACAGGAATACCTTTAGATCTTAATGAATAAAAAAAAGGAATAAACATTAATTGAAGATTCGATAATCCTCTTCATTTTTCAATAGAGCACCCGGATATGGTATTCTTCCATCTTCGAGACTGGCTCCCATTTGTATAAGAATCTGAATCCAATCTAATAGTTCAGAAGTACTTGGCTTTTTCTTTAATTCGTCTCGCTTTCTTAGGTGGTAAAAAAGATCTAAAGCTCTTAGCATAAGATCCTTATCTAGATGGGGAAAATGTTGATTTACTATTGCCTGCATAAAGTCGCGGTTCGGAAATTCAATATAATGAAAAATGCATCTACGAAGAAAGGCATCGGGTAATTCTTTCTCATTATTGGAAGTAATTATTGTCAAAGGACGAACTTTAGCTGTAATTTTTCGATTTGTTTCAAAAATTGTAAATTCCATTCTATCTAATTCCAGTAATAGATCATTAGGAAATTCAATATCAGCCTTATCTATTTCATCAATCAAAACAACTGCATTTCCTTTTTCAAAAGCAAGACCAAGTGCCCCAAGTCGAATGTAGTTTTCAATGTTTTGAACTCTCAGTCCTGCTTCTTCATTGGAAAATCTTGAATCATTCAATCTAGCAACTGCATCATAAAAATACAAACCTTCTTTAGCTTGTGAAGTTGATTTAATATGCCAACTAAAGAGAGGTTGTTTTCGTTTATTTGCAAGATACTCGGCTAAGAGAGTTTTTCCAGTACCTGGTTCTCCTCGTATCAACAGCGGACGTTTTGTAATGGTAGCAATTTCAACAGCTTCTTCTAATTCAGCAGAAAGTACATAGTTTTCAAAAAGAGATTTATCACTCATATCTACCGCCAGATTGGTGTAAAAAATCACAAAGGAAACAAAAAAAGGTTTTAATCTCTGAATTCTTTAAAATAATTTACTGTAGATACGTAATATGGCTGAATTTGACAAAACTAAAAAAGCAATCGGATTGAATAGCATAGATGATTCTTTACGAAAAGACATGCTTGAGAAATTTAAATCTGCTGGTGGTAAAATCGTAAAAGAAAAACCAGCATCGGAAGAGCAGCCTAAGAAAGATAGACCTCAACCAAAGACAAGACAAAGTGTTGTATCAAGAAATGAATTTGATCGTTCCAATACAAGTAAAGGTGGAGCTTCAAGTTCAGGTCGCTCCTCTAAATCGGATGCAAAATCTTCCAATCCTAGAACTTCTATAGATTCATCCCAGGCTTATGAAAAAGAAATTTCCAGCTTCGCAGCTAAATTTGCGATTAAGCTTAAATGTTGGTTTGCACGAGTAACTCCTTTTGGTGCTCCTGAAATAACTCCGGCTTGTATGGGTATTTTTGCTAGAGATCTAAGATCTGCTCTTATGGAATTCCAGATGGTAGGAAACGAGCTTCTTACAAATTCAAGCCACTCTCCTAAAATCACTAAAGCCTTAGACCAAGTGAATCCCCTTTTTATTGAAGTGCTGGCCTTAGGGCATAAACTCTATAAAAATACAGAACTTGGTGAACTCACGGATCCATACAATGCTGCACCTGACCAAGCAGTTTATATCTCAAGAGTCAAAGATCCTATTTATGCAATCTTTAAGAAGCTCTATGTTCTTTACCCTTACCAAGAGTCTTATAAGAAAGCAGTTGCTCTTGCATATGAACATTTACAAAGACTGGAAGGTAAGCCTGCAATGATCTACAATTCTCGCAAAAAGAAGATACTGCAAGAAGTAGACACATTGTTCGGTACGATTTTCGAGAAGATGTATTTGGTAATTATTAGAAATGAAAATAAAAATATTCCCATTGTTTCTCGTTATATGGAAAATCTTTTAGGAATCACCCTAGATGATAAGCCTGGTCAACGGAAATCGGGAGAAGGAATTCATGAAGCAGAACAAGATTCTTCTTCAGGGTCCAATACTCAAGAATCTGACTCTGACAAATCTGAGAAGGAAGATGAGAAGAAAGAAGAAGTTGTAATTCCTAAAGAAATGGCCTACGGGCTTCGTTTGATGAATATGTACAACATAGAAGCCTTACGTAAAAAATTTGATGCTCGAGGTGAAATGTCTGCTATCCCTGATAGTGATAAGGCTTTGCTTACATATTTGTATTTTAAAGAATTTGATGATAATTATTCCTTTGTAATGACAACAAAGAAAATTGACATAAAGCAAGTTCATGTAAATGGCAATAGAGTGGATTACCGGCAGAAATTACTGGATCAATATGAAACTGTTAGAAGTACCTTAGATCAATTTAAAATTTATATGGATACCTTTAAAGAGTATTCTGCTCATAAAGCGAATCCTGGTGCCAATTATATTGAAGCATCTAAGAAAACCACCGCTTTGGAAACCAAACGCAGTCAGCACTCTAGAAATGTTCGTGTGGTTGCCAAAGAATTTATGGAAAAGACTAGAGACATACTTCTCATTCTTATCAACGATATGAAGTCCAAAAGAGAAATCATTGGAAACATGGATGATATCATGTCCTTTGATAATGTAGAAGCTAAGAAACGATTAAATAAAAAACCTGTCAAACAGTGCATAATGGAATCTTATTGCTACACTCTTGC
The DNA here is from genome assembly GCA_002786225.1 of Leptospira sp. Lineage (GTDB taxonomy): Bacteria > Spirochaetota > Leptospiria > Leptospirales > Leptospiraceae. Next base: position 11,952 of record PEQN01000003.1, on the reverse strand, counting down.
TTTGGCAGAAAGGCTAGAGAATGGGGATTTGTATGGTGGAGTTGTTGAATTAAGTCCTGAAGAAATGAAAGAATCCTTTGGTATTGTAGTAAAAGACGAAGCGCAACAGAATGAAGAAAATTCTAAGCAAGTTGATTCAACAATAGAGCCAAGTTCAGAAGCAGATGATTCCAATCAAGGCGATACAACTTCTAGTTCCAAGAGTGAGAATGAAACAGAAAAAGATGAGTCCAATATGGATTCTGATGGATTCAATGTAGAGTATTAATGAAAATAACTTTTGTACAAAAACAACTTAACTCGAAATTTACGGATAACGAATTACTCAAAATTTCTAAAGAAAGATCTGACTTTATATTATTCCCGGCAAGAGTTTTACTAGATCTTCATCATAGTCCTCAAGAATCGGTGAATAGATATGATTCAATTTTGGATCAATGGATGGATGTTTCGGAGAAACACAAAGGTGTGTTGATAGCTGGAACCATGTATCGTAAGCTTGCCAATGGATCCATTATAGAGTCAGTACCTATTATCCAAGATTTGAATTTTATAGATCATTATGATTTACAAAAGCCAAATGCACCCATAACCCAAACCTCAGAAAGCGAGACCGTTTTTATTATGGCTGGTGTAAGATTTGGGCTTCTCGCTGGAAAAGATTATGAAGACCAAACCATCTTAGAATCCTTACAGAAGAAGGGAATTCAAACCGTATTTATTCTTGATGGATTGGTGAATACAAGATCCTATGAGGAAGATTTAGAATATTTCTTTCAAATGGCTCAGGATTATGATTTTAATATCTTTCGTATCTGTGGCTATGATACTAAGAAAAAGATTCTAGGGCGCAGTCTTGTAGCTACACCATCTGGTATTCAGTGGAAGGTTGGCAAAATGGAAGAGGATAAAGATATCATTAAAACCATCCATTTTGCACAAGCGAATCCCTTTCTTTAAAGTTATTCCAGAAAAGTCAATAGGATTTATTTTAAGAAATAATCATAAAATCATTATTTCTTTTTCTTTTCTGGTTCTTCTATATTCATAGTAAAAATCAAAATCACCAAACCTATGCTAACGCATGAATCTGCAATATTGAAGGCAGGCCATCTATGAAAAAGAAGAAAGTCTGGCCAATCAAAATCAAAAAAATCCACTACTCCTATATATTGACCTGGACCAGCAGTAAATCCAAATTTAACTCCGCCACCAGGAGGCATTTTTACGAAAAATTTATCTATGAAATTGCCAAAGGCTCCTGCCATTACAAAATTCCAACCCCAAGGATTCCCGAGTTCATGGTTCTTCCATCTATAACCTATGAGAAAAATAATAGCAACTCCAGTTGCTACTAAAGATGGGATTGCATTGTCTTGTAGGAATCCAAACACAAAACCTGTATTGAAAATCAAAGTCATACGAAAGAAATTTCCCCAAACTTCTTGAGGATCTTCTATAGAGTAATTCATGATCACCCAATATTTGGTAACCAAATCTACAATTGTTCCAACTAATATAAACAGAATATAACTTGGTTTGTAAACTTCCTTAAATTCTTTATCAAAATATTTCATTTTTATCCTCACACCCCATATAGAACTAGAAATGATTAAATTCTAGAGAGCTTATCCTTCACTTTTTAATCTAAAATCCATTAAACTATTTGCTTATTCTTTGAAAAGTGAAATAGAAAAAACTAGAATCCATGATTTACCTTTCTTAAAGATGATTCTTATTGAATAATTCATTCAATTTTCTATTGATTTCCAACGCTAATGCTTGGAAAGTTTCCCAGAGAAAATCCAAGGATAGCCTATTCTTTCCGTTTAAGACTAATTCACGAAATGGTCTTTCCGAATAATCAAAAATAGATTTATTAGGATCTAAGAGTGCTAGATTTCCTACTAGCTGAGCAAGCACTCTTTGTAGAGATATGTAATTCGCGGGAAGATTCAATTCAGCTATTAAATCATGAATGCTAGTTTGGATTTTTTTTAGAAATATTTTATCCTCTTTTAAATTTAATACATCTAAGGAAATATTTTGAAAGCTCTCAATATTTGAAAGTATACGCCGCATTTTCTGCATAGAGTATTCTATTATGGCTATAAGATTCTTACGGTTTGTTTGGGGTTTCAGAATTCCTAAATAATCAAATCCTTGAACCATACCTTGGTAGTCACTTCTTAAAGAACTTGAGAGTATCATAACCAATGCCTCTTCTTCTTGGGGCGTAATTCTTGCAACAGCGCCGAAATCTATGAAACAAATTTTACCGTCTGGCTCGATTATGAAATTTCCTGGATGTGGATCAGCATGAAAAAAACGAAAACGAAAAACCATTTTAATATAAGCTTGGATTAAATGATCAGCTATGGTAGATTTTTCTTTTTGATTTTTAACTAAAAACTTAGGATCAGTGATCTTGAGTCCATAAATGAATTCAGTAACCAATATGGACTTCGTAGGCAAATCGAGTAATGTAAGTGGTATTCGAATGTGTGGATCATTCTTAAATAATTCTCTCATCTCTATCGTATTTGCTCTTTCTAGTGAAAGATCCATTTCCTGCTGCACTAATGAATGAAGTTGATCAAATAATTCTTGGTATGGAAAAGATATTAAAAGATTGTTAATCCATTTTAATATATGGTAAATTACTTTAAGATCTTTTAGTATAGATTCCTCAATACCAGGGTACAAAACTTTTATTGCAACATCCCTTTCCTTATATCTTCCAAAATGTACTTGAGCTGTTGAGGCACTTGCTAATGCTTGTTTGTCTATATAGTCAAAGAATTTTTCTGGACTCATTCCTAATTCTAACTCTAGTCTTTTGAATATTTCTAAGTAGGATTTGCTTGGAACTCTATCTTGTAATTCTTGCATGGGTTCTATGAATTCTTCTGGAAGCAAATGATTGAGATTAGAAAGGAATTGACCCAGCTTTATATAAATTCCACCTAAATTTAGAATCTTATTTTTTGTTTGGATGCTAATCTTACTCCATTTATTCTTAGTAGCTAATTCAAAGGATCTCTCATTTAGGAATTTTTTATATATAGTATAATGAAAATATAATTGAATCGCTATGAAGAATGAAAATAAATAAGCGGAAAGTGTTCGAAAAATGTTCAAAAATATTTTCCTTGTTTTTTAATATCAGTTAGGATTTTCATAATTTCTAAATTATCATTGAGTGAACCTGTAGTGGGCTCTAAATCATGGATTATACACTTTGCGATTTCTTTATAAATTCTGGGGAAAGGATTGGAATCTTGGAGAATCTTCTTTGGTATTGCAGTTTTTTCTAAGCTTCGGAATCCCTTATATAGTTTGGATTTTTTCGTTTGGAAGAATTGAAACCCATGGTTGCCTAATAGGAATCTTGCTTGGGTAGTTTGAATATCAATCTCAAATTGAAAGTATTTGCGGTAGCCTCCTACTTCTAAGAATACATTGGCTTCATTTTCATACTGCATCCATACATAGGCTTGTTCTTCTATCTTATATTTAGGATTGGATTTATGAAATTTGGCTTGGATAGAATTAGGCATTCCTAAGAACCAATGAATCAAATCAATTGCATGGGTTCCATCATGAAGCAAGGGTCCGCCTCCTTTTCCAGAAAATGCGATACCAGGATCTTGTGCCGAGGTTAAGACCGATGCATAAATGGTTTTGATTTTTCCAAGTTCACCCGATTCTAATAATGTTTTTGCCCAAGCATAAACGGGGTGAAATCTTCTTTCATGATTGACCCAAAGTCGAAAATGAAAATTCCTTTGCAATTCTAATAATCGCCTAGCCTCTTTCATTTCTCGAACCAATGGCTTTTCGACAAGAAGATTGGGAATATTTGATTCAATGGCATTTTTTAAATTTTTCCAATGGGAGTCTGTAGAAGTTGCAATAATTGCTAAATCAATTTCTTCCGTCTTCCAAAAATTAGGTGGTAGAATCTTCGCTTTAGCTTTAGTCTTCCATTGCTTTTGGAATGCAGATATGCGATCAGGATTTTCATCCCAAATGTACTTTAAGTCAAATTTAGAGGAAATTTTTGAATTCAGTAGAGTCCCAGCATGGGTACAGGGTTTCCTTCTCAGGGGATCATTTTCCAAGAGACTTGCAATTCGACCTAATCCAATCAAAAGGACTTTAACTTTTTTCATTCTCTCAATCTTTAAGGAATCGTAATTTTTTAGCAAAATATTTTATTTGAATAGAGAGTATTTTGTGATAGAGAAATTCCAATATTCATATTCCACCCTAGCAAAACTCCTTAACCATGAACCTAAAATTCTATGGCGTAGGGAAAATTTTCTATTTAAATCGATAACAAATTCGTCCCAAGAAGTGAAACCTGGATCTTTATTTGTTCCACTCATTAGCAATAGGGATGGTCATGAATTTATTTCTGATGCCCTAAAGCGAGGTGCGTCGGGATTTCTTGCTAATAGAAAATCATCTATTCTTAAATCTTTAAGTAATAAGCAGTTACAATCAGCCATCCTAGTAGATGATACTTGGAAGGCTCTTGCAGACTTAGCTCGTTATCATAGGATGAGATTTAATCCCTTTGTTATAGGAATCACAGGATCAAGCGGAAAGACAACAACTAAGGAATTGCTCGCATCTTGTTATGCTCATCTTCCAAAATCACAAATTGTAGTAACTGAAAAGAATTTTAATAATGAAATAGGTGTTCCTTTTACGCTGTTTCGTATCAATGCCCAAACAGAAATAGCAATAATTGAAATGGGAATGAATCATAGAGGTGAGATACAAAAACTCACAGAAATGGCTAGACCTCTTTGGTCTATCATAACAAATATAGGGTCCGCACATATTGAAAACTTAAAATCTCCTGAAACTATAGCTCAAGAGAAGACGGATATATTATTCGGTATGCCGAGCGGAGGTAGGCTCTACACACCAGAAAATATTCATTTCCCTGAAATTGTAGAAGCTAAAACTAAACAATTCCAGATACAATCTGTTACTTGGAAGATTAGTTCATCCTCTTTAAAAATTAAGAAGAAACACCCACATGGTTTCGATTTAACCTGGGAAGGCTTACCTTTTCATTGGAATACTCCTGGAGAGAAGATCCTTTCCAATTTAAGTGGAGTTATGAAACTAGCCTCTGATTCTGGTATAGACAAAGAAACATTAGTTTCTAATATTCAAAAGTTTAAATCTTCCAAAGGTAGATTGGTCGTTATTAAAAAGTATTTTACTTTGATTGATGATACCTATAATGCAAATCCAGAATCTATGGAATCTTCAATTTCTGTAGCAAGCCAACTTTCTGATGGAAGACCTTTTGCATGCATTCTTGGAGATATGAAAGAGTTAGGCTCTCATTCAGAAAAATATCACAAACAAATTGCGAAATATCTATTGAATCATGAAGTCAAATGGGTGATTGGATATGGTAAAGATGCAGTATTCTTTAATCCAAATTTGGTGGATCAAGCTTCCAGTATATCATTTTCTCATTGGCCTGAAACTGTCAAAAATTTAGATGAGCTTGTTGCTCAATTTAAAAGAAACTTACCAGCTCAAACTGTTATCTTGGTGAAAGGTTCAAGGTCTATGAAGATGGAAGGAATCGTTGAAAAAATTCTTGTAAGCTAAAGGATAATGCAAAATCTAAATATATGTCTAATGAAAAAATGAAAGTTGCAGTGATTATGGGATCTCATTCCGACTGGGAAACCATGAAAGAAGCCTGTCTTATTCTAGATTCCTTTTCTATAGCTTATGATAAAAAAATTGTTTCTGCTCATAGAAGTCCTGATCTTTTATATTCTTTTAGTAAATCTGCACGTGAAACTGGCTATTCACTAATCATTGCGGGTGCTGGAGGTGCTGCTCATTTGCCTGGAATGGTTGCCTCTCTTACAACCTTGCCGGTATTAGGTGTTCCGATTCAATCTAAGGCACTGAGTGGAGTGGACAGTTTGTATTCAATAGTTCAGATGCCCAAGGGAATTCCAGTTGGAACATTAGCAATAGGCTCAGCTGGTGCTGCTAACGCTGGATTACTAGCTGTAAGAATCTTATCACTTCTAGATCCAAGGCTAGATGCAGAACTACAAGTATACCAGGCTAAAAGTAAAACAGAAGCCTTAGCTAAAGAAAAGGATTTATTGATTTGATACTACCTCCTCATTCCCTAGGAATTCTTGGTTCTGGACAGTTGGGTAGGATGTTTACCCAAGAAGCAATTAAACTTGGTTATACGGTTCATGTTTATTCACCTGAGAAAAACTCTCCAGCATGTAAGGCTGGTGCTATTGAATGGACAGGAAGTTATATTGATTTTCCATCTCTAAGAAGATTTCTAGATACAGTTTCGGGACTTAGCTTTGAATTTGAAAATATACCAGAAGAGTGTTTAGATTTCATCAATGATTATTCAAAGTCTAGAGATCTAAATTTCTTAAAACCCAATGCTAATTCTATAAAAATTGCTCAGGATAGAATTTTAGAAAAACAGTTTTTCAATTCTATAGGACTAAATACCGTATTGTATTTACCTATTGTAACAGGTGAAGAAGATTTTTCTCAATTTCCCATGCCAGCTATCTTGAAGACTACTCGCTTTGGTTATGATGGCAAAGGTCAATGGAAATTTAATACCTCTGAAGAGTTGAAAGTATTTTTACATGAAAATCCTCCCTCTAATACTTTGAAATATATTCTTGAAGCCTACTATCCTTATGATTATGAAATCTCAGTAATTTATGCAAGAAACCAAGAGGGTAAAGAATTTATATTTCCGCCTGCTCTTAACTTTCACCGTAATTCTATTCTTGATATGACAGAATTTCCAGCACCTATTCCAGAAAATATCCATAATTTAGCAATTTCTTCCGCTTCTCTTTTAGGTAAGAACTTAGATTATGCTGGAGTATTTGGATTAGAGTTTTTTGTTTCTGGGGATGAATTGGTAGTAAATGAATTTGCTCCTAGACCACATAACTCTGGTCATTATACTCAAAATGGTTCTGATATTTCTCAATTTGAATTGCAACTCAGAATCTTAACTGGAATGGATCTTCCTGAACGAAATACCATTAAGCCATGCCTTATGAAAAATTTGCTTGGAGACGATTACTCAAATTCCCTACAACTTTGCTTAGAACTTATGTCCAAGGATTCAAGGTATCATCTTCATCTTTACCAAAAGGATGAGGCTAAGCCAGGTAGGAAGATGGGTCATATTAATTTCGTTGGAAAGAAGTCTGAAGTGGATAAGAGATTTTTTAATCTTACTTGAGAATTTCTAAACCCCACTTCCAAACATCTCCAGCCCCTAAGGTTACAAAAATATTTTTACCCTGAAGTATTTTGCGAAGGTATTTCGTGTCTTCTACTATCCCACCATTTAGAATTGTTGATTCTCGTCCTAATTTCAAGAGTTCCTTTTGTATCAACTCTGATGAAATCCCTTCTTTGGCAGTCTCCCCTGCACTATAGATCGGAAGTAAATAAATTTCGTCAGCTAAGAATAAAGCTTCAGCAAAATCTTTAAATAATAATTCTGTTCTTGTATATCTATGAGGTTGAAACATTACTATTGTCTTACTTAAAGAGTTTTTAGCTTTTTCTTTGCTTAAGCTGGAGATAACTGCCTTTACTTCTGTTGGATGGTGTCCATAATCATCGACTACTTTTGTTTCTTGGTAACTTCCCAGTATTTCTAGTCTTCTTTTTACTCCCTTGTATTTAGAAAGAGATAGAATAATCGTTTCAATTCCTAATCCTAATTCTAAACATAATGCAATTGCTAAACTGGCATTGATTAAATAGTGTTCTCCCAAATAAGGTATAGTAAAGTTGTAAGATTGTCCATTTAAATTAAAATTACCTGATGAATCTTCCAAATCTATCTTGAATTTTTTATAATAAACATTAATATCTATTCCCAAGTTTTCTTGTAGATAATTAAAATCTTTACTTTGTCCTACTAAAATTAAATTGTCATAATTTTTAATATTAAGAAGTATTTCACAAATACCTTGATCTCCTATGTATAGAATTGTTTTGAATTCTTTCGATTGACATGCATATTGTTCAAAGGCATGTAAAAGATATTTCTTTTCTTTATAATGGTCTAGGTGGTCATCATCAATATTCGTTATGATTCTATAATTTGCAGAATGGTTTAAAAATGTACCATCTGATTCGTCTGATTCATATACGGCAAAATCTCCCTCTCTCCAAATTCCACCTTTATAATCCATAAAAGGAACATCTCCACCAATCATCACGGAAGGATTAAGATTGTGATCAATTAGAATTTGGGACACCATAGCAGTGGTAGTTGTTTTACCATGCGAGCCGGCAATTGAAATAGATTTCTTTTCTGAAAAAAGCTTATGAAGTAATTCAGAACGGTGCATTAAATGAAAATTCTTAGAACTATTCTGTAAAGAAATAATTGATACTGCACTTGAATAAACTAAAATAGATTGTTCTGGAATTTTCTCTAGGCATTCTTCTAAAGAATTATATATTATAATATTCCTAGATTTTAATTGTTCGGTTTGTTTAGATGACTTTTTATCATAACCAAATATTTTTTCGTTTCTATCGATTAATATATGAGCTAGGCTGGACATTCCAGATCCACCTATGCCTAATAAAACATAATTGTTATTCATTATTATGGAAAAAGAAATTCAAAGTATCACTGCTAGAATTTATTTTTGAAGTTTGTAAGGATGCAATTGACATGCGTAAGAGCTTACCTTCTTCTTGATAGAGCGATTGAAGATGCTGAACTAAAAATGTGGCATCTGATGATTTGCTATCTATGAGAATGCAGGCACCTTGTGATTCAAAGAATTTTGCATTAGCCATTTGATGGTTATCTTTTGCATATGGATAGGGGATTAAGATCATTGGTAAAGAATATACACTGCACTCTGCTAAAACACCAGCACCTGATCTTGCGACAACTAAATCAGCCCACTCATAATGAGTGCGCATATCTTTGGAATAAGAAATTGCTTCAACTTCTGCTGAATTTTTTTGAAATTCATCATATAGATTAGCGCCTGTTAATACGCGAAATTTAATATGCTTTTGTATGAATCCCTCATTCATTGCAGCAATTACCATTTCATTTATTTGTCTAGCTCCTTGAGATCCACCTAGAACCAAAACGTTCATTAAATTTTTATTCGAGAATTTTTGATTTTTAATTCCTGGAGTTTTAGGAATTACAGATGAGCGAACTGGATTTCCAAGGATTGCTGTTTTTACTTTAGAATTTGTATGGAATTCAACAGGGAAACTTAAGGCAATTTTATTCGCATAATTCCAGAAAATTCTTGTAATCTTTCCAGGTATGCAGTTCTGCTCACACAGAAATAGTTCCTTACGAAATACAACCGCATACATTAAAGCTAGTACAGAAGTATATCCTCCCATACCTATTACAGTCGTTATCTTCTTTTTTTTGAAAAGAATGGACGCTTTAAGGAATTGAAATAAAAATAAAAAGGGATAGAGAAGAGAATTTAAAATTTTAAATTGTGGAAGATTATGCCAAATGATCTTTAATTCGGAATCGTTAAGATCAGGATATTTTTTATTTCTTAAAGGACAGTGAAGGTAAACTGACTCAAGATTATAACTTTCTTTTGAACGTGACAATTGTTCAAACAAAGCTATGCCAGGAGAAATATGACCACCAGTTCCACCCGCAGCAATTAAAATTGTTCTCATGATTCCAGATTCTCTCTTCGAGTAATATTTACAAGTATTCCACTAAAAATAAAAGTACTAATTAAGGAAGATCCACCATAGCTAAAAAAAGGAAAAGAAACTCCAGTAATAGGAAGAATCCCTGTCACAACAAAAAGATTCATAAGAAATTGAATGGAAAGTAAGGCAAGAATTCCTGATCCTAAGTAGAATCCAAAGGGATCATTTACTCTCTCGATTAACAAATAGCTTCTAAAGATAAATACTAAAAGCACACTCCACAAAATACAAAATCCCAAAAATCCAAAATCCTCTACAAAAGGAGAAATAATAAAATCTGTGTAGCCATAAGGAAGATACTTATGTGAGTAACCAGCCGAGATATCATTTCCAAAAAAGGATCCTGACTTAAACGCTAAATAGGATGAGACAAGTTGGTGACCTTCCTCGTAACGATATGAATATGGATCTAGCCAAATGTCTATTCGCTTACGTCTATAACCCACTCTATCTACTAATAAAAATAATAAAGGTAAAATAGAAAGTATCGAGATGGATAGTTTTCGAAAGGAAAATCCTGCTATGTAAATCATAGTAATCAGGACAAAAAATATTTCCATTGTTGTTCCAAAGGAAGGCTCTAAAACAATTAAAAGTAGAATAGTGCTAATAATTGCAAAAGGAAGAATAAATTTTTTCCAATTGATAGATTCCGTTTTCTTGAAAGATTTAAAGAAACCTGCTAGATAAATAAGAACAGTTATCTTGGCAAATTCAGAAGGTTGGAACTGAAAGGGCCCTATGCCTATCCAACGATTGAAATTCCTACCATAATAGGTTCCAACTGATTTTCCTAGTCCTGGGATGAAAACTAAAATTAAAAGAAAGATTGTTACTAAGCATAAATAAATTCCCAAAGAATCAAGAATCTGAAAGTCCATTTGAGAAAAAACTACAAACAATGTAAATCCAGCAAGTAACCAAACTATTTGCCTATTTAAGAAGAAATACGGATTCTCGAATTCTCTTTCGCCATAGCTAAAGGAAGCAGAGAACATAACAGAGATTCCAGTAATCGCAAGAAAAAAAATAATGAATACTAAAACCTTATCTTGAACGTTCTCGCCAATCTTAATAAAATTCATTGGATTCTAAGAGTAGATAAAGAAATTAAAGCCAATATAATTCCAACAATCCAAAATCGAATTACGATTTTTTCTTCGGGGATTCCTGACAATTCAAAATGATGATGTATAGGACTCATTTTAAATATTCTCTTGCCTCTAAGCTTGAAAGATGCCACTTGCAAAATTACACTCATGGCCTCCATTACAAAAACACCACCGAGAATTATTAAGAGTAACTCTTTCTTCAACATAATAGCTACCATTCCTAAGGTAGATCCTAAGAAAAGAGAACCTGTATCTCCCATAAAAACTTGAGCTGGATGAGAATTGAACCAAAGAAATCCTATCAAAGATCCGGCTAATGCAGATAGAAATACAGAATATTCATGAGCACCAGGTAAGTACGGAATGTTCAAGTAATTTGCAGTAATTGGAGTCCCAGAAACATAAGCTATGATACCAAAGGTTATTGTAGGAAATAACATAGTTCCTGTTGCAAGACCATCCAATCCATCCGTCAGATTCACGGCATGAGAGGTACCTATCACCACTAAAATAGCAAAAGGAATGATTAAGAGTCCTAATGAGAGAACTGGACCTTTTACAAATGGTACAAATAAATCTGTAATTTCAAAGACTATACCTTTTAATGCATTAGGGTTGGGTTTGCCTGTGATATAAAAATATATAAAGATAAACACTAAGGAAAGTAAGATGGAAATCAGAAATTTGGTTCGAGCCCTCATTCCACCTTTCACTTTTAATATTGCTTTGCTATAATCGTCACGAAATCCCAAAGCAGCAAATCCCAAACTTGTAAAAAATAAGAGAACTAAATTCAAATTGTTCCAATTGCCCCAAAGCAGAACAGATAAACTCATAGTGAAAACTATCATGAGTCCACCCATAGTTGGAGTTCCAGATTTGGATTCGTGAGATTTGGGACCATCATTGCGAATGCTTTCTTTAAATTTTAATGAGTATAAAAATTGTATGATTTTCTCACCAAGAAGAAAACTTAAAAACATAGAAGTTATTCCTGCTGAAAGCGCACGGAATGTAACATAACTAAAAATTCGAAAAAATCCTAGTTCATCTC